>NZ_JBWKFF010000007.1:134461-292367 GCF_056434425.1 Streptomyces sp. NPDC044033 | reverse complement strand
GGGGTGTGGTCGTCATCGATGGTTGTCTTGCGTGGGAATGGTGTGTGGAGGTGAGGTAGGAGGGCGATTGCTGCCTCACCCTCCCCCCCTTTCCCCCCCCCCGGCCCGTGACGGAGGGGTGGGGGGAGGTGTGCACAGCGGGGCCCGTACGGGGTGTACGGGCCCTGTATGCGTGTACGGGGCCGAGCGGGACCGCGGGGGCCCGTACGAACGCGGTACGGGCGTACAGGGGGGAGCGGGCCGGCGGGGTCAGCGGCGGCGGATCAGCTGGGGCGCTCGAAGTCGACCTGGCTGTACGCGCGCAGCTTCGAGAGCCGGTGCGTGGAGTCGATCTGCCGGATCGTCCCCGACTTGGACCGCATCACCAGCGACTGCGTGGTCGCGGTCTCCGCGCGGTAGCGCACACCGCGCAGCAGATCGCCGTCCGTGATGCCGGTGGCGACGAAGAACACGTTCTCGCCGCTGACCAGGTCCTCCGTCTGGAGCACCCGGTCCAGGTCGTGCCCCGCGTCGATGGCGCGCTGCCGCTCCGCGTCGTCCTTCGGCCACAGCTTGGCCTGGATCGTGCCGCCGAGGCACTTGATGGCACAGGCGGTGATGATGCCCTCGGGCGTGCCGCCGACGCCGAGCAGCAGGTCCACGCCGGTGCCCTCGCGTACGGCCATGATCGCGCCGGCCACGTCGCCGTCCGCGATGAACTTGATACGGGCGCCGGCCTCGCGGATCTCCTTGACGATGCCCTCGTGGCGCGGCCGGTCCAGCACCACGACCGTGACGTCCTCGGGCGAGGACCTCTTCGCCTTCGCGATCCGGCGGATGTTGACGCCGACGGGCGCGTTGATGTCGACGAAGTCGGCGGCTTCGGGGCCGGTGACGAGCTTGTCCATGTAGAAGACCGCGGAGGGGTCGAACATGGTGCCGCGCTCGGCCACGGCCAGCACGGACACGGCGTTGGCCATGCCCTTGGCGGTCAGCGTCGTGCCGTCCACCGGGTCCACGGCCACGTCGCACTCGGGGCCGGTGAGGTCGCCGACGCGCTCGCCGTTGTAGAGCATGGGCGCGTTGTCCTTCTCGCCCTCTCCGATGACGACGACGCCGTTCATGGAGACGGTGCCGATGAGTGCGCGCATGGCCTTGACTGCGGCGCCGTCGGCGCCGTTCTTGTCGCCGCGTCCCACCCAGCGGCCCGACGCCATGGCGCCTGCCTCGGTGACCCGGACGAGCTCCAGCGCGAGGTTGCGGTCTGGGGCCTCGGGGCTGACCTCAAGGGGAGACGGCAAGTGATGTTCGGTCAACGGAGCGCACCTTTCTGTACGGCGACGGCCGTTAAGTGAGGGTGCTCATGACTTTATCGGTTGATTGCCAAAGTGAGCAGAGCGCCCTACGGATGAGCGTCATGGCGGGGGTTCGGCGGGTCCCCTCCCGCGGTCCGGGACCGGGGCGGCGTCCGGGCCGGCCCTGGGCTGGTGCGGGCTGGTGTCCCGGACCGGTGTCCCGGGTCGGTGTCCCGGCCGGAACGGGCATAGGGGACGATGGGCGGGTGGCAGGTAGGAGCGGTAAGACGCAGACGGTGCGGAACATGATTCTGTCGCTGGCGGTGATCATCCCCGTCGCGGTGGTCAGTTACGTGTTCATCCCGCACGACGAGAGCAACGACCCCGTCAAGGCGGTCAGCTACCGGGTGGAACTGGACACGGCGCGGCGCGCGGCGCCGTACGCGGTGGCGGCCCCGGTGGGCCTCCCGGAGGGCTGGCGGGCCACGTCGGTCTCGTACGACGGGGGCGGCAAGGACGGCGCGGCCTGGCACCTGGGCTTCCTCGACCCGAAGAAGCAGTACGTGGCGGTCGAGCAGAGCGACGGCCCGGCGGCGGCGTTCATCGACGGCGTCAGCCGGCAGGCGGCGAAGACCGGGAAGACGGAGCGCATCGACGGCGCGACGTGGGACCGCTACGAGGGCGAGAAGTACGACGCGCTGGCGCGCACGGAGCGCGGCGTGACCACCGTGGTCACGGGCACCGCGCCGCACGGGCAGCTCACGCGGATGGCCGCCGCGCTCAAGGCCGAGAAGACGAAGCCGGACGTGAATCCGGACGCGCACGACTCGGCCTGAACGCGACGGCCACCGGGCTGCCGCTGGGGGGAGCGGCAGATCTGAGGGGGGTGCCGCCCGGTGAAGCGGCCCCCGGGCCCGGTCGGCCGGGCAGGTCGGGGGCGGCTGTCGCCGGGTGACCTCAGACGTCTTCCTCAGACGGTCTTGACGACCTGGTCGTACTCCAGGCGCGGCGACCGCGGGAACCAGGCGTCCTCGCCCGGCTTGCCGATGTTGACGACCATCAGCGGGGTGTGGTCGTCGTCCAGGAACTCCTTCTGGACGCCCGCGAAGTCGAAGCCCGTCATCGGGCCGGCCGCGAGACCGGCGGCGCGGACGCCGAGGATGAAGTAGGCGGCCTGCAGCGAGGCGTTCAGCGCGGCGGCGGACTCGCGGGAGGAGCGCTCCGCGAAGAAGACGTCCTTGGCCTGCGGGAAGTGCGGGAAGAGCGCCGGCAGCTCCTCGTGGAACTCGTTGTCCGCGGCGAGGATCGCCACCAGCGGGGCCTTGCGGGTCTTGGGCTGATTGCCCTCGGCCATGTGCGACACGAGGCGCTCGCGGGCCTCCTCGGAGCGGACCAGTACGACGCGCAGCGGCGACTGGTTGAACGCGGTCGGCGCGTACTTGAACAGGTCGTAGACGGCCTGCATCTGCTCGTCGGTCACCGGCTCGTCGGTGAAGGTGTTGGCGGTACGCGCTTCACGGAAGAGGAGGTCCTGAGCGGCGGCGTCGAGGGCGAGAGTCATGCGGTGAACACCTTCTGTTGCTTGCGCGGTTTCGAGCTGGCACGAACCACTGTACCGGCAATAGATTAAGTTTCAACTAAAAGGGTGCAGGTGTGCTCCGGTTCACATGAGTCAGGACATGACGCTGTACGGGCGGGCAGACGCGACCGGCCGCCGCCCGGCGTGCGGGACCGGCGTGTGAGGCCCGGCGCGTAAGGGCTGCTCAGCCCCTACAAGGAGCGGCTCCTACAAGGCTCAGCCCCGTACGGGCCGCGGCCCCGTGCAAGGCCGCGGCCCGTACGGACGGGTCCGCTCAGCCCTCGGAGGCGGTCGCTTCCCCGTCGCCCGCCGCCGCTCCCGCCGCGGCGCCGTCCTCTTCGCCGCCGTCCTCGCCCTGCGCCAGCGCGGCGTCCAGCCGGGCCCGCGCCCCGTCGAGCCAGCGGCGGCAGACCTTGGCCAGCTCCTCGCCGCGCTCCCACAGGGCCAGCGACTCCTCCAGCGTCGTGCCGCCCGCCTCCAGGCGCCGCACCACATCGATCAACTCGTCCCGTGCCTGCTCGTATCCGAGAGTGGAGTCGTCGGTCTTCTCGCGCGTCGTCGCCATGGGATCCAGCCTAAGCGGGGGGTGTGACAAGGGCCCGTACCGAGAAGTCGCCGTCCGCGACCCGCGCCCGCAGCTCCTCGTCCGGCGCCACGTCCTGCGGGGAGTGCACCACCGAGCCGTCCGCGTGCTGCAACACGGCGTAGCCGCGCCGGAGCGTCGCCGCGGGGGAGAGGGCCACCACCCGCGCCAGGGTGTGCGTCAGCTCGGAGTCGGCGCGGTCCAGGAGATGCGCCAGCGTGCGGCGCCCGCGCTCCAGCACCGCCGAGACCTGCTCGTCGCGCTCGTCGACCATGCGGTGCGGGCGCTGTATCGCGGGCCGCGCGAGCGCCGAGGCCAGACCGCGCTCCTCGCGGTCCAGCAGCCCGCCGACGCTGCGCAACGCGCGCTCGCGCAATTGCTGGATACGGGTCTGCTCCTCGCCCACGTCCGGCACGACCTTCTTCGCCGCGTCGGTGGGGGTGGAGGCGCGCAGGTCGGCGACCAGGTCGAGGAGCGGGGAGTCCGGTTCGTGCCCGATGGCGGACACGACGGGCGTACGGCACGCGGCCACCGCCCGTACCAGCTGCTCGTCGGAGAACGGCAACAGGTCCTCCACGCTGCCGCCGCCGCGCGCCACGACGATGACGTCCACCTCCGGCAGCGCGTCCAGCTCCTTGACCGCGGCCATGACCTGCGGGACGGCGTGCACGCCCTGTACGGGCACGTTGCGGATCTCGAAGCGCACGGCCGGCCAGCGCAGCCGGGCGTTTTCGAGCACGTCCCGCTCGGCGGCGGAGGCGCGCCCGCAGACCAGCCCTATGAGCTGGGGCAGGAACGGCAACGGCCGCTTCCGGTCGGCCGCGAACAGCCCCTCGGCGGCCAGCGACTTCTTCAGCTGCTCCAACCGCGCGAGCAGCTCGCCCACCCCGACCGGCTTGATCTCGGCGGCGCGCAGGGAGAGCTGACCGCGCGGCGCGTACCACTCCGGCTTGGCGAACACGACGACGCGCGCGCCTTCGGAGACGACGTCGGCCACCTTGTCGAAGACGGCGCGATAGCACGTGACGGTCAGGGAGATGTCGTACGACGGGTCGCGCAGGGTCAGGAACACCACCCCGGCCCCCGGCCGCCGCGACAGCTGCGTGATCTGCCCCTCGACCCATACGGCCCCGAGCCGGTCGATCCACCCACCGATCAGCCGGGACACCTCGCCGACGGGGATCGGCGCGTCCGCGGACGTGTTGACAGCCATGTGCCCCAGGCTATCGGCGCCCACTGACAATGGGCGGCTGCCGCTGGGGGCCGGGGCCGGGGCCGGGGGCCGGGGGCGAGGGCCGGGGGCGAGGGCGGCGGCGGAACGACCCGCTCCGTCGTCACCGCTGGCACCGCTCCCACCGTTGTCAGCGGACGCCGGACTCCCGGCCCTGACGGCGCCCCCGGTACTGGAGCGCCAGGATCACCAGCCCGACCGCCAGCCAGACGGCCCCCACGACCTGGGCCGTGGCCGACGCCTCGACGATCACCGCGACCACCACCGCGAGGCCCAGCAGCGGTACGAGCACGTGGCCGACCAGGCTCGGGGCCTCCGCGCGCTTGCGGATCCAGAACCAGCCGATCACGGAGGCGTGCAGCAGGCCGAAGGCGGTCAGCGCCCCGACGTTCACGATCGACGACAGGTGGTCCAGGCCGTCGTCGCGGCGGGCCGCCCACACCGCCGCGACCAGCGTCACGACGGCCGCGCCGAGCAGCGCGCGCCGAGGCACGCCGCTGCCCGCGTCCACCTTCGACATCGCGCCCGGCAGCCGCCGGTCGCGGGCCATGGCGAACAGCAGCCGCCCGGCCGCGGCCTGACCGGCGAGCGCGGCGAAGGCCGCGCCGATCGCCTTGCTGGCCGCGACCAGGTCGTGCAGCCAGCCGCCGACCGCCGAGTCGACCGTGGAGTAGAACGCGTCTCCCTGCTCGCCCGGGTGCGCCGCCAGCTCGGCCGCCGTCATCGGGGCCAGCAGCCCCGCCAGATACGTCTGCACGGCGAAGAGGACGCCCGCCACGATCAGGCAGGTGATCACGGCCTTCGCGACCCGCGCGGAGCCGCCCGCGGCCTCCTCCGCGAACGAGGCGATCGCGTCGAAGCCCAGGTACGACAGGACCGCGACGGAGACGGCCGCGAGGACCGCGGTCATCGAGAAGGACCCCTCACCGGTGAGCGGCACGGCCCAGCCGCGCTGGGAACCGTGCGTACTCAGCGCCCACAGGGCCGCGGCGACGAAGACCACCAGCACCACGATCTCCAGGGCCAGCACCGCCGCGCCGACCACGGCGGCGGCCCGTACGCCCCACAGGTTCAGCAGGGTCGTCACGACCACCGCGACAGCCGTCCACACCCACTGGTGCACGGACGGCACCAGGGCGTGCATGGCGATCCCCGAGAAGAGGTAGGCCACGGCCGGGATCAGCAGGTAGTCGAGCATGGCCATCCAGCCGGCGATGAAGCCGGCGCCCTCGCCGAGCCCCACGCGCGCGTACGTGAAGACCGAGCCGGCCTGCGGTGCGACGCGCACCATCTGCGCGTAGGAGTACGCGGTGAAGGCCATCGCGATCGTCGCGACGATGTAGACAGTGGCGATCGCGCCGTGCGACTTCGCCGCCAGCGTCCCGAAGATGCCGACCGGCGCCATAGGGGCGATGAACAGCAGTCCGTAGACGACGAGGTCCCGGAAGGACAGCGTCCGGCGGAGTGAACCGTCCTCGCCCGCCGGTGCGGTCGAGCCTGTCGGCGTGGTGGTCATGGGGTGCGCCCCCTAGTTGGTCCGGCGTTTCGTGGTGATCGGCGTTGATCGTCCCTTGCTGGTGATGATCGTGCCTCAGCTTCGGCCAAGGGGGCGCGCCGGGCGCTGGGGGCGCGCCGGGCCGCCTGCACCCGGGACGCGCAGGGGCGCCCGTACGAGACGCGGGGACGCGCAGGGGTACCCGTACGAGCCCGCTCCCGTGGGCCCGTATGAGCCCGCTCCCGCGACACGCCCCGAGGGCTCGCCTCCGGGCGTTGTCCACAGGGTGATCGGTGCCATCTGCCAAGGCCCGTACGATGGATGGCATGACTGCTACGACAGCCCGCAAGGTCCTGCTCGCCGCCCCCCGGGGTTACTGCGCGGGCGTGGACCGTGCCGTCATCGCCGTCGAGAAGGCGCTGGAGCAGTACGGCGCGCCGGTGTATGTGCGCAAGGAGATCGTCCACAACAAATACGTCGTGCAGACCCTGGAGAAGAAGGGCGCGATCTTCGTCGACGAGACGGAGGAGGTGCCCGAGGGCTCCATCGTGATCTTCTCCGCGCACGGCGTGGCACCGGTCGTCCACGAGGAGGCCGCGCGCCGCAATCTGGCGACCATCGACGCCACCTGCCCGCTGGTCACCAAGGTCCACAAGGAAGCCGTCCGGTTCGCCGACGACGACTACGACATCCTCCTCATCGGCCACGAGGGCCACGAGGAGGTCGTCGGTACGAGCGGTGAGGCGCCCGAGCGCATCACGCTGGTCGACGGGCCGGAGGACGTGAAGAACGTCCAGGTCCGGGACGAGTCCCGGGTGGTCTGGCTCTCCCAGACCACGCTGTCCGTCGACGAGACCATGGAGACGGTCGACGCACTCAAGGATCGCTTCCCGAAGCTGATCTCGCCGCCCAGCGACGACATCTGCTACGCCACGCAGAACCGCCAGACGGCGGTCAAGCAGATGGGCGCCGACGCCGACCTGGTGATCGTCGTCGGCTCCAAGAACTCCTCGAACTCCGTTCGCCTCGTCGAGGTGGCGCTGGGCGCCGGCGCCCGCGACGCCCACCTGGTCGACTCCGCCGCCGAGATCGACGAGGCATGGCTGGAGGGCGTCTCGACGGTCGGCGTGACCTCGGGCGCGTCCGTGCCGGAGATCCTGGTGCAGGGCGTACTGGACTGGCTCGCGGAGCGCGGATTCGGGGACGTGGAGATCGTGACGGCCGCGGAGGAGAGCATCACCTTCTCGCTGCCCAAGGAGCTCCGCCGCGATCTGCGCGCGGAGGCCGCGTCCCTTTCCGACGGGTCCAAGGGGTGATCACGCCCGTCCGGCCCTAGCCTCGTGTCCATGAAGGTATTCGGTGTGGACATCGGCGGGTCGGGCATCAAAGGGGCCCCGGTGGATCTGGTGCGCGGGGAGCTGGCGGACGACCGCTACAAGGTGCTCACCCCGCACCCCGCCACCCCCGAGGCAGTGATCGACGGCGTCAAGGAGGTCGTCGACCACTTCGGATGGTCGGGCCCGGTCGGCGCGACATTCCCGGGAGTGGTGGTCGGCGGCACGACGCGGTCGGCGGCCAACGTCGACAAGAGCTGGATCGGCCTCGACGCGGCGGGGGCGCTGCGGGAGCGGCTCGGCGCCCCGGTGACGCTCCTGAACGACGCGGACGCGGCGGGCCTCGCGGAGGTGCACTTCGGCGCGGGCCGCGGCCACTACGGCACGGTCATCGTGCTCACCCTGGGTACGGGCATCGGCAGCGCGGTCTTCACCGACGGCAAGCTGGTCGCCAATACCGAGCTGGGCCACCTGGAGCTGCACGGCCGCGACGCGGAGACGCACGCCTCGACCCGGGCCAAGGACGAGGAAGACCTGAGCTGGCACCACTGGGCCCACCGGGTGCAGAAGTACCTGGAGCACGTGGAGATGCTCTTCTCGCCGGAACTGTTCGTGATCGGCGGTGGCGTCAGCCGCAAGTCGGAGAAGTTCCTGCCGCTGATCGAGGGCGTCAAGGCCGAGATCGTGCCTGCTCAGCTGCAGAACAGTGCGGGGATCGTGGGGGCTGCGATGGCTGCTGCTGCCGCTGTTGCCGCGGCTGACGCCGGTTCCGACGGCCCTGCTGCCGGTCCCGCTGCTCGCGGCTGACCAGCGCCGCCCTGCGTACGAACACGATCAGCACGGCCAGCACCGTGCCCGCGTAGAGCCATCCGGCGTGCACGGCGAGCGCGGTGACCATGCTCATGATCCGGCCGCCGGTGCCGCCCGAGGCGTCGCTGATCGTGACGATCCCCACGGCGAACGCGATCGGGACGCCGACCGGTGCGATCACCAGGTCGGCGGGGCGCACCCACAGCGCGCAGGCGGCGGCGGTCAGCATGAAGAACACCCCGAACACGGCCGGTGAGCCGTCCAGCAGCAGGGAGTCCAGGAAGCCGATCAGCAGCATCGCGAGCGCGGCGAGCAGCCCGCTGCCGAGCGCCGTCAGGCGCGGGCCGGGCAGCCGGGCCGGCGCGGCTGCGATCGCGGCGATCAGCGGCGGCGGCCGCCGGGTCCGCGCGCGGTAGACGGTAGCGCTCTCGCCACCGGACTCGTCCGCCCCCGCCGGGCCCGGCACCGCGGGTGCGGCGGGGCGTGGCACGGCGGACGCGCGGCGGTCGCTGCGGCGGGGGGTACGCGTGCTCGGTTGCTCCACTTCACCAACGTAGGGCGAAAAGTGGGAAGAATCCGACGTTGGACACGCCGTTTGAGCCACCTTGGTTATCTGTTCGATCGATAGTCCGCCCGGGGCGGGGTCGCGGCGCGGGCCCGTAGACTGGTTGACCGGTCCCGCGGGGGCCGGTCCCTTTTACACATTCTCGCTACGGGAAGTCGCCAAGTGTCGCTCACGATCGGAATCGTCGGCCTGCCGAATGTCGGCAAGTCGACCCTGTTCAACGCCCTGACCAAGAACGACGTGCTGGCGGCCAACTACCCGTTCGCCACCATCGAGCCGAACGTCGGCGTCGTCGGTGTCCCCGACCCCCGGCTCGCCAAGCTCGCCGAGATCTTCAGCTCCCAGAAGATCCTCCCCGCGACGGTCGACTTCGTCGACATCGCCGGCATCGTGCGGGGCGCCTCGGAGGGCGAGGGCCTGGGCAACAAGTTCCTCGCGAACATCCGCGAGTCGGACGCGATCTGCCAGGTCATCCGCGCCTTCAAGGACGAGAACGTCGTCCACGTGGACGGCAAGGTCTCCCCGAAGGACGACATCGAGACCATCAACACCGAGCTGATCCTCGCGGACCTCCAGTCCGTCGAGAAGGCCGTGCCCCGCCTGACGAAGGAGTCCCGCCTCCAGAAGGAGAAGGTCGCCGTCCTCGCCGCCGTCGAGGCCGCCCGCGAAATCCTGGAAGCCGGCCAGACCCTCTTCTCCGCGGGCATCACCGCCGCCACCGAGCAGGGCAGGCTCCTCCACGAACTGCACCTCCTCACGGTGAAGCCCTTCCTCTACGCCTTCAACGTCGACGAGGACGAGCTGGTCGACGACGCCTTCAAGGACGAACAGCGCGCCCTCGTCGCCCCCGCCGAGGCGATCTTCCTCAACGCGAAGATCGAATCCGAGCTGATCGAACTCGACGACGACGAGGCCCTCGAACTCCTCCAGTCCATGGGCCAGGAAGAACCGGGCCTCGCCACCCTCGGCCGCGTGGGCTTCGCCACCCTGGGCCTCCAGACCTACCTCACAGCAGGCCCCAAGGAAACCCGCGCCTGGACCATCAAGAAGGGCGCCACAGCCCCCGAGGCCGCCGGAGTCATCCACACCGACTTCCAGAAGGGCTTCATCAAGGCCGAGGTCATCTCCTTCGACGACCTGGTCGAAACGGGCTCGGTCGCCGAGGCCCGTGCGAAGGGCAAGGCGCGCATGGAGGGCAAGGACTATGTGATGCAGGACGGGGACGTGGTGGAGTTCCGGTTCAACGTCTGAGCGGATGAAATAACACCACGTCGCTGACGTGGCAAACATGCAGGTCAGGAGGGGGCGGACGCTATCGGGTCAGCCCCCTTCGCCGTCACCGTGCTGGATGGGTGCTGGATATTCTGACGAAGGGTCAGCGGCGGTCAGGTCTCATAGACGGTGGACCGGTGTCCCACATGAACGACCCAGACCACCAGCTCCCCGTTGTCGATCGTGTAGACGACGCGGTAGTCGCCGACGCGCAGACGGCGTCGCTCGGGCTGGGACATGAGGGCGGTGGTGTTGAAGCCGAGGGGGTCGGTCTCCAGCTCGGTCAGCTTAGCCAGGATGCGCAGTGCCATGTCGCGAGGGATCTTCCGAAGCTCGGCCTGCGCCTCGGGGCGGAAGATGGTTCGGTACTCACTCACCGCGCGCCAGCGTCTCCCTCATGATGTCCTCTATCGGGATGCCGGGAGCCGGGTTGGCCATGCGCTCGTCGATGATCCGGTTGATCTCGCGCTCTTCCCATTCCTGGAACTTGCGCAGCACCTCGATGGAGACCACGGCAGCGACTTCCTTGCCCCGGCGCGTGATCACCGTGGGTACGTCGTCGCGGTCCGCGCGCTCCACGACCTCCGCCAAGTGCGCGCGCACGTCGCGGATGGACTCTATGGGCAGTGGCTGCGTCATGCGCTCAAGGGTACCGAGTGTCCCATGAGTACACAATGGCTGGA
The DNA here is from genome assembly GCF_056434425.1 of Streptomyces sp. NPDC044033. NCBI lineage: Bacteria > Bacillati > Actinomycetota > Actinomycetes > Kitasatosporales > Streptomycetaceae > Streptomyces > Streptomyces sp. NPDC044033. The sequence goes on along the minus strand of NZ_JBWKFF010000007.1, from coordinate 281,541 downwards.
GTACATGGCGGTCCATCGCTCGCGCTGGATGAACTCGCACCGTGCTGGATCTGTGCTGGATGCGATCTTCAGAAGCCACGTTTTCGCAGGTCGCAGCTCTGTGTTAGACGTTCCGGTTCAACGTCTGAGCGGTTGAAATGACACCACGTTGGCGATCTGACAAGCATGCAGGTCAGATGGGGTCGGCTCCTCCGGGAGTCGACCCCTTGGCGTTCCCCGTGCTGGGAGTCTTGGCCTTCTGTCGACTGCTTGGTCCCGCCGAAGGGCGGTGCGAGTGGTACGTTATTACGTACCACTCGATGGAAAGGGTCAAGTCATGTCGATAACCGCGAGCGAAGCCCGCAAGGGGCTCTTTCCGTTGATCAAGAAGGTCAACGACGACCACGAGGCCATCGAGATCGTCTCCAAGCACGGCAACGCCGTGCTCGTCTCGGCCGAGGACTACGCGGCACTGCGCGAGGGCTCGTACCTGCTGCGCTCGCCTGCGAACGCACGGCGACTACTCAAGGCGTACGAGAACGCCCTGGGCAACGTCAACGTGTCGGAGCGCGTGCTGATCGATCCGGATGCAGTGGATCCTGCTGCGGGTGCCGAGTGAGACTTGTCTTCGAGGATCAGGGTTGGGAGGACTACACGTCCTGGCTCAAGAACGACCGCAAGATGCTCGCCCGGATCAACAAGCTCAACGCAGACATGAAGCGCGATCCCTTCACGGGGATCGGCAAGCCCGAGCCGCTCAAGTACCACTTGCCCGGAGCGTGGTCGAGGCGGATCGACGACGAACATCGCCTCGTCTACTTGGTCACGGACAAGGAAATTGTGATCCTGGCAGCTCGCTACCACTACTGAGCACTGCACGGTCTCAAGCACTACTCGATGTGGGGATCAGCGTTGGTGATCAGGGAAGTAGAGGTGGCGGCGAGTGCGCGGGCGAATTCTGTGACCGCCGTGCTGTCCAGATGCTTGAGACAGGCATGGAGCTGGCCCCCACTTAAGGGCGGAACCTGTATGCGAGCCAGTGCCTCTGTCTGTGCGTAGATGGCTCGATGGTCACAAGAGCGTCCAGGAAGGCTGCCCCTCGCCACCTCTCATCATGCGTGGAGGTCGGCAGACGTGGTGGATTTTGTAGGCCGTCGGCAAGAACTGCCCGGATCCATCAAGTGGCTGGAGCAGTCCCCCTTCGACTGGCACGACCTGGTAGCTCATTATCGGCACCGGGCCGCCCTTACCGACGAACCCGTTCCAGTCGTGGCGGTCTCTCGCAGCGGCGTCGACTCTCCGGGCCTTGATGCCACCCACGGCCCCGATGATTTGCTGACCGCTTGGCCGCTGTGAGTGGCGGATCGCAGGTGCGGCACGGGAGTTGGCGAGGGCGCATCAGGTCGCGGGTGTCGCGGGGAAGCCCCTCGGACCTCGGTCTCTCGCCGGCGCTGGTCCTCCGCGAACGAGCCCCCCGCCCGCCCGCGGCGGGCGCATCCAGGCGGGCGGTGCGGGCATGGGGCAACCCCAGTGATGGAGCCCCTTCGCGCGTGTGCACAACCGGGGCCGGGGGCTCCGCTGGCCTCGGCTCGCGGAAAAATCGGGGGATGAGCGGGGGAAAACGTGCGAGGCTCTGGGGGGAGCATCGAGTTCAGGAGGAGCCCATGGCCGCAGACGGACCTGCTCAGGACAAGCCTGAAGACGACATGAAGCGGAAGTTCCGCGAGGCGCTGGAGCGCAAGCGAGGGTCGCATGGCGAGGGGGCTTCGGGGGGTGCGGGGGCCAGTTCCTCGAAGATTCACGGGGCTCATGGACCCGCCAGCACTCAGCGTTCCTTCCGCCGGAAGAGCGGCGGCTGATTTGCGGAGCGCTCGCCGATAGGCGACCAGCGCGCGTCAAATAACCCCCGTCCCAGGTTTGGGCGGGGGTTTTCAGTGACTTTTCATTGACTTTTCAGCGGTTTTCGTTGGTTGTTCCTTGGTTTTTTGTTTGGCTTTCGGCCGTGTTTTTAGCGGTGTGTAGGCCAGGACGGGTGCGACCGCGTGGAAACGCGGTCGCACCCGCTTTACGCGGCCTGTCAGACCTTCTCGAACATCCACTTCTGGTGCTGTTCCCCGGCCCAGGCGGGGAGAGTCAGCTGCGTGCTCTGCTGCCCGCCGGGGAGGTCGACGACCCCATCCTGATACGGGAAGTGAATGCGGTACAGACCATTGCCCGCAGGCTCGATCGACCAGACCACATAGGTGGGCTGAGCCGCGATCGAGGGCGGGTACTGCCGGGTGATACCCAGGTTCAGGTAGAAGTCGCCCAGCTTGCTCTTGATGATGTACTCGTTGGCCTGGTTGACCGATTCAAGCTCCCACTGCTGGTTCTCCCCCTTGTGGTAGGGGTAGCCAATAATAGGAGTGTTGGGCCGCTTGTCGCTCCCACTCACATCGATGACCCGGTCGTCGTGCGCGGCATTCTTGATGGCGTACGTTCCGGGTTCAATGATCGGTGCCACTTGGCCTCCAGTCAGAGACGGGATGTTGGTCTTTCCGACCCCGCTCACCGTAGGAGGAAAGCAGGTTTCGCGAAACAGGTACTTTCAGCCGAAGGGCGCCGGTCCAAATATTGGCCCTAAAGGTTGAAGCGTCTCCAGTCGGGCGTGGCCAGAAGCGGTTCCGAATTCGGGCCATGAGCCAAAATGTGTTCGGTGTTATTGGGCTTGCCTGTGTTATCGCGTATGCCGTTCTTTGTTTGTCCTTGCGTGTGTGGCGGGGGAGTCTGCCCTGGCCTCGTCGCGCTCCGCGCCGACGGCGGGGCCGCGGCCCCGGTCCACGGCCCGACGGGCCCACCCAGCGGTCACCTCGCCCGCGGATTACGCGTCCCTGAGCTGCAATTCACTACATCTAGTGAATCCTTGGCCTTGAGTTGCGACCCACAACCGACGGTTGCCAAGCTGTTGCGGACTGTCAACCTGTTGGGAGTGGACGTGGCCTTCGGTGACCAGCCCGCATACCTCCGCGTCGCCGGGGATCTTCGGCAGAAGATCGTCGCCGGGGAGTTGCCGCCGCACACCCGCCTCCCCTCGCAGGCCCGTATTCGCGAGGAGTACGGCGTCTCCGACACCGTCGCCCTCGAAGCCCGCAAGGTGCTGATGGCCGAGGGGCTCGTCGAAGGCCGCTCCGGCTCCGGCACGTACGTACGCGAGCAGCCCGTACCCAGCCGCCTCTCCCGGGGCGGATACCGCGCGCTCGTGGACTCCACGCCCTTCCGGCAGGAACAGGCCGACGAGCGCGTCAAGGGCACCTGGGAATCGCGCAGCGGTCAGGAGGCCGCCGACGCTTCCGTCGCGGGGCGGCTGCGCATCGCGCCCGGCGAGCGCGTGATGCGCACCGACTACCTCTTCCGGGCCGTCGGCGAGCCCGCCATGCTCTCCACCTCCTGGGAGCCGCTCGCGCTCACCGGCCGTACGCCCGTGATGCTGCCCGAAGAGGGGCCGCTGGCCGGGCGCGGCGTGGTCGAGCGCATGGCGGCCATCGATCTCGTCGTCGACAACGTCGTGGAAGAGGTCGGCGCGCGGCCGGGGCTCGCCGAGGAGGCGCTCGCCCTGGGCGGCGTCCCAGGGCACTCCGTGATCGTGGTCTCCCGTACGTACTTCGCCGGCGGCTGTCCGGTCGAGACCGCCGATGTGGTGGTCCTGGCCGAGCGCTACCGGGTCGCCTACCACCTGCCGGTCAAGTAGCCGCCGGGACCGGCTTCTTTCGCTCGCAGGTTCGCAGGTTCGCAGATTCGCGGAATCGCAGGATCGCGGGATCGCGGGTTCGTAGGCTTGCGGGTTTTCACAGTCTGTTATCGGCCACGTATTCAGGGTTGAGCGCCGCGCGCCGTCTGCCGTGCGTTCTGCTCTCCAGGCGCACTCACCGCAGGTCAGATGCCCCGTGGCGGTCGCCGCCCCCTGCTAGTAACAGGTCTGCACCAAGCCACGGAAGCGCACCACTAACACCTGGTTTGACCCGATACGGCGACAGCGTTCTTGGTGTTGCAAACCTCACATACGCCCAGGTCAGGGCCCTGTCGCGGATTTTTCCCGGCGTCATCGCTCGTAGGATGGCGCGGTTTGCGTCCTGCCGTGGGGGAGAACCAAGAAAAGGAGATCCGGGGCTTGAGTACCGAGCAGGGTTCCCACTCGAATTACCGCCGCACGCTCGGACCGGTGGCCCTGACGGCCGTCGGTCTCGGGTCGATCATCGGCTCGGGCTGGCTCTTCGGCGCCGAGCGGGCCGCCGCCATCGCCGGTCCCGCCGCGATCCTGGCCTGGGTCATCGGCGCCGCGGTCGCGCTGACCATCGCGTTGACCTATACCGAGCTCGGCTCGATGTTCCCGAAGGCCGGCGGCATGGTCCGGTACGGGCAGTACTCGCACGGCTCGCTGGCCGGGTACCTCGCCGCCTGGGCCAACTGGATCGCGATCGTCTCCGTCATACCCGGGGAGGCGACCGCCTCCGTCCAGTACATGAGCTCCTGGGACTTCTCCTGGGCCGCGGGTCTTTACAACGGCAAGGAGCTGACCGGCAGCGGCGTCGCGCTCGCCAGTGTCCTGCTGGTCTTCTACTTCTTCCTCAACTGGTTCGCGATCACGCTGTTCGCCAAGACGAACAACGCGATCACCGTCTTCAAGGTCGTCGTCCCGATCCTGACCGCGGGCGCGCTGATGATGGCGCACTTCGACACCAGCAACGTCAAGGACCACGGCGGCTTCACGCCGAACGGCTGGAGCGCGGTCTTCACCGCCGTCGCCGTCTCCGGCATCGTCTGGGCGTACAACGGCTTCCAGTCCCCGCTGAATATGGCGGGCGAGGCCCGCAACCCCGGCAAATCGCTGCCCAAGGCCGTCATCGGCTCGATCGTCATCGCGCTCGTGATCTACGTGGCGCTCCAGATCGCCTTCCTGATGGCTGTTCCCGCCGCCGACCTGAGCGACGCGGGCAGCTGGGCACACCTCTCGTACAACTCCCCGCTCGCCGACCTGTCCCTGGCCTGGGGCCTGAACTGGCTGGCGATGCTGCTGTACGCGGACGCCTTCATCTCCCCGTCCGGTACGGGCATGATCTACGCGGCCACCACCTCGCGCATGATCCACGGCGTGCAGGAGAACGGACACCTGCCGGGCATCTTCGGCAAGGTCGACCCCAAGACCGGCGTCCCGCGCCCGGCGCTCGTGCTCAACCTCGTCGTCGCCTTCCTCTTTCTGGCCGTTTTCCGCGGCTGGGGCTCCCTGGCCGAGATCGTGTCGGTCGCGACCGTCATCTCCTACATCACCGGCCCTGTCGCCGTGATGTCGCTGCGCCGTCTCGCGCCGGACCTCAAGCGCCCCGTCAAGCTGCGCATCATGCCCGTCGTCGCGCCCATCGCGATGGTCTTCGGCTCGCTGGTGCTGTATTGGGGGCGCTGGCCGCTCACCGGCAAGGTCATCCTGATCATGGCCGTCGGCCTGCCCGTCTGGGCCTGGTACGAGCTGCGCAAGCCGTGGGCCGAACTGAAGCCGCACCTCAAGGCCGGCGCCTGGGTGGTGGCCTATCTCGTCGTCATGGCCTTCGTCTCGTGGGCCGGCGGCACCGACTTCGGCGGTCAGGGGTATCTGGCCGAGGGCTGGGACATCGTCACCGTCGTCCTGATCGGCCTCGTCTTCTACGTGTGGGGCGTGCGCAGCGCATGGCGCAACCCCTCCCTCGTGGCGGTGGAACAGGAGATGGCCGCGATGGCCGAGGCGGAGGCAGCCGAGGCCGAGCGGGAGGGTCTCGAAGAGGCCGCCTCCCATGGCCGGATGAACGCCTCTTCGTGAATTGCCGTATCCGCTGAGTAAAGGTCGGGCGTAGGCTCGGGCATATGCGGATTGCGGTTTCGACATGAGGGGTCGAGGGGCGTACGCCGGTGTGCGCCGCGACGGAAGGGCGGGGCTATGAGTGATGGCGATCCGGCCCTGCCTTGGCTGGTCGTCCGTCAGGACGGCAACGGCAACAGCTACCGCGTCGGCCGCTACGCCACCAAGTCGGAGGCCGAGCAGGTCGTCGACCGGCTCGGGGTGTACGGGCAGGAGCGGCTCTACATCGTCGAGCGGGTCCGCGCGGCCTCCTAGGGGCCTGCGGCCTTTCCCGGCCTCGGTTTTTGTAGGCTCCGCCCATGACGACGGCGCGTGTGGTGGTAGGCGGAGCGGTGCTCGACGGAGGGCGGCTGCTGGCTGCCCGGCGCAGCGCCCCGCCGGAGCTGGCGGGGCGCTGGGAGCTGCCCGGCGGGAAGGTCGAGCCCGGTGAGACGCCCGAGCAGGCGCTCGTACGCGAACTGCGCGAGGAACTGGGCGTGACCGTCGAGCCGCTGGAGCGCATCCCCGGTGAATGGCCGCTGCGCCCGCCGTACGTGCTCCACGTCTGGACGGCCAAGCTCCTCGCGGGCGAACCGCGTCCGCTCCAGGACCATGACGAACTCCGCTGGCTCGGCCCCGCCGAGGCCCATGACGTCCACTGGCTCGATCAGGACCGCCCCGCCGTCGCGGAGGCGGTCCGTCGTCTCTCGGGGTGACGGCGTCCGTCTCTCGGGGTGACGGTGGCGACACGGGCGACGCACCGTCAGTTGTTCCGGCGTCGGTCCGGCGCGGGCCCCGAGGTGTGCGGATACGCCAATCGTGCCACCTAGTTCGGGCGACTTCCGGCGCAGAAGGTAGCAATCGCCCTATATCGGGTATGTGCTGATTAACTTCCCCGAAGTCGGGCAAACCGGCGGGGCCTGCGAGAGGTCTGGGACGTGGTCGGCGTGAGCGAGAGCGCAGTGCCCCTGGCGTGGACGCCCGGGTTCGCGGAGTGGAGCTTCCCCGCCGAGGCCGGTGCCGTACGCACCGCGCGCACGCTGGTGCGCGACACCCTCGCCGAGTGGGGGCTGGAGGCGGTCAGCGATGTCACGGTCCTGCTGGTCAGCGAGCTGGTCACCAACTCCCTGCGGTACGCCAGCGGGCCCATCGGCGTCCGCATCTACTCCCGTCGCCCCCGCCCGGACGACGCCGTCCTCCTCGTCGAGGTCTCCGACCCGCTGCCCGATCCGCCGCGTGAACGCGTCGCCCGGCCGGAGGACGAAGGCGGACGCGGACTCCAATTGGTGGCATGCGCATCGCGTCGCTGGGGAACCCGGCGAGGAAAGACCGGAAAAACCGTGTGGTTCGAGCTGACCTTGCCTGGTTAGGAGTCCTACGGCGCGGGTTGAGATCGTGCTGTGATCGTGAAGGCCGTGTTCCGTATGGCCGCGGTGCTGGATACTCGGCCTTCTGATGCCGGTGCGAGCACGAGAGGCCGGAGGGGACGGGCACGTGAGCGAAATGCCAGCGGGAACCACGGGTACGCCGCAGGGAACAGACGCCGCGGTGTTGTGGCAGAGCAGCCTTCCGGGCTCGCTCTACGACTACATCCGGGTCGCCTCGTTCTCGCTAGGAGCGGACGGCCGGATCGAGCAGTGGAGCGAGCGGGCGGCCGAGCTGTTCGGTGTGGCCGCGCGGGACGCCGTGGGCAAGGACCCGGGGGAGGTGTTCCTCCTGCGGGAGCCCTGGCCTGCCGCGGAGGGGGGCGGAACTGGGTCGGACGGTGCCGGGCCAGGTGGAGCCGGGTCGGACGGTGCCGGGGCCGGTGGTGCCGGGGCCGGCGGAGCTGCGACGAGCGGGACTGCGGCGGGCAACGGCGGCCGGCCGGTCGCCTCGGACCCGAGCGCCGATGACCGGCGTAACGACGACCGCCGTACCGGCGACCGGCCCACCGGCGACCCGCGCGTCGGCGACGGGCCCACCGGTGACCGGCCCGCCGGCGCCCCGCCCACCGACGAGCGGCCCGGCCGGGACCCCCGCGACCAGCCACCCGCCCGCCTCCCGGAGTTCCTCGGGGAGCGCGGGCTCGACGGGCACGAGCGGATCGCGATCGTCCCGTACCGCGCCGCCGACGGACAGACCGGCCTCGCCGAGATCTTCCTGATGCCCACCGAGAACCAGCGCGGTGAACGCACCGCGCTGTGCATCGTCGTCGACGTACGGGCCCTGCGCGGCATCGAGACCGACCTTGCCGCCTCGCAGGCCGTTTTCGGACAATCTCCCCTCGGGTTCTTCTTCTTCGGCACCGATCTCACCCTGGTGCGGGTCAACGAGTCCTTCGCGCAGGCTTTCGGCCAATCCGCCGAGTGGCACCGCGGCCGCACCCCGCACGACTTCCTGCCCCGCGCCGAGGCCGACCGGCTGACCGCCGCACTGCGCCAAGTCCTCGACACCGGGAAGCCGGTGGCCGACCTCCAGCTCGTCGGGGCGGTGCCCCGCCGTGCGGAGCGGCGCCGCTGGTCCGTATCGCTGTACCGGCTGCACAGCGGCAGCGGGCGGCCCATCGGGGTGGCGGCGCTCGCCAGCGACGTCACCGGACGCCGCCGCGCCGAGCGCGAGGCCGCGGGCGTACGGCGCAACCTCGCGCTCCTCAACGAGGCCGGCGCCCGGATAGGCAACTCGCTCGATCTGGAGACCACCGCCCGCGAACTCCTCGACGTCGCCGTGCCGCAGTTCTGCGACCTGGCCACCGTCGATCTCTACCAAGGGCTGCTCGTCGGCGACGAGGCGCCGCCGGGGCTCGCCGACGGCAGCGCGGAGCTGCGCCGCGTCGCCTTCTCCAGCGCCGTCTCCGGCGCGCCGATCGGGCCCGACGACGGCGAGACGAAGCCCATCCAGGTGGGGGAGGTGCATCGTTTCCCCTTCCACTCACCGTGCGCGGTGGCGCTGCGCACCGCGCACCCCAAGGTGGTGCCCGGCCGGGAGGCCGACGAGAGTCCCGAACTGGGCGCGGTGATCCAGTCGACGCTGGTCGTCCCGATGGTGGCGCGCGACACGGTCGTCGGGCTCGCGCAGTTCGCCCGTACCAAGGGCAGCGAGCCGTTCGGCGAGCGGGACACGGCGCTCGCGGTGGAACTCGCGGCGCGCGCCGCCGTCTGTATGGACAACGCGCGCCTCTACCGCCGCGAGCACGAGCGCGCGCTGATCCTCCAGCGCAGCCTGCTGCCGCCCGGCGACCCCGAGGCCGCCGGGATCGACATCGCCTGCCGCTATCTGCCGGGCAACACCGCCACCGAGGTCGGCGGCGACTGGTTCGACGTCATAGAGCTGCCCGGCCACCGGACGGCCATCGTCGTCGGCGACGTCATGGGGCGCGGCCTGCGCGCCGCCGTCGCCATGGGCGAACTCCGGACGGCCGTACGGACCCTGGCGCTGCTCGACCTGGAGCCCGCCGAAGTGCTTTCCGCGCTCGACGAGGTCGCGCACGGCCTCGGCACACCCGGCGGCAAGCAGTCCTCGTCGCGTTCGGCGCGCGGCAGCGGCAGGGACGCCGACCTCTCCGAGGTGTACCTCGCGACCTGCGTCTACGCCGTGTACGACCCGGTGACGCGGCGGGCGACGTTCGCCAACGCCGGGCATCTGCCGCCCGTGCTCGTCGAACCGGGCGAGCCCGCCCTGCTGCTGGACGTACCGCCCGGCATGCCGCTCGGCGTCGGCGGCGAGCCGTTCGAGGAGACCGAGGTCGACCTGCCGGACGGCGCGCTGCTGGCGCTCTACACCGACGGCCTGGTCGAATCCCGCGACCAGTCGCTCGACGACGGCCTGCGCGCCTTCCGCGAGGCGCTCACGGACCCCTCGCCCGTGCTGGAGGACGTCTGTGACCACGTACTCGGCGCGCTCGACACCCACCACGGCGAGGACGACATCGCGCTGCTCATGGCGCGGGTGCAGGGGCTGCCGGCCGAGTCGGTGGGCGACTGGCACCTGCCGCCGGAGCCGCGCTCGGTCGCCCGCGCCCGTGAGCGGGCGCGCGAGCAGCTGACGGCCTGGGGGCTGGAGAACCTCGTGGACACGGCGGAGCTGCTGGTCAGCGAGTTGGTGACGAACGCCCTGCGGTACGGGGAGGGCGAGATACGGCTCCGGCTGCTGCTCGACCGCACCCTGGTCTGCGAGGTCTGGGACGGCGGACTCGTGCAGCCCCGGCGCCGCCGCGCCCGCGACACCGACGAGGGCGGCCGCGGCCTCCAGCTCGTCGGCCTCCTCAGCGCCGCCTGGGGCAGCCGCCGCACCCCGCACGGCAAGACGGTCTGGTTCGAACTCGCCCTCCCGGACGGCGACTCCGCCGGCGTGGACGCGGTGGAGGCGCTGCTCAGCCTCTACTAGGACAGGGACTATGACAGGAGTCGGACCGCATCATTCCGCCAGCCGCCCCCGCGTGCCCCCGCCGCCGAACGTGGCGGGGAGGAGGCCGCCGAGAATGATGCCGCCCAGCAGCGCCCCGCCGATCGCCCCGGCGGGGTGCGGGGACTGCGGCGCGTACGGGCCGGCGTGCGCGCTCTGGTCGGCGTAGCTCCTGACGTCCCGTTCGGCCAGCTCCCGCGCCTGCCGGGCCAGCGCGTCCGCCAGCCGCGCCTCCGGCAGCAGCCGGGCGTCGGCCGCGTCGTCCGTGGCGTCGGCGGCCTCCTCCGCCCGCGTCAGATGGCGCTCGGCCTCCGCCAGCCGGGTACGGGCCCGGCTGCCGATCGCACCCCGGTGCGTGCACACGAAGTCCCGCGCGGCGGCCACATCGCCGCGCGCCGCGAGCAGGGCGCGCGCGCCCAGCGCCCACGCGTGCCGCCCGCGCGCCCCCTCCTCGTCGAGCAGCTCGTCCAGCCCGGCCCCCGCGTCCTCGACCCGCTGGAGCGCGGCGAGCGGGTCGTACCGGCCTCCCGCCATGTCCCGCGCGGCCTGGGCGAGCGCGTGCTCCGTACGGGCGATACGGGCGCACAGCTCGCTCACCCGCTCGGCGCCGATGGCCCCGGCCCGCAGGCCGCTCCGGTCGGCCAGCAGGGCGCGCGACCGCGCCAGGGCGGCCTCGGTCTCGGGGAGGAGCGCGCGCAGCCGCTTCCCGGCGCGGATCACGCCGTGCGCGTGGCGCAGTACGGCGGCGGTGAGCGTACGGGCCTGGGCGAGGGCGCCCTCGGCGGCGCGGATGGCGGGGACGGCCCTGGCGGGGTCGCCCTCGGCGAGGGACCGGCGGGCCTGCGCCAGACCCGCCGCCGCGAAGGCGAGGCGGTCGCGGGCCTCGGCCGGGTGCTGCGCCACGGGCGCCAGCGCGGGCGCCGTGCAGCCGCGGGCCAGTTCGGCCAGGGCGTCCTCTGCGTTGTCGATGCGCGGCGCCAGCGCCTCGGCGGCCTCCTCGGCCCGGGCGAGCAGCTGGGGCGCGTTCTCCTTGAGCGCGCGGAGCCGGTCGAAGGCGTCGGACTCCGCGTCCAGCCGCCGGTTGGCGTTGGTGCAGCGGGAGAGGATCTCGTCGAGCGCGTACCGCCGGGCGTCGGCGTCCTGGTTCGGCGCGTCGTCGAGCCGCTGCCGGAGCCGGAACGCGCGCGCGACCTCCCCCCGGGCGTAGGCCACGGCCTCCGCGAACGGCAGCGCCGCCCGCCGGCCGAATTGATCGATGGCGAAGTCCAGTTCCTCCTCGCTCGTCCGGATGGCGTCATCCGTCTCCACGAGTATCTGTGCCGCCTCGGCGTCCAGCGCGGTCAGCGGGGTGAGCGGCTGCGCCAAGCGGGCGAACCCGGCCAGGGTGGGGGCCGGGGCGGTGGCGCGGCGGTCCCGGACCCGGCGGCCGCGCCGCGCCAGCAGATAGCCGCCGAGCGCGCACGAGCCCATCACGACGACGGCGGGCAGCCAGACGCCGCGCCCGCCCGGCACGAGCGCGTCCCCGCCCGGATCGTCCGGGCCGGGGGTGAGGGCCGGGGTGCGTACGGGCTCCCCCCTGAGCACCGCCTGGTACCCGGCGGCGGCGCCGAGCGCCGCGTCGGCCCAGGCGTGCGCCCTGAGCGCGGGTTCGATGGCGGCCGTGGCGACCCGGGCGAGCTGGCCGTGGCGGAAGCCGGAGTCGTCGGCGGCCGAGACGGCGTAGCGGCGGTCGTGGGTGGCGATGGCCAGGACCAGGTCGCGGGGGCCGAGGCCGTTGCGGTCGGCGGTGGCGTCGGCCCAGTCGTGGCCCGCGCGACCGGAGAAGTCCCGCACGTAGGTGACGAAGAGCTGCACCCGCGCCTCGCGGCGCAGCCGTTCGAGCGCCGTGGCCACCTCCTCGCGCCGGTCGCCGAGCGCCCCGACGGTGTCGGTGATCCGGCCCGTACGCGCCAGATCCAGCGGTCCGTCGGCGCGCGCGGGCGCCGGGAGGAGCAGGACGCACAGCGCCAGGAGGGCGCACACCGCGGCCCAGCCGGGTGCCCCCGATCCGTACCGCCTCAGAAGCCGCGTCACATTTGGGAGCGTATGACCGTTCCGCCTGCTCCGCGACCGGTCGGGGAGCCAGGGGCGGGGGCCGGGACGGGGCCGCCCGCCGCGCCCGGGCGGGCCGCGCGGAGGCTCGTACCGCTTCATGAGGCTCCCGACTCCACGGCCCGCCGGGGGCCGTGCCCCCATTGGCTCCAAAGAGCCCCCGATAGCGCCAGAAGGGGCCCATGGAGCCCCCTGAGCGAGTCCCGGCTCACTCCCCCCGACGGCGGATCTTGTTCCCCAGCCACACCAACGGGTCGTACTTGCGGTCCGCCGCCCGCTCCTTCAGCGGTATCAGCGCGTTGTCGGTGATCTTTATGTGCTCCGGGCAGACCTCCGTGCAGCACTTCGTGATGTTGCAGTACCCCAGGCCGTGCTCCTCCTGCGCGCTCCGCTTCCGGTCGACGCCCATCTCGTCCGCCGCGTCCAGCGGGTGCATGTCCAGCTCGGCGACGCGCATCAGGAAGCGGGGGCCCGCGAAGGCGGCCTTGTTCTCCTCGTGGTCACGCACCACATGGCACGTGTCCTGGCACAGGAAGCACTCGATGCACTTACGGAACTCCTGCGAGCGGCCCACGTCCTCCTGGCGCATCCGGTACTCGCCCGCCTTCAGATCCGCGGGCGGCACGAACGCCGGGATCTCGCGCGCCTTCGCGTAGTTGAAGGACACGTCCGTCACCAGGTCCCGTACGACCGGGAAAGCGCGCAGCGGCGTCACGGTCACCGTCTCGTCCTGGCCGAAGACCGACATCCGCGTCATGCACAGCAGCCGCGGCCGGCCGTTGATCTCGGCGCTGCACGAACCGCACTTGCCCGCCTTGCAGTTCCACCGGACGGCCAGGTCGGGGGCCTGGGTGGCCTGGAGGCGGTGGATGATGTCGAGGACCACCTCGCCCTCGTTGACGGCGATCTCGAAGTCCTTCAGGCCCCCGCCGTCCGCATCACCCCGCCACACCTTGAAGTGGGCCTGATAGCTCACGGTGTCAGCTCCTCGTCCGTCAGGTACTTCGCCAGTTCGTCCCGCTCGAAGAGGGCGAGCAGATCGGGCCGGATGGGCGGCGACTCGCGCCGCTCCAGAGCGATCTGGCCGAGCGCCGGGTCCGCCGGCGCCGGCTCGGCGCCGTCGGCGCCCGCGTGCCCGGCGGTGAACCGGCACACCAGATTGGCCCGGCGCCACCGCCGGTCCATCTCCGGGTAGTCGTCGCGGGTGTGCCCGCCCCGGCTCTCCGTGCGCTCCAGGGCCGCGCGCGCCACGCACTCGCTGACCAGCAGCATGTTCCGCAGATCGATGGACAGGTGCCAGCCCGGGTTGAACTGCCGGTGCCCCTCGACGCCCGTACGCCGCGCCCGCCCCCGCAGATTGGCGAGCCGGTGCAGCGCCTCCCGCATCTCCGGAGCCTTGCGGATGATGCCCACCAGGTCGTTCATGGCCTGCTGGAGCTCCTGGTGCAGGGTGTACGGGTTCTCGGCCGGGCCCTGCGCGTGCGGGCCGGAGCCGCCCTCGGCGCTGAACGGGCGCAGCGCCTCGGCCGCCGCCGCGTCGATGTCCGGGCCGGCCGGTACGGGCCGGTCGCCGCCGGTCAGCGAGGCCGCGTACTGGGCCGCGTACAGCCCGGCGCGGCGGCCGAAGACCAGCAGGTCGGAGAGGGAGTTGCCGCCGAGCCGGTTGGAGCCGTGCATGCCGCCCGCGACCTCGCCCGCCGCGAAGAGACCGGGCACGCCGGCCGCGGCGGCCGTGTCGGGGTCGACGTCCACGCCGCCCATCACGTAGTGGCAGGTGGGGCCGACCTCCATCGCCTCGGCGGTGATGTCGACGTCCGCCAGCTCCTTGAACTGGTGGTGCATGGACGGCAGCCGGCGCTTGATGACCTCGGCGGGCATACGGGTGGAGACGTCCAGGAAGACACCGCCGTGCGGGGTGCCACGGCCCGCCTTGACCTCGGAGTTGATGGCGCGGGCCACCTCGTCGCGGGGGAGCAGCTCGGGCGGGCGGCGGTTGTGGTCGGGGTCCTCGTACCAGCGGTCGCCCTCTTCCTCCGACTGCGCGTACTTCTCCTTGAACACGTCCGGGACGTACCCGAACATGAACCGGTCGCCCTCGCTGTTGCGCAGCACCCCGCCGTCCCCGCGCACGGACTCGGTGACGAGGATGCCCTTCACGGACGGCGGCCAGACCATGCCGGTCGGGTGGAACTGCACGAACTCCATGTTGATGAGCGGGGCCCCCGCGAGCAGCGCCAGCGCGTGCCCGTCGCCCGTGTACTCCCAGGAGTTGGACGTCACCTTGAAGGACTTGCCGATGCCGCCGGTGGCCAGCACGACCGCCGGCGTCTCGATGACGAAGAAGCGGCCCGACTCGCGTTCGTACCCGAAGACGCCGGCGACCCGGTCGTCCTCCTTGAGCACCCGGGTGACCGTGCACTCCTGGAAGACCTTCAGCCGCGCCTCGTAGTCGCCGAATTCGCGGAAGTCCTCCTGCTGAAGGCCGACGATCTTCTGCTGGAGGGTGCGGATCAGCTCCAGCCCCGTACGGTCCCCTACGTGCGCGAGGCGCGGGTACTCGTGTCCGCCGAAGTTGCGCTGGGATATTCGCCCGTCGGCCGTACGGTCGAAGAGCGCGCCCCAGGTCTCCAGCTCCCACACCCGGTCGGGCGCCTCGCGCGCGTGCAGCTCCGCCATCCGCCACTGGTTGAGGAACTTCCCGCCGCGCATCGTGTCGCGGAAGTGCACCTGCCAGTTGTCGCCCTCGTTGACGTTGCCCATGCTGGCGGCGATGCCGCCCTCGGCCATCACCGTATGGGCCTTGCCGAACAGGGACTTGCAGATCACCGCGGTCCGCATGCCCTGCTCACGCGCCTCGATCGCGGCCCGCAGCCCGGCGCCGCCCGCGCCGACCACGACCACGTCCCAGCTCTGCCGCTCCTCGTGCGTCATCAGATGCGCCCCATCAGAAGAACCTCGGATCGTCGAATACGCCGCTCGCCACCAGGTACACATAGAGGTCGGCCGCCATCACGCTCACCAGCGACGCCCAGGCCAACAACATGTGACGGTCATTCAGCTTGCCTGCCCAGCCCCACAGCCGGTAGCGCACCGGATGCTTGGAGAAGTGCTTGAGCCGGCCGCCGACGATGTGCCGGCAGGAGTGGCAGGAGAGCGTGTACGCCCAGATCAGCGTGATGTTGGCGAGCAGCACCAGCGTGCCCAGCCCCATGTGGCCCCACGCGCCCCGCTCGTCACGGAAGCCGAGGGCGGTGTCATAGGTCAGGATCAGCGCGACGATCACCGCGAAGTAGTAGAAGTAGCGGTGGACGTTCTGGAGGATCAGCGGGAACCGGGACTCGCCGCCGTACTTCTTGTGCGGCTCGGCCACCGCGCAGGCGGGCGGTGACGCCCAGAAGCTGCGGTAGTACGCCTTGCGGTAGTAGTAGCAGGTCAGCCGGAAGCCCAGCGGGAAGATCAGGATCAGCAGGGCGGGGGACAGGCCCCACCACGCGCCGAAGATCTCCCAGTCCGCGCCGCCCTTCATGGGCACGCAGTTCTCCGCGACGCAGGGCGAGTAGAACGGGGACACGTAAGGCGCCGCGTAGTAGTCGTCACCGGCGAAGGCCCGCCAGGTCGAGTAGACGACGAAGACGAGCAGCCCGGCCGCGGTGACGGCGGGCGCCAGCCACCAGCGGTCCGTGCGCAGATGGCGGGCCGGGATCGCGGCGCGCGACGCGTGGTGGACGCCGCGCGCGGGTATATCGCCGGGCGTGACTTCGGGGTCGGTACCAGTGGTCAAGGGGAACTCCGGAAGGAGTGGGGTGGAAGTCGGCGTACGGACTCGGGGCCGCCGCCCGCTACGGAGCCCTGCGGTCGCATGACCCGAGGCCCTCGTCCTCGGCGCCCGCCCACAGTGAGCTGTCGTACGGCGCGTCGGGGATGGGCACCATCACGGGCTTCGGCCGCTCCGGCGGTGCGCTCTCGCGCAGCAGGGCGACGCTCTCGCGCAGGTGGTCGGCGTCGGTGCGTACGCGCCTGATCTCCAGGGCGCCGCTGCCGACCCGCTGCTCCAGCCGGACCACGGACCGTACGAGGTCGTCGAGGCAGCGTTGTACAGCTGTCAACTCATCGTTCAGGGACATGACTTGCTCACACCTCCGCGCTGGCGGGTGGCGACGCTCATGCGACTGCGAGTGTTGCGCGTCACACCCCTCAAGGGGAAGAGAGCGTCCCGATCGCGCCTTCGCACCGGCGCATTCGGGGCGCGGCGCGCGGACCCGCACGGCCGGTCCGCGCCCTGGTGGCACCGCCTTTACGGCCACCGGGGCACCGTCACGGCGCGTCATCGCAAACCATTAGCGCCCCCTGCGCCCCACCACGCGCCCCTCGGCCGCGCCCCTCCACGCCCCCGCGCACCTCTTCTTCGCACCCCTGTGCGCGCCCGTCCTGTTCGTCCAGCCGGGTGGCTTGCCGCCCCGCCCCGACGTGTCGGCGCGCCTTCGACCGGACCGTCGCCTTCAGTGGCTGGCAGTACATGTGATCAGCGGCACATTAAGCCGAATGTGCCGCATACGTCCGGGGCCCCGGGCCCCAGCCGGGGCCGGGGACCCGGCACCGCAGCAGCCAGCCAGTGAACGAACCAACCCGGCCGCGTCGCAGGAGGCCGGGCGGGTGAGCCCCGGAGGTACCAGCCATGCCCCACCACGGCGTCCCGAGAGGCACCGCACCCCGCACCGGATCCGGCCGCCGAGCCCGCGGGCAGCGCCGCGCCGCGCTGCTGACGGCCGGCGCGCTGCTCCCACTGGCCGGCTGCGGCTCGGGCGGGGGCGCCACCGCCGCGCACCCGGCCCCGATGGACGTGGCGCGGACGGCCCGTGTCGACGTCGCCGACCGGGGCACCCTGCGCTGGGCCGTGGACGAGCTGCCCGGCACCTTCAACGCCTTCCAGGCCGACGCCGACGCCGGCACCGAGCGCGTCGCCGGGGCCGTGCTGCCCGCCCTGTTCACCCTCGACCAGAGCGGCCGGCCCCGGCGCAACCCCGACTACTTGCGGAGCGCCGAGACCGTCGAGCGCGAGCCCAAGCAGATCGTCGTCTACAAGCTCAACCCGAAAGCGGTCTGGAGCGACGGCCGCGCCCTCGGCGCCGCCGACTTCGCGGCCCAGTGGAAGGCGCTGCGGGGCAAGGACCACGGGTACTGGACGGCCCGCAACGCCGGCTACGACCGGATCGAGAAGGTCGAGGAGGGCGCCAAGCCGCACGAGGTCAAGGTCACCTTCGCCCGGCCGTACGCCGACTGGGCGGGGCTCTTCACGCCGCTCTACCCGCAGAGCGTGATGGGCGCCCCGGACGCCTTCAACGACGGCGCCCGCAAGGGGCTCAAGGCCGCGGCCGGCCCCTTCGAGATCGCGGGCCGCGACACCGGCGCGGGCACCCTGACCCTCGCCCGCAACCCGAAGTGGTGGGGCGACCGCGCCAAGCTCGACAAGATCGTCCTGCGGGCCGTGCTGCGCGAGCGGCGCGCCGCCGGGCTGACCGCGGACACGATCGACCTCGCGGCCGTCGACCCGGCCACCGCCGCGAGCATCACCGCCGCCCACAAGCCGGCCGGGCGCAACCGCGGGGGCGCCGCCGGGCCGCCCGCCGAGGGGCTGGGCGGGCACGCCGCGGCGGCCGCGATGCGGGCCTGGGCCGAGGCGCACGGCACGCCGGAGGCGCGCGAGAAGGCCGCCGCCGACGCCAGGGCCCAGCGCGCGGCGACCGCCCGCACGACGGCGCTCCGCGCCTACACCATCCGCAAGTCCCTGGAGCCCGCCTACACCCAGCTGGCGCTCAACGGCGCGTCCGGGCCGCTCGCCGACGAGCGGGTCCGGCGGGCCGTCGCCCGCGCGATCGACCGCAAGGGGCTCGCCGCCGCGGCGCTCGGCCCGCTGGGGCTGCCCTCGAAGCCGCTCGGCAGCCATCTGCTGATGGCGGGCCAGCAGGGGTACGAGGACCACAGCGGCGCGATCGGCGGCGAGGACGCGCAGGCGGCGCAGGCCCTGCTCGCCGACGCGGGCTGGCAGTCGCACGGCGGCCCGATCGGGCCGAGGAAGGCCGGCGGCGACGCCAAGACGGACGCGGGCGCCGGCACCGACACCAAGGCCGGCGGAGACAGCGACGGCGGCAAGGACCAGGTCCACGGCCGGTCCGGCCCTGAAGGACTTCACAGTTCAGACGGCCCGGCAGGCCCCAAGGGGCCCGACAGCCCCGGCGGCGCCCATGGCCCCAAGGACCCCAAGGACCCCAAGGACCCCAAGGCCGCCGAGGACGCGGGCGCCGGGCGGAGCAAGGCCATCGCCGCCCCGGTCCGTATGAAGAACGGGCAGAAGCTCACCCTCCGCTTCGTCCTGCCGCGCGGCGCCGCCGCCGAACCGCTGCGCGCCGTCGGCGACCGCATCGCCCGCAGCCTGGACGCGATCGGGGTGCGCACGGAGATCACCAAGGTCTCCGACGACAGCTACTTCAAGGACCACATCGCCTCGGGCGGCTACGACCTGGCCCTGTACTCCTGGCCCGCCACCGCCTACCCGGCGACCGACGCCCGCCCCATCTTCGCCAAGCCGCAGCCCGCCCCCGACGGCTCGCTGCTCGTCGAGCAGAACTACACCAGGGTCGGCACCGACCAGATCGACCAGCTCTTCGACCAGGCCGCCGCGGAGCTGGACGCCGGCGCGTCCCGGGATCTCGTCGAGCGCGCGGACGCCCGTATCTGGGCGGCGGCCGGCTCGATCCCGCTCTACCAGCGCCCCGAGCTGATCGCCGCGAAGTCCGAGATCGCCAACGCCGGGGCCTTCGGCTTCGCCACCCCCCGGTACCAGGACATCGGCTTCCGGAAGTGAGCCACGACGGGTGCACGACGGGTGCACGACGGGTGTGAGAGGCCGTGATGACTGGTATACCCGCAGGCCAGGGCAGGTGCGTACGGGCTGGGGCGGCCGGAGTCACGACGGCCACGTACCATGGGGTGAGGCCGTGGCGTGATCTGCCCGGCAGGCACGCGTACCGGACCGTACGCGCCGCCACCCACGATTCCGGGAGAAGCGCCGCAAGTATGCCCACGCGCCACGACATTCGTAACGTAGCCATCGTCGCCCACGTCGACCACGGCAAGACGACCCTCGTCGATGCCATGCTGAAGCAGGCCGGCGCCTTCGCGGCCCATCAGCACCTCGACGAACGCATGATGGACTCGAACGACCTTGAGCGCGAGAAGGGCATCACCATTCTCGCGAAGAACACCGCCGTGAAGTACCACCCCAAGGGCGGCGGTGATGTGATCACCATCAACATCATCGACACCCCCGGCCACGCCGACTTCGGCGGCGAGGTCGAGCGCGGCCTGTCCATGGTGGACGCGGTCGTGCTCCTGGTGGACGCCTCCGAGGGCCCGCTGCCGCAGACCCGCTTCGTGCTGCGCAAGGCGCTGGACGCCAA
The DNA here is from genome assembly GCF_056434425.1 of Streptomyces sp. NPDC044033. NCBI lineage: Bacteria > Bacillati > Actinomycetota > Actinomycetes > Kitasatosporales > Streptomycetaceae > Streptomyces > Streptomyces sp. NPDC044033. The sequence continues at coordinate 261,786 of NZ_JBWKFF010000007.1, read as the reverse complement.
GCTGCCGGTCATCCTGTGCATCAACAAGACGGACCGCCCCGACTCCCGGATCGACGAGGTCGTCAACGAGACGTACGACCTCTTCCTCGACCTGGACGCGGACGAGGACCAGATCGAGTTCCCGATCGTCTACGCCTGCGCGCGTGACGGCATCGCCTCGCTGACCAAGCCGGACAACGGCACGGTCCCGGCGGACAGCGACTCCCTGGAGCCGTTCTTCTCCACCATCCTGGGCACCGTCCCGGCCCCGGAGTACGACGCGGGCGCGCCGCTCCAGGCCCACGTCACCAACCTGGACGCCGACAACTTCCTCGGCCGTATCGCGCTCTGCCGCGTCGAGCAGGGCGAGCTGCGCAAGGGCCAGCAGGTCGCGTGGATGAAGCGTGACGGCTCGATCCAGAGCGTCAAGATCACCGAGCTGCTGATGACCGAGGCGCTCACCCGCAAGCCGGCCGAGGTGGCCGGGCCGGGCGACATCTGCGCCGTCGCGGGCATCCCGGACATCATGATCGGCGAGACGCTGGCCGACCCCGAGAACCCCGTCGCGCTGCCGCTCATCACGGTCGACGAGCCGGCGATCTCCATGACCATCGGCACCAACACCTCGCCGCTGGTCGGCAAGGGTGGCAAGGGCCACAAGGTCACCGCCCGCATGGTCAAGGACCGCCTCGACAAGGAGCTCATCGGCAATGTGTCGCTGAACGTCCTGGACACCGAGCGCCCCGACACCTGGGAGGTGCAGGGCCGCGGTGAGCTGGCGCTGGCCATCCTGGTCGAGACCATGCGCCGGGAGGGCTTCGAGTTGACCGTCGGCAAGCCGCAGGTGGTCACCAAGGAGATCAACGGCAAGCTCCACGAGCCGACCGAGCGCATGACCATCGACTGCCCCGAGGAGTACCTCGGCGCGATCACGCAGCTGATGGCCACCCGCAAGGGCCGCATGGAGACCATGACGAACCACGGCTCCGGCTGGGTCCGCATGGAGTTCGTCGTCCCCGCCCGCGGCCTGATCGGCTTCCGCACGGAGTTCCTCACGGACACCCGCGGCACCGGCATCGCGCACTCCATCTTCGAGGGCCACGAGCCGTGGTTCGGCGACCTGCGGACCCGTAACAACGGCTCGCTGGTGGCGGACCGGGCGGGCGTCGTGACGCCGTTCGCGATGATCAACCTCCAGGAGCGCGGCGTGATCTTCGTCGAGCCGACCACCGAGGTCTACGAGGGCATGATCATCGGTGAGAACTCGCGCTCCGACGACATGGACGTGAACATCACCAAGGAGAAGAAGCTCACCAACATGCGCGCCGCGTCCGCGGACACCACCGAGAACGTGGTGCCGCCGCGCAAGCTCTCGCTGGAGCAGTCCCTGGAGTTCTGCCGCGAGGACGAGTGCATCGAGGTGACCCCGGAGACGGTCCGCATCCGCAAGGTCGTCCTGGACCAGAAGGAGCGCGGCCGCGCCGCCTCCCGCGCCAAGCGCTGACGCTTCGCGGCCGGCCGTAGCCGGCTTCGGCCCGTACGTACCGACGGCCCGGCATCCCGCATCGCGCGGGGTGCCGGGCCGTCGGCGTGACACCCGATCATGCGTTCGTCGCGCAAGGGAATTAAGGGCGGGTTGTGTTCGGATAACGGCGATCACTGTCCGAATGGAGTGCTAACAGTCCGTTTCGCGGCTGTCTGTCTGTGATGTGTTTGTCCGGATATCGGGTCTTCGCGCGTAACTGATGTGACCAAAGCGAGACCCTTTAAGTGTGGTTTACAGGCCGCCCGTACTTAATAGTTGGCTCCATTGAGCTCGGGTCAATGGGTCACGCGCTGTGGGGAGCGCCGACTCACGAGCACACTCGGGGCTCTCTTCGCGCGGCTGTCAGGGGTGTCAGCCAATGCTTTGGGAGCCCGTTTCATATCGACAGTGGACTCCTGAGGAGGCAAACCCATGCGCGGTGCAAAGAGCGCAGCCTGGGTCGCAGGTGCGATAGCCGTGGCGCTAACCGCGACGGCTTGCGGCGGCAGCAGCAAGGACAGCAGCGCCGGTGGCGCGGTGGACCCGAACGGCGTCTTCAGCTACCAGGGAGTCGAGCCGCAGCGCCCGTTGCAGCCCGCCAACGCCAACGAGGTCGGCGGCGGCCGCGTATTGGACAACCTCTTCCGGGGTCTCACCGAGTTCGACCCGAAGACCGGCAAGCTGAAGATGGCGGTCGCCGACAAGATCGAGACCAAGGACTCCCAGCACTTCACCGTCACGCTGAAGCCCGGCTGGACCTTCCACAACGGTGAGCCGGTCACCTCCAGCTCGTTCGTCGACGCCTGGAACTGGGGCGCCAACACCAAGAACGCTCAGATCAACAGCTCCTGGTTCGAGAACATCAAGGGCTACGAGGACGTCCACCCGGCCAGCGGCGACGCGAAGACCGACAAGATGTCAGGTCTGCAGGTGAAGGACGACAAGACCTTCACCATCGAGCTGACACAGCCGGTCTCGTACTTCCAGTACAAGCTGGGCTACGTGGCGCTCTCGCCGCTCCCCAAGGCGTTCTTCAAGGACCCGAAGGGCTTCGGCCAGAAGCCGGTCGGCAACGGTCCGTACCAGTTCGTCAGCTGGGACCACAACGTCAAGATCACGACGAAGCGCTACGAGAAGTACAAGGGCGATGACAAGGCCAAGAACGGCGGCGTCATCTTCAAGGTCTACCCGAAGCCCGAGGCCGCCTACCAGGACATCCTGTCCAACAACCTCGACACGCTGGACCAGGTCGACCCGACCGACCTCAGCAAGTACAAGCAGGACCTCGGCGACCGCGCGATCGACCAGCCGATGGCCGGCACCGTCAACATCGGCTTCGCGATGTACGACAAGGACTGGGACGGCGTCGACAAGGCCAAGGTCCGCCAGGGTCTGTCGATGGCCATCGACCGCAAGAGCATCGGCGAGAAGGTCCTCCAGGGCTCCCGCGAGCCCGCGACCGGCTTCGTCGCGCCCGGCACCGTCGGCTACGAGAAGAACGACAGCGACGTCTTCAAGTTCGACGCCGCCAAGGCCAAGCAGTACATCAAGGACGGCGGCGGCGTCCCCGGCAACAAGCTCACCGTGCTGTACAACAGCGACGGCGGGCACCAGGGCTGGGTCGACGCGGTGTGCAACTCCATCACCCAGTCCACGGGCATCGCCTGCGAGGGCCACCCGAAGCCGGACTTCAAGACCGCCCGTGACCTGATCACGGAGAAGAAGCTCAAGGCCGGCGACATGTACCGCACCGGCTGGCAGGCGGACTACCCGCACATCGCCAGCTTCCTCTCGGACGTCTTCCGCACCGGAGCGGCCTCCAACGACTCCGGCTACAGCAGCAAGGAGTTCGACGCCGCGGCGGACAAGGCCGACAAGGCCAAGACGCCCGAGGAGTCGGCGAAGCTGTACGGCGAGGCGGAGAAGATCCTTGAGAAGGACATGCCGCAGATCCCGCTCTGGTACTACAAGTCCAACGCCGGCTACTCGACGCATGTCAAGAACGTGACCTACGACTGGATCGGCCAGCCGGTCTGGACGCAGGTCGAGGTTCTCAAGAAGTAAGTCCGACCGGCCAACCGCGCGGCGATGCGCGAACGCCGCCGTTAGCGGTCAGACAGATCGCGCGGCTGCCGTCGACTCCCTGCCCGACAGGGGGCCGACGGCAGCCGCGCCGATCGCATTGGAGGAACGATGGGGCGTTATATCCTTCGACGCCTGCTCCAGATGATCCCGGTGTTCATCGGCACCACATTGATCATCTTCTTGATGGTGTACGCGCTGCCCGGCGACCCCGTGAAGGCGCTGTTCGGCGACAAGGCCGCGGACCCCGCCACCGTCGCCCAGCTCAAGCACCAATTCGGCTTGGACAAGTCACTGCTGGAGCAGTACTGGACGTACCTGACCAACCTGGTCCAGGGCGACCTCGGGATGAGCTTCAGCCAGCGTGACGTGACGGACATCCTGACGGACGCCATCCCCGTGACCATCCGGCTCGCGCTCGTGGCGTTTGTCATCGAGATCGTGGTCGGCATCGGTCTCGGCATGCTCGCCGGCCTCAAGCGCGGCAAGCTCATCGACCAGCTGGTCCTTGTCGTCACCCTCGTGGTGATCGCCATTCCGGTCTTCGTGCTCGGCTATGTCGCCCAGTCGGTGCTCGGCAACGAACTGCATCTGGTCGATCCGACGGTCAACGACTCGAACGACCTGAGTCAGCTGCTGCTGCCCGGCATCGTGCTCGCGTCGGTCTCCCTCGCGTACGTATCGAGACTGACCCGGACGAGCATCGCGGAGAACATCCGCGCGGACTACATCCGCACCGCCATCGCCAAGGGCATGCCCAAGCGTCGCGTGGTCGGCATCCACCTCATGCGCAACTCGCTCATCCCCGTGGTCACCTTCCTCGGCACCGACTTGGGCGCGCTCATGGGCGGCGCCATCGTGACGGAAGGCATCTTCAACGTCCAGGGAATCGGCAATACGCTCTACAGGGCAGTCCTCCAAGCCGACGGCCCTCTCGTGGTCGGCCTCGTCACGTTCCTGGTCGTCGTCTACCTCGTCGCCAGCCTGCTGGTCGACCTGCTCTACGCCGTTCTGGACCCGAGGATTCGCTATGTCTGACACCAGTGGCATCACGAGCCCGAGCCACGCCTCCTCTGCGGGCGACTACGCCGCACAGGAGGAGGTGGCGCGCCAGAGCGGCAGCGCGCCAGAGCCTTCGGAGCCCAAGAAGGACCAGGCCAAGAGCCTGTGGGCCAACGCCTGGCAGGACCTGCGGCGGCGGCCCGTCTTCATCGTCTCCGGCGTCATCATCGTGCTGCTGATCGTCATCGCCATCGCGCCGTCCCTGTTCACCAGCACGAACCCGAAGCCGGGCGACCTCGCCCACTTCATGCAGAAGCCGAAGTTCGGCCACTTCTTCGAGGCCGACTGGTTCGGCTACGACAGTCAGGGCCGCAGCATCTACGCCCGCGTGATCTACGGCGCCCGCGCCTCGATGACCGTCGGCGTGTTCGCCACGCTCTTCGTGACGATCTTCGGCGGGCTGATCGGCATCATCGCCGGCTACTTCGGCGGCTGGGTCGACGCCCTGCTCTCGCGGCTGACCGACATTTTCTTCGGCATCCCGATCCTGCTCGGCTCGCTCGTCCTGCTTCAGGCGTTCGCCGGCCGTACGGCGTGGACCGTGGCGCTGGCGCTCGGCGCGCTGGGCTGGACGCAGGTCGCGCGCGTGATGCGCGGTTCGGTCATCACGGTCAAGCAGGCGGACTACGTGCAGGCGGCGCGGGCGCTCGGCGCCGGCAGCGGCCGCATCATCTTCAGGCACGTGCTGCCGAACGCCATCGCGCCCGTCATCGTCGTCGCCACCATCGCGCTCGGCATGTACATCTCGGCCGAGGCGACCCTGTCGTACATGGGCATCGGCATCCAGAACGGCATCTCATGGGGCGCCGACATCTCCGTCGCCTCCTCGCAGATCCGCAACTCCCTGCACGTACTCCTCTTCCCGGCGGGCTTCCTGACCGTGACCGTGCTGGCGTTCATCATGCTCGGCGACGCGGTCCGCGACGCCCTCGACCCCAAGCTGCGCTGAGGGAGGCGTACGTGACCACTATCGAAACACCCGCGAACGTCCCCGAGCCCACCGCCGACGACGGCACCCCGCTGCTCGAAGTCCGCGACCTGCATGTGGAGTTCCACACGCGGGACGGCGTCGTCAAGGCGATCAACGGCGTCAACTACTCCGTCTCCGCCGGTGAGACCCTCGCCGTCCTGGGCGAGTCCGGCTCCGGCAAGTCGGTGACCGCTCAGGCGGTCATGGGCATCCTCGACATGCCGCCCGGCAAGATCCCGCAGGGCGAGATCTTCTTCCGCGGCCAGGACATGCTCCGCATGTCCGACGAGGAGCGGCGCAAGATCCGTGGCCGCAAAATGGCGATGATCTTCCAGGACGCGCTCTCCGCACTGAACCCGGTGCTCAGCATCGGCTACCAGCTCGGCGAGATGTTCCGCGTCCACCAGGGCATGTCCCGCAAGGACGCCAAGGCCAAGTCCATCGAGCTGATGGACCGGGTGCGCATTCCCGCCGCCAAGGCGCGCGTGGGTGACTATCCGCACCAGTTCTCCGGCGGTATGCGCCAGCGCATCATGATCGCGATGGCGCTGGCGCTCGAACCGGACCTGATCATCGCGGACGAGCCGACCACGGCCCTCGACGTGACCGTGCAGGCGCAGATCATGGACCTGCTCGCGGAGCTTCAGCGCGAGTACAACATGGGGCTGATCCTGATCACCCACGACCTGGGTGTGGTGGCGGATGTCGCTGACAAGATCGCGGTGATGTACGCGGGCCGGATCGTGGAGACCGCGCCGGTGCACGAGCTGTACAAGCGGCCCGCGCACCCGTACACCCGCGGTCTGCTCGACTCGATCCCGCGCCTGGACCAGAAGGGCCAGGAGCTCTTCGCGATCAAGGGGCTGCCGCCCAACCTGCAGCACATCCCGCCCGGCTGTGCCTTCAACCCGCGCTGCACCATGGCGCAGGACGTCTGCCGCACCGATGTGCCCGTGCTGCACCAGGTGACGGAGCGGGACGGCGCCGAACTGGCCGGCCGCGGCAGCGCGTGCCACTTCTGGAAGGAGACGATCCATGGCTGAGATGAAGAAGAACGACGGGGCCGTGGCCGACTCGACACCGAGCGTCTCCGAGGTGGTCGCGAGCGACGCGAGCACCACCACCGAGGTGGAGGCCGTCCTCGACAAGCGCGTCGAGCGCGGCGAGCCGATCCTCCAGGTGCGGAACCTGGTCAAGCACTTCCCGCTGACCCAGGGCATCCTCTTCCGGCGGCAGGTCGGCGCGGTCAAGGCGGTCGACGGGATCTCCTTCGACCTCTACCAGGGCGAGACGCTGGGCATCGTCGGCGAGTCCGGCTGCGGCAAGTCCACGGTCGCCAAGCTGCTGATGACCCTGGAGAAGGCCACCGCCGGCGAGGTCTTCTACAAGGGCCAGGACATCACCAAGCTGTCCGGACGCGCACTGCACGCGGTGCGGCGCAACATCCAGATGGTCTTCCAGGACCCGTACACCTCGCTCAACCCGCGGATGACGGTCGGCGACATCATCGGGGAGCCGTACGAGATTCATCCGGAGGTCGCTCCGAAGGGCAGCCGCCGCCAGAAGGTGCAGGACCTGCTGGACGTTGTCGGGCTCAACCCCGAGTACATCAACCGGTACCCGCACCAGTTCTCCGGCGGCCAGCGGCAGCGCATCGGCATCGCCCGCGGCCTGGCGCTCAACCCGGAGATCATCATCTGCGACGAGCCCGTCTCGGCGCTGGACGTGTCCGTGCAGGCACAGGTCATCAACCTGATGGAGAAGCTCCAGGACGAGTTCAACCTCTCCTACCTCTTCATCGCGCACGACCTGTCCATCGTCCGGCACATCTCCGACCGGGTGGGCGTGATGTACCTCGGCAAGATGGCCGAGATCGGCAGCGACCTGGAGATCTACGAGCACCCGACGCACCCCTACACGCAGGCGCTGCTCTCCGCCGTCCCGGTGCCGGACCCGGACGCCCGTGAGGGACGCGAACGCATCATCCTGACCGGCGACGTCCCGTCCCCGGCCAACCCGCCGTCCGGCTGCCGCTTCCGCACGCGCTGCTGGAAGGCGGAGGACCGGTGCGCGGAGGAGGAGCCGCTGCTCGCGATCCCGACGAGGTTCGCGACGACGGACTCGCTGGCGTCGCACGAATCCGCGTGCCACTTCGCGGAGGAGAAGGACGTGGTGGGCGCGGCGTAGCGCTCCACGGCTGTCAATGGCCGCTCAACGTGTGTGGGGTTTCCGGGATTTACGGTCCGGGGAGCCCCACACGCGTTTGCGCACCGCCTTATCGGGGCTGCCGGGCCGCTCCCGTGACTCCGCCTTCTCGATCGTCACGTGTAGCGGACCGGCGCAGACCGCGCCGACGGCCGAGTGGGCCGTTCTTGGGCGGCGCCGCTGTGGGCCTGAACAGGCCGACGTCTGTGGTGAGTTGAGCGACGCTGGTGGGTGGGGTGCGGGGCCGCTAAGAAGGTAGTGGGGAGGGTGAATAGGGTGCGGGCATGACGGAGAGCGCGGCTGGTCCGGTGAGTTCGGTGAGCCTGGTGAGCCCGGTGGAGGCGCTGGTAGTGGTGGACGCCCAGGTGGCGTTCATGTCGGGCGAGGAAGCGGTGCCGGCGGCCGCAGAGCTGCTCGTACAGCTGAAGAGCCTCCTCACCAAGGCCCGCGAGATCGGCGCGCTGATCGTCCACCTCCAGAACGACGGAGCTCCGGGCACGGCCGACGAGCCGGGAACGCCGGGCTGGGAACTGCACTTTCCCGTCGGGACCGGCCCGCGCGAGACGGTGATCCGCAAGGCGGTGGACGACGGTTTCGAGGCGACCAGCCTCGGTGGCCTGCTGGCGGGGGAGGGGGTGCGGTCGCTGGCCGTCTGCGGCGTCATGTCGGAGATGTGCGTCCTGGCGACGGCACGCGCGGCCCTGGAACGCGACTACCGGGTGGTCCTGCCGCACGACGCGCACGCCACGTACGACATCCCGGCGGGCCCCGGCAGTGACGGTGTCCCCGCGGCGACGGCTTCGCGGGTGGCGGAGTGGGCACTGGGCGACGAGATCGAGATCGTGGCGAGGGCGTCGTCGGTGCCGTTCGCTGCGCGGTCTACGGTGCCGACGTCCGCAGAATGAACCACACCGCTTTGCCGGGCGACGTGGGGCCGTCCTCGTGGCTCTGCACGCCCCAGGAATCCGCACATGTCTGCACGAGCCCCAGCCCTCGCCCGTGCTCGTCCTCACCAGTGGGCGCATGCCGCTGCGGCAGGCCCGTACCGGTGTCCCAGACGGCGACGTGGAGGTCATGCGGGATCCAGTCGACGCTGACGTAGGCGTCGGTCTTGCTGTAGCGGTACGCGTTGGTCGCGAGCTCGGAGACCAGCAACTCGGCGGTATCGACGACGCAGTGGAGCCGTGCGGCTTTGAGAATGGCCCGAACCGTCGCCCTGACAATGCCGACCGCACGAGGGTCGTGCGGGATGAACAGGCCGTAGGACCAGGGTTCGTGGGGGTTGGGGGGCTCGTGGGGCTTGAGGGGCTCATTGGGCATGCGCATGGCAGCCTCCAGTTGAGTGCAGTCTGTGACTGAAGCCATACTTAAGGTAGCGTGAATGGTGTTACGGCTTCAACCCGCTCGGGAGCGGCGGGAGTTCCGCACGAGGCTGCGGGTGTGTGCATAGGGAGGGCGTATGGGGCTGAGGAGCAATCCCACCTACCGGCAGCGCCGGTTCGGAGCGGAGGTGCGCAAGCTCCGCGAGCTGGCTGGGCTGTCCGTAGCCGAGGCAGCGGGCCGACTGGGGATGAAACCGCCGTATCTCAGCAATGTGGAAGCGGGGCGTACGGGCCTCTCGGAGGAAAGGCTCCGCGTGCTCGCTCAGGCTGCGGATGGTGCGAGCAAGACGTTGGTCGACGCCTTGGTGGAGTTGGGGCAGAAGCCAGGTAAGGGCTGGTGGAGCGATTACCGCAACGTGCTGCGCCCGTCGTACCTGGACTTGGCCGAGATGGAGGCGGGTGCGGTCCGCGTGAGCAGCTACGAGCATATGTTCATACCTGGCCTGCTCCAGACTCGCGAGTACGCCACCGCTGTCCACCGCGACAGTTTCATGCCCAGCAGTCCCGAAGTGAGAGAGTCGGCCGTCAAGTTCCGCCTGGATCGGCAGAGCATCCTCGCCGGCGACGGCACACCGCGACTGCACGCGATCATCCACGAATCCGCACTGCGGGTGCACTATGGAGGACGCGAGGTGATGCGCGATCAACTGCTGCGCCTGATCGAGGCGTCCCGCCTTCCTCATGTGACGATTCAGGTGTTCCCGCTCAATGCGGAGGGTCGAACCGCGTTCAACTGCTCCTTCGCCCTGATCGAGCCCGCAGTCAAGGAGCTTGGTACTTTGCTGGTCGAGCAACTGGATAAGTCCTTGTATGAGGACGATGCCCAGTCGCTCGCTGAGTACGACGACACCTTTGCGAAGCTGAGTGAACTGGCTCTACCGCCTGTTGATGTGGCGAGTGCGCCAGAGGCCCGCCGAGCGAAGGACTCTCTGGGCCTTATTCAGCACATCCTGTACCTCTTGCTCTAGAGGAGCGCATATGCCACAGCTTGATTGGCGCAAGTCCACTTTCAGTACTGGTAATGGGGAGAACTGCGTTGAGGTCGCTGCCGACTCCACTGGGGTGGCACACCTCCGCGAGAGCGACGACCCCGTGCGCGTCATCGCCACTACTCCCGCCGCTTTTCACGCGTTCATACGAGCTGTGCGGGGGGACGCACTCATTGACCGCTGATTTCGGGGGAGGCCCCCATGGCACAGCTCAACTGGCAGAAGTCGAGCTTCAGCGAAGGGCACGCTGACACCTGCGTAGAGGTTGCTGCCGACTCTGCCGGTGCCAGGCACCTTCGCGAGGGCGACGATCCCGTGCGCGTCATCGCCACCACTCCTGCCGCGCTCCGCGCACTGGTACGAGCCGTCAAGACGGGCACCGTCAACCGGGGCGCCATCTGAGAGCCCGCCGGGCACGGGCACAGGCATAGGCACAGGGGCTGCGGCCCGGCCACTTGTCAGTGGTCGCGAGTATGTTCCCTCGTATGACGACGACGAGACCCTCCCAGAAGTGGCGTGACGCTATCGCGGAGGAGGCGCGCGAGCTGGCGGCGGGGGAGCTGGACCCGAAGGACGCAGGGTTGGCCCAGCAGTACCCCGAGTCGTTGATCCGGGCCGTGGACGACGCGTTCCGCGCCTACGAGGCCGAAGTGGAGGGGCTGGGCGAGGCGCCCTCGGATGCCGAGGTGCTGAGGGCCGTCGAGCGCGTTGTGCTGGCGCTCAACGACATCGACGAGTACGACGAGTTCGGCGGGTCCGGTTTCGACACCGTCGACCGCGAGGACCTGTGTGACCACATCTACGACTCGCTCTCCGGACACGGCATAGACGTACCGGCGCTCGCCGCGCGAAACGGCATCGAGGCCCACGAGATCACAGATGAGTGGCGTGAGTGGTGATGGCCGTGGACAGCGATGACCTTCGCGAACCGCTGGACGGGATCGAGCGGTATTACGACGCCGTTCCCCGCTCCGGCGCCCGTGCCGAGGACTTCGGGCCGCTGACGCTGTTCGTACGGGAGGGGCAGGGCTGGCCCTACTACGCGCGCCCGGCCCTGGGGCGTTCTGGGCCGGTGAGCGCCGACGACGTCGGCAGCGTGCGGGCCCGGCAGCGTGAGCTCGGTGTGTCGGAGAGCTTCGAGTGGGTCGCCGAGACCACGCCCGCGCTGCGGGCCGCGGTCGAGCAGACGGGGCTGGTGGTGCATGAGCACCCCCTGATGGTGCTCGATCTGAGCGCCGCGTCGGCCCCCGTCGTGTCCGAGGCCGTCGACGGCGGGCCGGCGCGGGTCGTCGGGCCGGACGATCCGGCTCTGCCGAGCGCACTCGCCGTCCCCTACGTGGCATTTGCCGACCCGGGCACCGCTGTCGGCGCGGCCGGCCCGGACGAGCTGGACGAGTTGGTGCGGAGCCAGGCCGGTGACGGCTCGGTGGAACGCATAGCGGCGCGCATCCGGGCCGGACTGACGTGCGTCGCCGCGGCGGTGGTTGACGGATCGGCGCTCTGCGCCGGTCAGCATCAACCGGTCGGGAAGATCAGCGAGATCGTCGGCGTGGGCACGCTGCCGTCGGCGCGCCGTCGCGGCCTCGGGCTGAAGGTCACCGAGGCGCTGGTGGCCGATGCCGGGTCGCGTGGGGTGGAGACCGTGTTCCTGTCCGCGGGCGATGAGAACGTCGCCCGGATCTACTCGCGGCTCGGTTTCCGCCGCGTGGGCACCGCGATGATCGCTGAGCCCTTCGAGTAGGTCTCGGTTCCTCGCTGGTTACGCGCGTCGCCCCGTGCGACCGTCGCCGTGGTTGACTTCGGCTGCGGGAAGCGCGGAGTGCGATGGCCGATCTCGGCTGGTCAAGGTGGCGTCGGGAGAGCGGGAGCGCGTGATGGAACGGCACATCAGGGGTGGAGGCTCGGACGAGGGTGCTCCGGCGGCTGTCGGGGCCGTCCGGGACCGCGCCCGGCCCCGGCCCGGCGGGCGCCTGATCGGTACGGCCCGAGGGCCGGCGCGATCACCGCGAGCGGCGGCGGCGTTGCCAGGGCCGGCATGACGCGGTCCGCCGACCGGCCCGGCTTCGCCCACCGCGATGTCTGGACCAGGGATGTCCGGACCAGGCAGGAACCGCGAGGACCGGCATGAACGCCGACCTGCCCCGGTCACCGGTACCCGCCCTCGACGAAGCGTTTCACAGCACCACTCGGCTGGCCGTCGCGGCGTTCCTTTCCGCCTGCCCCGAGGCCGAGTTCGGGATGGTCCGCGACCACTGCCGGGTCTCCGATTCCGTCCTGAGCAAGGTCGCGTCGACCCTGGAAGCCGCCGGATACGCCGATATCCGCAAGGGCTACGTCAGCAAACGCCCCCGGACGTGGCTCTCCCTGACCCCCACCGGCCAACTCACCCTGTCCCAACATGTCACCGCGCTACAGAACATCGTCGCGGCGGCCCGAGACGCCAGCGTGAACGACGGGGACCGTACGCGCTGACGCCGACCGGTCGCCGGGTAGGCGGTCATGGCCTTGGGAGTGATGGGGGCAGGGCACACCGAGCACCGCTGGATGATGCGCACCTTCCAGGAAGTGAGGCGCTCGTGGCGCCGTACGACGTCAAGCGGGAGTGGAAAGAGTTCTACGCGCCCAAGAACACGGCGTGGGCGATCGTGAACGTTCCCGAGCAGCGGTTCATCGCCGTCGACGGCACGGGGAACCCCAACACGGCGCCCCTCTACGCTCGTGCGGTCGAGGCGCTCTATGCCGTCGCCTACACCCTCAAATTCGCCGGCAAGCGCTCGGCAGGCGGCGACTTCGTCGTCGCTCCGCTGGAAGGGCTGTGGTGGGCGGAGCGCCCCGAAGCCTTCACCAGCGGGGCCAAGGACACCTGGAACTGGACCCTGCTCATCGGCATGCCCTCCTGGATCACCGAGGAGACGGTCGAGGACGCCAAACAGACCGCGCAGACCAAGAAGAGGCTTCCCGCGATCTCCCGGCTCCGGCACGCCACCCTCCACGAAGGCCCCAGCGCTCAGGTGCTGCACATCGGCTCCTACGACGACGAGGCGCCCGTGCTGCACGAACTCCACCACACCTACCTCGACGCCAACGGGCTCCGGCCGGCGGGCCTGCATCATGAGGTCTACCTCAGCGACCCCCGCAAGACGGCGCCCGAGAAGCTGAGGACCATCCTGCGTCAGCCGGTCGGACCGGCAGCGACGGGGAAGGGGCCGGCCTGAGCCGTCGCCGGCGCGACACCAGTGGCAGGCGGGCCCTAAATCGCGTGCGGCCTACGCGTCGGCATGCTGGGATCGGTGGCTATGAACGCCCTCTTGCCCGGTGAAGACGACCTGCCGGACCAAATGGAACGGAACCTGGCGGAACACGCCTGCCATCTGCATCGGAGCATGACGGGTGCGTCCGTCACGGAGGCTGATGACCTCCTGGTCGCGGACAGCGGCCTGGACGACGACACCTTCAACATCGTTGCCGCGGCCCGCTTCACCGCCGCTGCCGCCCCGGCGCGTATCACCGAGACCGTTCGGACGCTGGCTCGTACCGGTCGCCGTTTCTCCTGGTGGGTCGGGCCGGCCTCAAGACCGGCGGACCTCGCCGCCCGCCTGGCGGCGGCCGGTCTGCCGGAGTCCGAACGCGAGACGGCCATGTGGGCCGAGCTGGACGACACCCTGCCCCTGCCCGCAGCTCAGGGACTGGACATCCGGAGGGTGGCCACGCCCGGACAGCTCGCCGACTACTCCGCGGTGCTCGCCGCGAACTGGGACCCGCCCGCCGACACCGTCCGCGGCTTCTTCGCCCGGGCCGCCCCGCAAGCCCTGGCCACGGACTGCCCGGCCCGCTATCTGGTCGGCTACGCGGAGGGCCGCCCGGTCTGTTCGGCCGAAGTGTTCTTTCACGCGGGGGTGGCCGGGATCTACAACATCTGCACCCTGGCCGCCCACCGCCGACGCGGCTACGGCGGTGCCATCACGCTCGCCGCACTCCATACGGCCCGCGATCGGGGCCACCGCATCGCGGTCCTGCAAGCGTCCCCCGACGGCGAGCCCGTCTACCGCCGTCTGGGCTTCCGATCCTGCGGCCGGTTCATCGAACACGCCGTCACCCCTTGAACCGACCCGGCCCCACGAGCCGACCGCGCACTCTGCACGACGGTGTTGGCGACAGTTTCGGGGATGCTTGAGCGCTGTCGCCGCTGCGGCGGTGGCGCCGCCTCGTGGGTGGTTCCACCGCCTCAGCGGGGCGGGGGTTCACTCGTGGGAGCTGATGATGCCGCCGTTGCTGAGCACGATGTAGACGCCGTTGGCGTCCATGCCGACGTCGTGCTGGTCGGCCGTGTCCAGGGTGTCGACGACGTTGCCGTCGGGGTCGAGGATCTGGGCGCGGTAGTGGAGTTCGCCGACCTTGGTGACCTTGGCGTCCCAGCCGCCCTTGAGGGCGAAGGTGCCCGGTCCGCTCTGGCCGTCGCCCATCCAGGAGTGGACCTTGCCGTCGAGGGTGAGCACGATGAACATGTCGTTGGCGTCGAGCGCGGCGGCTTCGTCGTTCGTCTCCAGTGTGGCCAGGACGTCACCGTGGTTCACGATCTTGGCGCGGAAGTGCTGCTCTCCGATCTTGGAGACCTGGGCCTCGCTGCCGTCCGGCAGGGGCAGGTTGCTGACCGGGGTCGCCGACCCGTCGCTGTCGCCGTCAGGCGCATTGTCCGACTGCCCGTTCGCAGCGCCCGCCTTGGTGCCGGTCTTGGCCCCCACCTTGCCACCGGACTTGGCGTCGGAGCCCTGCGCCCCGGCAGAGGAGCCCGTGTTGCCGGACTCGGCGGCGGCCTTGCCCATTTCCGTGCTGCTGGAGGGCTTCATGGCGGTGTCCTCCGAGCCGGAGCAGGCGGTCAGGCTGAGGCCGGCGGCAGCGGTCAGGACCACGGCGGCGACCCGCAGGGTGCGGAGGCGAGCGGTGCGGGCAGTGGTGGCGGAGCGCATTTCGAGTCCCCCAGGGGCAGTCGGTGACGTTGTTTCCTCGGTACGTCACCAACTCTGACCGGGACCGCTACCGCAAGGGTGCCGCTCCGCTAACGTCCGGCTAACACGGGCGCGAGCAGGGACATGAGCAGGGACGTGAGCAGGGAAAAGACGCCTGGGGAAGCGGTTGCGAGACGGAATCCGCGCCCGGCCCCGAGCCATTCGGTGATCTTGGCTCCGGCACGGTTCGGCCCACGCCGTACAGCTGCGCTGTATGGCGGCCGGCCCGCGCCTTCGGCGGTCAGCCGAGTGGTGCGACGATCTCGCCGCCGTGGTCGCCCGTCTCCGCTTCGTCCAGCATGAGCGCGGCCACGGAAGCTCGGGACATCCTCGGCGGCAGCAGCGGGCGGGCTCCGCTCAGCGCGTCGTGCTGCTGTTGAAGAGCGACCGCGACCAGACGTAGCCGACCAGGGCTATACCCGCGCACCAAGCGAGGGATATCCAGGCGCTGTTGCCGATCTCCGTACCGGAGAGCAGACCGCGCAGCGTCTCGATCATCGGTGTGAAGGGCTGGTACTCGGCGAACCAGCGCAGGCCCGGTGACATCGAGTCGGCCGGTACGAACGCCGAGCCGAGGAACGGCAGGAACTGGATCAGCAGCGGTTTGTTGCTCGCCGACTCGACGGTCTTGGAGATCAGGCCGAGTGCCACGGACAGCCAGGTCACCGAGAAGGCGATGGCCGCCAGGAGTCCGGCCGCGGCCAGCCACTCCAGCGGGGTCGCCCCGGACCGGAAGCCGACGGCGAACGCGACGCCGACCACCGGCACGGCGCTCACCATCGTCTGGACGACGCTGCCGAGGACATGCCCCGTCATGAAGGACGAGCGTGTGATGTTCATGGTGCGGAAGCGGTTGATGATGCCCTCGGTCATGTCGGAGCAGACCGCGATCGAGGTCGACATCGAGCCGGCGGCCACCCCCATGATGATGATGCCGGGCGCCAGATAGTTCAGATACGCGTCCCGGCCGCCGCCCATGCCCGCACCGATCGAGTCCCCGAAGGCGTACACGAACAGCAGCAGCATCAGGATCGGCGTCATGGCGCTACCGAGCCCCACGGACGGATAGCGGATCGCGTGCTTCAGATTCCGCCGCAGCATCGTCATCGAGTCGTGCACGGCATAGGTGAGGGTGCTCATCGCAGGGTCTCCTTCGCGTGGAGCGCGGTGCCGGTGCCGCCGTCGCCGGTCAGGGCGAGGAACACGTCGTCGAGGTCGGGGGTGTGCACGGAGAAGTCGGCGGCGTGGGCACTGGCGGCGTCGAGCCGGTCGAGCAGGGCGCGCAGCGAGTCGAGCCCGCCGTCGCCCGCCACGCGCAGGGCGAACTCCTCGTCGTCGCGGGCCGCGCCCGGGAAGGCGGCGGCCGCGCGCTCGTACTCGTCGGGGCCGGTGAAGCGCAGGCGTACATGGCTGCCGGGGATCCGCGCCTTGAGTTCACCGGCGGTGCCCTCGGCGACGATCCGCCCGCCGTCGAGGACCGCTATCCGGTCCGCCAACTGGTCGGCCTCCTCCAGGTATTGCGTGGTGAGGAAGACGGTGACGCCGCCGGCGACCAGCGAACGCACGGTCTCCCACATGGTGCGGCGGCTGCGCGGGTCCAGTCCGGTCGTCGGCTCGTCGAGGAAGATCACCTGCGGGTCGCCGACCAGCGTCATGGCGAGGTCGAGTCGGCGGCGCATGCCACCGGAGAAGAAGGCGGCGCGCTTGTGCGCGACGTCCGCGATCTCGAACCGCTCCAGCAACTCCTTGGCCCGCTCGCGTCCTTCACGTCTGCCGAGGCGCAACAGGTCGGCCATGAGGATCAGGTTCTCCTCGGCGGTCAGCAGGTCGTCGAGCGCCGCGAACTGCCCGGTGACGCCGATCGCGGCGCGCACGCCGTCCGGATCCGTGGCGACATCGTGGCCCGCGACCTGGGCCTGGCCGCCGTCGGCGGAGATGAGCGTGGACAGGATCTGCACGGTGGTGGTCTTGCCGGCGCCGTTCGGTCCCAGCAGTGCGAACACGGTGCCGGACGGGATCCGCAGATCGATGCCGTCGAGGACGGTCTTGTCGCCGTACGACTTGCGCAGATCGGCGGTGGAGATGGCGGCGGGCGACTGCTGGCCGCCGGCCGGGCTGTGCATGGGCGTGGGCATGACAGTAGAAGGCATGGGGCTCCCCCATTCGAAGGCGTGGTGAGAGGTGAATTGGCCCAGGGCTGCAAGGGGTGGGCCGTACGGGGCCGGGTGCCGCCGCCGACCGCGGCCGACCGAAGCCGACCGCCGACCGCCGACCGACGCCGACCGCGGCCGCCACAGCTCGTACCAGCCACGCGTCGACCGACGGCGTCGACCGACAGGACCTCGCGACTCGCGCCCACCGCAAGTTCGCGGCGGACGTTGCCGGCATGCGCCGCGAGGTCCGTGATGCCATAGTGGCACCATGGTGACGCCACGGCAACCCCGCGAGGGTGGCAGTTGTGGATCGCTATCCAAACGGCGGATCTGACCTGCGGAAACGCGTCGCCGATGAGTTGTGCCAATGCGACGCCGCGCGAAGCGCCGGCCTCCAGGGCGCGCCCGGTGGTGCCACGTGGTGCCACCCACTCCGGATGGGGTCGCCCGAACCCGGCCGCACGCCGCCCCGAGCCCCCGCCTCACGCGTACGGGGGGTTTCCGCGACCAATGGCACACGGACGGCACCCATGAAGATGCAGTGAGTAACCGCATGGGGTGTTATTTGGCCTAAGCGAGTCCTGGGACCCGGAGGAGGCACTTCATGCGCGGAGCCACGCGCGCCAAGTGGGTCGTATGGGTGACGGCCGCCGCCCTGGCCGCGGCGGGCTGCGGGGGCGGCAGAAGCGTGGGAAGCGGTGGCGCCGTACGGGCCTCATGGGGCGATCCGCAGAATCCGCTGGAGCCCGCGAACACCAACGAGGTCCAGGGCGGCAAGGTGCTGGACATGATCTTCCGGGGGCTGAAGAAGTACGACCCGAGGAGCGGCAAGGCCGTCAACGTCATCGCCGACCGGATCAAGACCTCGGATCAGCGGAACTTCACCGTCACCATCAAGGACGGCTGGACCTTCAGCAACGGCGAGAAGGTCACGGCGCACTCCTTCGTGGACGCCTGGAACTACGGGGCGGATCTCGGCAACAAGCAGCGGAACGCCTCCTTCTTCCAGTACATCGACGGGTACGACAAGGTCCACCCGGACTCGGGGAGCGCGAGCGCCAAGACGCTCTCGGGGCTGGCGGTCAAGGACGACAGGACGTTCACGGTCAAGCTCAACCAGAAGTTCTCCACCTGGCCCGACACCCTCGGCTACGCGGCGTTCTCGCCGCTGCCGAAGGCGTTCTTCGAGGACCACGACGGCTGGATCAAGAAGCCCATCGGCAACGGCCCGTACACGGTGCGCTCGTACGACAAGGGCACGGTGATGCGGCTCGCCAAGTGGGAGGAGTACCCGGGGGACGACAAGGCGCGGAACAACGGCGTGGAGCTGCGGGTCTACACCGACAGCAACACCGCTTACACCGATCTCCAGGCCGGCAACCTCGATCTCGCCGACGACATTCCGGCCCAGCAGCTCAGGAACGTCAAGGCCGACCTGGGAGACCGCTATATCAACCAGCCCGCCGGCATCCTCCAGACGCTGTCCTTCCCCATGTACGACAAGGCGTGGTCCAAGAGCGGCATGGCGAAGGTCCGCAAGGGCCTGTCCATGGCCATCAACCGCAAGCAGATCACCGATGAGATCTACCAGAAGACCCGGGTACCGGCCACGGACTGGACCTCGCCGGTGCTCAAGGAGGAGGGCGGCTACAAGGCGGGGCTGTGCGGGGCCGTCTGCTCGTACAACGCCGCCGAGGCCAAGCGGCTGATCACCGAAGGCGGCGGGCTGCCGGGCGGCAAGGTGACCGTCACCTCCAATGTCGACACGGGGTCGCACCGCGTGTGGATGGACGCGGTCTGCAACAGCATCAACAACGTTCTCGACAGCGAGAAGGCGTGCACGGTCGTCCCGATCGGCACGTTCGCGGACTTCCGCAACAAGCTCGGCGGACACCGCATGACCGGCCCGTTCCGCACCGGCTGGCAGATGGACTATCCGCTCATCCAGGACTTCCTCCAGCCCCTCTACTACACCGACGCCTCCTCCAACGACGGGAAGTTCAGCAGCCCCGACTTCGACCGGCTGGTGGACAAGGCGAACGGCGAGAGCGACAAGGCCAAGGCGATCACCGACTTCCAGGACGCGGAGAAGGTGCTCGCCGAGCAGATGCCGGTGATCCCGCTCTGGTACCAGAACGGCAGCGCGGGCTACTCCAAGAGCATCAGCGACGTCGCGCTGAACCAGTTCAGCGTCCCGGTCTACAACGAGATCAAGGTCAACTGACCGCAGGCAGCCAGGGGTTCGGCGGGCCGCACCGCCCGCCGGGCCTCCCCCTCCCACCCCCCCCGGAGCCCCCATGGGACGCTATGTGATCCGGCGGCTGCTTCAGATGATCCCGGTGTTCATCGGCAGCACGTTCCTGATCTTCTTCATGGTGTACGCGCTGGGCGACCCGGTCGCCGCCCTCTTCGGCGACAAGGCGCCCGACCCCGCGACCGCCGCGCAGATCCGCAAGGACCTCTACCTCGACGAACCGCTGTGGAAGCAGTACCTGCACTACATGGGGCAGGTGCTGCAAGGGAACTTCGGCATCGCCTTCAACGGCCAGAAGGTCACCGAGCTGATGTCCAGCGCCTTCCCGGTGACGCTGCGGCTCACCATCATCGCGATCGTCTTCGAGACGGTCATCGGCATCGTGCTCGGCGTCTTCAGCGGGCTGCGGCGCGGGCGCGCGGTGGACACGACCGTACTGCTGCTGACGCTGATCGTGATCTCGGTCCCGACGTTCGTCAGCGGCTACCTCCTCCAGTACCTGTTCGGCGTGAAGTGGGAGACGGCGGCGGCTTCCGTGTCACCCGAGGCGCCGCTGGGCGAACTGCTGCTGCCCGGCCTCGTACTGGCGCTGGTCTCGCTCGCCTACGTGACCCGGCTGACCCGTACGTCGATCGCCGAGAACGCCCGCGCCGACTACGTCCGTACGGCCGTGGCCAAGGGCTTGCCGAGGCGCCGGGTGATCATCCGCCATCTGCTGCGCAACTCGCTGATCCCGGTCGTCACCTTCATCGGCACCGACATCGGCTCGCTCATGGGCGGCGCCATCGTCACCGAGCGGATCTTCAACATCCACGGTGTCGGCTACCAGCTCTACCAGGGCATCCTGCGGCAGAACTCGCCGACGGTGGTCGGCTTCGTGACCATCCTCGTCATCGTCTTCCTGCTGGCGAACCTGTTCGTGGACCTCCTCTACGCCGTGCTCGACCCGAGGATTCGCTATGCCTGACCCGTACGTTCCCAAGGAAGCCGTCTCGCACGGCGACGGCGCCACCGCCGAGCTCGCCATCAGCGAGGCAGCGAGCCTCGAAGGCGGGCCGGGCGGGACGGGCGGCGCGCCCGGCGACCCCTCCCTCAAGGCCCGCAGCCTCTGGTCGGACGCCTGGCACGACCTGCGCCGGAACCCGATCTTCATCATCTCCGCGCTGGTCATCCTCTTCCTGGTCGTCGTCGCGATCTGGCCGTCGCTGATCGCGAGCGGCAGCCCGTACCGGGCGGACCTCTCCAAGGCGCAGCGCGGCGCCTCGCCCGGCCACCCCTTCGGCTACGACACCCAGGGCCGCGACGTCTACACCCGCGTCGTGTACGGGGCACGGGCGTCGATCACCGTCGGCATCTGCGCGACGGCGGGGGCGGCGCTGCTGGGCAGTGTGCTCGGCGGCCTGGCCGGGTTCTTCGGCGGCTGGTGGGACGCGCTGCTGTCGCGGCTCGCCGACGTCTTCTTCGGCATCCCGATCATCCTGGGCGGCCTGGTCTCCCTGTCGGTGGTCACCGGCGGCTCGGTCTGGCCGGTGGTCGGCTTCATCGTGCTGCTGGGCTGGCCGCAGATTTCCCGCATCGCGCGCGGCTCGGTGGTGACGGTCAAGCAGAACGACTTCGTGCAGGCGGCGCGTGCGCTGGGCGCGGGCAACGGACGGCTGCTGCTGCGGCACATCACCCCGAACGCCGTCGCCCCGGTGATCGTCGTCGCGACCATCGCGCTCGGCACGTACATCGCGCTGGAGGCGACCCTGTCGTTCCTCGGCGTCGGGCTCAAGCCGCCGACCGTCTCCTGGGGCATCGACATCTCGGACGCCGCGACCCGTATCCGCAACGCCCCGCACATGCTGCTGTGGCCGGCCGGCGCGCTGTCCATCACGGTGCTCGCCTTCATCATGCTCGGCGACGCGGTCCGCGACGCCCTCGATCCCAAGCTGCGCTGAGGAGACGTCGGATGACGACATTGCTGGACGTGCGCGACCTCCAGGTCGAGTTCCGCACGAGGGACGGCGTGGCCAAGGCGGTCAACGGGGTCTCCTACAGCGTCGACGCGGGCGAGACCCTCGCGGTGCTGGGGGAGTCGGGGTCGGGGAAGTCGGTGACCGCGCAGGCCGTGATGGGGATCCTCGACTCCCCACCGGGGTTCGTGACGGGCGGGGAAGTGCTCTTCCAGGGCGAGGACCTGCTGAAGATGGGGCGCGAGGCGCGCCGCAAGGTGCGGGGCGCGAAGATGGCGATGATCTTCCAGGACGCGCTCTCCGCGCTGAACCCGGTGGCCTCGGTGGGCGCCCAGCTCGGCGAGATGTACGAGGTGCACCAGGGCACGTCCCGCAAGGCCGCGCGGGCGAAGGCCGTCGAGCTGATGGACCGGGTGCGCATTCCCGCCGCCAAGGCGCGCGTGGGCGACTATCCGCACCAGTTCTCCGGCGGTATGCGCCAGCGCATCATGATCGCGATGGCGCTGGCGCTCCAGCCGGATCTGATCATCGCGGACGAGCCGACCACCGCGCTGGACGTGACGGTGCAGGCGCAGGTGATGGATCTGCTCGCGGAGCTTCAGCGCGAGTACAACATGGGTCTGATTCTGATCACCCACGACCTGGGTGTGGTGGCGGATGTCGCTGACAAGATCGCGGTGATGTACGCGGGGCGGATCGTGGAGACCGCGCCGGTGCACGAGCTGTACAAGCGGCCCGCGCACCCGTACACCCGCGGTCTGCTCGACTCGATCCCCCGGCTCGACCAGAAGGGCCAGGAGCTCTACGCGATCAAGGGGCTGCCGCCCAACCTCGTCGCGATTCCCCCCGGCTGCCCCTTCAACCCGCGCTGCCCGCGCGTCCAGGACATCTGCCGTACGGACCGGCCGCCGCTGTTCGAGGTCGCCGAGGAGGACGGCGCGCCGCTGCCCGGCCGCGCCAGCGCCTGCCACTTCTGGAAGGAGGAGCTCGCCGATGCCTGAGCTGACCAAGGAGAGCGAGGCGGCCCCGGCGCGTACCGAACCGATCCTCGAAGTCCGCGACCTCGCCAAGCTCTATCCGCTGACGCGGGGCATCGTGCTGAGGCAGCAGGTCGGGGCGGTACGAGCGGTCGACACGGTCTCCTTCGGGCTGGCCCGCGGCGAGACGCTCGGCATCGTCGGGGAATCGGGCTGCGGCAAGTCGACGGTCGCGAAACTGCTGGTCAACCTGGAGCGGCCGACCAGCGGTCAGATCCTCTACAAGGGCGAGGACATCACCCGGCTCTCCGGGCGCGCGCTGAAGGCGGTCCGGCGCAACATCCAGATGGTCTTCCAGGACCCGTACACCTCGCTCAACCCGCGGATGACGGTCGGCGACATCATCGGAGAGCCGTACGAGATCCACCCCGAGGTGGCCCCGAAGGGCGACCGCCGCCGCAAGGTACGGGAACTGCTGGACGTGGTCGGGCTCAACCCCGAGTACATCAACCGGTATCCGCACCAGTTCTCCGGCGGCCAGCGGCAGCGCATCGGCATCGCCCGCGGCCTGGCGCTGCGCCCCGAGGTGATCGTCGCCGACGAGCCGGTCTCCGCGCTGGACGTGTCCGTACAGGCGCAGGTCATCAATCTCCTGGAGCGGCTCCAGGACGAGTTCGACCTCTCCTACGTTTTCATCGCGCACGACCTGTCCGTGGTGCGGCACATCGCCGACCGGGTGGCGGTGATGTATCTGGGACGGCTGGCGGAGATCGGCACCGAGGACCAGATCTACGAGCACCCGACCCACCCGTACACACAGGCGCTGCTGTCCGCCGTACCGGTGCCGAATCCGGAGGCGCGGACCCGGCGCGAACGGATCCTGCTCTCCGGCGACGTCCCGTCCCCGGCCAACCCGCCGTCCGGCTGCCGCTTCCGCACCAGGTGCTGGAAGGCGGAGGCGCGGTGCGCCGAGGAGGTGCCGGCGCTGGCGGTGCCGGAGGTGTTCCGGGAGCGGGGCGGCCCCGCGGCGCACGAGTCCGCGTGCCACTTCGCGGAGGAGCGGCGGATTGTCGATACGGCGCGGGGCGGGGCTGGTGGGCGGGGGGCGTCGGGAGCGTCGGGGGCGTCGGCCGGGGGGTAGGTTTCGGGCTGTTCGTACGGGTGTGACTTTCCCAAGTCGGCGCGATCGCCCCCCGGGCGTACGGACGTACTCGGCGTGTGGACGTACTCGACGTACGTACTGGGCCGGCGCCTCACGCCTCACGCCTCGCGCCTCTCGCCTCATGCCTCACGCCTCACGCCTCACGACGGCGCGTCGGCGATCCGGGGCCGGAGGCGGTCGTAGGCCCAGGCGCCGAGCGTGGTCGGAGTGGTGGTCCGGACGGTGCGGCGCTGTTCGGGCACGAAGTCCTCGCGGAGGCCGGTCGACATCCCGAGGACGGCCTCGACCAGCCCGTCGGACATCCCGACCTGGTGGAGCTGGGCGCGCATGGCGTCGTCGGTGATCCGCTCGACGCCGATCCGACGGCCGGTGGCGGCGGTGAGGATCTCGGCGACCTGTCGCCAGGTGAGGTCGGCGGGCCCGTGGACGGCTTGTACGCACCGTCCGGACCAGGCGGGGGAGAGCAGCCGGGTGGCGGCCACCTCGGCGATGTCGCGGGGCGACACCCAGGCCATGGGCTGGTCGAGGGGCAGGATCACCTGGAGCGCACCGGCTCGTAGGGCGGCGAGCTGAAGTTCGAGGTTGGTGAAGAAGTAGCCGCAGCGGAGGTGGGTGACGTCGACGCCGGTGTCGTCCAGGGCGGTTTCGGTGTGCGCCAAGCCGTCGATCTCACCGGCACCGTGACGCTTCTCGGCGCCGACGCTGCTCTGGAAGACGACGCGGCCGATCCGGTTGCCGGTGACGGCGCGGACCACGCTGCCGGTGGCGCGGGCGTAGTCGGCGAGGGGATCCTCGCCGTCGGAGGGCGGGTCCACCCAGAACAGCGCGTCGACGCCCTCGGTGGCCGCCGCCACCGCGTCGGCGTCGTACTGGTCGACCCGCACGGCGTCCACCTCGTCCCGGAGACCGGCGGGCAGCCGGCCGGGATCGCGCAGCAGAACGCGCGGCCGGACCCCGGCGCGTACCAGCGTGGCGACGACGTGGCGGCCGACGTTGCCGGTCGGGGTGGTGACAGCGATTCGCATGACTTCCTCGCATCCGGTGCCGTGGCTTCGGGCACTTCAGGCTAGGAGGAGAGGCGGCCTGAAACCGTCCGCCTCTCCGGGAAGGCTGAGCACATGGACCCCGATCCGACGACCAGGACCTTGACCTTGCTGACCCTGCTGCGGCCGGGGGGCGAGTGGACGGCCGCCGACCTGGCCGAACGGCTCGGTACGAGCGTCCGTACCGTACGGCGCGACGTCCAGCGGCTCCGCAGGCTCGGGTACACCGTCGAGGCCCGCCCGGGGCCGGGCAGCGCCTACCGGCTGGACCCCGGGATCAAGATCCCGCCGCTGCTGTTCACCGCCGATGAGGTCACGGCGCTGGTGGCCGGGCTGCACCTGATCCGCGCCTGGCTTCCCCAGGAGACGGTGGCATCGAGCGCCCTGCTCAAGCTCGACCAGGTTCTGCCCCGCCCGCTGCGCCGCCGCGCCGCCGCGACCGACCTCGCGACCGAGGTGTTGCAGCAGCCCGGCGCCGCGGTCGAGGCGGCGACCGTCGGCGTGATCGCCGACGCGGTGGCCGAGGGCGGCAGGGTGCGGTTCCACTACGTCGACCAGCACGACCGGCCGTCGACGCGCCTGGCCGAGCCGTACCGCCACTTCCTGCGCGTCGGTCAGTGGTATCTCGTGGCCTTCGACGTCGACCGGGACGACTGGCGCACTTTCCGTCTCGACCGGATCACCGGCATCTCCGCGGTGGAGGGCACATACCAGCCCCACGAATTCCCCGATGAATCCATCGAGCACTGGTTGACCACCGACTTCGGCCGGACCGCTCCGCGCTCGCGCGGCGCTGGCGGCGGGCGTGCCCGGTGACGGGGCTGGTCGTGTCGACCTCCCCTTCCGCCGGATCTGGTCCGGATCCGCGCCGGGCTTGCGCCGGGTTTGCGCCCCACTTGCGTCGCACCTGGGCCGGGTTTGCGCCCCACCTGCGTTGGATCTGCGTCAGATCCGCAGCGGACCTCAGACCTGCGCCTCATCGCCGCGCGTCCCGCACCGCGCGGTACCCGCGCTCCCGGATGACCGGGAGATCACGCCGCGCCTCGGCTACCGCTGCTGCGGCCGGTGCGTCTGATGACCGCTGTCGAGGTCGAAGTCGCCGACGTACCACTTCCCGTCGACCTTCTCGGCTTCCACCTTGGCCGTGAAGGTCTTCGGGTCCACGCCGTGCGAGCGGGACAGGATGATCGCCCGCAGGGGCTTTCCGTCGACGGTGATCTCGGCCGTCGGGACGACCGCCTTGTCGCCCTTGGGGGTGGGCGCGTTGACCTTCACCGCCGGCTTGCCGGAGGCGTTCTGCGGCGTGAACGCCTTGCTCATGGCCTTCAGGCCGGCGGCCAGCTTCTGCGTCATCGCCGCGTCGCACTTCTGGGGGGTGCCGGCCACCTTCGGGGCCGAGTCGCTGCCCGGCATCACGGAGAGCAGGCACGCCTGCTTCGCGTCCTTCTCGATGACCGCGCTGACCCAGGCGCCGACCGCGGCGGGCACGGTGGGCCGGCCGCCCGCCTGTGCGCTGGAACCGCCGTCCGACGGCGTGCCGGTGCCGTCCGACGCGCCGGCCGAGGCGGAGGGGCTGCCGCTGTGCGAAGCGGAAGAGGAGTGCGAGGCGGAAGGGGACTGCGAGTCGCCCGAGCACGCTGCCAGAAGCGGCGCCGCCGCCAGCAACGTGACGGCGGTGGACCAGCCCATGAGCCTCTTGCCGGACTCTGGTCGTGTCATGACCTTCTGCTCCTTACACGTGTGGCGTCCTGCTCGGCTCGTTGCCCGTCGGGTGGCTACGACGAGGCAGAAAGTCGAACGGCTGAGCGAAGCGCTGCAACCCTGACTGGATCGTAGGCACACGCGGAGCGCTCCGCGAAAGGCGGCGCCGCCTGCTCGCGGGTCGGTCGCCGGGTCCTGCGCGCCCCGCCCTCACGGGCGGGGTCGTCCGTCCCTGCCGAGCGCGGCCGACAGGGCAGAGCCGTCTGTGCGGCCGGGCACACCTGGGCCGTGAACGGACAAAAGGGGCTCAATGCGCAGGAGTTGGCGACCAGTGCCGAATGGAGGGGTGCGGGCGGGGGTTCTGTGCCCCAGGGGAGTCGGCCGGGTACCGCGCGCGAGCGACCTCACAGGGCCCACAGGCCACCTGCACAACATCTCCACGAGGGGTGAACCCCGTTACGCGGCTATGACAAAGCTCGCTTGACAGTCGCTGTCATCACACAAGTAAGTTCAACGTGAACCATGTTTCAACTACATACCGGCGTCCCGCGCCGGGAGAAGGGATGCCCATGGGTTCCCACGCTCGTCCCAACCGGATACACCGCACCGGGGTCCGGGTCGCGATGGTCGCACTCGTCGGCGCCGCCCTGCCGATCAGCGCTGCCGGCCTCGCAGAGGCGGCCACCCCCGGTACCGCGCACTCCGTAGACGAGAAGGGCCAGCAGAGCGGCGAAGCCAACGCCCCGGCCGGCCACGAGCAGGACGCGCAGCGGCAGTCGCACCCTGACCAGACGGCGCAGCACGGCCAGGCGGCGCAGCACGGGCAGCAGCAGTCCGACCACGCCCAGACGGCGCGGCAGGCTGCCAAGGAAAGGGCCGAGAAGGCAGCCAAGGCCGCTGCCGCGCAGGACCCGAAGGACCAGGCCGCTCCCCAGATCAAGGCCGACCACGCCTTCCTGCTGGACGCCCGCGACGGCAGCCAGGAGCGGCCGATGTGGGGCGGGGCCAAGGCCGACGAGAGCGTGCCGATGGCCAGCACCACCAAGAT
This sequence comes from Streptomyces sp. NPDC044033, assembly GCF_056434425.1. Lineage (NCBI taxonomy): Bacteria > Bacillati > Actinomycetota > Actinomycetes > Kitasatosporales > Streptomycetaceae > Streptomyces > Streptomyces sp. NPDC044033. The sequence continues at coordinate 234,293 of NZ_JBWKFF010000007.1, read as the reverse complement.
CATGACCGCCCTGATCGTGCTCAAGCACCCGGAGTGGCTCAACCGGCAGATCGAGGTGAAGCAGGAGTACCGGGACTACGTCCAGAAGGTCGGCGCCAGCAGCGCGGATCTCCAGACGGGCGACAAGCTGACCGTCAAGCAGATGCTGCACGCCATGCTGCTCCCGTCCGGCTCGGACGCCGCGCGGGCCCTGGCCGACAACTTCGGCTCCGGGAACACCGAGGACGCGCGGATCGCCGACTTCGTGCGGCAGATGAACGACGAGGCGCAGCAGCTGGGCATGAAGGGCACGCACTTCGACACGTACGACGGCATCTCGCACGGCAACAACCACAGCACCGCCCGCGACCTGGCCAAGCTCGGCCAGCGCGCGATGCTGCAGCCGGTGTTCGCCGACGTCGTGAAGAACAAGCAGTACAAGACCGAGGCCCCGGCCGCCAACGGCCACACCCGGTACTACACCTGGAACAACACCAACGAGCTGCTGGGCAGCTACGACGGCATTCTGGGCATCAAGACCGGCAGCGGCCCGGAGGACGGCTACTGCGTCGTCTTCGCCGCCAAGCGCGACAACCGCACGCTGGTCGGCGCGATCCTCCGCGACGACACGGGTCGTTTCGACGACGCCACCAAGATGCTCGACTGGGGCTTCGCCCACTGAGCAGTCACTGAGCGCGCACCGCACGCGCTCACCCGCGGGCCCCCGCGCCGTCCCCACCCCCACGGTGGACGAGCGGGGGCTTTCCGCGTTCGCGGGCGGCCGGTGCCGACTTACGCGTCGCTACGGACCGCGAACGCGGCGCGGTACCTGACCCAGCGTGTTCCCCCTGAACCCACGGGCCCGACCACCAGAATGGCGGTGCCCACCCCGCGGATTCCCGCTGACCTACCTTCAGTTTTCGCGAACTCGCGGGACTCCAGGGGTGTGACCGAGCTGTTTCCCGCAGCTTCGGACGCCCCTTCGTGCCCGGCCACGGGCCTGGCGCCCGGGGCGACGGCGTAGGTGGGGTGAGCGGCCAGCCCGTTCGCCGTGGTCCTCAGCGCCGCCCCGTAGAGGGCCCGGTCGCGCTCGGCGGGTCCCGTAGCCGTTGGTCAGGCGGGAGTCTCGGCGGTGGCGGTCAGGACCGCGCGGCCGAGGATGTGGCCGGCCATGGTGAAGCCGAGGGCGGCCGGGGTGGCGTCGGCGGGGATGCCGATGGTGTCGGTGTCGAGGGCGTGTACCACGGTGAAGTAGCGGTGCGGGCCGTGTCCGGCCGGCGGGGCGGCGCCGATGAAGCGGGCCGCGCGGGCGTCGTTGGGGATTTGGAAGGCGCCTTCGGGCAGGCCCGAGCCGGTGTCGTCGCCGGCGCCTTCGGGCAGTTCGGTGACGGTGGCGGGGATGTCGGCGACCGCCCAGTGCCAGAACCCGGAGCCGGTGGGGGCGTCGGGGTCGTAGACGGTGACGGCGTAGCTCTTGGTGCCTTCCGGGGCGCCGCTCCAGGACAGCTGCGGGGAGGCGTCCTTCCCGCCGGGTATGCCGGAGAGGCCGGAGTACTGCTCGATCGACCAGGCGGCGCCGTCGGTGACGGTGGTGCTGGTGACGGTGAAGGAGGCCGCCTCGGGGAGGCGGGCGAAGGGGTCGTTGGCGCTCATGGCGTCGTTCCTTTCAGGCCGTGCAGGGCTGTGGGGTGGCGGTGATGCGGCCGGCGGTCCCGTCGTAGCGGGCCGGAGGCGCCGTCATCGTTTCGCTCACTTCCGAGATCGACCATAACATCAATAATCGATTATCTTCTCGATCGTCTATTGTGTAGGCATGACGCAGAAGACCCACACCTCGCCCCCGGCGGGAAAGCAGATGCTCTCCGAGCAGGTCTACGCACACCTGCGGGACGCGATCATGCGCGGGGAGTACGCCCCCGGCGACGCACTCAAGCCGCAGGACCTCGCCAAGGAGCAGGGCGTGAGCCTGGCCGTGGTGCGCGAGGCGCTCGTACGGGTGGCCGGCGAGGGCCTGGCCGACCGGCTGCCCAACCGCGGCTTCGCCGTCCCGGCCTTCTCCGACCGCCGCTGGCAGGAGGTCGCGGAGGCTCGCCGGACCGTCGAACCGGTCGTGCTGCGCATGTCCGTCGAGCGCGGCGACCTCGACTGGGAGTCCCGGGTACGCGCCGCCCACCACCGGCTGGCCCGCACCCCGGCGTACGTACCGGAGGAGGGCGAGTACTACAGCGGCGCGTGGTCCGAAGCCCACCGGGTCTTCCACCGCACCTTGCTGGAGGGCTGCGGCAACCCCGTCCTGCTGGAGACCTTCGACCGGATGTGGACCGCGAGCGAACTGGCCCGCCGCTGGTCGGCGCAGCGCGACCCCGACCGGGACGGCGCCCTGGAACACCGCCGGCTGGAGGAGGCGGCGCTGGCCCGCGACGCCGACGCCGCGGCCGGGGTCCTGACCCAGCACCTCACCCGGACCGCGGCCGCACTGACCGAGTGCTCCCACCACGAACCCGCGGACGAAGCCTGATGAGCCTCGACCGCCTGATGCGCCTCGACCGCCTGACCGCACGACCGCACGACCACACGACCACACCTGATCACCGACACCGGAGCCGCAGCATGACCACCTTCGAGGCGAGCACGGCTCGCCACTGCCACCACGCCGTCAACCCTCTGCACTCATCCGTGTACTTCGCGCCCGAGCCGGCGGACGAACTCGCGGCGCTCGGGCTGGAGCGCGGAGCCATGATCTACCTCGCGAGCCGCGCGGCACCGCTCGGGGCCGTCGGCGCGGGCACCGTCACAGCGACGTTCTACAACTTCCGGCACGAGCACGTGCAGCGGTACATACCCGCCGCGTGGACCGTCGCCACGCCGGAGGAAGTGCTCACGGCACGGCTGCGCGGCGCGGACCGGACGCTGCGGCGGCTGCTCGGGGAGGAGATCCTCACGTCCACGGACATGACCGAGGCCGCCGGACTGGCGCTGCGCGCCGCCGAAGCCTGCCGCCGAGAGGGACGGCCGCTCTACGCCGCCAACGCCGGCCTCCCGATACCCGACGAACCGCACCTGGCCCTGTGGCACGCCGCGACGCTGCTGCGCGAGCACCGGGGTGACGGTCACCTCGCCGCCCTCGCGGTCGCCGGCCTGTCCGGAATCGAGGCGCTGGTCCTGCACAACGCCACCGGCAAGGCGCCGACATCGGCACTGTTCATGCGTACCCGCGGATGGTCCGCGGAGCAGTGGGCCGCCACCCGGGACCAGTTGCGCGAGCGCGGACTGCTGGACGAGGCGGGCGACCTCACGCAGGCGGGCACGGCCCTGCGCGAGGAGGCCGAGGCGCTCACCGACCGCCTCGCCGCCGCCCCGTACGACCACCTCGGCCCGGTGGCCACCGCGCGCCTCATCGAACTGGCCGGCGGCTTCTCCGCGACCCTCAGCGCAGCGGGCGCCTTCCCGGCGGTGCACTTCGGCAAGGGCTGAGGGCCGGGGCCCGGCCCTCCCGCGCCGGGCCCCGAAGGCTGCCGAGGAGGTTTTCGAGGAGAACACCCACCCCCGCCACGCCCTCCTCGCATCGGCCTTCGTCACCGCACGGGGCCGCTGACGGAACTCCGTCCTCTCCCGTCAGCCTTCCCCCGGCCCGCCCCCCTCCTTCGCCCGCAGCGCCGGGTCCAGGACCACGTCCTGGTCGATCTCCATCGTCGGCGCCTCCGGGAAGTGGCACGCCGACAGATGGCCTTCGCGGTTCCCCTCGATACGCACCAGCGGCGGTGCCTCCTGGGCGCATACGTCCTGGGCCTTCCAGCACCGCGTGCGGAAGCGGCAGCCCGACGGCGGCTGTACGGGGGAGGGGACGTCGCCCGCGAGGCGGATGCGCTGGCGGGGGGCCTCTTCTTCGTCGGCCAGGGCCGCCTCCGGGACGGCGGAGAGCAGGGCGCGGGTGTAGGGGTGGCGGGGGCGCTGGTAGATGTCGTCGCGGGCGCCCACCTCGACGATCTTGCCCAGGTACATGACGGCCACGCGCTGCGAGAAGTGCCGGACCACGGCCAGGTCGTGGGCGATGAAGAGGAAGGCGATGCCCAGTTCGCGCTGGAGCTCCTGGAGCAGGTTGACGACCTGGGCCTGGATGGAGACGTCCAGGGCGGAGACCGGCTCGTCGGCGACGATGAGTTTGGGGTCCAGGGCCAGCGCCCGGGCCACCCCGATGCGTTGGCGCTGGCCGCCGGAGAACTCGTGCGGGAAGCGGTTGTAGTGCTCGGGGCTGAGGCCGACGATTTCCAGGAGTTCGCGGACGCGCGCTTCCCGGCCGCCCGCCGGGTCGACTCCGTTGATCTCCATCGGGCCGGAGATGATCGTGCCGACCGTCTGCCGTGGATTGAGCGACGAGTACGGGTCCTGGAAGATCATCTGGATCTCGGAGCGGATCGGGGCCAGCGCCTTGCGGCCCGCGTGGGTGATGTCCTGCCCCTGGTAGCTGATCTTCCCGGCCGTCGGTTCCAGCAGCCGGGTCAGCAGCCGGCCGGTGGTGGACTTGCCGCAGCCGGACTCGCCGACCAGGCCGAAGCTCTCCCCGGCCCGTACGGTCAGGTCGATGCCGTCCACGGCCTGCACCGCACCGACCCGCCGCTTGATCGGGAAGCCGCCCATGATGGGGAAGTGCTTGGTCAGCCCCTCGGCGACGAGGATCTCGTTCATAGTCGCTCCTCAGCCCAGCCGGGGTTTGATCTGCTCGGTGAAGGTGGTCCGCTTCTGCTCCGCGGTCAGGTGGCAGGCCGCGCCCCGGGCGGCCGGCAGTTCCGGGCGTTCCGTACGGCACCGGTCCCCGGGCACGTCGTCCGCGAAGCCGCACCGCGGGTGGAAGGGGCAGCCCGGCGGCGGGGACAGCAGGCTCGGGGGCGCGCCCGGGATCGGTGTGAGCGGCTCCTCCACGTTCGAGGCGAGGCGCGGCATCGAGCCCAGCAGCCCCCAGGTGTACGGGTGCTGGGGCGCCCGTAGGACCTCGCGGACCGTGCCGCGCTCGATGACCCGGCCCGCGTACATCACCAGCAGGTCGTCGGCGGTGTTGGCGACCACGCCCAGGTCGTGGGTGATCAGGATGATCGCCGAACCGGTCTGCTGCTGAAGCTCCTTGAGCAGGTCGAGGATCTGCGCCTGCACGGTGACGTCGAGGGCGGTGGTCGGCTCGTCCGCGATCAGCAGCTCGGGATCGCAGACCAGCGCCATGGCGATCATCGCGCGCTGCCGCATGCCGCCGGAGAACTGGTGGGGGTAATCGTCCACGCGCAGCGCCGGGTTGGGGATGCCGACCTTCTCCAGCATCTCGATCGCGCGCAGCCGCGCGTCCCGGCGGGAGGCGCCGGTGTGCTTGCGGAACGGCTCGGCGATCTGGCGGCCCACCGTGTAGTACGGCGAGAGCGCGGTCAGCGAGTCCTGGAAGATCATCGCCATCTTGTTGCCGCGCAGCCGCTCCAGGGTCCGTTCCCCGGCGCCGGTCAACTCCTCCCCGTCCAGCCGGATCTCGCCCTTGACCTCGGTATTGCGGGGATCGTGCAGCCCGAGGACGGTCAGGTTGGTGACGGACTTGCCGGAGCCGGACTCGCCGACGATGCCCAGCGTGCGGCCCCGGGCGAGGTCGAAGGAGAGGCCGTCGACGGCCTTGACGACGCCGTCCTCGGTGCCGAAGCGCACGTACAGGTCGCGTACGGACAGGAACGCGTCGTCCGGGTCCGGGCCCGCGTCCGGGGCGGGACCGGCGGCGCCGGGCTGGGTCACAGTGGTCACGTCGGTGGTACTCCAGGCTCCTGGGGGCGGCTGGGCGGCTGGGTGACTCGGCGGGTCGGCGGGTCGGCGGAGCAGCGGCTCGGCTAGGCGAGGCGCACGCGCGGATCGATGAAGGCGTAGGCGGCGTCCACGATGATGTTGGCGATGACGATCGCGGTGCAGCCGACGAGCATCACGGCCATCAGCGTCGGCAGGTCCGTCTCGGTCACGGAGGAGACCGCGAGTCTGCCGAGACCGTGCAGGTTGAAGGTGAACTCGGTGATCATGGCGCCGCCGAAGAGCGAGCCGAGGTCGATGCCGAAGATGGTGACGATGGGTGCCAGCGCCCCGCGCCACGCGTAGCGGAAGAAGACGGCGCGGCGGGAGAGCCCCTTGGCCCGCGCCGTCCGTACGTGCTCCTCGTTCAGCTGCTCGATCATCTGGGAGCGCGTCATACGGGTGTAGTTGGCGACGAAGATGATCGACAGCACCAGCCAGGGCAGCAGCATCCCCATGAACCACTTGCCGGGGTTCTCCGTGAACGGGTGGTAGCCGGGCTCGTCCAGGATGCGCAGCCCGCCGCTGACGAAGAGGCCGAGCGCGATGACGCCCACGAAGTAGATCTGCAGCGAGTTGCCGATCAGCGACAGCGAGCTGAAGAGCTTGTCGACGACCGTGCCGCGCCGGGCCGCGGCGATCATGCCGAAGCCGACGCCGACGATCAGGAAGACGAACGCGCCGCCGAGCGCCAGCGAGAGCGTGGTGGGGTAGCGGTCGACGATGGTGCCCCAGACCGGCTGCTGATTGGAGAAGGAGTAGCCGAAGCAGGGGGCCGGGCAGTGGCCGACGGTCAGGTCGCGGCCCGCGAAGATGCCGATCATGTAGTGCCAGTACTGGACGGGTACGGGCTGGTCCAGGCCGAGGTTCTTGTTGATGACGGCCAGCGCGTCCGGCGTGCAGTTCTTGCCGCAGGACATCAGGGCCGGCTCGGCGGGCAGCGCGAAGAACAGGAAGAACGTGATCGCGCTGATCAGCAGGATGATGACGAGCGCGCCGAGCGAGCGGCGGGCTAGGAATCGAAGCATGGCATCGCGGTTCTTCCGGTGCGGGCGCGTTCCGGTAGGGGCGCGCGGCCTTGGCGGACGGGGGCCGGGGGCGTCCGGGCCCGCCGGGGTGGGCGGCGGGCCCGGACGCGCGTGCGGCCGGTGCTACTTCACGAAGACGCTGGTCGGGTCGACCGTGCCGTACACCGGCATGTACTTGATGCCGCCGAGCCCCGAACCCCACAGCGAGAAGAGGCGGTTGTAGAAGGTCGGGACGCCCGGTACGTCCTCCGTGAAGATCTTGTCGGCGAGCTTCGCCCACTGCGGGGCGGCCTGCTTGATGTCCGTGATCGCGTTGATGCGGTCGATCTCGGCGTTGACCCGCGGGTTGTTCAGATGCCCGTAGTTCTGGCTGCCGTCCGCGATCTGCCGTCCGTCGAAGAGCGGCGGCACGACCGTCGAGGAGACCGGCCAGTCAGCGCCCCACGAGGAGCGGTAGATGTCGAACTTGTTGTCCACCTGGGAGGTGGCCGTCCGCCAGGTATTGGCGTCGACCTCCTTCTTCTGGACCTTGAAACCGGCCTTCTGGAGCGCCTGGGTCACCACCACCGCGACCTTCTGCTCCACGTCCGTGTTGCGGTAGGCGTAGACGATCTCCTGGCCGACCTTCCCGGCCTCCTTCAACAGCGCCTTGGCCTTCTCCGCGTCGCCGGCCGGGTGCGTCTTCTTCCCGTACGGGTCGGTGGCCCGGTAGCCGTTCATCGCCGGGGACAGGTAGTTGGTGGCGATGGTGCCGGCGGTCGTGCCGCCGTTCTGCTGGAGGATCTGCGCGTTGGGCATCGCGTAGGCCAGCGCCTTGCGGACCTTGACGTCCTTGAGCCGGGTCATGTTGAAGCTGATGTAGTCGACGTACGGCTGGATCTCCACGAAGCGGCGGGCCTTGGTGCCGGCGTCGTCCAGGACGTTCTGCGTCATGCCCGGGTCGACGCCGTTGGAGAACGACATCGAGTTCTTGTCGCCGCCCTGCTGCGCCAGGGTGCGCCGCGTCTGGTCCTGCGGCTGGTGGCCGAAGCCGATGTCGAAGCGATCGGCGTACTGGTGCCGGATCGGGTCAGTCGCCGGGTCCCAGTTGGGGTTGCGCACCAGCGTCAGCGACTTGCCGACCTTGAAGTCCGCCACCTGGTACGGGCCGGAGGAGAAGGGCGCGTTGTCGTACTTGCGCTGGGTGTCCTTGGCCGCCTTCACCGCCCCGATGTTGGGCATCGCGGTGGCGAACGGGGTGTCCGCGTGCGGCTTGCGGAAGTGCAGGACGACGGTCTTGGCATCCGGGGTGTCCAGCACCGAGGACGGCAGGTGCTTGCCCTTGTACGGGCCGTCCGGCAGCGCCTTGCGGAAGGAGGTCCCGTCGCCCGAGAGCCACTGCGGGATGTACATCGGGCCATCGGTCTCGAAGTCGGCGTAGAGCCGCTCGATGCCCCACCGCACGTCCTTCGACGTGATCGGCGAGCCGTCCTGGAACTTCAGCCCGTCCTTGAGCTTGAACGTCCAGGTCCGGCCGGAGTCGGAGGGGGTGCCGGGGCCGGTGGCGAGGTCGCCGACGACCTTGGCCTTGCCCGAGACGTCCACCTTGTAGGAGGTGAGCGAGCGGTTGTAGAGCATCTGGGCGGTCAGCATGTCGGAGTAGTAGATCTGACCGGGGTCGAGGTGGTTGAAGGCGTCGCGCTGGAGGACGGTGACGGCGCCGCCCTTCTTGGCGCCGGGCACTTCGGGGGCGGGGCCCTTCGAATCGGCCTCGGTGCCGATCGTGAAGTTGGAGGCTTTGTTCTTGTCCCCGGACGGCCCCTGTTCCTTTCCACCGCCACCGCCCCCGCCGCCGCCGCTGCTGCAGGCGGTGAGCACGAGGGCTCCGGTGGCCAGAGCGACGGCGGCGAGCCGGGCTCTGTGCTGGGGAGACGAAGTCATGATTCGTTGCTCCTGCCTAGGGGTGTCGGATGAATATCCGTGGCGTCGATACCGTGACGCCGATATCCGTGGCGTCGCCTAGCGGTTCGTTTTCGGGTCGAATGCGTCCCGGACCGAATCCCCGAGCAGGTTGAAGGCGACCACGAAAACAATCATGGCGATGCCCGGGAAGAAGATGTAGGTGAGGTCGCTCTCGTAGTAATCGGCGCCGGCCTTGAACATGCGGCCCCAGTCGGGGGTCGGCTCGACGATCCCGACGCCGAGGAAGGACAGCCCCGCCTCCACGGTGACCAGCGTCGGCAGCATCAGCGTCGTCTGCACCAGGATCGGCGTCCACAGATTGGGCAGCAGCTCCTTGGTGATGATGCGCCACGGCGCGGCCCCGGTGACCTTCGCGGCCTCCACGAACTCCCGTTCCCGCAGGCTGAGCACCTGGCCGCGGAGCAGCCGGGCCATCCCCATCCAGCCGAGCAGCCACAGCACCAGAATCAGCGTCACCACCCGCAGATAGGTGGGCGTCTCCTTCTCCGGGCTGACGAAGAGGGAGTACACGACGGGGGTGAAGGCGACGAAGGACAATTGGCTGGGGAAGGCGAGCAGCAGATCGATGAAGCGGCCCAGGAAGTAATCGGTCCGGCCGCCGATATAACCGGCGGTGACCCCGATGAGCACGCCCGTGACAACGCAGAGCAGGGTGGCGATCGTGGCGATCAGCAGCGAGGTGCGGATTCCGTAGACGAGCTGGGTGAACACGTCCCGGCCGAGCGTCGGTTCGATGCCGAACCAGAATTCTCCGGATATGCCGCCGTTCGGTTGGATCGGATACCCGAACTCATTGAGCAGACCCGGCTTGTCGAGCCCGTACGTCGTCGTCGGGTCCTTCCCGTACACCTTGGAGATCAGCGGCGCGGCGATGGCCACGAGCAGGAAGAACAGGACGACGAACGCCGATACGACGCCCGTGCGATCGCGTTTGAAGCGCCGCCACATCAACTGGCCCGGCGACCGCCCGACCAGTTTTCCCGAATCCCCGCCGCCCGGGGTGACGTTCAGCGGGTCGAGAGGGGAGGCGCCGCCGGCCCCCGCCGCCGCGGCCTGGGAAGGACTCGTCATCGCGTGAAGCCCCCGCACTGGTCGTCCGCACTGGTCGTCCGCACTGTCAACTCGTGGAGCCGTCGCGGGCGCTGTGTGCGCCGCGAGTTGAGCGGACTTTTGCAATGAAGTCATAGGCCGGTCAAGAGGGCGTCAGCAGCGGATGCGATGTTCCTTCGTATCTTGAGCGAAGGTTGTGCAGATCGAGGTGCGGGCGTGCTTGACAATGGCTTTCGGTACGCGGCGGCGAACTGAATAGCGAGGTGCGCAAGGGGTATTGAGATATTCCGGCGACTGGATGGGCGGGCCCCTGCCCGCGTCCGACCCGTCGCACTGCGCCGACGGGGTGGGACGCGGAACAGGGTGCCTCGCGGGCCGCACGGGCCGCACGGGGCGTACGGGCCGTACGGCGCTCCCGGCGCCGGCCGGGGCGCGCGCCGGCCGAAGGGTCAGCCGATGTTCAGCGACCGCTTGAGGAAATCGACCTGGAGCAGCAGCAGATTCTCCGCGACCTGCTCCTGCGGCGTCATGTGCGTCACGCCCGACAGTGGCAGCACCTCGTGCGGCCGGCCCGCCGCGAGGAGCGCCGAGGACAGCCGCAGGGTGTGCGCGGCCACCACGTTGTCGTCGGCGAGGCCGTGCACGATCATCAGCGGCCGGACCTCCGCCGCCGCGCCCGACAGCCCTTCGTCCGTGACGAGGGAGTTGGCGGCGTACACCTGGGGCTGCTCGTCCGGGTGGCCGAGATAGCGCTCCGTGTAGTGGGTGTCGTACAGCCGCCAGTCGGTGACGGGCGCGCCCGCGACGCCCGCGTGGAAGACGTCCGGGCGGCGCAGCACCGCGAGGGCCGCGAGATAGCCGCCGAACGACCAGCCGCGGATGGAGACCCGGCCCAGGTCCAGCGGGTAGCGGTCGGCGAGCGCCCGTACCGCCGCGACCTGGTCGTCGAGGACCACGTCGGCCATGGTGTCGCGGATGGCCTTCTCACGGGCGGGCGAGTGGCCCGGGACGCCCCGGCCGTCGGCGACGACCACGGCGAACCCCTGGTCGGCGAACCACTGCGAGGTCAGATACGCGTTGTGCGCGGCGACGACGCGCTGGCCGTGCGGACCGCCGTAGGGGTCCATGAGGACGGGGAGCGGGCCGTCGCCGTCGCGGTAGCCGGTGGGCAGCAGGACGGCGCAGGGGATGCGGTCCGGCCCGGCCTCGGTCAGCTCCGGGCGCGCGGTCAGCTCGGGCTGCTCGGCGTACGAGTCCACGGTGGCGACCCGCTTGCCGTCGCGCAGCACCTCGACGGCCGCCCCGCTGCGCTCCAGCGACGCGGTGAGGAAGACGGAGACGGCGCCGGAGCGTACGGCCGAGTGCACGCCCCGGCCCTGCGAGAGGCGCTCCACGCCCAGTTCGTTGACGCGGTAGACGTGCACCTCGCCGGTCTCCGGTGTGGTGGCCTCGGGCCCGGCGGACGCGGCGAGGAGCACGTCGTTGCCGCCCACGTCCAGTACGGACCGCACGTGCAACTGCGGCCCGGTCAGGGCGCGGTCGCCGACGACGAGCACCCGCGCGCCCCCCTCGTCCGCGATCCGCAGGAGATGGCCGTCCGGCGTCCAGGCGGGCACGCCGGGGAAGAGATCCAGCCACACCGGGTCCTCGTCGGCGTGCAGCATGCGGGTGGCGCCGGTCTCGGTGTCCACGGCCAGGTGGAGCTGGGAGCGCTGGTCGCGGGCCTGGACGAGGAGCAGCGGCGGCCCGTCCGCCGACCAGTGGACGCGCGCCAGGTAGGGGTAGCGGTCGCGGTCCCACACGATGTCGGTACGGGTGCCGTCGAGGCGCAGCAGGGCGAGGGCGACCTCGGCGTTCGGGGTGCCGGCGGCCGGGTACGCCTGCTCGGTGGGCTCGCGGTCCGGGTTGGCGGGGTCGGCGATCCACCAGCGGCGCACGGAGGAGTCGTCGACGCGGGCGGCGAGCAGCGCGTCGCTCCCGGGGGACCACCAGAAGCCGCGGTAGCGGTCCATCTCCTCGGCGGCGATGAACTCGGCGAGGCCCCAGACGGCGGGGTCCTCGGGGCCGTCGGGCCCGGCCAGGGCGCGGTCGCCGGTGCCGTCCGCGGCGACGACGCGCAGCGAGCCGTCCGCGGCGTAGGCGATGTGCCGCCCGTCGGGGGAGGGGCGCGGGTCGGCGACCGGCCCGGGCACGGGCAGTTCGCGCGCCGCGCCGGACCGCAGGTCGGTGGCGAAGAGCCGGCCGGAGAGGGCGAACGCCGCCGACTCGGCCGCCGCGTCCGTCGCGTAGCCCACCACGCCCGCCGAACCCTCGCGGGTGCGCTCGCGCCGGGCGCGCTCCTCGGCGGACAGCCGCTCGCCCGCGCCGCCGAGCAGCGTGTGCGGGTCCGCCGCCGGGTACTCGCGGTTCTCGTCGAGGTCGAGGACCCAGAGGACGTTCGCTCGATCGGTGCCTGTCCGGGAGCGCAGGAAGACGACGCGCGAACCGTCGGGGGACACGGTGAAGGCGCGCGGGGCGCCGAGGGTGAAGCGCTGGGTACGGGCGTGCTGCCGCGGAAAGGTCATGGTCCGACCCTACGTTTCGTCCCCTGTCCCTACGGTTTCGGCCGCAGTACGGGGTTCTCTGCACGTGATCTTGTCGTTTGAAACATCAACTGGCCTACGGACGGGGGCATATCCGCCGGGTGCGGATGCCGAGGCCGGGGTGCGTGTGCGCCCCGTTCTGCTCCCGTGCACCGACTCATGCGCGCGTACGGAAAGTTATGATCACTCGCGCATAGTGGGTATGCATTTCCTTGGCTTCCCCATGCCTGCGTTCAAGGCTGTCCATCCGACCGCGCGTCCCTGGAGGTGAACCGCTGTGGCACTCTCGATTTCGGCGGTGGTGCTGCTGGCGATCATCGTCTTCCTGCTGGTCCGGAAGTCCGGGCTGAAGGCAGGTCATGCGGCGGTCTGCATGCTGCTCGGGTTCTACCTGGCCAGCTCGTCCGTCGCCCCGACGCTCCATCAGCTGACGACGAACGTCGCGGGGATGATCGGCAACCTCAAGTTCTGATCGGGCGGTGAGCCGGTTCCCGTCGTCCGGTGGCGCCGCGCGGCTCGTACGCTGTTCCCATGAGTGACCTTCCGGCCCGCCGACTGCTCCTGGTGCACGCCCACCCGGACGACGAGACGATCAACAATGGCGCGACCATGGCCACGTACGCGGCCTCGGGCGCCCATGTCACGCTCGTGACCTGCACCCTCGGCGAGGAGGGCGAGGTGATCCCGCCCGAACTGGCCCACCTCGCCGCCGACCGGGACGACGAGCTCGGCCCGTACCGCGTGGGCGAGCTGGCCGCCGCGATGAAGGCGCTGGGCGTCACCGACCACCGCTTCCTCGGGGGCGCGGGCCGGTTCCGGGACTCCGGGATGATGGGCGCTCCGCAGAACGGGCGCCCGGGCTCCTTCTGGCAGGCGGAACCGGACGAGGCCGCCGGGTACCTCGTTGAGGTGATCCGCGAGGTGCGGCCGCAGGTGCTGATCACCTACGACCCGCAGGGCGGCTACGGCCATCCCGATCACATCCAGGCGCACCGCGTCGCGATGCGCGCCGCCGATCTGGCGGCCGACCCCGCTTTCCGGCCGGACCTCGGCGCGGCCCACACGATCGCGAAAATCTACTGGAACCGCGTACCGCTCTCCGTCATCGAGGAGGGATTCGCCCGGCTGCGCGCCGCCGGGAAGGAGAGCCCCTTCCCCGAGATCGCCTCCACCGAGGACGTGCCCGGCGTCGTCGACGACGCGGACATCACGGCGGCGATCGACGGCTCGGCGCACAGCGCGGCCAAAACCGCCGCGATGCGCGCCCACGCCACCCAGATCGCCGTGGACGGCCCCTTCTTCGCGCTCTCGAACGATCTGGGACAGCCGCTCTTCTCGACGGAGTACTACCAGCTCGTACGAGGCGCGGCCGGCGCGTCCCGCGAGGACGACCTGTTCGCGGGGGTGGCGCTGTGATGGCCGCGAGTGACGGCGCGAAGCGCGCCAAGGCCGCGTCCGGCAAGTCCGGCACGCCCGGCGGAACCGGCAAGTCCGGTGGGCCGGGCGCGTCCGGCCGGCCCGCCGGGGCCTCGGCCGACGCCGCTCGCGCGGTCTTCGGTACGGGCCTGGCCAAGCCGATGACCGCGGGGCGGATCGCCGCGTTCCTCGGCCTGCTCGTGCTCGGCGCGCTGGTCGGGATCGCGGGCGCGCTCGTACAGGCCGGCTGGTTCCCCGGCGGGCTGCTGCTCGCCCTGCTCGGGCTGGCGGCCCTGTGCTACGGCGGGGTGAAGGCGACCGGCAGCCGGGCCGGCGGGGCCGCGCCGGGCGCGGGCTGGCTGATCGTCGTGCTGCTGCTGACCGCGACCCGGCCGGAGGGAGACTTCCTCTTCGGGGCGGGGCTCGGCACCTACGTTTTCCTGCTCGGCGGGATGTTCGCGGCTGTGATGTGTGCCACGCTCCCGAAAGCGGCGCAACCGGACAGATCGACAGCCCGACTTGGTAAGTGACGTGACGTTTTCCGCTTGACGTCCGATTACGGAGGTCGGTCCGCCGAACCCCCTACCCGGCCCCCGCCCTCGACGGCGGCCCGGCGGACGTCAAGTACGCGTGTGCGGTGGCCAGTATGGTGGTGCGCGCCGCCGAGCCGCCCGCACGAGGTCATGACGGGCGGCGGAGCTAACTGGGAGAACCTGCATTGAGCCGTGAATCTGACAGTTCGTCCTCTGGGTCCCAGGGGCGCGGTGGCACCGCGTACCCGTCGGGGACCCCGCCGTACGGAGCCCGCCAGTATCCGTCGCTGCATCCCACGCAGGACGAAGTCGGCGCAGGCGCAGAGGAGCCGACCGTGGCACCCAAGCCGGAGGAGCCGAAGACCGAGACCACGCTGACCACCCGGATTCGGATCAACATCCCGGGCTCGCGGCCCATCCCGCCGGTCGTGATGCGCACGCCGGTCGCTGACGACCCGACCCAGACCGGGGGCGGCAACGCCGCCGGTTCCGGCAAGGACGGCGAGCGTACGGGCAGCACCCCCAGGCACGGAGCGCCGGGCACGCCGGGCGCGCCCGCCTCCGCGGTGCCGCCGGCCACGCCGGGGCCGCGCCCGGAGTCCGACCCGCTGCGGCCCGGAGCCGGAGCGCCTACGGGCGCGCCAGGGGCTCCGGGGCAGGGCTCGGGCCAGAATCCGGGCCAGAATCCGGGGAAGGGCCAGGGCAAGAGCCCGGGGCAGAAGGAGAAGACCAGCGACTGGTTCGCGCCGCGCAAGCCCGCCGCGCCGTCGGGGGCTTCGGGTTCCTCGACGACCGGTGCGACCCCGCGGCCGGCCGCGGCGGCCGAGACCACTCAGGAGTTCCAGGCCCCGGACATGGGCGGCCGCGTCGGCTCCCCGTTCTCTTCCGACGGGCCCCCGGCCCGTACGGACACCCCGGCGGCCGGCTCCCCGCGGGTACAGCCGCCGAGCGGCTTCCCCGGCACGCCGCCCGCCCGCCCGGCGGGCACGGCCCCCGGCTCGGGCCAGCCCTTCGGCTCCGGCCCGGACGCGGGGCGCGGCACCGGCGGATCCGGTACGGGCTTCGGCACCGGCGGCGATTCCGGCGGGCCCGGTACGGGCTTCGGCTCCAACACGGGGACGGGCTCCGGCCCGGCCTACGGCTCGGGTTCGGGCACGGGCCCGGGCCCGGTCTCCGGTTCGGGCGCGGGCTCCGGCGGCCCCGGTGCGGGCTTCGGCGCGGGTGCGGGTGCGGGAGCCGGTCCGGGTACGGGCTCCGGCTTCCCCTTCGGCTCCGGCCCCGACGCCGGCCTCGGCAGTGATTTCGGCTCGCGTCCCGGCGGGGCCGCCGGGAGCGCCGCAGGCGCCGGGGCAGCACCCGGCTCGGGCTCCGGGAGCGGCGCGCCGCCGCGCGCCGACGACACCGCGCGGCTGACGCCGCAGGCCCCCGCCGGGCAGGAGGGGAAGCCCCCGTTCGGCGCGGAGGCACCGGCGCCGGGCGCGGCGAGCGCCTCGACGGACCGTACGTCCAGCGACACCCTCGTCAGCGGCATCCCGGTCGTACCGCCCTCCGAGGCCCGCGCCAAGCCGCTCTTCCCGGCGGCGGCGATGGCCGACGGCCAGGTCTCCGGCGCGCCCGGGCAGGCCGGCGCCGGCGCGGTCGACAGCGGCGCCCCGCGCGTCGCGGTCCCGGCGCCCAAGCCGGGTACGGCCGCGCCCGCCCCGGCCGCCGCGAAGGCCGCGCCGAAGAAGGCGAAGAAGAAGGGCCGCTCCAAGATCGTGCTGCTCGGCGGCGGGCTCGTGGCCCTCGTCGGCATCGCGTACGGCGCGGGACTGCTGCTCGACCACTCGGACGTGCCGGCCGGTACCACCGTCCTCGGCGTCGACATCGGCGGCAGCACGAAGGAAGCAGCGGTCCAGAAGCTCGACAAGGCGTTGGGCAACCGCAAGACCGCGCCCCTGAAGGTGTCGGTCGCCGGCAAGCAGGGCGAGCTGAAGCCGTCCGTGGCGGGCCTGACGGTCGACACCCAGGCCACCGTGCGCGGCGTGGCGGGCCGCGAGTACAACCCGGTCACCGTCATCGGCTCGCTGTTCGGCGGTACCCGGCACGCCGAGCCGCAGATCGTCGCGGACGACGAGAAGATGACCTCCGCCCTCAACACGCTGGCCGGTGGCACGGCCGGGGCGAAGGACGGCACGATCAAGTTCGAGCCCGGCCAGGCCGTGCCCGTGTACGGCAAGGCGCACCAGGGGCTGGACACGAAGAAGGCCATCGCGGCCGTGACGGACGCCTACCGCCAGCGGGCGGCCACCGGTCAGGACAAGGTCACGGCGCTGCCCAGCGCCAACCGGCAGCCGGCGGTCAGCAACGCCGAGGTCGACCGGATGATGAAGGAGTTCGCGAAGCCCGCGATGTCCGGTCTCGTCACCGTCCAGACCGACCCCGCGCACAGCATCCCGTTCAGCCCGGCGCTGTCGCTGCCGAAGATCCTTTCGGTCAAGGTGGTGAACGGGCAGCTGGTCCAGAGCTACAACCTGCCCGTCCTCAAGCAGCTGTACGGGACGACCTTCCAGGGCGTGCAGATCCAGCGCGGCAACGGCGCCAAGACCCCGGTCACCCCGCAGGACGTCGCGGTGGCCCTCGGCAAGGCGCTGCTCGGCAAGACGCCCGGCGAGCGCGTCGGCGTCATCCCGGTCAACGGCACCTGACGAGGCCGTACCAACGGCACCTGACGAAGGCCGTACCGCACGACCGCAGGAGCCCCCGCACCGCCCGGTGCGGGGGCTCGGTCACGGCGCGACCCATGACATCTGTCATCTTCAGCTCACGACCGCTGACACTGCCGCGCGCCGCCCGCGTACGCGAAGGTGGTCCGCATGACCACTTCAGCGATCGAACTCACGGGGGACGAGCGCCGCACCGGCGCTCCCGTGGTCAGCTTCGGCAATGTGAACAAGAGTTACGGCAGCGTGCGCGCCGTCTGCGACCTGGACTTCCAGCTCTTCCCGGGCGAGACGGTGGCGCTGCTCGGCCCCAACGGCGCGGGCAAGTCCTCGGCCCTCGACCTGCTGCTCGGCCTGCGCAACGCGGACTCCGGCACCGTCGAGGTCTTCGGCACCTCGCCGCAGCAGGCCATCGCGCGGGGCAAGGTCGGCGCGATGCTCCAGAGCGGCGGCCTGATGGAGGACGTGAAGGTCCGCGAGATCGTGCGGCTCGCGTGCCACCTGCACCCGCGCGCGTACCCGCCCGAGCAGGTGATGGAGAGCGCGGGCATCACCGAGATCGCCGACCGCATGGTCAACAAGCTCTCGGGCGGCCAGGAGCAGCGGGTGCGGTTCGCGCTCGCGACGGCCGGCCCCAATGACCTGATCGTGCTCGACGAGCCGACCACCGGCATGGATGTGACGGTCCGCCAGGCTTTCTGGGGCGCGATGCGGGAACAGGCGCAGGCGGGCCGTACGGTCCTGTTCGCCACGCACTACCTCGAAGAGGCCGACGCCATCGCGGACCGGGTGATCGTGCTGCACCGGGGCCGGGTCCTCGCGGACGGCTCGGCGGCCGAGATCAAGGCGAAGGCGGGCGCCCGGCGGATCGTCTTCGACCTGGAGGGCCGCATCGACGAGACGGTGCTGCGCGGACTGCCGTGCCTGTCGGCCGTGGAGGTGTCCGGCCGTACGGTCCGCATCCAGTCGCACGACGCCGACGCGACGGTGCACGCGCTCTTCGGGCTCGGGCTGTACCCGCGCAACCTTGAGGTCGCCGGGCTCGGCCTGGAGCAGGCATTCATAGCGATCACCGACGCCGCTACCGCCGAGGAGGGGGACAACCGATGAACACCCTGATCAACCTGGAGATCAAGCGCACCCTGCGCAACAAGAAGTTCATGTTCTTCTCGGTGCTGTACCCCTCGGCGCTCTATCTGCTGATCGCGGGCGGCGCGACCTCGGAGACGGTCGGCGACACCCATCTGTCGCTGCCGCTGCTCTTCATGGTGTCCATGGCGTCCTTCGGCTCGCTGACCGCCGTCCTGATGGGCAACAGCGAGCGGATCGCCAGGGAGCGCGAGAAGGGCTGGGTGCGGCAGCTGCGGCTGACCTCGCTGCCCGGCCGCGGCTACGTGGCCGCGAAGATCGCCTCGGCCGCCGTGGTGACGCTCCCGTCGATCGTCGTCGTCTTCCTGGTGGCCGTCGTGGTCAAGGGCGTGCGGCTGGACGCGGCCTGGCAGTGGGTCGCACTGGTCGTCGCGATCTGGGCGGGCAGCATCGTCTTCGCCGCGCTGGGCGTGGCCGTCGGCTACCTCGCCACGGGCGACGCGGTACGCCCCATCACGATGATCATCTACTTCGGCCTGTCAGTCATGGGCGGCCTGTGGATGCCGACCACGACCTTCCCGCAGTGGCTGCAGAACATCGCCGACTGGATGCCCACCCACGCGTACGCCGGGCTCGGCCAGGCCATCGAGCTGGGCGACGCGCCGCACGCCAAGGACATCGCACTGCTCGCCGTCTATCTCGTGCTCTTCGCCGGCGCCGCCGCTTGGCTGTACCGCAAGGACACCCGCAAGGCCTGACGGCCGACGGAGAGGGCGCGAGGATGACCAGACGGGGAGAGCGGAACGGCTCGCGGGCGAGCGGCAGGCTGTGGCAGTACCTGACGGAGGAGGACGAGGAGATCAGCCGGGGGCTCGCCATAGCCCAGGAGCCCAAGAACCTCCGGCAGTCGTTCGTCAAGCTGCTGTGGATCGGCATCTGGCTGGCCTATATGGCCGCGCCGGTCTCCGATCTGCTCGACGGCCACCACAGCGCGACCGGCACCGTGCTCGGCTGGGCCGGGCTGCTCGCGTTCGTCTCCGGCTATCTCGCCCTCGTCTTCCGCCACACCGTTCCCGCACTGCGCGGGGCCCGCGTCCTCGTGGCCCTGGCCGCCCTGATGGCGCTCGGGATCGTGCTGGCGCTGACCCTCGGCGGGCCGTGGCTGGTCCTCTGCGTCTACGTCTCCGTCGCCTGCGGCGCGGTGCTGCCGATGCGGGGAGCCCGCATCGCGGTCCCGCTCGTCACCGTCGTACTGATCTCCGTGGGGCTGCTGATGGACGGCGACGCCGGCACCATGACGGCGGCCCTGCTGATCCCCTCCTTCCTCGGCGGCTTCGCGATGATGGGGGTGCGCCAGATGGTCCGTACGACCCAGGCGCTGCGCGAGGCCCGCGCCACCGTCGCCCATCTCGCCGCCAACGAGGAGCGCCTGCGGCTCGCCCGCGACCTACACGACCTCCTCGGCCATTCGCTCTCCCTGATCACCCTGAAGAGCGAATTGGCCGGGCGGATGCTCCCGGCCAGCCCCGACAGCGCCGCCCAGCAGGTCGCGGACATCGAACGGGTCAGCCGGCAGGCGCTCGTGGACGTACGGGAGGCGGTGAGCGGTTTCCGCCGGCCCACCCTGGAGGCCGAGGTGGCGGGCGCCCGTACGGCCCTGGCCGCCGCGGGCATCAACGGCGACCTGTCCCGGGCCCCGGCCGACCACCCCGATCTGCCGCTGGACGAGGAGGGCGCGCTGGCCTGGGCGCTGCGCGAGGCCGTCACCAACGTGGTGCGGCACAGCGGCGCGCGGCGCTGCACGGTGACGCTGGAGGAGCACGGCGACGAGCTGCGGCTGACCGTCGCGGACGACGGCCGGGGGCCCGGGGGCGAGTACGGGAACGGGCTGACGGGCCTCTCGGAACGGCTCCAGCTCGCCGACGGCCGCCTGGAGACGGGGCAGGGGGAGCACGGCGGCTTCGTGCTGCGGGCGTTCGTACCGCTGTCCCGCCGCGCCGCCCCCGCCGCTCCGGATGTGGAGGTGGGGCCCTGACCGTACGGGCGGAGAGCCGCCGGTCCGCGGCGGTCCGCGGGGACGGGCCCTGACCGCACGGCCCGACAGCGCTCCGGGAAGGGGAGGCCGCGCCGCTGGCTACGCTTGCGTGCATGACCGACCCCGGGGGCGAGCGGCCCGCCAGACGCATAAGGGTCCTCCTCGCGGAGGACCAGTCGATGGTGCGCGAGGCGCTGGCCGCGCTGCTGGGGCTGGAGGGGGACATCGAGGTCGCCGTGCAGGTGGCGCGCGGCGACGAGGTGCTGGACGCCGCGCGGAAGCACGGGCCCGACGTGGCGCTGCTCGACATCGAGATGCCCGGCATGTCCGGACTCGACGCGGCCGTACTGCTCCGGCGGGAGCTGCCCGGGATCAAGGTGGTGATCCTCACGACCTTCGGGCGGCCCGGCTATCTGCGCCGGGCCATGGAGTCCGGCGCCGAAGCCTTCCTCGTCAAGGACGCGCCCGCGGCGCAGCTCGCCGACGCCCTGCGCCGCGTGCTGCGCGGCGAGCGGGTGATCGATCCCGCGCTGGCCGTCGCGGCGCTCACCGACGGGGCGAACCCGCTCACCGACCGGGAGCAGGACGTGCTGCGGGCCTGCGCCGACGGCTCGACCAACGCGGAACTCGCCGCCGCCCTGCACCTGTCGGCCGGCACCGTCCGCAACTACCTGTCCACGGCCATCCAGAAGACCACCGCCCGCAACCGCGCCGAGGCCGTCCGCATCGCCCGCGACAAGGGCTGGCTCTGAGGGCCGCCCCCTCAGGCGTGCGACGACGGCCGCGGCGCCTCGCCGCGTCACCGGAACGTCCGCGTATATTCCGTATACGGACACTCCTCCGCCTCGCGATGCGCCGCGTCCGACGCCGCGTCCTGATCCACCGGGCAGCCGCCCTGATCCACCGGGCACGCCGGGCCGGCCCTGGCCGCGCCGGGGCCAGTGAGGACTTATGTCCCTACGTGCCGTGGTCGGGGCGCGGGACAATCCATACTGGAGTCGCGCGTGCGAGTCCGGCCGCCCGCTCGTATCCCGCTCGTATGAGGAAGGAATCCGCCGCCGCCATGCCCCGTGAGCATTCGCCCGACGGCGGGCGACTCGTCGCCGCGCTCCTGGTCACCTCGATCGTGGCGCTCGCCGTGGCCGACGCGTGCACCGGCCCCCAACTGCGCGTGATCATGTTCGCCGGCGTCGCCCCGCTCATCGCCGCGCGCCGCTGCTCCTACCGCGGCACCGCCCTCGTCGCCGCGGTCTACACCGCCGCCCAGACGCTGGTGTACCGCGTGGTCGCGCCGGACTGGTCCACCGCCAGCACCCTCGTCGCCTTCTTCGCGGCGCTGCTCATCGGCGTCTGCGCCATGTCGCTCTCGCGGGCCCTGCTGGAACGCGAGGCCGTCTACGACCGCACCCGTATGGTCGCCGACGCCGTGCAGCGCACTCTCCTGCGGGACCTGCCCATCGACGCCGGGTCGCTGTGCGTAGCCGGTTTCTACAACTCCGCCCAGGAGGGCGCCCGGGTCGGCGGCGACATCTACGAGGCCGTCGAGAGCCCGTACGGCCTGCGGATCGTGATCGGCGACGTACAGGGCAAGGGCATGCCCGCGATCGGCGCGGCGCACGCCGTGCTCACCTCCTTCCGCGAGGCCGCGTACCACGAACGGGACCTGGAGGACGTCGCCGAACACCTGGAGGCCGCGCTGGTCCGCCACAACGACGCGTTCTCCCGCACCGGCGCCGACGAGCGCTTCGTCACCGCGCTGCTGCTGGAGATGACGGCGCCGGGCGAGGGCCGGGCGCTGTCCTGCGGCCACATCCCCTACTACCTGATCCGCGGCGACCAGGTGGAGGAGCGGCTGCCGCTCGAAGCCGGGCTGCCGCTGGGGCTGGCCGCGCTCACCGGACGGCCGCGCCGGGCCGTGGACATGGCGCAGCACGCGGACGACTGGCTGGTCCTGTGCACGGACGGGGTGACCGAGGCGCGCGACGCGGCCGGGGAGTTCTACCCGCTCCGCGAGCGGCTGGCCGGCTGGACGCACCTGAGCCCGGCCGACCTCGCCCGCACGCTCCGCGCCGACCTGGACGCGTACACGGGCGGGGAGCTGCGGGACGACGTGGCGGTGCTGGTGGTGCGGCGCGCCGAGGGCGCCCAGCGCCTGGCCGGCGCCCCGCGCGCCGTGGACGTGCCGTTCGTGGCGGAGGAGGCCCAGGCCGCCTGAGCCTGTGCCATCTCCCCGGCCGGGCGTGCGACGCCTGGAACGCACGCGGGCGGCGCTGACGGAAGGCCCTGCGCGCCGATCCGGCCCGGGTTTTGAACCGTGCCCCTGATCGGGTCCCTGATCGGGTTCAGTTCAGCATCGCCCGCGCCGAGCGTGCCTGGCGCCGTACGGACTCCGCGGCGCTCGGCTCCATGGCCGCGATCACCTCCGCGTACTCCTCCATCTCACGGGCGCCGCCGGTGAAGTCCCCGCGCTGTACGAGCAGCTGGGCGTGCTCGTAGCGGAGCCGGGCCGGGTGGCTGGGCAGCAGCAGCGTCAGCTCGACCGCCCACAGCTGGACGTCGCTCCGCTCCGGGCGGGCCGTGGCCCAGGCCCGGATGTTGTTCAGGATGCGCTGCACGATCTCCAGCGGCTCCGCCGGGGAGAGCATGGCGGGGGAGAGCGGCGCGCCGGTCGCGCCCGCCACCAGCAGCCCCGCGTCGTCGTCGGAGAGCGGCCGCCCGCCGTCGAACGGGTCGGCCAGCGCGTGCGGCCCGTACGGATCGCCGAACCCGATGACGAAGTGGCCGGGCAGCGCCACCCCGTACACCGGAGCGCCCGCCCGCCGAGCCACCTCCAGCCACACCACGGACAGCAGGATCGGCAGCCCGCGCCGCCTGCGCAGCACCTCGTGCAGGAGCGAGGACTCCAGCCGGCGGTAGTCGGAAGGGCCGCCCTGGAAGCCATGGTGCTCGCCGAGCAGCTCGGCCAGCGCGCGGGCCCATCTGGCAGGCTCCGGCCGCAGCCGGGCGGAGGCCAGCGCGGGCAGCTGCCCGGCCAGCCGGTCGAGTTCGATCTGTGCGGCGTCGATGCCGGACTCGTCCAGTCCGGTATCGGCCTCGGCGGCGAGCAGCAGGCAGAGCAGCGCGAGGTCGGGACGCTTCTCGCGCGCCGCCTCCGCGAACCGCTGCCGTCGGCCGGTGGTGTCGTACATATGTGCCTCGTACCCACTCGGGGCGGTGGACCCGCACACTCCTAGGCGGGGCCACGCCAGTGGTCGTAGCGGTGGTGGGTGATGAAGCCCAGCCGGTCGTAGAACGCGTGTGCGCCCCCATTCTCCTCCTCGACCTGGAGATACGCCGCCGAGGCGCCCTCGCCCAGCGCCTTGTCCGCGAGCGCCGCCAGCACGGCCGAGGCCAGCCCGAGGCGTCTGCGTTCCGGGTCGACCTCGATGGCGGTGAACCCCGCCCAGCGGCCGTCCACGACGCACCGGCCGATCGCGGCGGGCGCCTCGCCGGCCTCGCCCGGCACCGTCGCGAACCAGACGGACGGGCCGCCGCCCAGCACCGCGGCCGCTTCGGGGCCGTGCCGGGTGAGACGCCCGTACCGCCGCAGCCAGTCCGCGCCGGGGGCCCGTGAGAGGGCCACGGACGAGAGGTCCGCGCCGGTGTCGGCGAGGGGCGCGAGCGCCCCGATCCGTATGAGCGCGGACCCCTCCGAGTGCCAGCCCGCCTCGGCGAGCGCGTCCGCCAGCCGCCGGCCGGCGCCCACCGTGTCCTCGCTGACCTGGATGTACGGGGGCAGCCCCCGCGCCGCGTACCACTCGGTGACCCGGTGCAGCGCGGCGTCCAGCGGCAGTCCGGGATCGCCCAGCGGCAGTACCGAGTTGGCGCGCCGGGTGAAGCCGGCCGCCGCGCGCAGCTGCCAGCCGCCCAGGCGCTCGCTCTCCACCGGCGGCCAGGCGCGGGCGGCTACCCGGTCGAGTTCCTCGGCGTTGGTGGCGGGGGTACGGCGCCGGGCGGGCGTCGGGGGCACGACCTTGCCCGCGACCAGCGTCGCCTCGTCCACAGGGATGGTTTCACCGGTTCTCCGTGTGATCCGCAGCACACCGCCTGCCCAGGATGTGAGAACGCCGACAGTGTCGGTGAATTTCTCCGCCATCCCACTGGTGTCGATGACGCGCCGCACCGATACCCTTTTCCCCACATCAGCAGGGGTGATCCGAACCTCGAACCGTCCGCCCGTGGTGAATTCCACAGCACTCTCCACCCCTCTTGTGCGTCTCTTGCCCGGGAACGGAGATACTAGGTGCGGGCATCGACGACGCCGCGCTCCCGCGCGAGATGAGCCCTACCGAGGAGGAACGACAGCGTGACCTACGTCATCGCGCAGCCTTGTGTCGACGTGAAGGACAAGGCGTGCATCGAGGAGTGCCCCGTCGACTGCATCTACGAGGGCTCCCGGTCCTTGTATATCCACCCGGACGAATGCGTCGACTGTGGCGCCTGTGAACCGGTCTGCCCGGTCGAGGCGATCTTCTACGAGGACGACACTCCTGAGGAGTGGAAGGACTACTACAAGGCGAACGTCGAATTCTTCGACGAGCTCGGCTCGCCCGGTGGTGCCTCGAAGCTCGGCCTGATCGAGCGCGACCACCCCTTCATCGCCGCGCTGGGCCCGCAGAACCAGTAAGCCGGTACGAAGCGCGCCGCCCCGGTCCCGCACGGCATGCCCGCCGCGCGGGACCGAGGCGTTTGAGTACGACGTAAGGAAAGAGAGCACCGTGGGCGCAGTCTCCGCCCGGCTTCCCACCTTCCCGTGGGACCGGCTCGAACCGTACAAGGCGGCGGCCGTCGGCCATGCCGACGGCATCGTCGACCTGTCGGTCGGCACGCCCGTGGACCCCGTCCCCGCGGTGATCCGGCAGGCGCTCACCGACGCGGCCGACAGTCCCGGCTATCCGACGGTGTGGGGCACGGCCGCGCTGCGCTCCGCGCTGACCGGCTGGTGCGCGGAGCGGCTCGGCGCGCGGGACCTGGCGCACACCAACGTGCTGCCGGTGGTGGGTTCGAAGGAACTGGTGGCCTGGCTGCCGACCCAACTGGGGCTCGGCGCGGGCGACAAGGTGGCCTACCCGCGCCTGGCGTACCCGACGTACGAGGTCGGCGCGCGGCTGGCCGGCGCGGAGCCCGTCGTCTACGACGACCCGTGGGAGCTCGACCCCGCGGGCCTCAAGCTCCTCTGGCTGAACTCGCCCTCGAACCCGACCGGTCGGGTGCTCGGCGCCGACGAGCTGCGGCGCACGGTGGCGTGGGCGCGCGAGCACGGGGTGCTGATCTTCAGCGACGAGTGCTACATCGAGCTGGGCTGGGAGGCCGACCCGGTCTCCGTGCTGCACCCGGATGTCTGCGGCGGCTCGTACGAGGGCATCGTGGCCGTCCACTCGCTCTCCAAGCGCTCCAACCTGGCGGGCTACCGCGCGGCCTTCGCGGCCGGCGACGCGGCCGTGCTCGGGGAACTGCTCCAGATCCGCAAGCACGGCGGAATGATGGTCTCCGCGCCTGTGCAGGCGGCCACCGCGGTGGCGCTCGGCGACCGCGCGCACGTGGACGAGCAGCGCGCCCGTTACGCGCGCCGACGGACCGTCCTGCGGGCGGCCTTCGAAGGCGCCGGGTTCCGGATCGAGCACAGCGAGGCGTCGCTGTACCTGTGGGCGACGCGGGACGAACCGTGCTGGGACACGGTCGGCGATCTGTCGAAGCGCGGCATCCTCGTCGCGCCGGGCGACTTCTACGGGACGGCGGGCGAGCGCTTCGTGCGGGTCGCCCTGACGGCTACGGACGAGCGCGTGGACGCGGCGGTGCGACGGTTGGCGGAGTAGCCCGCCCGACGGCCGCCCGGGCGTACGGGCCGGTACGCGCGCGGGGCGCCCTTCAAGGGGCGCGCCGAGTTTCTGGGCGGTACGCGCGCGGGGCGCCGTACGCGCGCGGGGCGCCCTTTCATGCGTACGAGGGGGCCCGGGGACGCGCGTACGAAGGGGCCCGAGGAGTAGACGCTCCTCGGGCCCCTTCGGCTGTGCGGCCATGCGCGCGCGGACGCGCATGGCCGCCCGCGGTCGGTCAGTTGCCCAGCGGCAGGCTCTTGACCGGCAGCGAACTGGTGGGCAGGCCGCCCTCGGTCGCGCCCTTGGCGGTGCTGCCGAGGAGGCCGCCGGCGTCGCCCGCCGCCTTCTGCGCGGCCGGGAGGGCGGTCTTGCCGGCCTTGCCGACGACCTTGCCCGCGGCCGGGACGGCCTTCTTCACGGCCTTGCTGCCGGCGTCGCCCGCCACGTTGGAAGCCTTCTGCGAGGCGCCGTCCACCGCGTTGCCGAGGTTGGCACCGTCGACGCTGGACAGCCCGCCCAGGGCCGGGGCGCTCGGCATGGCCGCCGCGCTCGCGGCACCGGCCGCGCCGATCACGGGAGCTGCCGCTGCGACCAGAAGCGCGGCCCGGGCGATCCGACGCGTGAGGGGGAGAGACATGTTGCTCCTTTTACGGGAGAGATAAGGGCGCTTGCTGTCCGGCGATCGGACGCAGTGACTACCGCGTGAGTCCCCGGAAGGTTGCGGTGCGCCAAGGTAAAGAATGTGCAATGCGTCGCATTATCGGCTCTGCCGAAAACCGGGCAAAAGTGGCGGCCTCGGAATGCCGGAGGAAACGTCACACCCCTTGATTCGCAAGGGAGTTGACTCGATTGAGTACGCGTCACCACGACGGGTTGCACACCTCATTCGGCGGTGCCGCGCATGCCGCCTTCGAGGGACCCGGCGCACTATTGCGCGGTGGTGATTCGTACATCCGTGGCGGACGCGTCGGCGGACTTCTGCCAGCCGTCGCCGGAATGCGCCGACGTCCACTGCCGGCCGCCGAAGGAGACGCTCTCGATCCGCAGCGCCGCCGCGTGCGCCACCGCCCACCGCGCCAACTCCCAGCCGCGCCGCTGCGTCCCGTCCGCCTTGGCGCCGTCCCGCACCGGGACCGTGACCGTATGCGCCGACTTGCCGGACCCGGTGCCCTCGACCGGCCGCAGCGCCATGCCGAAATCGGTCCGCAGCTTGGTCCGTACCGCCGACGCGGAGCCCGCCTTGCCGTCGGAGGGGCTGGTCGTGCAGGTGAAGGACGCGGACGGCCGGCCGATGAGCGCCGAGGCGAGCAGCGCGGCGTCCGCCTCGTGCTTCGCGTACGCCTGCGGGAAGCCGCTGTTCTGCACCCTCTGCGCCGCCACGGTCAGCGGCAGCCGCTCGTACCCCGGCACGTCGACCAGATGGTCGTAGAACTTCCCCGCCGAGTACACCGGGTCGGTGATCCGCTGCGCCGTGCCCCAGCCCTGCGACGGCCGCTGCTGGAAGAGACCGAGCGAATCCCGGTCCCCGTGCTCGATGTTGCGCAGCCCCGATTCCTGCATCGCGGTGGCCAGCGCGATCGTCACCGCCCGCTCCGGCATCCCGCGCGCGGAGCCGACGGCCTCGATGGTGGCCGCGTTCACGGCCTGCTCGGGATCGAGTGAGAAGTCCTTGCCGCCGGAGGCCGCGGTGCAGCGGGGCGCTCCCGGACCCGCCGTCATGAAGTGGGCGATCAGATAGCCGACCAGCGCCAGCAGAACGGCACAAGCAGCGGCAAGACGCAGCAAACGGCCCCGCGGTGCGGGGGAGGTGCGGGACATGGCGCATACGTTACTGGAGAGACATAAGAATCTTCCGTGCTGGATGAGACCTTATATCGGCCTTGAGGCGGTCCTGTGGGGAGGGCCGGACGGGCTGCTCCGGAGCCCCGCTAGAGTCGGCCGCATGGATCACGCCGCACTGGACCTGTCCCTCGACGCCGCAGCCCTCACCGCGCAGCTCGTCGACTTCCCCTCGGTGAGCGGGGACGAGAAAGTGCTCGCCGACGCCGTCGAGCACGCGCTGCGCGCCCTGCCGCACCTGAGCGTCGAGCGCGACGGCGACGCGATCGTGGCCCGTACGAACCTGGGGCGCGCCGAACGGGTCCTGCTCGCCGGCCACATCGACACCGTGCCCATCGCCGACAACGTGCCCTCGCGGCTCGACGCCGACGGCGTGCTGTGGGGCTGCGGCACCTCCGACATGAAGTCCGGCGTCGCCGTGCAGCTGCGCGTCGCCGCCACCCTGCCGACCCCCAACCGCGACGTGACCTACGTCTTCTACGACCACGAGGAGGTCGCCGCGGAGCTCAGCGGGCTGAAGCGGCTCGGCGACCACCACCCCGAGTGGCTGGCGGCCGACTTCGCGGTGCTGCTGGAGCCCACCGACGGCAAGGTCGAGGGCGGCTGCAAGGGCACCCTGCGGGTCCGCGTCGAGACGACCGGCAAGCGCGCCCACTCCGCGCGCGACTGGCTCGGCGACAACGCCATCCACAAGGCCGCGCCGATCCTCGACCGGCTCGCCGCGTACGAGGCGCGCCACGCGGACATCGACGGCCTGCTCTACCGCGAGTGCCTCAACGCCGTGCTGATCGAGGGCGGCAACGCGGGCAACGTCATCCCCGACGCCTGCGCCGTGATCGTCAACTTCCGCTTCGCGCCCGACCGCGACGAGGCCGCGGCCCTCGCGCACGTGCGGGAGGTCTTCGACGGCTTCGACGTCGTCCTGACCGACAGCGCGCCCGGCGCGCTGCCCGGACTCGCGCACCCGGCCGCGGTGGCGTTCGTCGACGCGGTCGGCGCGGAACTCGCGGCCAAGGACGGCTGGACCGACGTCGCGCGCTTCTCCGCGCTCGGCGTGCCCGCCGTGAACTACGGCCCCGGCGACCCGAAACTGGCGCACACGCGCGAGGAACACGTCTCGGCCGCGGCCGTACTGGAGGCGGAGGAACGGCTCCGCGCCTGGCTGACTCGCTGAAGTGTCCCTGCGCGAAACCCCGGTGGGCCTACCCTGAACTGCAAAGATCCGCAGCAGAGGGAGCACAGTATGGGGAACCCCGAAGGAGCGCACGCACAACACGAACAGCGCCGGGGGCCAGTGGTGCGCCGAAAGGACCAGATGCAGCCGGGGACCACCGACCAGCACCTGCTGGACACCCATGGGTCCACGGACTGGGTGCACGAGGACCCGTTCCGGGTCATGCGCATCCAGTCCGAGTTCGTGGAGGGCTTCGGCGCGCTCGCCGAACTCCCGCCCGCCATCAGCGTCTTCGGCTCGGCCCGTACGCCCAAGGGCTCGGTGGAGTACGACGCCGGGGTGCAGATCGGGCGCGGGCTGGCCGAGGCCGGCTTCGCGGTGATCACCGGGGGCGGGCCGGGCGCGATGGAGGCGGCGAACAAGGGGGCCACGGAGGCCGGCGGCGTCTCCGTGGGCCTGGGCATCGAGCTGCCCTTCGAACAGGGGCTCAACCCGTACGTGAATATCGGGGTCGACTTCCGGTATTTCTTCGTCCGGAAAACGATGTTTGTGAAGTACGCCAGCGGCTTCGTCGTGCTGCCCGGCGGACTGGGCACCCTGGACGAACTCTTCGAGGCGCTCACCCTCGTCCAGACGAAGAAGGTCACCCGCTTCCCGATCGTGCTCTTCGGCACGGAGTACTGGCGGGGTCTGGTCGACTGGGTGACGCACACGCTGATCGCCCAGGGCAAGGCGGCCGAGCGGGACCTGGAGCTCTTCCACATCACCGACGACATCGACGAGGCCATCGCCTTGGTCACCAAGGAAGCGGGAGCCTGAACCCGGGCGCGGGCGCGAGGGCGGGCGCGGCGGATTGAGTCCGCCGCGCGGTCGGGAGCGCCCTGCACCCGGGCGCGGGCGCGGGGTCGCGGGTATCCGTCCGCCCGGCGGTCGGCCGCGCGGCCCCGGGCCGTTCCGCCGCGCCTACGCGAGTCCCCGGCGGGCGACCGCCGGGGCCCGGTGGCCCGCGATGGACGCCACCATGTCCAGCACCTGCCGCGTCTCGGCGACCTCGTGCACGCGGTACACCTGGGCGCCGAGCCACGCCGAGACCGCCGTCGTCGCGAGCGTGCCGAGCAGCCGTTCCTTGACCGGCCGGTCGAGCGTCTCGCCGACGAAGTCCTTGTTCGACAGCGATACGAGCACGGGCCAGCCCGCCTCCGCCATCTCCCCGAGCCGCCTGGTGGCCTCCAGCGAGTGCCGGGTGTTCTTCCCGAAGTCGTGCCCCGGGTCGATCATGATCGCGTCGCGCCGCACGCCCAGCTCCACGGCGCGCTCGGCCAGCCCGAGCGTCACCCGCAGGATGTCCGCCATCACGTCGTCGTACGTGATCCGGTGCGGCCGCGTCCGGGGCCCGGCCCCGCCCGCGTGCGTGCACACCAGCCCCGCCCCGTAGCGGGCCGCGACCTCGGCCAGCGCCGGATCCACCCCGCCCCACGCGTCGTTGAGCAGATCCGCGCCCGCCTCGCAGACCGCCTCGCCGACCTCGTGCCGCCAGGTGTCGACGCTGATCACCACGTCCGGATGGAGCTTGCGCACCTCGGCCACGAAACCCACCGTGCGCCGCACCTCCTCCGCGGCGCTCACCTCGTCACCGGGGCCGGCCTTGACCCCGCCGATGTCGATGATGGCAGCGCCCTCCGACACCGCCTGCTCGACGCGGGCCAGCGCCGGCCCGTCGTCGAAGGTGGCGCCCCGGTCGTAGAAGGAATCGGGCGTCCGGTTCACGATCGCCATGATCACGGGTTCGTGTTCCCCGAACTCGCGCCGTCCCAGCCGCAGCATTCCGTAACTCCTTCTCACATGGTCCGGCAGCGACCTTAACCCTCCCGGCCTCGCCCTTCCGGGCCCGGCGGGGCCGTGGTGTCCCGCGTGAGGGACCGTTGTCAGTGCGGCATGGCACGATCGGGACGGACGGATGACGTACGCCGGCCCATGGGTTGCCGGCCGGTGGGTTATGGGCGCACTGCGGGGAGATGGTCGTGTTCTGGTTCTTTCTCATCGCGCTGGTCGTGGTGGTGGGCGCGGTCACGCTCGCCGTCGTGGGCGGTGACGGCGGTGGCGGCGGCGCGCTGACCGAGGCCGAGCCGGACCGGATCGCCGATCCGCTGCCCGAGGACCGGCCGCTGCACCGCGCCGACGTCGAGTCGCTGCGGCTGCCGATCGGCCTCCGCGGCTACCGCATGGCGGAGACCGACGACGCCCTCGACCGGCTGGCGGCCGAGCTGACCGAGCGCGACTCCCGGATCGCCGAGCTGGAGGCCGCCCTCGCGGGCGCGCAGGCCGCCGCGGTCGGCGGCCCGGATCTGCTCAAGGGCGTGCGGCCCGGCCCCGCCGAGCCCGACCGGCCGGACGAACCGGGCGCCCCGGCCCAGGGAGCCACGTCATGAGCGGCGTGGCGCACGGCCCGGACGGACTGCCGCGCTGCCCCTGGGGCATGGAGTCCGAGTCGATGGCCGACTACCGCGCGTACCACGACACGGAGTGGGGCCGCCCGGTGCACGGGGACGACGCGCTGTACGAGCGGATGTGCCTGGAGGCGTTCCAGTCGGGGCTGTCCTGGATCACGATCCTGCGCCGCCGGGAGGGGTTCCGGGCGGCGTTCGCGGACTTCCGGATCGAGAAGGTCGCGGCGTTCACGGACGCGGACGCGGAGCGGCTGCTGGCCGACGCCGGCATCATCCGCAACCGCGCCAAGATCGCGGCCACGATCAACAACGCCAAGGTCGCCGCGGAGCTGCCGGCCGGCGAGCTGGACGCGTTCATCTGGTCGTACGCGCCCGAGCGGACCGGCCGCTCGGCCCCACGCACCTTCGCCGATGTGGAGCCGGTCACACCGGAGTCGACGGCGCTGGCCAAGGACCTCAAGAAGCGCGGCTTCCGCTTCGTCGGCCCCACGACCGCGTACGCCCTCATGCAGGCGTGCGGCCTCGTGAACGACCACTTGGCGGCCTGCCACGTCCGCGAGGCGGTGGACAGGGCCCAGGCCGTCTCCGACGGCTCCGGGCCGGCCGTCCGGTGACCGCTCGGCCCGGAGCGAGCCGTCTCGTGAGGTGCCTTGTGAGCTGCCTCGTGAGGTGCCGAACGGCTCGGTGAGCGCATGCCTTCCGGCCCGGAGACCGTTTCACGAGCCGTCGCGAACGGCCCGGGCCCGGGGCGGGCGCCCGGCGTCAGCGGCCCAGATACTTCGGCTTCTCCTTCTTCACGAAGGCCGCGACCGCGATGCCGTGGTCCTGCGAGGCCCCCGCGCGGGTCTGGAGTTCGTCCTCCTTCTCCAGCGTCTCGGCGAGGCCGTGACCGCCGGCGTAGGCCAGCGACTCCTTGATCGCCGCGTAGGCGGCCGTCGGGCCCTCGGCGAGCCGGCGCGCCACGGCCTCGGCCTCGGCGGCCAACTCGGCGGCGGGGACGACCTTGTTGGCGATCCCCAGCTCGTACGCCTCCTGGGCGGGGACGCCGCGCGGGAAGAGCAGCAGATCGGCGGCGCGGCCGTGGCCGATGAGGCGCGGCAGCGTCCAGGAGACGCCCGAGTCGGCGGTGAGCGCGACCCCGGCGAAGGAGGTGTTGAAGGAGGCGGTGTCCGCCACGACCCGGTAGTCGGCGGCGAGCGCGAAACCCGCTCCCGCCCCCGCCGCGACCCCGTTGACCCCGGCCACGACCGGCTTCGGCATCTCGGCGAGCGCGGTGACGATGGGGTTGTAGTGCTCGCGCACGGTGCTCATCGTGCGGCTCTCGCCGCGCTCACCGTCCTCGTTCAGCAGGCCGATGTGCTCCTTGAGGTCCTGGCCCACGCAGAAGGCGCGGCCGGTGCCGGTCAGCAGGACGGCCCGGACCGCCGGGTCCGCCGCGGCCTGCCGCACGCTCTCGCGGAGCGCGACCTTCGCCTCCGTGTTCAGCGCGTTCATGGCGTCGGGACGGTTCAAGGTGATCTTCGCGAGTCCGTCGGTCACCTCGTAGAGCACGGTGTCGGCCATGGTGGATCCCTTCCGTCGGGGCTCGGTACATGCCGCGGAAGCCGGCGGCGGCGGCGCTCAGCGCTCAGCATGCCGGAGATCTCAGGACGTGGACATGTGACCTGCGTCAAAGAATCAGGCCGCGGTACGCACGCGATGGCGGCGCAGTATCGCAGCTGGATCGCCGAATTGGGTGGTTTTGCGCGAGCGCGTTGTCGAAGGGATGCCGACCGATGTTGGTCATCGGGTCGTTCGATGCGGGATAATGGCTTTGAAGCAATGTGTTCGATGCCGGTGACACCTGGGTTGTCGGCTGCGATGAGCTGGTTTCAGGAAGGGGAACGAGCATGGCGGCCATGAAGCCGCGGACGGGCGACGGCCCGCTCGAGGTGACCAAGGAGGGGCGGGGCATCGTCATGCGCGTTCCGCTCGAAGGCGGCGGTCGGCTTGTCGTCGAGCTGACACCGGACGAGGCGGACGCCCTCGGGGATGCCCTGAAGAAGGTCGTCGGCTGACACATTTAGCCCGCGTTTTTCTGCGCTGCCCTGCCGCTCCGGTGCGAACCGAGCGGCG
The DNA here is from genome assembly GCF_056434425.1 of Streptomyces sp. NPDC044033. Classification (NCBI taxonomy): domain Bacteria; kingdom Bacillati; phylum Actinomycetota; class Actinomycetes; order Kitasatosporales; family Streptomycetaceae; genus Streptomyces; species Streptomyces sp. NPDC044033. The sequence goes on along the minus strand of NZ_JBWKFF010000007.1, from coordinate 200,676 downwards.
GGGCAGTGGCATTTCCGCCGCCTTCCGTCGCCCTTCCTGCGCTTCCCTCGTGCCGCTTACCGCAGGCCCCTTGTCGGCGTGGCCGAATTCCCGTGGCCGATTCAGGGGCGCTTGACCGCGCAGAGCAGGCCGTCGCCCACCGGCAGCAGCGACGGCAGCAGGGCCACCGACTCGCGTACGGCCCGCAGCAGTTCCCGCAGCCGCTGCACCTCGGCGGGCTGGGCCGCGGAGTCCACGGTGCGGCCGTCGGCGAACACGCCCTCGAAGCAGACCAGCCCGCCGGGTCGCAGCAGACGCAACGATTCGGCGAGGTAGTCGAGGCACTCCAGCCGGTCACCGTCGCAGAAGACCAGGTCGTAGCCGCCGTCCGCGAGACGGGGCAGGACCTCCAGGGCGCGGCCGGGGATGAACCGGGCCCGATTGCCCGCGAACCCCGCGGCACGGAACGCCTCACGGGCGAACTGCTGCCGCTCCGGCTCGCTGTCCACCGTCGTCAGGACGCCGTCGGGGCGCATGCCGTGCAGCAGATGGATGCCGGACACCCCGGTGCCGGTGCCGATCTCGGCGACGGCCTTGGCGTCCACCGTGGCGGCGAGCAGGCGCAGCGCTGCGCCGGTGCCGGACGACACCGAGTGGAGACCTGCCTCACGAGCCCGGTCACGGGCCCAGCGCAACACCTCGTCCTCGGCGACGAACGCATCCGCGAATGCCCAGCTCGTCTGCCGGTTGCCGGTAATGGCCCTCTCCTCTGTCCCCGTAGTCCACGCAACCGTGACTGTATCCGCTGCCCACGGGAACCCGCAGATGGGACCGGGCGTTGGTAAGGGGTGGGGGAAGCCGATGCCGATGGACCAAATGCAGGTCAAAAATGCTTATCCGGAGCTAACGGGCGAGGTGGATATGGTAGGGGCTCTACTGGACACCGCCAGAGCCGATAGGGGAGGTGCGGCTTCGGCCGGCGACCGCAAGGGAGTGCTGAGGCGCTTCCGGAGGTCTTCCGGCGAGCCGAAATCCGTGACCAACACCGCTGACCGTTCCCGCACCGCAAACTCCGCAACCACCGCGACTTTCGCCACCGATGCGGATGCGCCGGCGTGGACCCCTCCCACGTGGGAGGAGATCGTCAGCACGCACAGCGCACGGGTCTATCGCCTCGCGTATCGCCTCACGGGAAACCAGCACGACGCCGAGGACCTCACTCAGGAGGTCTTCGTCCGCGTCTTCCGCTCGCTGTCCACGTACACCCCGGGCACGTTCGAGGGCTGGCTGCACCGCATCACCACCAACCTGTTCCTCGACATGGTCCGCCGCCGTCAGCGCATTCGCTTCGACGCGCTCGGTGACGACGCGGCGGAGCGGCTCCCCAGCCGCGAGCCCTCCCCTCAGCAGCACTTCAACGACACCCACTTCGACGCCGACGTCCAGCAGGCGCTGGACACGCTCGCGCCGGAGTTCCGCGCGGCCGTCGTGCTGTGCGACATCGAAGGGCTGTCCTACGAGGAGATCGCCGCCACCCTCGGCGTGAAGCTCGGCACCGTGCGCAGCCGCATCCACCGCGGCCGCTCGCACCTGCGCAAGGCTCTTCAGCACCGCTCGCCCGCCGCTCGGGCCGAGCAGCGTGCCGTGGCGACCGTGGCTCCGCTGAGTGGGGAGGTAGGAATCGCGTGACCGGATCAGGCGGTCAGTCCCCCGCCGAGCAACATCTCGGCGACCGCCTCGCGGCCCTGGTCGACGGGGAGTTGGGGCACGATTCTCGGGAGCGGGTGCTCGCGCACCTGGCTACGTGCGGAAAGTGCAAGGCGGAGGCCGACGCGCAGCGCCGGCTCAAGAGTGTGTTCGCCGAGACGGCGGCGCCGCCGCCCTCGGCAGGGTTTCTCGCGCGGCTCCAGAGCCTCCCCGGCGGGGGCCCCGGAGACGACAGGGGCGGGCCGCCGTTCGGCGGCCCGGGAAGAGACGGCGGGCTGGGTACGCTCGGCGAGACGCTGACGCTGCTGCCGGGGATCGCCCCGCAGCCTCGTGAGCGCGGCTTCCGCATCCACGAGGTGGAGCGGTCGGGCCCGCGCGGCCGGCGCTTCGCCTTCGCCGCAGCCGGTGCGGTCTCGCTCGCCGCGTTCGCCCTCGGCGGCGCGCTGCCGCTGGACGCGGCCATCGACTCCCCGAGCGCCCAGTCGGACGCGCCGGGATCCACGTCGTTCGGGATGCTCAATGCCGACGGCACCCGGCGGGAGATCGGACTCGCGGCGGCTTCGCGGGACCGGTCCGCCATGTTCAGCTCACCGGGCGAGCGGTTCGGATCGCCGTTCCCGACGGCGACGACGCACGCGCGGCCCCCGATGGGTCCGTTCGTGGCGCACGAGCCCCCCGGAAGCACGCTTCCGCCGCTCGTACGTCCGGCTCTGTCGGTCGAGCCGCCCGCGCCGGGCCCCTCCGACGTCCCCGTTCCGGTCCAGGCTCCGGCCGCCCCGCAGCCGCCCGACGCGGCCACCCAGCTCCTCACCGCGAACGCCGCCTCCGCGTTCGCTCCCCACCACTGACGGCCCCCTGCGCGAACCCGCGCCGACCTGGTTGAATCTCCAGGTGGGCCATGCGACCGACCGGCAGGCCCGCGCCAGGTCGCAGGTGAACTGTGGGGAGATCATGGACGACGGAATGGCCGAGGCCCCAGGGCCCAAGCCGAAGTGGTGGAGCCGTCCGCACCAGGCCCCCGGCGCTTCGGAGGCGCCGGGGCGTGTTTCCGTACCGGGGGATGGGACGGCCGACGGGCAGGCGCCTGCCGAGAGCCCGGCCGCTGACGAGGTGCCTGCCGACGGCCCGGCCGCTGACGAGGCGACTGCCGCCGCTCCGGCCGCGCCGGATGCCGGCCAGTCGGCCTCGGAACGGCCGGAGCCAGAGCCGGAGACGGGGCTTCCGGCAGAGGTCCCACCGGCCGGCCGGCCCCAGACGGACCTCCCGCCCGCCGCCTTCCCGGCCGCCGGCCCGCCCGCCCCGAGCAGGCCCCTGCACGACCCCGATCCCTACGGGACGCCCCCCTACGGCGGCCCCGGCCCCTGGGCGCCCGCGCCGCCCGTGCAGCGGCCGATGGCGGCCCCCGCCGACGGTCCGTACGGGCCGTACAGCGCACCCAGCACACCCGGCCCCCACCGCCCGCACGGCAGCGGCGCGGCGGCAGGGTACGGCGGCGCGTACGCACCGCCGTCGGCGCCCCCGGTCCCGCCCCCGGCGCAGTGGCAGGTGTACGACCCCTGGGGCGAGCCGCGCCCCGAGCAGCAGGCGGAGAAGCCGTGGGGGCGCGGCCGGCTGACCGCCGCGATCATCGTCGTGGCGTTGGTGGCCGGCGGCATCGGCGGCGGCATCGGCTCGTATCTGGAGCGCAACGGCGGCATCACGGATGTGAGCCTCCCGCAGGCCCCGGCCGAGCGGACCAGCCGCGCCCCGGGCACGACGGCGAGCATCGCCTCCGCCGTGCTGCCCGGGGTCGTGACGATCCATGTGCGCGGCGTCAGCGAGCAGGGCACCGGCACCGGCTTCGTGCTGGACAAGCGGGGGCACATCCTCACCAACAACCACGTCGTGGAGCCGGCCGGTGAGGACGGCGAGATATCGGTGACGTTCAACGGCGGCCGGACCACGAAGGCCACCGTCGTCGGCCGGGACGGCAGCTACGACCTGGCGGTCCTCAAGGTCGCCGGGGTCACCGGGCTGAAACCCCTGAGCCTGGGCAACTCCGACTCGACGCGGGTCGGCGACCCGGTGGTCGCCGTCGGCGCGCCGTACGAGCTGGCGGGCACGGTGACGTCGGGGATCATCAGCGCCAAGGAGCGGCCGATAACGGCCGGCGGCGAGAAGCAGGACGGCAGCGACGTCAGCTATGTCGACGCGCTGCAGACCGACGCGCCGATCAACCCCGGCAACTCCGGCGGCCCCCTGGTGGACGCGGAGGCCCGCGTCATCGGGATCAACAGCGCCATCCGCTCCGTGAGCGACGGCTCCGGCCTCGGCGGCAGCCAGGGCGGCTCCATCGGGCTGGGCTTCGCGATACCGATCAATCAGGCCCGGTGGGTGGCCGAAGAGCTGATCAACACGGGGCATGCCGCCCATCCCGTGATCGGCGTCACCCTGGACATGGCCTACTCCGGAGAGGGCGCGCGGGTGAACACCAAGGGTGTGAAGGGCCCGGCCGTCACCCCGGACGGCCCCGGGGAAAAGGCGGGGCTCAAGCCCGGAGACGTGATCACGAAGGTGGACGGGGTACCGGTGCGCAGCGGCCAGGAGCTGATCGTCAAGATCCGCAGTCACCGCCCGGGGGACGCGCTGGATCTGACGGTCGGGCACGACGGACAGACCCGCACCGCGCGGCTGACGCTCGGCTCCGCCAGTGGCAACTGATCCCGGAGCCCCTGCGGGCCGCTCGAACGGCCCGCAGGGCCCGAGCTTTGGCCTGATGTTGGTCCGGGCGTCTCCCGTACTGCACACGCGGCCAGGTACCGTGATAGGCGGCCTGGCCCGTCGGCCACAGACGTATCAAGGAGCTGCAAGGTGTTCTTCGACATAGGACCCCTAGAGCTGGTCGCGCTCGTCATCCTTGCGGTGCTCATTTTCGGCCCGGACAAGCTGCCGAAGATGATCCAGGACGTCTCGCGGACCATTCGCAAGATCCGGGAGTTCTCGGACAGCGCGAAGGAAGACATCCGCTCCGAGCTGGGGCCGGAGTTCAAGGACTTCGAGTTCGAGGACCTCAACCCGAAGACGTTCGTGCGCAAGCACGTCCTGGACAAGGACGAGCTGGGCATCAAGGAGATCCGCAACGGCTTCGATCTGCGCAAGGAGATGGCGGAGGTCACGGACGCGGTGCACAGCCGCGAGGAGGACGCTCCGCCGGCCGCCTCGCCCTCGGCGCCGGCCGCCCCTTCCAGCGGCCCCGACCTGCTGAAGAAGCGTGAGAAGCCGGCCCCGGACGAGCGTCCGCCCTTCGACCCCGACGCCACCTGATCCCCCGTATGGCCTACGGGACGGGCCAGTATGGCTATCCTCCCTTTGTCCGGGACGACCTCGTCCGAGGAGACGGGCCGTCCGCGACAACGGGGTAATGAGGAGGCGCCGCGCAGATGGAGACGACGAGTCGGGTAGAGGCGCAGGGAGCCGGTACGGCCGAGGCGCCCGACGGTGAGGCCGCGCCGGCGGCGCGGGAAGCGCCGCGAGGAGCGTCCCGCCCCCGGAGGTCCGCCGACGGGTATCTGCTGGCGTCGTTCCCCTGGTACGGCCTGGACGACGCGTACACCGGGAGCCGCTGGCTGATGCAGGTCGGCACCGCCGCGGACGACACGGTCGAGCACGGCTCCATCGGCTACGGCGAGGAGCCGTCGCTCCGCTCGGACCAGACGCCGGACCAGCAGCGCTTCGCGGTCGTGGTGACCATCGCGGACCGCCCGGTACGGCGCAGCGCGGACGGTACGGGCGTGCTGGAGGCCACCTCGGTCTCCTCGGCGGCCTGGCTGGCCGGTTCCGGGCTGCTGGCGTCCACCTGGCCCGCGAAGATGGAGCGGGGGCTGCGCCAGGACTGGCTGGACCAGCAGACGGCGATCGCCTGGGAGCTGGCGGACGACCTGGAGGGGTCGGACTGGTCGCTGCTGTCGCTGTCCGTGGACGGCGTGCCGACCGATTTCCGCTACCGGGAGTCCGAGTACGGCTGGGTGCTGGCCGGGTCGACCGGGGGCGGGGTCCACGTGGGCGCGTACGGGCGCGGCATGAGCGCGTACGGCCTCGGCTTCTCGGTGATCAAGGACATCGCCTCGTACGGGCACTGAGCGCGTACGGACGTACGGAGCCGTCAGACGTACGGGGCCGTGAGGGGTGTGGTGCCGTCAGATGTACGGAGCCCCAAGCGGCCCGCGAAGGCGAACGGTAAGGGGCGGCGTCCATGGGATGCCGCCCCTTACCGCGTCCGCTCAGAACTTGTTGCGCGGAGTGATCCCCAGCGACATCCCCGACAGCCCCCGCTGCCGGCCGCCGAGCTTGCCCGCGATCGTCCGCAGCGCGCTGCCCGCCGGGGAGTCGGGGTCGGTCAGCACCACCGGCTTGCCCTCGTCGCCGCCCTCGCGCAGCCGCACGTCGATGGGGATCGAGCCCAGCACCGGCACCTGCGCACCGGTCGTCTTCGTCAGCCCCTCGGCGACCCGCTGGCCGCCGCCCGTGCCGAAGACGTCCACCATCTCGTCGCAGTGCGGGCAGGGCAGCCCGGCCATGTTCTCGACCACGCCGACGATCTTCTGATGGGTCTGCACGGCGATCGAACCGGCCCGCTCGGCGACCTCGGCGGCGGCCTGCTGCGGCGTCGTCACGACCAGGATCTCGGCGTTCGGCACCAGCTGCGCGACGGAGATCGCGATGTCGCCGGTGCCCGGCGGCAGGTCGAGCAGGAGCACGTCCAGGTCGCCCCAGTAGACGTCCGCGAGGAACTGCTGGAGCGCCCGGTGCAGCATCGGACCGCGCCACACCACGGGGGCGTTGCCCGGGGTGAACATGCCGATCGAGATGACCTTCACGCCATTCGCCGACGGCGGCATGATCATGTTCTCGACCTGGGTGGGACGGCCGTAGGCGCCCAGCATGCGCGGCACCGAGTGCCCGTAGATGTCCGCGTCCACGACGCCGACCTTGAGCCCGTCGGCCGCCATCGCCGCCGCCAGGTTGACCGTCACCGAGGACTTGCCGACGCCGCCCTTGCCGGAGGCCACCGCGTAGACCCGGGTGAGCGAGCCGGGCTGGGCGAAGGGCACCTCGCGCTCGGGGGTGCCGCCGCGCAGCGAGGCCGCCAGCTCCTTGCGCTGCTCGTCGCTCATGACGTCCAGCTCGACGGTGACGCCGCGCACCCCCTCGACGGAGGCGACCGCGTCCCGCACGTTCGAGGTGATCGTCTCGCGCATGGGGCAGCCCGAGACCGTCAGATAGACCGCGACCGCGACCGAGCCGTCCGCCGCGATCTCCACCGATTTGACCATCCCCAGCTCGGTGATGGGCCGGTGGATCTCGGGGTCGTTCACCGTGGCGAGCGCGGCGCGTACCGCGTCCTCGCTCGGCGCGGAGCTTTGGGGCGTGTCGGTAGCCATACCGACGATGGTACGGCGGTACCGGCACTCGGCGGAGCACAGGTGGGTGCCGGTGTGCGGGGTCACAGACGGGCCCCCGCGCGGCCCGGCGCCTCAGCGGTCCGGTCCGGGCTCCCGCAGCCTGCGCTCCTCGATCTCCTTGAGCAGGTCCTGGAGTTCGGAGCGCATCCAGTCCCGGGTCGCGACCTCCCCGAGCCCCATCCGCAGCGCGGCCACCTCCCGGGTCAGATACTCCGTGTCCGCGATGGAGCGCTCGTTCTGTTTGCGGTCCTGCTCCAGATTGACCCGGTCCCGGTCGTCCTGCCGGTTCTGCGCCAGCAGGATCAGCGGGGCCGCGTACGAAGCCTGCAACGACAGCATCAGCGTCAGGAAGATGAACGGATAGCGGTCGAACCGCAGGTGGACCGGGGCCGAGGTGTTCCACACCACCCACAGGATGATGACGACCGTCATCCAGACGATGAAGCGGCCGGTGCCGAGGAAGCGCGCGATCCGCTCCGAGAAGCGGCCGAACGCCTCCGGGTCGTAGGCGGGCAGCAGACTGCGCCGCCGGTCCCTGGGCTGGTCGAGGCGGCTACCGCTCATCGCCGGCCCCCTCCGGCTCGGTCTCCCCGGCGGGTGCGCCGTGCAGCTCCCGCTCCCGCCAGTCGTCGGGCAGCAGATGGTCCAGGACGTCGTCGACGGTCACCGCGCCCAGCAGCGAGCCGCTCTCGTCGACGACGGGGGCGGAGACCATGTTGTACGTCGCCAGATAGCTGGTGACGGCGGTCAGCGGGGTGTCCGGCGGCAGCGGCAGCAGATCGCTGTCCACGATCGAGCTGACGAGCGTGAACGGCGGATCGCGCAGCAGCCGCTGGAAGTGCAGGGTGCCCAGATACTTGCCGGTCGGCGTCTCGTCGGGCGGCCGGCAGACGTACACCTGGGCGGCGAGCGCGGGGGACAGGTCCGGGTTGCGCACCCGGGCCAGGGCGTCGGCGACGGTGGCGTCGGGCTGGAGCACGATCGGCTCGGTGGTCATCAGGCCGCCCGCCGTCCGCTCCTCGTAGGAGAGCAGCCGCCGCACGTCCGCCGCGTCGCCCGGCTGCATCAGCGTCAGCAGCCGCTCCTTCTCGTCCTCCGGCAGCTCGGAGAGCAGATCGGCGGCGTCGTCGGGGTCCATGGCCTCCAGCACGTCGGCCGCGCGCTCCTCCTTGAGCTTGCCGAGGATCTCGACCTGGTCGTCCTCGGGCAGCTCCTCCAGTACGTCCGCGAGCCGGTCGTCGTCCAGGGCCACGGCCACCTCCGAGCGCCGCTTGGCGGAGAGGTGGTGCAGGGCGTTGGCGAGGTCGGCCGGGCGCAGCTGCTCGAAGGTGGCGAGCAGGTTCTCCGCGCCCTGCCCGTGCTCGTCGAGGGAGAAGCCGGTGACGGCCGACCACTCGACGGTCAGCGCCTCCGCCTTGCGGCGCAGCGCCCCGCCCTTGCCCTTGCGCACGAAGACCTTGTCGATCTCCCAGTCGCGGCGGGCCGGCAGCTGGGACATGGCCACGTCCAGGACGGTGGCCTCCTCGCCGCTCTCCACCAGCCGCACCCTGCGGTCGAGCAGCTCGCCGAGTACCAGGGTCTCGGAGGCGCGCTGCTCGAACCGGCGCATGTTGACCACGCCGGTGGTGATGACCTGTCCGGACTCGACGCCCGTCACCCGGCTCATCGGGAGGAAGATCCGGCGGCGGCTGACCACCTCGACCACCAGCCCCAGCACGCGCGGCGGCCGGCCGGCGACCCGCAGCACCACGACGAGGTCGCGGACCCGCCCCACCTGGTCGCCGTTGGGGTCGAAGACGGCCACTCCCGAGAGGTGCGAGATGAACACCCTGGGGGTGCCAGACGCCATGTCGCGTTCCTCCTTGTATCTGGCTCAATGTCAGTTTCAGGCTAGCGTGACCCGGTGCGTACCGCTGTGGGGACAGCGGCCGTACGGTTCCTGACGAGTGCCCCTGGACGGCACGGGTACGCTCCGTACTGCATCGGTATCAGGAGGCAAGAGCAGACGTGCGAACCCGGAACGCGGCTCTCGTGGGGGCGATGTGCGCGAGCCTGGCGGCAGCGCTCGCGGGGTGCGCCGAGGACCCCGACGCCGGTACGAACGGCGTGGGCAAGCTGGAGGCGCCGGCCATCGCGACCAAGGCGCGTACGGCCGCCGAGGGCGCGAGCGCGGTCCACCTCACCGGCAATCTGGTCAGCCGGGGCCATACGTACAAACTCGACATGCGGCTCAAGAAGAACGGCGGCACCGGCAAGGTCGCCAGCGAGGCGAGCACCTTCCAACTGCTGCGCATCGGCGCGGACCTGTATCTGAAGGCGGACGCCTCCTTCTGGTCGCACGAGAAGGACCAGAAGGGCGGGCAGGGCACCGGTGGCTCAGCCGCCGACAAGCTGGACGCCAAGTATGTGAAGGTCCCCTCCGACGACCCCTCGTACAAGGAGCTCAGCGGCTTCACCGACAAGGCCGTGCTGCTGGAGGGAATCCTGGGCCTGCACGGCAAGCTCTCCCGGGGCGAGCACGGCTCCGTCGCGGGCGCCCGCACGATCCGCGTCAGCGGGGGCGGTGGCGACGGCAGCACGCTCGATGTCTCGCTCAAGGGCACGCCGTACCCGCTGCGCCTGCGGCGCGCGGGCGGCGCGGGCGTGGTCCAGCTGGCCGACTGGGACAAGGACTTCGCACTGGCCGCCCCCACCAAGGACCAGCTGGTCGACTACGGCCAGAAGATCCCGCACAGCACCTGAGCGCACCGGGGGAGGCCGTCCGGCGACGGGCACGCCCTGGAGCCCGTCCGGCGCTTCGGGGGCGATGGCGACGGAATCCAGTCCGTCCGGCGCTTCAGAGGTGACGGCGACGGAGCCCAGCCCGTCCGGCATTCGGGGGCGGGAGGCACGGCACGCGGCCCGTCCGGGGCTTGGGGGCCGGGGCCCGTGGCGGCGCCCCGGTTACGGCTTGCGCGCCTTGCGCCCCTTCCGCGCGCCCCGCGCCAACAGCTTCGGCAGCCCCGCGGGGACCGGCCCGCGGGTCGTAGCGGCCGTGGGCACCGGCTTCGCCGCGAGCGACCCGTCCGGCAGCTCCGCGGTCCCACCGCTCGGCTCCAGCCGCAGGACGCGGCACTCACGGGCCCAGCGCTGTTCGATCCGGTCGGAGTCCGGCGCGTTCAGGCGCTTGCCCTTGAGCTCCGCCACGGCCGCGGCCCACGTCTCGCTGTCCGGCGCCAGCTCGCTGACGCGGGCCGACCACTCGACGAGCCGCCCGCCCTTGTCCTTGCTGCGGACCGTCACGCTCGCCGTGGACCCGTCGGCGAGGCCGAGGCCCGTGAGCGGCTGCTCGCCCGGTCCGTCGCCGACGAGGTGCAGCGCGCCGTCGTGCCATACGTGCCACAGCGCCCGGCCGGTGGCCCCGGTGCCCCGCACCCAGACCAGGCCGGACTTCTTGGTGGCCTCTTCGATCAGCGCCCGCGTCTGCGTCATACGCGCCAGCTTATGCGGGGCGGGGGCGGGGGCCGGTCAGAGCCAGCCGTTGCGCTTGAAGCCGCGGTGGATCGTGAAGCAGATCACCACGGTCACGATCATGACGGCCGGGTAGCCGTACTTCCACTTCAACTCCGGCATGTGCTCGAAGTTCATGCCGTAGACCCCGGCGATCATCGTCGGGACCGCGAAGATCGCCGCCCAGGAGGTGATCTTGCGCATGTCCTCGTTCTGCGCCACGGACGCCTGCGCCAGATTGGCCTGGAGGATCGAGTTGAGCAGGTCGTCGAAGGAGATCACCTGCTCGTGCACGCGCGCGAGGTGGTCGGCGACGTCGCGGAAGTACTTCTGGATGTCCGGGTCGACCAGCCGCATCGGCCGCTCGCTGAGCACCTGCATCGGCCGCAGCAGCGGGGTGACCGCCCGCTTGAACTCCAGCACCTCCCGCTTGAGCTGGTAGATCCGGCTCGCGTCGCCGCCTCGCGAACTGCCCTTGGCCGGGGCCGAGAACACATCGATCTCGACCTCGTCGATGTCGTCCTGCACGGCGTCGGCGACCGCGATATAGCCGTCGACGACCTGGTCGGAGATGGCGTGCAGCACGGCCGACGGGCCCTTGGCGAGCAGCTCCGGGTCGTCCTGCATCCGGTGCCGCAGCGCACGCAGCGACCCCTGCCCGCCGTGCCGCACGGTGATGATGAAGTCCCGGCCGGTGAAGCACATCACCTCGCCGGTCTCCACGACCTCGCTGGTGGCGGTGAGTTCGGTGTGCTCGACGTAGTGGATGGTCTTGAAGACGGTGAACAGCGTGTCGTCGTACCGCTCCAGCTTGGGGCGCTGGTGGGCGTGGACGGCGTCCTCGACGGCGAGCGGGTGCAGCCCGAATTCCTGGGCGATGCCGGAGAACTCCCGCTCGGTGGGCTCGTGCAGCCCGATCCAGGCGAAGCCGCCGCCGCTCTCGGTGCGCACCCGCCGCATGGCCTCGGCGGGGCTGACGTGCTCGCTGACGCGGCGGCCGTCGCGGTACACGGCGCAGTCGACGACGGCGCTGTTGGCGGACGGGTCGCGGGTGGTGTCGTAGTCGTACGGGGCGTGGCCGCGCCGCAGGGCGGGACGGACGGCGGCGCGCAGGTCGCGAATCATCGACAAGGCTGACTCCTTCACGGGCCGGCCGGCAGCGAGGGCGCGGAGCGCAACGCTGCCCGGAACGTGGACGTGCGGCCTGGGATCAAAGCCACGTCCGCGAAGCGGGCGGCGTTCCGTGCGATGAGGCTGTCGGCAGTTCGCGGGGAACACGGAACAAGCGAGACGAAGGCGCTCTTCCGTCAAGTGCTGCGGACGCGAAAGGACTTCCGGTGTTTGAGGGATGAGAAGCCGGGTACGGAAGGCTTCAGACCACCGGGGGACGCATACCGAGCGGGAGAACGGGAGAACTGTCGGTACTGCACGGTCGACTTGGATCACCCATCGCAGCCCCACCTCCTCCGGCCGGTCCCCGTTGGGGGACTGACGTAACTCCCTGACACAAGCGGCCAGGCTAGCAGCCGCGGTAAGGGCCCCGGTCCGCCTTTGCCCGTTCGATACGCGTTCTATGCTCGCTCCATGGCAGACGTTCTTCAGCAGGTCGAGGCCCGGCTGCGCACAGCGCTGGGCGAACCGGACGCACGGGCCGCGGTGACCTTCCTGGGGACGGACCGCGTCGAGGTGCTGCGCTTCGTGGCCGGATCCGGGGCGGCGGAGGGCGGCGGTACGGTCCGCTACGCCACCCTCGGCATGTCCGCCCAGCCGATGGCCGACCCGGCCGACATCCTCGCCGACCCGGTCCGCGGGCCCCGCGCGGAACTGGTGCTCTCCGTACGCACGGGCCGCGCCGACACCGACCGGGTGCTCCGCCCGCTGGCGGTCCTCGCGGCCTCGCCGCAGGTCGAGGGCGTCGTCGTGGCCCCCGGCGGCTCACTGGACGTCGGCGAGCCGCTCTGGCCCGGCGCGCCCTTCACGTCCGTACTCGTCGGAGCGGGCGGCGGGCTCGTGGCGGATCTGGAGCTGGACGACCCGATGGCCCCGGTGACCTTCCTGCCGCTCCTGCCGATGACGGCGAACGAGGCGGCCTGGAAGCGCGTGCACGGCGCGGCGGCGCTGGAGGAGCGGTGGCTGCGGCACGGCACGGATCTGCGGGACCCGCTGCGCGGCAGCGTCCCGCTCGGGGGATGACGCAGGCTCTGACGCCGGCTCGCCGGGGCGTGGGCGCGTGGAAGCCCCGCCACGCGGTGGGGGAAACGCGCGTGGCGGGGCGGTAGGGGGGAGCGGGGCCTGGGGCTCGACCCGGGGGAGCGGGCCCGAGGCTCAGCTCGGGGGAGCGGGGCCCGGGGCTCAGCTCGCGAAGACCGAGACGCTGTCCTCCGTGGCGTGGGCCGGCTCCAGCTCCTCGGCCTCCATGGTCAGCGGACGGCGGCGGACCCAGACGATCACGGCGCCGATGACCGCGGTGGCGGCGGCGACCACGAACGGGATGTGGATGTTGGACCAGCCCTCGATCTTCGGCGCGAGGAAGGGGGCCGCGGCCGCCGCGAACCAGCGCACGAAGTTGTAGCCCGCGCTGGCCACCGGCCGCGGCGCGTCCGAGACGCCGAGCGCCAGCTCCGTGTAGACGGTGTTGTTCAGGCCGATGAAGGCGCCCGAGACGATCGTGCAGGCGATGGCCGCGGTGTGGTCGCCGAAGCCGAGGAACAGCAGGTCCACGGCGAGCAGGACCAGCGAGGCGCCCAGCACCTTCAGCGAGCCGAAGCGGGCCTGCGCCCGCGGGGCGACGAGCACGGAGAAGACGGCGAGCAGCACGCCCCAGGCGAAGAAGACGCCGCCGGACTTGTACGGCGACATGTTCAGCACGAACGGCGTGAAGGCCAGCACCGTGAAGAACGAGTAGTTGTAGAAGAAGGCCGAGGCCGCGGCGGAGGCGAGGCCGGGGTGGCCCAGCGCCTTGACCGGGTCCAGCAGCGATGTCTTGTGGGCCGGCTTCGGCTGCTCCTTGAGGAGCGCGGTGATGGCGATGAACCCGATGGCCATCAGCACGGCGGTGCCGAAGAACGGGTAGCGCCACTTCATGTCGCCGAGGATCGCGCCGACCAGCGGGCCGCAGGCCATGCCGAGCCCGAGGGCGGATTCGTACAGCAGGATCGCCGCGGCGCTGCCGCCGGCCGCGGCGCCGACGATGACGGCGAGGGCGGTCGAGACGAAGAGCGCGTTGCCCAGGCCCCAGCCGGCCCGGAAGCCGACCAGTTCGCCGACGGAGCCGGAGGTGCCGGAGAGGGCGGCGAAGACGACGACCAGCGCCAGGCCCGCGAGCAGTGTCTTCTTGCCGCCGATGCGGCTGGAGACGAAACCGGTGACCAGCATCGCGACGGCGGTGATCAGGAAGTACGACGTGAAGAGGAGGGACACCTGGCTGGGGGAGGCGTCCAGGCCCTTGGCGATGGAAGGGAGGATCGGGTCCACGAGCCCGATGCCCATGAAGGCGACGACCGATGCCCCCGCCGTGGCCCAGACGGCCTTCGGCTGGCGCAGCAGGCTGGTCGCACCCTCGTCGAACGGATCCTCTCCGGCACTGTTCTGCTTCATGCGTGCCCCACCCTTCTCCGGGCGCGTCGATGCGTGTCCGGCGTGTGACCGATGTGTGTGACGGTCTCCGCGGAGATCGTTGCTGTTTACACACAATAATTTAGAGACCCTAATAAGTGCAAGTGCCATCTAGTTTTGGCAGGTGGGCGACGCCCGGCCGGGTGATCAGGGGGTGATCGTCCTTGACGCGACGACCACCGGAGAGGACCGTTGGTCCTTATGAGGGGCGAACCCAGTTGCCCGAAGTGCGGTGGCCGGGTGCGAGCGCCCGGTCTCTTTGCCGACACCTGGCAGTGCGGAGTGCACGGCACCGTGCACCCTCTCCAGCCTGTCGTGCCGCCGAGCGTCGAGGCGCTGGCCGTCGTGGTGAACCGCGCCCGGGTCCCCGTATGGATGCCGTGGCCGCTGCCCGTCGGCTGGCTGTTCACCGGGGTGGCCTGCGCGGGCGACGACCGCGACGGCGGCCGCGCCACGGCGGTGGCCTGCTCGGGCCCCGGACCGCTCGGCGGCCCCGGGGAGCTGGTGCTCGTGGCGGAGGAGCTGGGCGTCGGCCTCGGCGCGCGCTACGCCGGCATCGCGGGCCCCGACCCCGGCCCGTACATGTGCGTCAACCGCCCGCCCGACGCCAAGGTGCTGGCGGCAGGCCGGCCCACCCCGCTCTGGCACGTCGAGGGCGCCCCCGAGGACCGCGCGGTCTTCGCGGGCGAGGCGCGCGGGCTGTGGCTGTGGGCCGTGGTCTGGCCGGAGCGGTCCGGGCTGATGATGTACGACGAACTGGTCCTGACCGACCTGCGCGAAGCGGGCGCCGAAGTGGACCTGCTGCCGTGCGGCGCGCTGTCGCCGCGTGTCATCGCACGGCCCGACGCCCGCTGACGGGCGGCCGTACGGGCGGCACGTACGGGCGGATCGGCCGTCGACGCGGCCCGGGCGGAGTGGCCGTCATCGCGGGCCCGGGCGGATCAGCCGTCGGCGCGGGCCTGAGCGGAGTGGTCGTCGACGTGGTCTGAAGGCCGTCGGCGGGGGTCCGCTTCCGGCCGCGGCACGGCCGTGTTCGAACGGCGGTTATCCTGATCCAGTCCCCTTCCGTGTCCCGAGCCGAGTCTGGAGCCGTGCCGTGCGCATCGACCTGCACACCCACTCCACGGCTTCGGATGGCGTCGACACCCCCGCCGAGCTGGTACGCAACGCCGCTGCGGCCGGGCTGGACGTCGTGGCGCTGACCGATCACGACAGCGTCGGCGGCTACGCGGAGGCCGTCGGGGCCCTGCCCGCCGGGCTGACCCTGGTCACCGGGGCCGAGCTCTCCTGCCGCTGGGTCCCTGAGTCGCCGGACGGCGACGGCATCGGCATGCACATGCTCGCCTACCTCTTCGACCCTCGGGAGCCCGAGCTGTGGCGCGAGCGCGAGCTCGTGCGCGACGGCCGGGTGCCCCGCGCCCAGGGCATGGTCGCCAAACTCCAGGACCTCGGCGTCCCCGTCACCTGGGAGCGGGTGGCGGCGATCGCCGGCGACGGAGCCGTCGGGCGGCCCCACGTGGCCGCGGCCCTCGTCGAGCTGGGCGTCGTAGACAGCGTCTCCGACGCCTTCACGCCGCAGTGGCTCGCCAATGACGGGCGTGCCTACGTCGACAAGTACGAGTTCGACCCCTTCGACGCCATCCGCCTGGTCAAGGCCGCCGGTGGCGTCACCGTCTTCGCGCACCCGATGGCGCTCAAGCGCGGCCGGTGCGTACCGGAGAGCGCGATCGCCGAACTGGCCGCGGCCGGTCTCGACGGCATCGAGGTCGACCACATGGACCACGACGAGCCGACCCGCGCCCGGCTGCGCGGGCTCGCCGCCGACCTCGGGCTGCTGGCCACCGGCTCCAGCGATTACCACGGCAGCCGCAAGGCGTGTGAGCTCGGAGAGTTCACGACCGACCCGGAGATCTACGGCGAGATCACCCGCCGCGCGACCGGCGCCTTCCCCGTGCCCGGCGCGGGCGGCTGAGTCCGTACGCACCGCCGGTAGGGCCTGTGCAGCGCTCGTACGGCTCGTAGCGCTGCCTCCTCCCTCTCCTGTCACCCCTCACCCGTACCGCTAGTACCACCTCGTGCAAGGCCATCACTGTGTTCGACTTTGCTGTCTTCGGGTCCCTTTTTGTCACGCTATTTGTGATCATGGACCCGCCCGGTATCACGCCCATCTTCCTCGCCCTCACCTCCGGCCGACCCGCCAAGATCCAGCGCAAGATGGCCTGGCAGGCGGCCACGGTCGCGTTCGGGGTCATAGCCGTCTTCGGCCTCTTCGGCCATCAGATCCTGGGCCGGCTGCACATCACGCCGCCCGCGTTGATGATCGCGGGCGGGCTGCTGCTCCTGCTCGTCGCGCTCAGCCTGCTGACCGGGAAGTCCGAGCAGCCGACGCAGACGAAGGACGTCAACGTCGCGCTCGTACCGCTGGGCATGCCGCTGCTGGCCGGGCCGGGCGCGATCGTCTCGGTGATCCTCGCGGTGCAGCACGCGAACGGCGCCGCCGAGCAGGTCTCGGTGTGGGCCGCCATCGCGGCGATGCACGTGGTGCTGTGGCTGGTGATGCGCTATTCGCTGCTGATCATCCGGGTGATCAAGGACGGTGGCGTGGTGCTGGTGACACGGCTCGCCGGCATGATGCTCTCCGCGCTCGCGGTGCAGCAGATCATCAACGGCGTCACCCAGGTCGTGCACGGCGCGTAGCCGTAGCGCTGCCGGTCGACGCCGGTGCGGCGCCTCATCGTGAGCGCGCCCCCGAACGCCACGAAGCGCCCCGTACCTTCTTGTACGGGGCGCTCGGCGTCAGAGGTGCTGCGTAAGGCGTTACCGGGCCGCTGTGTCGGCCGGACGGATATATATGCGCTGGCCGATCGCTGCGGCCTGCTGCACGATCCGATTGACGGAGGCGGCGTCCACGACGGTGCTGTCCACGGCGTTGCCGTCCACATCGTCCAGTCGCATGATCTCGAAGCGCAAGGCTTCTCCCTTCGTCTGATCCTCCTGAGGAGAACTTCTGAGTAATGGTGCGCGGCGCTACAGTGCGCCCCGTTCCTGATGGGTACAACGAGGTGCACTATGAAAAGATTCCCTACGCTAAAGAAAATTTTCGCGAGCCTAAGTACCTGCTGGTGAAGCGGCCAGTTGTGCCCGCCGCGCGGCCCCCCGGACAATGAGACGCGTATGAACGACGTCCGGCCCTCAGGGCCCATCGACCTCACCACGATCGCCACCGGCATCGAGCGCACCAACGAGCTGCTCACGCGCGTACTGGCCGAAGTGGCGACCACCCCCTCCACGCACGCGATCTTCGTGGACGCCGGCTATGTCTACGCCGCCGCGGGCCGCCTCGTCACCGGGACGGAGGACCGGCGCACCTTCGAGCTCGACGCGGAAGGGCTGATCGAAGCCTTCATCGACAAGGCGCGCATGATCTTCCCCGACAGCAGACTGCTCCGCGTCTACTGGTACGACGGGGCCCGCCGCCGCATCCACACCAATGAACAGCAGCGCATCGCCGAGCTCCCGGACGTCAAGGTGCGGCTCGGCAACCTCAACGCCAACAATCAGCAGAAGGGCGTCGACTCGCTCATCCGCACCGACCTGGAGTCGCTCGCGCGGCACCGCGCCATCAGCGACGCCGCCCTCATCGGCGGCGACGAGGACCTCGTCTCGGCCGTCGAGGCCGCGCAGGGTTACGGCGCGCGCGTGCACCTGTGGGGCATCGAGGCCGTCGGCGGGCGCAACCAGGCCGAGCCCCTGCTGTGGGAGGTCGACAGCCAGCGCACGTTCGACGTCGACTTCTGCAAGCCGTACGTGGCACGGCGTACGGGCCTGTGCGGGCAGGAGTCGTACGCGGCCGATCCGGGCGCGGCGGCCGGGGGCGGCGAGGGGCCGGCGCACAGCCGCGAAGAGGTGCGGTTCGTGGGCGCACAGGTCGCGGCGCGGTGGCTCGGTGAGCGCGGCCGCGAATCGCTCGCCGAGCTGCTGCCCGGCCACCCCTATCTGCCGGGCCCCGCCGACCAGGAGCTTCTGGTGGAGGCGGAGCGGCTCCTCGGGCTCTCGCTACGGGCCCACGCCGATCTGCGGCGGGCGCTGCGGGACGGCTTCTGGGAGCACCTTCAGACTCAGTACTGACCGGGGGTTGCCGCCGCGGGGCGTGCCCCTGTGTTGAGCGGGGTCGGTCCTGTGCGGGCCCCGCCTCCGTATCTCCGTATCGAGGGGGCCGTGGGATCTCCGTATTGAGGGGCCGCGGGCTCAGGGCTGCGACCAGAACGCCGCCAGCGCCGCCGCCGTTTCCTTCGGCCGCTCCGCGTTGGGGGAGTGCTCCGCCCCCTCGATCACCGTGCGGCGGGCCGACAGCCGCTCGGCCATCGCGTCCATCAGCGGCACCGGCCAGGCGTAGTCGACCGCGCCGGAGACCACGTGCTTCGGCAGCGCCACCGCCGCCAGTTCCGCCACCCGGTCCGGTTCGCTCATCAACTGACGCCCCGTACCGATGAGTTGAGACGCCTCGGTGCCGATCCAGCGGCGGTGGAGAAAGTCGTCCAGGGCCAAAGGCGTCTTCTCGTCCGCCGCGTTCTCCGCGTCCATGGCGCGCATCGCCAGCCAGACCGTCTCCTTGTCCCGCGTGGACAGGGCGTCGATGAGCAGCTTCGTACGGGCCTGCTGCTCCGCCGAGATGGCGGCCGGGCCGCTGCTCATGATGGTCAGCGACCGGAAGGGCGACGCGTCGCGCAGCACCGCCGCGCGCGTGATCAGCCCGCCGAGGGAGTGGCCGAGCAGGTGGACCGGTCCGTCACCGAGCGCCGCGGCCTGCGCGTGGACGTCCGCCGCCAGCTCGTCCTGCCCGTACGCGGCCTCGTCGGCCGGGCCCTCGCTCTCGTACTGGCCCCTGCCGTCGACGGCCACGACCCGGAACCCGGCCCGCGCCAGGGGTTCCAGCAGGGCGTTGAAGTCCTCTTTGCTGCCGGTGAACCCCGGGACGAGCAGGGCGGTGGCCCGCGGTTCGGCCGCCGGGGGGCGCGCGTCGCACACGGCGAAGGCGCCGCGCTCGGTCTTCAGTCGGTACGCACGGGCGCACGCGGGCAAGGTGAGTATCGGCGGCCTGCTCATGCCCTGAGGCTATCCGCCGCCCCGCGGCCGCTGTCGGCCAGCCGCCGTCCGGAGGCCGAACAGGGGGCGGCGCGGTCGCGCATACGACGAAGGCCCGCGTCCCCGGCGAACGGGGATACGGGCCTTCGACGTCGTCGTACCGGGTCAGCCTTCGGTCGTCGCCTTGGGCTTGGTGGTGCGGGTGCGCTTGGGCTTGGCGGGGGCTTCGGCGGTCGCGTCCGCGTCCCCGTCCGTCACCGGCTTCGCGGCCCGCGTGGCGCGGCGCTTGGGCTTGGCCTCGGCGCTCTCCACGGCGGCCTCGGCCGCATCGGCCTTGGGCTTGGCGGTCCGCGTGCGCTTGGCCTTGGCGGGGGCCTCGACGCTCGCGTCCATGCCCTCGGCCGCGGTCACCTCGGCCTTGGCCTTGGCGGTGCGGGTGCGCTTCGCCTTGGCCGGGGCCTCGGCGTTCGCGTCCGTGCCCTCGGCCGTGGCGACGGCGGCCTCGGCTGCTTCGGCGGCCTTGGGCTTGGTGGTGCGGGTGCGCTTGGGCTTGGCCGGCGCTTCGGCCGTCGCGTCCGCGTCCACTGCCGCCTCGACGGCCTTGGCCTTGGTGGTGCGGGTGCGCTTCGCCTTGGCCGGGGCCTCGGCGTTCGCGTCCGTGCCCTCGGCCGTGGCGACGGCGGCCTCGGCGGCCTTCGGCTTGCTCGTCCGGGTGCGCTTGGGCTTGGCCGGGGCCTCGGCCGTCGCGTCCGCGTCCACTGCCGCCTCGACGGCCTTGGGCTTCGTGCTGCGGGTGCGCTTCGCCTTGGCCGGGGCCTCGGCGCTCGCGTCCGTACCCTCCGCCGTGGCGACGGCGGCCTCGGCCTCAGCGGCCTTCGGCTTCGCGGCCCGCGCGCGCTTCGGCTTGGCGGAGCCCCCGTCCGCCTGGGCGGCCATGCTCGCGATCGTGCTCTCGACCGTGATGAAGGACGGCTCGTCCACCGCCGGCCTGGCGATGCGCGCACGGCGGCGGCGCGGCTTGACCGCGGCCTCCTCCACGACGGCGGAACCGGCAGCGGAACCGACGGCGGCGGCGGGGCGTGTGGCGGCGGGCCGTGCGGCAGCGGGCTTCGCGGCGGTGGTGTCCGCGGCCTTCACCGCCTTCACGGGCTCCGGGGCCGCCACGGTCGCGGCACCGGCCGCCGCGGTCACCGGGGCCGTGGCCGTGGCCTGCGGCGCTACCGCCGCGGGTGCCGAACCGTTGCGGGTGCGGCGACGGCGGCGCGGCGTCCGGGGGGTCTTGGGCGCGCCCTCCGCGACGGTCTCTCCAGCGGTCTCGGCGGCCACCGGGGTCACGGGCGACGCCGTGGACTCGGAGCCCGCCGTCGAGCCGCCGCGCGTGCGGCGGCGTTGACGCGGGGTGTGGTCCCGTGCCGGGCGCTCCTCCGTCACGACGGGCGCCGCCGTGACGGGCTTGCGGCCGCGGCCCCGGCCGCCCGTCTCGCCGAGGTCCTCGATCTCCTCGGCCGCCAGCCCGGCCCGCGTGCGCTCGCCGCGCGGCAGTATCCCCTTGGTGCCCTTGGGGATGGACAGCAGCTCGTAGAGGTGCTCGGAGGTGGAGTACGTCTCCTCCGGCTCGTCGAACGGCAGGTCCAGCGCCTTGTTGATCAGCTTCCAGCGCGGGATGTCGTCCCAGTCGACCAGCGTGATCGCCGTGCCGGACTTGCCCGCGCGGCCCGTACGGCCGATGCGGTGCAGGTAGGTCTTCTCGTCCTCGGGGGACTGGTAGTTGATGACATGCGTCACGTTGTCGACGTCGATGCCGCGGGCGGCGACGTCGGTGCAGACCAGCACGTCGACCTTGCCGTTGCGGAAGGCGCGCAGCGCCTGCTCACGGGCGCCCTGGCCGAGGTCGCCGTGGACCGCGCCGGACGCGAAGCCGCGCCGCGCGAGCTGGTCGGCGATGTCGGCGGCCGTGCGCTTCGTGCGGCAGAAGACCATCGCGAGCCCCCGGCCGTCGGCCTGGAGGATGCGCGAGACCAGCTCCGGCTTGTCCATGGAGTGGGCGCGGAAGATGTGCTGCGTGGTGTTGCGGACGGTCTGGCCCTCGTCGTCCGGCGACGTGGCGCGGATGTGCGTGGGCTGCGACATATAGCGGCGGGCGAGGCCGATGACGGCGCCCGGCATGGTCGCCGAGAACAGCATCGTCTGGCGCTTCGCCGGAAGCATGGTGATGATCCGCTCGACGTCGGGCAGGAAGCCCAGGTCGAGCATCTCGTCGGCCTCGTCGAGGACGAGGGCCTTGACGTGCGAGAGGTCGAGCTTCTTCTGGCCCGCGAGGTCCAGCAGCCGGCCCGGGGTGCCGACGATCACGTCGACGCCCTTCTTGAGGGCCTCGACCTGCGGCTCGTAGGCGCGGCCGCCGTAGATGGCGAGGACGCGCACATTACGGACCTTGCCGGCGGTCAGCAGGTCGTTGGTGACCTGCTGGCAGAGCTCGCGGGTGGGGACGACCACGAGCGCCTGCGGGGCGTCGGTCAGCCGCTCGGGCTTGGCCCGGCCCGCCTCGACGTCCGCGGGGACGGTGACGCGCTCCAGCAGCGGCAGACCGAAGCCCAGCGTCTTGCCGGTGCCGGTCTTGGCCTGGCCGATGACGTCGGAGCCGCTGAGGGCGACCGGGAGCGTCATCTCCTGGATGGGGAAGGGGGACACGATGCCGACGGCCTCAAGGGCCTCGGCCGTCTCGGAAAGAATCCCGAGGTCTCGGAAAGTGGACAGAATCTTGCCTCTTCTGTGAGACGCGGAGCGAGGCGGCGAAGGGGGTCGTACCGCGCCGGGTACTCGGCCGGCCATGGAGGGGCCGGATGACGCGGGACCACTGCCTTCGCTCGTGCGCACGTGCCGCGAGCGGTTCCCTGCTTGGCGTGCGTACAGCTCGTACGCGCCGCGCTGAGGGCGGTCGGGTGGAAGCCGATCGGGCCACCGACCGGGCATCCGCTGGGGTCCGGGAGGCTTGCTCCCGAAAGACACAGCATAGGGACGGCCCACCGATACTCGGCAGGCGCAATACCACTGTACCCCGGAATCGTGCATATGTGTTGGGGCAAACCTTTGTGCGAGTGGGGCACGCGTGGTTGAGCAGGGGCTTCCTCTTCCTGGCGAGCGGGCTATTGTGCGGACCATGGAGACGCCTGACAACGCCGCTGCCGCCGCTGAAGAACACACCGGAATCGCTGCCCAGGACTGGGCCCAGGCATCCGCCGAACCGCAGTACAAGGCCGCGGTCGTCGATCTGCTGGGCGCGCTCGCCTACGGTGAGCTGGCCGCCTTCGAGCGCCTCGCGGAGGACGCGAAGCTGGCGCCGACCCTCGACGACAAGGCGGAGCTGGCGAAGATGGCCTCCGCCGAGTTCCAGCACTTCCAGCGGTTGCGGGACCGGCTGACGGCCATCGGCGCCGAGCCCACCGGGGCGATGGAGCCGTTCGCCGCCGCGCTGGACGAGTTCCACCGCCAGACCGCGCCGTCCGACTGGCTGGAGGGCCTGGTCAAGGCGTACGTCGGCGACTCGATCGCCAGCGACTTCTACCGGGAGGTGGCGGCCCGGCTCGACTCCGACACGCGCGGCCTGGTGCTGACCGTCCTGGACGACACCGGGCACGCGACCTTCGCGGTCGAAAAGGTACGGGCCGCGATCGAGGCCGAGCCGCGGGTCGGCGGGCGTCTCGCGCTGTGGGCCCGGCGGCTGATGGGCGAGGCGCTCTCGCAGGCGCAGCGGGTCGTCGCGGACCGCGACGCGCTGTCGACCATGCTGGTCGGCGGGGTGGCCGACGGCTTCGACCTCGCGGAGGTCGGCAAGATGTTCTCCCGCATCACCGAGGCCCACACCAAGCGCATGGCCGCGCTCGGCCTCGCCGCTTGACGCGCCCCTGGGCTTGACGCGACTCCCGGCGCGACGGCCCCCGCCATCACGGCGTCGGGGGCCGGTCTGCCCGGCGGTCACGGTCCGTCGGCTCGTACGCGTACGGCCCCGAGCGGAGCTGCCACCACCCACTGACGGCCTGACCGGGGACACCGGCGCGAGGTCGGTGACCTGGGCAAGCGGTCGCCGGAAGTCCGCCGGAAGCCGGCGCTACGGGCGAGCGGACCTCAGAGCCGCCGCCGCGGTCGAGCGGACGTCAGGCCCGTCAGGCGGTGACTGATCGGCGGACGTGGCTCGCGGGGCGCAGCAGCAGCGACAGCAGCGCCACACCGAGCGCCGCGCCCGCGATCAAGGTCGCGACGGCGTGACCGGGGCCGAGGACGGCGTGCGCGAGCAGGGTGCCGAAGAGGGCCGCGCCCGGTCCCGTGGCGAGGGTCAGGGTGCGCGAGGGGAAACGGTCGGGCAGCCGCCGCACGGCGCCCAAGGCCATGGCGAAGCCAATGAGGACTGAGCCGAACGCTTCCAGGAAAATCATGGTGCGATCCCTCCCGCTACGGCCGAAGCGCAAGTGCAAATCGGTCGTAGCCGGTCTTACCCAAGGGCTATGTGCAGCAACCCTCTCCCGCTCTTCCGCCTCCGGAGCTCCGGGAACGGGTCTCCCGGAGGCGCTTGTACCGGTGATGACAACGGCGGGGCCCCGGTGATTCCCACCGGGGCCCCGCCGTCGAACGCCGAACGCTGATCAGAGCGCGCTGAAACCGACCTTGCGGGCGTTCGGCTCGCCGATCTCGACGTATGCGAGTCGTTCGGCCGGCACCAGGACCTTGCGTCCGTGGTCGTCCACGAGGCTCAGCAGCTGCGATTTGCCGCCCAGCGCATCGGCAACCGCGCGCTCGACATCCTCGGCAGACTGCCCGCTCTCCAGAACGATCTCGCGGGGTGCGTGCTGCACGCCGATCTTGACCTCCACGGCTTCTGTCCCTCCGAAAGTCAGAGCCTGGGACATATCCCGGGTCGGATCAGCGCGCGTGCCAGACGACGGGCGCCCGGCCAGGGGTATGACCCAGGCTCTCAGTTGGGTGCGCGGTCAGCCGCGCCGTACGCAGCACACATTAGCCCGGTACGGGCATGTGGCGGGGCGCGGGCCGCACGCCCGCAGCGAACAGAGGATCAGCGGCCCGGTCGCCCGGCGGCTACGCCCCGTCCGTGCCGTGCAGCGGGAAGCCCGCGATGCCGCGCCAGGTGAGCGAGGTGAGCAGTTGGACCGCGGTGTCGCGCGGCACCGTGCTGCCGCTGGAGAGCCAGTAGCGGGCGACCACCTGGGAGACGCCGCCGAGGCCCACGGCCAGCAGCATCGACTCGTCCTTGGAGAGCCCGGTGTCCTCGGCGATGACGGCGCTGATCGCCTCCGCGCACTCCAGCGACACCTTGTCTACGCGCTCGCGCACCGCGGGCTCGTTCGTCAGGTCGGACTCGAAGACGAGCCGGAAGGCGCCGCCCTCCTCCTCGACGTACGCGAAGTAGGCGTCCATCGTCGCGGCCACGCGCAGCTTGTTGTCGTTCGTCGACGCGAGGGCCGTGCGCACGGCGTGCAGCAGGGCCTCGCAGTGCTGGTCCAGCAGGGCCAGATAGAGGTCCAGCTTGCCGGGGAAGTGCTGGTAGAGGACTGGCTTGCTGACGCCGGCGCGCTCGGCGATATCGTCCATCGCCGCCGCGTGGTAGCCCTGCGCGACGAATACCTCCTGGGCCGCGCCCAGGAGCTGATTGCGTCGGGCCCGGCGCGGCAGGCGCGTGCCCCGTGGGCGCGCCTCGGTCTGCTCGATGGCTGTCACGCCGCCTCCCAAGATCAATCCATGCACGGTGTGCACCGCGCTGGCCATCGTACTTTTGGGTAACAGGCCGGCGCGCGGTCCGGGCGGAGAAATTCACGCTCTGAGCACAGTGAGAAGTCGACAAAATCCATATTGCCGACAAAGCACCTGTCTCGTCCGTGGTCACCCCGTCACCGGTAGTCCTCCTCATCGGTATCGACGACGCGGGCCTGTTCGGCCGCGTCCCCGGGATCGGCCGTGCCGGGGTCGAACCCGCTCAGGGGGTCGTCCCGGCGGGGCGTGAGGTCGGTGCGCTGTTCGGCGGCGTCGGCTTCGGGGGCCTCGACGTCGATCTCCGGCGCGCCCGCCGCGTCGCCGTCGCCGTCGTCGAAGGTTTCAGGGTCGGTCGGGTCTACAGGCATGGTGGCCCCTTTCCCGGGCGAGCGCCCTTCACACGGGCTGCCGGGCGCGCGCCCTGCACCCGAGCCTAGGAGAGGCGGGCCCGGGCCGCCACGCGATCTGTGACGGCGAACACACGGGCTCGCGGCGTGATCGTCTCGTAACATTGCCCGCATGTCTTCGACCGAGTCGCCGGATGCCCGCACTGTCCCCACGGTGCCGCCCGGGGGTTCCGTGCGGAGCCGCGCGGGGGAGGCGCTGCGGACCGTGACCCTGCCCGGCCTCACCCTGGCCGTCCGCTCCCGTCCGCCGCTGGCGGAGGGCCTGGCGCCCGCTCTGTACGTGCACGGGTTCGGCGGCTCGTCGCAGAACTGGTCCGACCTGATGGCGCGGCTCGCGCACCGGGTGGACGGCGAGGCGCTCGACCTGCCGGGGTTCGGCCACTCCCCGCCGCCGGACGACGGCGACTACTCCATCACCGGACACGCGCGGGCCGTCATCCGCTACCTCGACGCGAGCGAGCGCGGCCCGGTGCACCTGTTCGGCAACTCGATGGGCGGCGCGGTCGCCACCCGCGTCGCGGCGGTACGGCCGGACCTGGTCCGTACGGCCACGCTCATCTCGCCCGCGCTGCCCGAGCTGCGCCCGCAGCGGAGCGCCGTGCCCACGGCGATGCTGGCGGTGCCGGGGATGGTGCCGCTCTTCATCCGCGCGACCAGGGGCTGGACCCCGGAGCGGCGCACCCGGGAGGTGCTCGCGCTCTGCTACGGCGACCCGCGGCGGGTCTCGCCCGACAGCTTCGCGGAAGCCGTCGCCGAGTATGAGCGGCGGCTCGGACTCCCTTACTTCTGGGACGTGATGATGCGCTCGGCGCGCGGGATCGTCGACGCCTATACCCTCGGCGGGCAGCACTCCCTGTGGCGGCAGGCGGAGCGAGTCCTCGCGCCCACTCTGCTCGTTTACGGCATGCGAGACCAATTGGTCGCATTCCGCATGGCGCGCCGGGCGAGCCGGTCCTTCCGGGACTCGCGGCTGCTGGAGCTCGTCGAAGCGGGACACGTCGCGATGATGGAGGAGCCGGAGACAGTGGCGCGGGCCTTCGAAGAACTGCTGGAAGACGTCGATGCGCGGCACGCCCGCGGCACAGGAGGGGACGAGGCGCCTCGTGGGTAAACACAGCGCGCGCGGCCCCGCCGCCCGGCAGGCGGCGGACACCCCGCGCCCGGCGGCGCCCGCCACCCCTGGAACGGGTCGCCGCCGCGCCCCCCGGGACGACGCCGAGACCGGCGGCGCGCCGGCGGCGCGCGTGCTGGGCGAGGGCCCCGCCGGCCACCCGGAGGACCATGAACCCGGCGGCGGCTGGGGAGTGATCGGCCGACAGGCCGGTGAACCCGGCGCCGAGACGCACCAGCAGGGCGCCGAGCGGGAGTTCGCGCCCTTCGGCAGACCCCGGGCCGTGCGGCCGGATCCGCGACCGCGGTCGCAGGGCCCGATGGCGACCGGCATGGTGCCGCGCCCGCGCCAGGAGTTCATCGACGCGTTCGACTATGAGGACCACCGGCGCGACGGGGACCACCCGCGCGCCGCGAGCCACCGGCGAAACGAGGACGACGTGTTCGCCGCAGGCGCGCCCGACCAGGTGAAGGACGGCACGCGGCCCGACGGGCCGATCGTCGGACCCACCGTCCCGCCCGTGCCCGCCGATCAGGCGGTGCCGGCGAGCCGGGGCCCGGAGCGGCGCACGGGGGCCGCCAAGGGCGGCCTCGCCCGGACGCTCACCGGCGTCGCCGCCGCGGCCGTGACCGCGGTGCTGGCCGTGGTGGTCTCCGGCCAGGTCGCGCAGGACGACAAGGGCGGCGCCGCACCGCCGGCCGGGGGCGCCGAGCGGCACCACACCGACGCCACGACCCGCTCGAAGAGCCGCCCGGCGCCCCCGCCGGGCACGGTCGCGAACCAGGACCCGTACGCGGTCCAGATGGCGCAGACGTTCCCGCTGGACGCGAAGCTCCAGGCGTCCGGGGAGTTCGAGCCGGTGCCGGGGCACGACAAGGCGCCCGGCAAGGGCGAGTTGCTGCGGTACCGGGTGGACGTGGAGAAGGGGCTGGGGCTGAACGGCGCGCTGTTCGCCGAGGCCGTGCAGAAGACCCTGAACGACGACCGGAGCTGGGCCCATGGCGGCCGCCGCACCTTCGAGCGGGTCTCGACCGGCCACGCGGACTTCGTGATCAGCCTGGCCAGCCCCGGCACCACCGCGAAGTGGTGCGCGAAGTCGGGCTTGGACACCACCCAGGACAACGTCTCGTGCGACTCGGCGGCCACCGAGCGCGTGATGATCAACGCCTACCGGTGGGCGCGGGGCGCGGTGACCTACGGCGACGACAAGATGCACGCCTACCGGCAGATGCTGATCAACCACGAGGTCGGGCACCGGCTCGGGCGCAACCACGAGTCCTGCCCGAAGGAGGGCGCGCTCGCGCCGGTGATGATGCAGCAGACGAAGTTCCTGACGCTGGACGGCGCGACCTGCCGGGCCAACCCGTGGCCGCATCCCCAAGGGTGAGCACCCCGGAGCGGGCGTCTCGGAAGGCGAGCGTCCTCAAGAGGGAGCACTGCTGAGAGGGAGCACCGCTGAGAGGGAGCACCGCTGAGAGGGAGCGCCGCCGCCGCTGAGCGGGGCCCCGAGAGCGCCGTCAAGGGCGGGAATCCCAGAAAGTGAGACCTGGAGTCTCTGATCGTGGGACACCTTTGCCAGCGGTCGGATATTCGTCCAGGATTCTCCGCATGTCGCATCGCCATGCCCCCGAACACGCCGCCTTCGAGCTGGCGCTGATCGGCGTGGCCGCGCATGCGATCGCCGACATTCTCTGTCGCTGAGACCGCGCCTCTTCCGCGTTTTCTGCTTTCCCCCGCGTCTCATCGCTGACCTCTGCGTGCCCGCCGGGGGCGGTCCAGCGCCCGGCCACCGCATACGGGCTCCTCCCTGCCGCCTTCCGTGGGTGCTCCATGTCGCCACCCTGTGAAAGGCCACTTCAGCCATGCGTCAACTGCCCCTCATATCGCGCCGCGCGGTCGCCGCCGCCGTCGGAATCGCCCTGGTCGGCGGCGTGGCGGCCTGCGGACCCAAGGAGGCCGGCGACGCCGGGAGCGGCGGCGCGGCCGGAGCCCCGAAGCGGGGCGGCGCGCTCACCGTCCTCAACCGCGACCCGCAGAAGGACTTCGACCCGGCCCGCCTCTACACCTCCGGCGGCGGCAACATCCCCTCCCTCGTCTTCCGCACCCTCACCACCCGCAACCGCGCGGACGGCGCCGCCGGCACCAAGGTCGTCCCCGACCTCGCCACGGACCTGGGCAAGCCCAGCGAAGACGCCAAGGTCTGGACGTACAAGCTCAAGAACGGCCTCGCGTACGAGGACGGCTCGCCGATCACCAGCGCCGACGTCAAATACGGGATCGAGCGCTCCTTCGCCGGTGAACTCTCGGGCGGCGCACCGTACTTGAGGGACTGGCTGATCGGCGGCGAGCACTATCAGGGGCCCTACAAGGACAAGAGCGGGGACGGGCTTAAGTCCATCGGGACGCCCGACGCGAAGACCCTCGTCTTCCACCTCAAGAAGCCCGAGGGCGATTTCCCCTACCTCGCCACGCAGACGCAGTTCACACCGGTGCCCAAGGCGAAGGACACCGGCACCAAGTACGAGGAGCACCCCGTCTCCTCCGGCCCGTACAAGGTCGTCCGCAACACCGGCGACGGCGAGCGGCTGCTGCTGGAGCGCAACCCCCACTGGTCCGCGAAGACCGACAGCCAGCGGCACGCCTACCCCGACACCATCGACGTGAAGTCGGGGCTGGACCCCGCCGTCATCAACCAGCGGCTGTCCACCGGTTCCGGCCCGGACGCCGCCGCCATCACCACCGACACCAACCTGGGACCTGCCGAACTCGCCCAGGTCGGCAGCGACAAGCAGCTCGCGGAGCGGGTCGGCACCGGCCACTTCGGCTATACGAACTACCTGGCCTTCAACCCGGGGATCAAGCCGTTCGACGATCCGAAGGTGCGCCAGGCCATCTCGTACGCGGTCAACCGCACCAGCGTCGTCAACGCCGCGGGCGGCTCCTCGCTCGCCGAGGCCGCCACCACCTTCCTGCCGAACCAGAAGGCCCTCGGCTACACCGCCTACGACCACTTCCCGGCCGGGAAGACCGGCGCCCCCGACAAGGCCCGTGAGCTGCTGAAGCAGGCCGGCTACGGACAGGGCGCGCCCAAGGGCCCGCTGACCGTCACCCTCACCCACTCCACCGCCCAGGACTTCGAGACCAGCCCCGAGATCGCCACCGCGCTCCAGGCCGGGCTCAAGAAGGCCGGGATCGCCGTCAAGCTCCAGGGCCTGGAGGACAACGACTACAAGCAGCAGGTCCAGGCGACCAAGACCCAGCCCGGTCTCTTCCTCGGCCACTGGGGCGCGGACTGGCCCTCCGGCGGTCCGTTCCTCGCGCCGATCTTCGACGGGCGGCAGATCGTCGAGGACGGCGCCAACTTCAACTCGGCACGGCTGAACGATCCCAAGGTCAATGACGAGATCGACGAGATCAACAAGATCACCGACCATGACGCCGCCGCGAAGCGCTGGGGCGCTCTCGACAAGAAGATCGGCGAACAGGCCCTGACCGTCCCGCTGTTCCACCCCGTCTACAAGCGGCTCTACGGCAAGGACGCCAAGAACATCGTGATCAGCGACTGGACCGGCGTCCTCGACATCTCCCAGGTCGCGGTCAAGTGAGCGCCGCGACCCTGGAAGCGCAGCCCGCCGCCCCGACCGCGCCCTCCGGCGCCCGGCAGGTGTGGCGGCGGCTGCGGGCCCGGAAGTCCGCGCTGATCGCCGCCGCCGTCCTCGCCCTGCTGGTCCTCCTCGCGCTCGCCGCCCCGCTGCTCGGCGCCCTGGAGGGCCAGGACGTCAACGCCTACCACGACGGACTCGTCGACTCCGCGCGCGGCGGGGTGCCCGTCGGCGCGTACGGCGGGATCGGTGCCGACCACTGGTTCGGCGTCGAACCGGGCACCGGCCGGGACCTGTTCGTACGGCTCCTCTACGGCGCCCGCGTCTCGCTCGCCGTCGCCGCCGGGGCCACGCTCGTGCAGGTGTTCATCGGCGTCGCGGTCGGACTGGCCGCGGGGCTCGGCAACCGGCTCGTCGACAGCGCCCTCAGCCACATCAGCGATGTCATGGTGGCGCTGCCCATGCTCGTCTTCGCCATCGGCGTGACCGCCGTCGTGCCGTCCTCCTTCCCGCGCCCGGTGCTGCTCGTCATCGTCATCGGCCTGCTGTCCTGGGGCGGCATCGCGCGGATCGTACGGGCGCAGACCCTCTCCCTCAAGAAGCTCGACTACGTGGCCGCGGCCCGGCTCGGCGGCGCCTCGCGGCTGCGCGTCGCCCGGCGCGAGCTGCTGCCCGCGCTGGCCGCGCCCGTCATCACCTACGCCGCGATCCTGCTCCCGACCAACATCGTCACCGAGGCCGGAATGTCCTTCCTGGGCGTCGGCGTCACGCCGCCCACCCCCTCCTGGGGGCAGATGCTGTCCACCGCGACCACCTGGTTCCGCGCCGACCCCGCGTACGTGCTCCTCCCGGCGCTGCTGCTGTTCATCACCGTGCTCGCTTTCACGGTCCTCGGCGACGGGCTGCGCACGGCGCTCGACCCGCGCGCCGCGTCCCGGCTGCGGGTCGGGCGCACAGGACGCGCCGGACGCACCGGACGTACGGGGCGCGCGGGACGTACGGGGCGCGCGGGTCAGAAGAAGGAGAACCCGGCATGAGGGGCTACCTCCTGCGCAGGGCCATCGGCGCGGTCATCGTGCTCTTCGCCCTCTCACTCGTCATCTACGCGCTCTTCTACGTCGCCCCCGGCGACCCCGCCCGGCTCGCCTGCGGCCCCCGCTGCAACCCCGAGCAGATCCGCCAGGTCCGCGAGCAACTGGCCCTCGGCGACCCGGTGTACGTGCAGTACTGGCACTTCCTGCAAGGGCTCGTCGCCGGCCACGACTACTCCACCGGCACGGGCGTACTGCACTGCGACGCCCCCTGCTTCGGCCTCTCGTACCAGAACGACCAGCAGGTCACCGACCTCATCGCCCAGCGGCTGCCCGTCACGGCCTCGCTCGCGCTCGGCGCCATGGTGCTGTGGCTGCTGCTCGGAGTCGGCAGCGGGCTGCTCTCCGCGCTGCGCCGCGGCGGCGTGACCGAGCGGGTGCTGACCTGGCTGACCCTGGCCGGGACCGCCACGCCCGTCTTCATCATCGGGCTGCTGCTGCTCATGCTCTTCTGCGCGTACCTGGGCTGGCTGCCCTTCCCCTCCTACGTGGCGCTGACCGAGGACCCCGAGCAGTGGGCCTGGAACCTGCTGCTGCCGTGGACGGCGCTCGCCCTCATCGAGTCGGCGAAGTACGCGCGGCTGACCCGCAGTTCGATGCTGGAGACGCTCGCCGAGGACCACATCCGCACGTTCCGGGCGTACGGGGTCGCCGAGCGGTCCATCGTCGGCAAGCACGCGCTGCGCGGCGCGCTGCCACCGGTCATCGCGCTCACCGCGCTCGACCTCGGCTCGATGTTCGGCAACGCGGTCCTGACCGAGACGCTCTTCGGGCTGCCGGGGCTCGGGCAGCTGCTCGTGCACGCCACCCGCACCATCGACCTGCCGGTGGTGGTGGGCGTCGTGCTGGTCACGGGCGCGGCCGTCGTCATCGCCAACATCGTGGCGGACCTGCTGTACGCCGTCGCCGACCGAAGGGTGGCCCTCGCATGAGCCCTCGCGAGATCTCCGAACCGCTGGTGGAGGTCGCGGACCTCTCCGTCACGTTCCCGGTGGGCCAGGGTACGGCCGTACGGGCCGTCGACGGGCTCTCCTTCACCATGCCGCCCGGCGGCGCGCTCGGCATCGTCGGCGAATCCGGCTCCGGCAAGAGCACCGTCGCGTACGGGCTGCTCGGCCTGCACCGGGGCACCGGCGCCGAGGTCACGGGCGCGGTGCGGGTCGCGGGCCGGGACGTGCTCGCCGCCGGGGACGCCGAACTGCGCGCCCTGCGCGGCCCGGTGGCGGCCATGGTCTTCCAGGACCCGCTCTCCTCCCTCGACCCCTACGCCGCGATCGGCGACCAGATCGCCGAGGTGTACCGCGTGCACCGGCGGGGCGCGTCGCGGCGGGCGGCGCGGGCGCGCGCCGTCGACGTGCTCGACCGCGTCGGCATCCCGGACGCCGCGCGGCGCTCCCGTGCCCGCCCGCACGAGTTCAGCGGCGGCATGCGCCAGCGTGCGCTGATCGCGATGGCGCTGGCCTGCGAGCCCCGGCTCCTCGTCGCCGACGAGCCGACGACGGCCCTGGACGTGACCGTGCAGGCGCAGATCCTCGCTCTGCTGCGGGAGTTGCGCGCGGAGACCGGCATGGGGCTGCTCCTGGTCACCCACGACCTGGGGGTGGCGGCCGGCAACGTCGACGAACTGCTCGTCATGAAGGAGGGGCGCGGGGTCGAGCGCGGCCCGGCGCGGGCGGTACTGGACGCCCCGCGCGAGGACTACACGCGGGCGCTCCTGGCGGCGGTGCCGCGCGTCGACGTGCGGCGGACGGGGGGCGCGGAGCCCGCGTCCGATTCGGAGCCGCTGCTCGAAGCCAAGGGGCTGCGGCGGGAGTTCGGGCGCGGCAAGCGCGCCGTCACCGCGGTGGACGAGGTCTCGCTGACGATCCGTCCGGGGGAGACCGTGGGCGTCGTCGGGGAGTCCGGCAGCGGCAAGACGACGCTGGGGCGGATGCTCGTACGGCTGCTGGAGCCGTCCGGCGGCGCGCTGCGGTACCGGGGGCAGGACATCGGCGGGCTGCGCGAGCGCGAGCTGCGCGGCTTCCGCGGCGAAGCGCAGATGGTCTTCCAGGACCCCGTCTCCTCGCTCAATCCGAGGCGCAGCATCGGCGAGTCGATCGCGGACCCGCTGCGCACGGCCGGTGAGCTGACGGACAGTGAGATCGTGGAGCGGGTGCGTCGGTTGCTGCGGAGGGTGGGCCTCGACCCGGATGCCTACCATCGCTATCCGCACGAGTTCAGCGGCGGCCAGCGGCAGCGCGTCGGCATCGCGCGGGCGCTCGCGCCCGGGCCGAAGCTGATCGTCTGCGACGAGCCCGTCTCCGCGCTCGACGTCACCACGCAGGCTCAGGTGGTCGAGGTGCTGGAGGACGTGCAGCGGGAGTCGGGGATCGCGCTCGTCTTCATCGCGCACGACCTCGCCGTTGTACGCCAGGTGAGTGACCGCGTGGTCGTCATGCGGGACGGCCGGATCGTCGAGGAGGGGCCGGCGGACAGGGTCTACGACGACCCGCGGCACCCGTACACCCGGGGCCTGCTGGCCGCCGCACCGTCCCTCGCGCCGGTCGAGGCCGCCGCGTAGCGCGCCCCAACGCCCCACCGCCGGGAAAGTTACGCCTGTTCACCCCTTCCGGTGGGGGGGGGGGGGGGGGGGAGAGACCCCCCCCCCCCCCCCCCCCCCCCCCCCCCCCCCCCCCCCCCCCCCCCCCCCCCCCCCCCCACCCGCGGCCCCGCATAGCGTGCACTCGCTGCCGTTCGGCAGCTGCCCACAGGGGAGGACGGGGGGTGCGCTCGTGCGCGTCGGACTGCTTACGGAGGGTGGATACCCGTATCCGGGTGGTGAGGGCCAGGAGTGGTGCGACCGGCTGGTGCGCGGGCTCGCACGGCACGACTTCGAGGTCTTCGCGCTGAGCGGCAGCGCCGAACAGGACGCGGCCGCGCGGGCGGCCGCCACCGCGGCCCGAGGCCGGGCCGTTCACGTGTCGCGGGTCCGTACGGCACCGCTGTGGGGCGGACCGTCGGCTGCGCCCGGGGCCCTCGCCCGCCCGTACGGACGGCGCGAGCGGCGCCGGTTCGCGGAGCACTTCGGCGAAATCGCGGCCGCTGTCGCCGCCGCTTCGGCGTCCGCGGTCTCAGGGACTGGGACGCCACCGACGGAGGGCGAGACGCGGGGGCCGCTCGGCGGCGCCGGTGACTCCAGCGGCTCCGGCGCGCTGCGCGGTTCCCGGGGCCCTGGCGGCTCCGCGTGGCCGGCGGGCCGTTTCGCCAATGGCCTCTACGGCCTCGCCGAACTGGCCCGCGACGCGGGCGGACTGCCCCGCGCCCTCCGCTCGGAACACGCCGTACGCCTCCTCGAAGCCGCCTGCCACGCGCCGGAAGCCACCAGCCGCTCGCGGAGCGCGCACGTCGGCGACCTCCTCACCGCCACGGCGCTGCTGGAACGCGCCCTGCGCCCCCTCTCGCTCGACTGGTACGGGGGGGCCGACCGCGCCGGTGACGCGGGGCTCGCCGGAGTCGACCTGTGCCACGCGACCACCGGGGGCCCCGCCGCCCTCCCCGGGCTGCTGGCCAAACGCTTCTTCGGCACGCCCCTGCTCGTCACCGAGTACGGCGTGCGGCTGCGCGCCCACTACCTCGACCCCGCGTACGCGCCCGGCAGCACGTCACCGGCGCTGCGGTCGCTGCTCGCCGCCTTCCACGGGCTGCTGGCCGCCGAGGTCTACGGCGCCGCCGCGCTCGTCACCTCCGGCGACGCCCACGCCCGGCGCTGGCAGGAGCGCTGCGGCGCCGACCGCGCCCGCGTACGCACCGTCCACCCCGGCCTGGACGCGCGCCCCTTCGCGGACGTGGAGGAGGGCGCCGCCGCCGACGACGGCCGAACCCTCCTGTGGACCGGCCGGATCGCCCCCGCCAAGGACCTCGTCGCCCTCCTGCACGCCTTCGTGCTGATCCGCGCGTCCGAGCCGGACGCCCGGCTGCGCATCGTCGGCGCTCCGGCGCCGGGCCGCGAGGCGGCGGCCTACCTGGAGCGCTGCCGGGTGCTCGCCGCCGAACTCTTCCCCGGCCAGGGCCCGGTCTCCTTCGAGGAGCCGGACGGCTCCGGGCCGGCGCACCAGGCCGGCCCCTACGCCCGCGGCAGCGTCGTCGTCCTCTCCAGCGTCGCGGAAGACTTCCCGTTGCCCCTCGCCGAGGCGATGTTCTGCGCTCGCGCTACGGTCTCCACGGACGTCGGCGCGGTCCGCGAAGTCATCGGCGGCACGGGCCTGGTGGTCCCGCCCCGCAACCCGCACGCCCTCGCCGACGCCTGCGTCGATCTGCTCCGCGACCCCGAGCGCCGCTCCCGGCTGGGTGCGGCGGCCCGCGCCCGCGCCCTGGAACTCTTCACCGCCGAGCGGAACACCGCGGCGTTCCACGGGATCTACCTGGAGATCGTCGCGCACTGCCCGGTGCGCGGCGCGGCCGTGGGCGCCGACGGCCAGCCCCTCCCGTTCGCCCGGCCCGCCGAGTCCCATGTCCCGGGCCGCTGGTCCGCGTCGGCCCCGGCCCCCGGCCGCTCCGCCCGATTCCGGCAGTGGCTGCCCGGCGGCGGCCCGGACGCGCGGGCACGACCGCCGGAGCCCGATGAGCCCGCCGCACATGTGCCCGGCTGGGCCCGGGGCGGCGGGCGCGAGGAAGAGCCGGCGGGGGCGCCGGCCCGACGGTCCGCGGCTCGCCGGCCAGAGGAGGGCGCGTGAACCGGCCCCGTATGACGCCGCCGGACGGCACGGCCGCAGAGCCTGGGCGCGAGGCCGTAGCCGCACCGCTCGGCGCGCTGCCCGAAGACGCCCCGGAGCGACCGGAACCGGGGGCCCGGCCCCAGTCGGCCGACCCGGCCCGTAAGGCCCCGCGAGGGCCCGCCGATCCGGTCAAGGCGCTCATGCACCAGCACCGCGGACTGTGCGCGCGGGCCGTCGACCCGCTGGAGATCGCCGCCGGACTGGAGGCCCGGGGAGTCACGGACCGGACCGCCGCCAACTGCCGCCACCGCGACGTCTTCGCCCTCGCCGAGGAGCTGTACGCGCGCGTGCCGCGCGACGACGCCCCTGAAGAGCGCGATGACGCTCTTCAAGAGCGCGACGACGCCCCTGAAAGGGAACGCGCGGACGGCACCGCCGCCCCGCGCCGCTCCCGTGGCGCGCGCGTGCGGCGCGCCGCGCTGTATCTGCTGCCCGGAGCGGCGTGCGCCGCGACCGTGACGGCGCTGTCGTTCGCCGGGGGCGAGTCCCCCGCGGTCCGCACCTGCGTCGGCGCGTGCGGAGCCGCCGTGGCGGCGGTGGCGCTCCGGGCCTGCCTGGGCAGGGGCGGCGGGCTCTTAGGCGCGTTGTCCGCCGGCTGGCTGATCGGGTACGCGCTCTTCGGCGACTGGCTGCTCGCCGAAGTCCTCGACGGCGGCCCGGACGCCCTCCCCACCGCCGCGCCCCCCGCCCACGACGGCGCCCCCACCGCCCTGGCCCTGGCCTTCGCCGTGCCGCCGGCCGCGTGGTGCGCCCGCTGGTTCGCCGTACGGTCCGGCCGGGCGCTCACGGCCGGCCGGGGGCTCGCGGAGTTCGCCGGGCGCGTCCGGCCGCTCCTGGCGGGGGCCGTCACGCTGTTCCTGTGCGCCGTCCTCGCGCTCCTCCCGGCGGCCCGTCTCGCGCTGGGCGAGCGGCCGTACGCCGCACCGGTCGACATGGCCGCCGCCGTGTCGCTCGCCGTCCTCCTCTTCACCGCCCGGCTGCTCGTGGCGCACGGCTTCGCCGCCGCCGCGGTCACCGGCGCGGCGGCGGCCTGCTGCGCCGAGGCCGGCGCCGTGTGCGCCGTGCTCATCGCCCGCCTGCCGGGCTGCGGGGTGGTGGCCCGCCCGGTCGCCGCGGCGGTCACCGCCCACGGCCCGGCCGCCGTCCCCGCCGCCGCCTGCACCCTGGCCGCCCTCGCCCTCCTGACCCGGGCCTTCCCCGCCCTCACCCGAGCCTCCGCCCACGCCGCGACCGCAGCGGGGCGGATGTGACGGGCGGGGGCGGGGCGGCGCGAGCCCGCCCGCACCACGGGCTCGGGGGCGCGGGGCCGGCGGGGACCTGTACGCCGTACGCGCATGGATCGGGGGCCGTCGCGTCCGACCGCTCGGCCGGGGCGCCCCCGGTCGGTGTCAACCACCTTGAGGAGCAACGCACATGACCGTTCGACCCGCCAGCAGAGTGGCGACGAGGGCGCCGGAACCCTCCGGGCCGGCCGAGTGGGAGCGAGGGCACGACCGATGAGGGCCCTGCTGCTCGGCGCCAACGGCTACCTCGGCCGGTACGTGGCCGACCGGCTGCTCGCCGACCCCGCCGTCCAGCTCACGGCGCTCGGCCGCGGCGACGACGCCGACGTCCGCTTCGACCTGTCCACCGGCAGCCCCGGCGCGCTGACCCGTTTCCTGGACGCCGTGCACCCGGGCGTCGTGATCAACTGCGCCGGTACGACGCGTGGCGGCGCGCGCGAGCTGACCCGTCACAACACCGTCTCCGTCGCCACGGTCTGCGAGTCGCTGCGCCGCAGCGGCTGCGGGGCGCGCCTGGTGCAGCTCGGCTGCTCGGCGGAGTACGGGCCCTCGCAGTCGGGCTCCTCGACGGCCGAGGACGCGGTGCCGCGCCCCGGCGGCCCGTACGGCGTGAGCAAGCTCGCCGGCACGGAGCTGGTGTTGGGCTCGGACCTGGACGCGGTGGTGCTGCGGGTCTTCTCGCCGGTGGGCCCCGGCACCCCCGCCGGATCGCCGCTGGGGCGGCTCGCGGAGGCGATGCGGCGCGCGATGCAGAGCGGTGAGAGCGAGCTGAAACTGAGCGGCCTCGGGGTGCAGCGGGACTTCGTGGACGTACGGGACGTGGCCCGGGCGGTGCACGCCGCGTCCCTGTCGGCGGCGCAGGGTGTCGTCAACATCGGTACGGGCCGCGCGGTGCGGCTGCGCGACGCCGCGGCCGTCCTCGCCCGCGTCGCGGGCTTCGGCGGGGCGCTGCACGAGATGGACGCGCCGTCCCTGCGCGGGGGCCCGGGCGACCACCCGGGCGGCGTGCCCGCCTACCCCTACCCGGACGGCTGCGGCAGCTGGCAGCAGGCGGACGTGCGCACCGCCCGCGACCGGCTCGGCTGGCGGCCGCGGATCGCCCTGGAGGAGTCCCTCGCGGACATCTGGATGGAGGCGGCATGTCGTATCTGACGCCCCGTGGGTTCGCCGCCCGGGTGCAACGGGCCGCCGGGGCGCCACGGGCGGGTGCGGCGCGGTGGGCGGCGGCCGGGCAACGGGCCGCAGCCTCGCGGCGGACCGACGCGCCGCCGCCTGCCGCGAAGGGGCTCGGGGTCGGCGTGCCCGGCTACGCCCACCCGATGGTCGCGCCCGCCGAGTGGGGCGAACTGCTCCGCCCCGGCCTGCCCTTGGACTGGACCGTGCTGAACGTCGCCCAGGGCCCGGGCGCCCGCCCGGACCCGTACTGCCTGGGCGTCGCCGGCCGGCTGCGGAGCGCGGGGGTGCGGGTCCTGGGCCATCTGGACGCGCGGTCGGGGGCGCGCCCCTTCGGCGAACTGGTCTCGGACGCGCACCGCTTCCTG
This sequence comes from Streptomyces sp. NPDC044033, assembly GCF_056434425.1. NCBI lineage: Bacteria > Bacillati > Actinomycetota > Actinomycetes > Kitasatosporales > Streptomycetaceae > Streptomyces > Streptomyces sp. NPDC044033. The sequence goes on along the minus strand of NZ_JBWKFF010000007.1, from coordinate 161,808 downwards.
GACTGGTACAGGGTCGACGGCTTCTATCTGGACCGCTGCCCCACGGAGCGCTCCGGACTGCCGGAGATCCGCCGCACGGCGGCGACCCTGCGCACGCTGCTCGACCGCCCGTACGTCGTCCTCGCCCACGGCTCGCAGCCCTTCCCCGGATATGTGGAGAGCGGGGACCAGTTGGTGACCTTCGAGGGGGCGTGGTCGGACTACCGGTGGTCCCAGGCCGCCGAATGGACCGCGGACTACCCGCCCGAGCGGTTCTGCCACCTCGTGCACGGCCTGCCGCGTCCGCATCTGGAGGAGGCCCTGCGCATCGCCCGCTGGCAGGGGGCGGGGACGGTCTGCTTCACGGACCGCTCGCCGCGCCCCGGAGCGGCGGGCGGAGGCGGCGCCTGGGAGTCGATGCCCGGTTATTGGGACGAGATCGTCTCGCTCATCGGACCTGGTGTCTCGGAATGAGGAGGGGCGTGGCAGTGTTACGGAGAGAAGTGCCCCGCGTGAGCGGGGACGGTCCCGTCCACCGACCAACGGAGTCCCCGTGTCGCTGCCACCCCTGGTCGAGCCGGCTGCCGAGCTCACCGTCGATGAGGTCCGCAGGTACTCGCGCCATCTGATCATCCCGGATGTCGGGATGGACGGGCAGAAGCGGCTGAAGAACGCCAAGGTGCTCTGTGTGGGCGCGGGCGGCCTCGGCTCGCCCGCCCTGATGTACCTCGCCGCGGCCGGCGTCGGCACCCTGGGCATCGTGGAGTTCGACGAGGTCGACGAGTCGAACCTGCAGCGCCAGATCATCCACAGCCAGGCCGACATCGGCCGCCCCAAGGCCGAGTCCGCCCGCGACTCGGTCAAGGGCATCAACCCGTATGTGGACGTCGTTCTCCATCAGGAGCGCCTTGAGGCGGAGAACGTCATGGAGATCTTCTCCCAGTACGACCTGATCGTGGACGGCACCGACAACTTCGCCACCCGCTATCTCGTCAACGACGCCTGCGTGCTGCTGAACAAGCCGTACGTATGGGGCTCGATCTACCGCTTCGACGGCCAGGCGTCGGTCTTCTGGTCCGAGCACGGCCCCTGCTACCGCTGCCTCTACCCGGAGCCCCCGCCCCCCGGCATGGTCCCCTCCTGCGCCGAGGGCGGCGTGCTGGGCGTGCTCTGCGCCTCCATCGGCTCGATCCAGGTCAACGAGGCCATCAAGCTGCTCGCCGGCATCGGCGAGCCGCTGGTCGGCCGCCTGATGATCTATGACGCCCTGGAGATGACCTACCGCCAGGTCAAGGTCCGCAAGGACCCCGACTGCGCGGTCTGCGGCGAGCACGCCACCGTCACCGAGCTGATCGACTACGAAGCCTTCTGCGGCGTCGTGAGCGAGGAGGCCCAGGAGGCCGCGGCCGGCTCGACGATCACGCCCAAGCAGCTCAAGGAGTGGCTGGACGAGGGCGAGAACATCGAGATCATCGACGTCCGCGAGCCGAACGAGTACGAGATCGTCTCGATCCCCGGCGCCAAGCTGATCCCCAAGGACGGGTTCCTGATGGGCACCGCCCTCCAGGACCTTCCGCAGGACAAGAAGATCGTCTTGCACTGCAAGACGGGTGTCCGCTCCGCGGAAGTCCTCGCGGTCCTCAAGTCCGCGGGCTTCGCCGACGCGGTCCACGTGGGCGGCGGAGTGATCGGCTGGGTCAACCAGATCGAGCCGGAGAAGCCGGTCTACTGACCCGCCCGCCGATCCGGCCAGGGACACGGCGCGTGCTCTGAACCCGCGGGACGGCCTACGGGGCCCGCTCACCCGAAGAGGGCGAGCGGGCCCCGCCGTTGTGCGCCGTCCGCGCGGACCGGCCCCTTACGGGCAGCTCGCGCCGTCCGCGCGGACCGGCCCCTTACGAGCAGGTCGCGCCGTCCGCGGGGACCTTGGAGTCGAGCAGGTAGCCGTTCACCGTCCGCGTCATGCAGCCGTTGCCGCTGTTGTACGCGCCGTGCCCCTCGCCCTTGTACGTGACCTCGACGCCCACGCCCTTGCCCAGCTCCCGGGCCATCCGCCGGGCGCCCTCATACGGGGTGGCCGGGTCGCCCGTGTTGCCGATGACGAGGATCGCGCCCGCGCCCGCGGCCCGTACGTCCGGGGTCTTCCAGCGCCCCTCGACGGGCCAGCCGGCGCAGCTCAGCAGCGACCACGCGGAGGACTCGCCGAAGACCGGCGACGCCGCGCGGAACTTCGCCAGCCACGCCTGCACGTCGTTGCCGTCGTAGCGCTGCTGGGCGTCGGCGCAGGTGATCGCCCGGTTCGCGGCCTGGAGGTTGCTGTAGTGGCCGTCGCGGTCGCGCCCGGACAGCGAGTCGGCGAGCAGTTGCAGGTAGTTGCCGCTGCCCAGCGTCGTGGCCTCCTGGAGCCCGCGGGTGAGGTACTGCCAGGTTTCCTTGGAGTACAGCGCGGACGCGATCCCGTTGACGGCCTGGTCCTGGGTCAGCTTGCGGCCGTCGCGGGTCGGCAGCGGATCGGAGTCGAGCTTCTTCAGCAGCGCGGTGATCCGCTTGGTGCCCTCCTCGGGGCCGCTGCCGAGCGGGCAGCCGGTGACGTTCTCCGCGCAGTCCCGCATGTAGTCGTCGAGCGCGCGCTGGAAGCCCTTGGTCTGGTCGAGGCCGCCCTGGAGGGGTTCCTGGGTGGGGTCGACGACGGCGTCGAGCACCATGGGGCCGACGCGCCGGGGGAACAAGTGGGCGTAGACGGCGCCCAGTTCGGTGCCGTAGGAGATGCCGAAATAGTGCAGCTTGGCATCGCCCAGAACCTGGCGCATGACGTCCAGGTCGCGGGCCGCGCTCGTGGTGTCCACGTGCCCGAGCAGCTTCCCGGAGTTCTTCCGGCACGCGTCGACGTACGCCTTGTTGGCGGCCAGCGCCGCCTTAAGCTCGGCATCGTCGTCCGGAGTCGCGTCGACCGCGTTCGCGTCGTCGGTCTCCTTGTCGCTCTGGCACTTGACGCCCGCGCTCCCGCCGACCCCGCGCGGGTCGAAGCTGACGAGGTCGTAGCGGGCGCGCAGGGCCTCGTAGTCGGCTGCGAAGCCGGGCAGCGTCGCCACGCCCGAGCCGCCGGGCCCGCCGAAGTTGAAGACGAGCGAACCGAGGCGGGAGGCGCCGCTGCGGGCCTTCGCGCGGATCAGGGCGAGATCGATGGTGGGCCCGGCCGGCTCCGCGTAGTCCAGCGGCACCTTGAGCGTGGAGCACTCCCACCGGGTGCCGTCCGCCAGGGGCTCGGGGGCCTTGCCGGTGCCGCCCTGCGCCGTGGTGGGAGCCGCGCACCGCTGCCAGTTCAGCCGCTGCGCGCCGAGCCCCGAGGCGCCGGTCGGGGAAGCCGGGGACGCGGTGCCGTGCTTCTTGTCTCCGGCGGCCTTGCCCGCGCCGCCGCCTCCGCACGCCGTGGCCGCGAGGGCCACCACGAGAGCCGCGACCGCCGGCATCCGGGCCCGGCGCCGGCGCCGGTACTGGGTCCGGGACCGGGTCCGTATGGGGCTCCGCATCGTCTGCCACCCTCCTGCCTGTCTGTCCGACAGGCTCGAAGTCTTCGGATTTGTGAGCCTGTGACCGGAGGATGCCATATGGTCGGGCGCGCGAGCCCGCCCTGTGCGAGAAGCGTGCAGCCGCCATCTGCCGGGCGCGGCGCCCACATCTGCCGGCGGGCAGCCGTCCGGTACGCGCCCGCGCACCCTGGCCCGTACCGCCGCGCCCCCTCCAGACACCTCCGCCACCCCGTCCCCCTCCGGGCCCCCTGCTGAGCCCCTCAGCGCTGGACCGCTGTGCGGGCGATCGTAGTGGGGGGCACTGACAACCTGGGGCACTGACAACCGGGGGCGCGCAGGGCCGGGGCGGGGGACCGGCGGGGCGGCGGTCCGGACGGGAGGCGGTCCGGACGGGCGTCAGGAGCAGACCTTGCCGTCCTTCGGGACCGTGCCGTCCAGCAGATAGGCGTCCACCGTGCGCTTCACACACGCGTTGCCGCTGTTGTACGCGCCGTGGCCCTCCCCCTTGTAGGTGAGTTCGACGCCGACGCCCGGGCCCAGCCGCCGCGCCATCTTCCGCGCGCCCTCGTACGGCGTCGCGGGGTCCCCGGTGTTGCCCACCACCAGCATCGGGGCCGCTCCCTCGGCGCTCACCTCGGGGGTCTTCCACTCGCCGGGCACCGGCCAGCCGGTGCACTGGGTGAGGCTCCACGCCATGAAGTCCCCGAAGACGGGGGACGCCCGGCGGAACTCGGCGACCTTGCCCGCGATGTCGTCGGCCGTGTAGCGCTGCTTGAAGTCGGCGCAGGTGATGGCGTTGAGGGAGGACTGCAAGGAGCTGTAGGCGCCGTCCTTGTCGCGGCCGTTCATGGAGTCGCCGAGGGCGAGGAGGATCTTGCCGTCGCCGTTCTCGGCGTCCTCCACGCCTTCGGTGAGGTAGTCCCAGAAGTCCTTCGAGTACAGCGACTGGGCGATGCCGCCGCTGGCGAGCGACTGGGTGAGCTCACGGCCGTCCGCCGCGGGCGCCGGCCGTCTGTCCAGGCGGGCCAGCAACCGCTGGATCTGCCGCTCGGTGGGGCAGTTGTCATGGCTTCCGGCGCACGCCCGCAGGTAGTTGCCGAGCGCGAGCTGGAAGCCCTTCGCCTGGCCCAGGGCGCTCTGCACCGGGTCGTGCGTCGGGTCGACGACGCCGTCGAGGAGGGCGCGCCCCACCTTTTTCGGGAACAAGTGGGCGTAGACGCCGCCGAGTTCCGTCCCGTAGGAGATGCCGAAGTAGTGGAGTTCGGCGTCGCCCAGCGCCTGGCGCATCAGGTCCATGTCGCGCGCCGCGTTCGAGGTCCCCGCGTGCGCGAGGACCTTGCCGGAGTTCTTCTCGCAGGCGGCGGCGTACTTTTTGACGCGGCCCATGAGGGCGCGCTGTTCGCCCGCGTCGTCCGGGGCCGAGTCGGCCGCGTAGTAGGAGTCGAGATCCTTGTCGCCGAGGCACTTGACGCCGTCGCTGCGGCCGACGCCGCGCGGGTCGAAGCTGACGAGGTCGTAGCGGGTGCGGAGGTTCTTGTAGTCCTCGGCGAAGGCGGGGAGGGTGGTGATGCCGGAGCCGCCGGGGCCGCCGAAGTTGAAGAAGAGCGAGCCGATCCGGTGGTCCGGGTCGGTGGCCTTCGCGCGGATCAGGGCGATGCCGATGCTGTCGCCCTTGGGGGCTTTGTAGTCGAGCGGGGCGTGCAGCGTGGCGCACTCCCAGGGGCCGCCGGGCGCCTGGCCCGTGGAGGCGTCCTCGCTGTCGCTGGGGGCGGGGCAGGACTTCCAGTCCAGCTGCTGCCCGGCACCGGTGTCGGCCCGCGAGCTGTCCGCGCCGCCGTTGGAGCAGCCCCCGGCAGCGGCGCCGGCCAGCAGCGCGGCGAGGAACAGGGCCCCGGTCCGTACGGATCTCGACACGGCGGCTCTCCCGGAGGTCGGCGGTACGTACGCGGGACGGGAACGTACGCGGACTGCCATCCTCCGGGCGGGCCCGCACCGGGCGCGCGCCTCGCGGTCCGTACGGGTGAGACCGGCACATGCCGAAGCGGCTCCACGGCGGTACGGACGTCGGCCCGGCCCCCGGGCTCGGTCGGCTCTACGGACGTCACCTGGGCCACCCGGCCCCGGCCGGCTCCACGGCGGTACGGACGTCGCCGGGGCTCCCGGCCCCGACCCGTCCTACAGCGGTACGAACGTCACCTCCGTCGCCTTCACGCTCACCCACACCTCCGCGCCCTCCGCGAGGGCCAGCTCCGCCGCCGCCGACGGGGTGATCTCGGCGACCACCTCGGGCTCGCCGTCGACGAGCACCCGCAGCCGGCCGCCCTGGGCGGCGATCTCCCGGACCGTACCGGCCCAGACGTTGCGCGGGCTGCCCTCGGGGCGGGTGGTGTGCAGGGAGACGGCCTCGGGGCCGACGACGGCGAGCCCCGGCGTGTGCTCGGCGGGGAGCGGGTCGGCGGCGACGAGATCCGCGCCGCCGGCCAGCCGCAGCGAATTCCCCTTCGCCGTGCCGGGCCAGGCGTTGCGGCCGAGCATCCGGGCCACCCAGGGGGAGCGGGGGTGCCGGGTCAGCTCGGTCGGCGTCGCGTACTGGAGGGTCGAACCGTCCTCCAGCACCAGGATCCGGTCGGCGAGGGAGACCGCCTCCACGGGGTCGTGGGTGACGATCAGGCAGACGCCGGGGAAGTCCGCGAGGTGGGTGCGCAGGGTGTGCCGGACCCGGGCGCGCGTGGACTGGTCGAGCGCCGCGAGGGGCTCGTCGAGGAGGAGCAGCCGGGGGCGCGCGGCGAGGGCGCGCGCGAGCGCGACGCGCTGGGCCTGACCGCCGCTGATGCCGCCGGGCTTGCGGAGGGCGAGGTGGCCGACGCCGAGGGCGTCCAGCCAGTGCTGGGCCTCCGCGTGCGCCTCGGCCTTCGCGGTGCCCTGGGCGCGCAGCCCGTACGCGGTGTTGGCCAGGGCGGTCAGGTGCGGGAAGAGCGCTCCGTCCTGCGGGACCCAGGCGATACGGCGCTTGTGGGGAGGCTCGCCGGAGACCTCCGTGTCACCGAGGGCGAGGGGGTGCGCGGCGGCGCGGTGGGTGAGGCCGAGCAGCGCCCGTAGCAGCGTCGTCTTCCCGGCGCCGTTGGGCCCGACGACGGCGATGGTCGTGCCGGCGGGGGCGTCGAGCGCGGCGTTGGTGGCGCCGGTGACGGTGGTGCGCAGGGGCGCGAGGGCCGCCTTGGGCCGGTCGCTGTTTTTGGAGACCCGAGCGGCGGCGGCGTCGTCGCGGCGGCGGCTGCTGCTGCCGCCGTCGCCGCTGTCGTCGGGCGCGCCCTTCGCGGCGGCGGCCTTCGGCTCGGCCGGGCTGCCGCCCAGCCAGCGGCCGCGCAGCGCGAGGAGCACCACCGTGGCGATGACCAGCAGCAGGAGGGAGACCGCGGTCGCGCCCTCGGGGTCGTCCTGGAGCAGCAGATAGACCTGAAGGGGGAGCGTCTGCGTCGTACCGGGCAGGTTCCCGGCGAAGGTGATCGTCGCGCCGAACTCGCCGAGCGCGCGCGCCCAGCACAGCGCGGCCCCCGCGATGAGCCCCGGAGCGATCATCGGCAGCGTGATGGTGCGGAAGACCCGCAAGGGCGCGGCGCCCAGGGACGTCGCGGTCTCCTCGTACCGGGGGTGCAGCCCGGCGAGGGCCCCTTCGAGGCTGATGACCAGGAACGGCATGGAGACGAACGCCGAGGCGATCACCGCGCCCGTGGTGGAGAACGGCAGGGAGACGCCGAACCACGACTCCAGCGCCGGGCCCAGCAGCCCGCGCCGCCCGTACCCCTGGAGGAGCGCGACGCCGGCGACCGTCGGCGGCAGCACCATCGGCAGCATCACCAGACAGCGCACCAGCGCCTTGCCGGGGAACTCCACGCGGGCGAGCAGCCAGGCCAGCGGGATGCCGAGGACGAGCGCGAGCAGCAGTGCCCAGGCGGAGACGAACAGGGAGAGGCCGAGCGCCTGGCTGACCTCGTGCGAGGAGAGCCGGGTGGTCAGCGACGACCAGGGCGTACGGGCCAGCACGCCCGCGAGGGGGAGCAGCAGGAAGACCACCGCGAGGACGGCGGGGATGGAGAGGGTGAAGGGCGTACGCCCCCGGACCGCGCGGTTGCGGCCGGGGGCGCGGCGGGCTTTCGCGGTCACGGCTTCTGGAACCCCGCGGCGCGCAGCAGCCGCTGCGACTCGTCGGTGCCCAGCCACTTGACGAAGGAGGCGGCGTCGGAGCTGTGCTTGGAGTCCTTGAGGACCGCCGCGGGGTAGGAGGCGATGGCGTTCTGTGCGTCGGGCACGTCGACGGTGGCGACCTTCTTGCCCGCCACGGCGGCGTCCGTGGCGTACACGATCCCGGCGTCGGCCTCGCCCAGCTCGACCTTGGTGAGGACGGCGCGGACGTTGGGCTCCTGGGAGGCCGGCTTCACGGCGATGTGCTGCTTGTCGAGGACCTTCTTGCTGTAGCGCCCGACGGGCACCTGGGGCGCGGCGAGCACGACCTTGAGGTCGCTCTTGGAGAGGTCGGAGAGGCTCTTCACGTGCTTCGGGTTGCCCTTGGCGGTGACGATGGTCAGCCGGTTCTTGGCGATGACGGAGGGGGTTTCCGTGTCGGACTTGAGCCCGTCCATGGTCTTGGTGTCGGCGGTGACGAGCGCGTCGGCGGGCACGCCCTGCCGCACCTGCGAGGCCAGTTCCTGCGATCCCGCGTAGGAGAACTTCACCTTGACGCCCGGGTGCTCCTTCTCGTACGCGGCGCCCGACAGCTTGAAGACGTCGGTGAGGGAGGCCGCGGCGAGGACGGTGAGCGTGGTGTTCTTCTTGCCGTCGCCCGAGGCCCCGGAGTCCTTCCTGTCGTCGCTGCCGCAGGCCGCGACGAGCGGTACGAGCAGGGTGGCGGCCAGGGCGGGGAGCGCGGCGCGGCGTACCAAGGTGCGGGGGGCGCGGGGCATACGGGACGTGGGGGACGTGCGGGACATCGGAACTCCAGAAGCCGGGTGATCAGGCGCGGTCGATATGGACATTGGTGGACTTCACGCGGGCCACGGCCTCCATGCCGACGGTTAGTTCCAGCTCCTCGACGGCCTCGCGGGTGAGGAGGGAGACGAGCCGGTGCGGCCCGGCCTGGATCTCCACCTGGGCGGCGACGTCGCCGAGCTTGACCGCGGTGATGATGCCGGGAAAGGCGTTTCGGACGCTGGTGTACCCGGGCTCGTCGTTGTCGGAACCGTTCGCGTCCGAGGCGAGCGCGACCGAGAAGGCCGCCAGGTCGGTGCCCTCGATGAGCCGCTTGCCGAACTCGTCGCGGCGCGTGGGAATCCGCTCGGCGTCGGCCCAGCGCCGGACGGTGTCAGGGCTGACGCCGAGGAGGCGTGCCGCCTGGCCAATTGTGTAGGACCGCATATGCGGCACGGTATGGCTCTTCGTCCCGCAGATGCAAGGTAAATCGGATAAAGACACTGGCAAATGCGGTGTGCGGGGCCGTCCTGGACGCGGCCCGGTTCGCTCAGCCCGTCCGGGGGTCGAGGGCACGCGAACGCGAGCAGGCGCTCCCGCTCCAGCCCGTCCGCGCTTCGAGGGCGCCGGTACATACGGGCGCGCATCCACCTCGGTCCCTCCGGGGCGAGGTCACGGGAATGCGAGCAGGCGGCACCCTCGCCCAAGCCCGTACGGCGCTTGAGGACGCCCCGGCACTGCTCCCCGGAGGGGCTCCCCTGGGGGCTAAATGGCTCCCTTGCGGGTGAGATACGTGAACGAGATCCACCCCGGGATCACCGGCAGCCAGAACACCATCAGCCGGAACACGAGCACCGCGGAGAGCGCGGCATCCGCCGGCATCCCCGCCAGCGTGAGCGCCGACGTCAGCGCGATCTCGACCGCGCCCACACCCCCCGGCGTCGGCGCGGCGGAGCCGATGGCGTTGGCGGTCAGGAAGACCACCGCCGTGCTGGCGTAGCTCAGGTCCCCGCCGAAGGCGCGCGTCGCGGCGTCCAGGCACATCACGTTCGCCGCCGTCAGCAGCAGCATCCCGCCGATGCCCGACGCCAGCTTCTGGGGCCGCTGGAGCACGTCCAGCATCCGCGGGACCACGCCCGCGAACAGCGACCGCACCCGCGTCACGACGAACTTCCGCAGGAAGGGCACAGCGGTGACGACGAGCACCAGGACCGCCGCCGTGAGCAGGCCGCCGATCACCGTCCGGGACGGCGACAGCGACGAGGCGCGCTCCGTGCCGGTCACGTACCCGAAGGAGAGCAGCAGCAGGATGTGGCAGACCATGCCGAACAGCTGCGACGCCCCGACGCTCGCCACCGCCAGCCCCGGCCGCACCCCGGCGCGCTGGAGGAAGCGCGTATTGAGGGCCACGCCGCCGACCGCGGCGGGGGCGACCAGCTTCACGAAGGAGCTCGCGACCTGGGCGACGACCGTACGGCGGAAGGAGACCTTCTCCGGTACGAACCCCAGCAGGCTCATCGCGGCGGCGACCTGCGTCAGCGCGGAGAAGACCACGGCGACCGCCACCCACACCCAGTTGGCGTTGCTGACGATGTCGCCGATCGGGGTGTTGGTGAGCTGCGAGAGCAGGAAGTACGCGGCCAGCGTGCCCGCCATGAAGGTGAACAGCGTGCGCGGCTTGATCCGCTCCAGCCGTACGGGCTCTATCGCCGCCTGCGGCCGGATCAGCAGCACCTGCTGACGGATCTGGGAGAGCAGGTCCTCTTCGCGGGCGTCCTCGGCGGCTTCGTCGAGCGCCCTCTTCTCCGCCTGTCGCTCGGCCCTGGCCGCCTTGCGGTCGCTGCCGGCGGCCTCGACCTCACCGTCGGCTCCACCGCCGGCCTTGGTCCCACTGCTGACCTTGGTCCCACTGTCGGCCTTGGCCATGCTTATGGCCTTGGCCGACCCGGCGGTCGCTCCGGCAGCCGCCTCGGCCTCGGCGCCGCTCCCGGCCCCCGGCCCGTCGGTGGCCTCAGCGGACCCAGCGACCTCAGCGGCCCCGGTAGCCCCAGCCGCCTCGACCGCCTTCGCGGCCTCTTCTGCCTTGGCGGCTTCCGCCGCCTTCGCTTCCTCCGCCGCTTGCGCGGTCTTGGCCTCCTTGGCCGCCTTACGGGCCTGCGCCGTCTCCAGCACCGCTTCCCGCTCGCGCTGCGAGCGCTCGCGCGCCAACTGGCGCAGCGTGGCGCGGCTGATGCGGGTCAGCGCCAGCGGCTGGAGCAGCGGCAGGCTGTCGGCGATGGCGTCCGGGCCGAGTACGCCGACCGCGGCGGCCACCGACCGCTCGGCCCCGACCCGCAGGCCCAGCGTGGTCAGCAGCTGCGCGATGTCCATGCGCAGCACCAGATCGCCCGCGGCGATCTCACCGCCGCTCAGATCGGTGAGCACCAGATTGCCGGAACGATCCACCAGGAGGGCGTCGCCGTCCAGCCGGCGGTGCGCGATGCGCCGGGACTGGAGGAACTTGAGCTGCTTCCAGGCGCCCGCCAGCAGCTCGTCGGTGATCTCCTCGTCCGGCAGCGAGTCGAGGGTGTGGCCGCCGACGTGCTCGTACACGAGCATGACCGCGTCCGGGCCGAGCTCGGAGGTCGCGATCAGCTTCGGCGCGTTGGCGCCGGCGGCGATGGCCGCGTACGCGAGCAGGGCCTCCTGCTCCAGGGCCTGGCGCAGGGACTGGAGGCTGCGGCGCTGGGTGAAGCCGCGCAGCGCGAGGCGCTGCCAGACGCGGTAGAAGAAGCCCTGGGCCTGCTGCTCGCGGTCGACGACGGTCACATCGAGCGGCGGGCCGTCCTCCAGGGTGACGATGTAGCGGCGGCCTCGGTCGTGGTGGCTCGCGTGATCGCCGTCCGGTACGTCCTCCGAGCGCAGCGCGGTCACCGGCTTGAAGCCCACGCGGCGCAGCCCGGCGAGGAGGTTCTGGCCGGTGGGCCGTACGTTCGGGGAGCCGACGGCGTACAGCGTGCCGTACGCGACGGTCCAGCCGATCAGCACGGTGACGGCGATCGAGAACGGTGTGGTGTAGCCGCCGACCAGCACCGCGAAGGCGTCCAGCAGCAGCACGGCCCACATCGCGACGCGCCAGCGCGGCCGGCGGGACATGCCGACGGCCGTCATATAAGCGATCACGGGGGCGAGATAGCCGTGCACCGGGTCGGTGACGCCGCCGCTCGGCGCGGCCCGGGTGAGCGCGTCGCTGATCGTCTCGGGGGCGGTGCGGGCCACCCAGAGATCGGTGGCCAGCGAGACGCCGTGCGCGAGTACCGCGGCGAGCACGCCGTCGGCGATCCGCAATCCGTCGCGTTTGATGAGCCGTTCCATGGCGAACGCCACCGGGACGATGAAGATGGCGATATTGGCCGTCAGCCCCGCGAAGTCGGCCAGCAGCTGCGGCGCCTTGCCGGTGGAGTCGCCGATGTCCTTCTCCAGGCCGGCGGTGGTGCTGTGGGCGAACGCGGCGAGCGCGAGCACCAGCGCCAGACCGAGGATGCCGAGGAAGAGCCGGACCAGGTCGGAGGGGCGGTGCACCCGGGCGGGCAGCAGCGGCTCGTCACCGGACACCCGGTCGATATGGGCCTCGTCGCTCTCGCAGTCGTGGTCGTCGGAGGCGTGGGACCCGTCGGAGCAGGGCAGCACTCCGCGGGCGCGCTCTCCCTCGGGAGGCTGCGCGCCCTGCTGCTCGTCTGTCTCTTCTTGATCTCGTATCACCAGTCACCGCCCGGAAGATGGTGGCATGGCCACGCCGTACAGGGGGGCATCAGGGTGCATTTCGGGGGCGCGGAACCGAGATCGTACGCTCCGTCGCGCTTCCGTACACCTACGGTGACCGGATCCGGGGCTGAGCTGGGCCGCTGTCGGTGGGGTGCGGCAAGATGGGGCGGATGAGCGAGCACGTACGGGCGGCCGACGAACTCCCCGAGTACGCGGAGCGGGTGCTGGCGGTCGCCGAAGAGATCCCGCCCGGTCGCGTGATGACCTACGGGGACATCGCCGAATGGCTCGGCGAGGGCGGCCCCCGCCAGGTGGGACGCGTGATGGCGCTCTATGGGGGCGCCGTGCCGTGGTGGCGCGTGGTCCGCGCGGACGGCGCCCCGCTGCCCGGCAGCGAGCTGCGGGCGCTGGAGCACTACCGCGACGAGGCCACCCCGCTGCGCGTCGCGGGGCGCTCGGCCGAGGGGCATGTGCCGCGGATCGACATGAGGCGCGCGCGCTGGGACGGCGGCGGCACTGACGGCGGCGGTGCTGACGGCGACGGCCCGGACGACGGCCCGGACGGCGGCCGGGGCGACGGCCGCGGCGGTGGTCCGTACGGTAGCCGGGTCGACGCTCCGGGCGGTGGCCGAGCCGACGCTCCGAGTCCGTACGACGGCAGGGCCGACGGTCCGGGCGATGGGCGGCCTCCCAAGGCGGGCGGCGGCCGGACCGGCAGGCGGGGCGACGGCGAAGGTACTCCTCACGTATGACAGCTTCCGCCACCCGGAGGGCTCGGACGCGCATCGGAGCCCGTACGGAGTACGGGCACGATCCCGTTGCCGCCCGCTGAGCCGAACAGGTGAGGCGGCCGCACCGAACCGGCGGCTCCCGGGACGCGCTGCGCCCCACTCGCCCTCTGGCGTAGCGTCGGGAACTGCCCTCACCCCTCGGCCACCACCCGGCACGTACGGCCGCAAGGCACCCAGCACACCCACCAGGACCGGCGATCCACGTGAGTTCCTCCTTCTCGTCCCGCTCGTCGCACCCGCAGGTGCGACCGCCATCGGGCGCGTACCGCCTGGTGCGCGCCCGACCGGGACCCGTGGCCCCTCCTGAGCTGGACGCACGGCAGCGCGCGGTGGTTGACCACCCCGGCGGCCCGCTGCTCGTCCTCGCCGGGCCCGGCACCGGGAAGACGACCACCCTCGTCGAGGCCGTCGCCGAGCGCGTACGGCGGGGCGGCGACCCGGAGCGCATACTCGTCCTCACCTTCAGCCGGAAGGCCGCCGTCGAACTCCGCGACCGGATGGCGGCTCGGCTCGGCGGCGGCGCGACGGGACCGCAGGCCACGACCTTCCATTCGTACTGCTACGCCCTGGTCCGTGCCCACCAGGACGCCGACCTGTTCGCCGACCCGCTGCGGCTGCTCTCCGGCCCCGAACAGGACGTCGCCGTGCGGGAGCTGCTCGCCGGGCAGGTGGAACTGGAGCGCTCGGGGCGCGCGAGCGTGCGCTGGCCCGACGAGCTGCGCGCCTGCCTGACCACGCGCGGGTTCGCCGACGAGGTGCGCGCCGTCCTCGCGCGCAGCCGCGAGCTGGGGCTGGGCCCCGACGCGCTCGGCGACTTCGCGCGCCGCACGGGGCGCCCGGACTGGGGCGCGGCGGCGGCCTTCCTCGCGGAGTACCTGGACGTGCTGGACGCGCGCGGGGTGCTGGACTACGCGGAGCTCGTCCACCGGGCGGTGCTGCTGGCCGAACGGTTGGAGGCGGCCGTCGAACTGGCCGCCCGGTACGACGCGGTCTATGTCGACGAGTACCAGGACACGGACGCGGCCCAGCTGCGGCTGCTGCGCGCGCTGGCGGGCGGCGGCCGGACCCTCGTCGCCTTCGGCGACCCGGACCAGTCGATCTACGCCTTCCGCGGCGGCGACGTCAACGGCATCCTCGACTTCCCGGACGCCTTTCCGCGTACGGACGGCTCCCCGGCGCCCGTCGAGGTCCTCACCACCTCCCGCCGCTCCGGCGAGGAACTGCTGGCCGCCACCCGCCTCATCGCCCGCCGCATGCCCCTCACCCGCCTCCCGTCCGCCGCCGTACGCGCCCACCGCGACCTGTCGGCCGTCCGCCCCGGAGGCCGGGTCGACGCCCTCACCTTCCCGACCCCCGGCGCCGAACTCGACAACATCGCCGACATCCTCCGCCGGGCGCATCTGGAGGACGGAGTCCCCTGGCCCGACATGGCCGTCCTCGTGCGCGCCGGCGCCCGCTCCATACCCGGCGTGCGCCGGGCCCTCACCTCGGCGGGCGTCCCGGTCGAGGTCGACGGCGACGACATCCCCCTGCGCCACGAGCCCGCGGTCGGCCCGCTGCTCATGGCCCTGCGGGTGGCGGCGGAGTCCGCGCTGGAGGGACTGAGGGGAGGGGAGGACGACAGCGCGGACGAGCCGGGGGCCGGGGGCGGCGCGTACGAGCCGGGGGGCGTGCCTCCCGCGGATGACGGCGCGTCCTCCGGGCCTCCGGACGCTGACGCGGACTCCGCCTCCCCGGATGCCGACGACATGGACGCTGCGGTCACGGACGCCGCGGCCACGGATGCTGTGGTCACGGGCACCGCCTCCCCGAACTCCGCGTCCCCGTCCGCGGCCTCCCCGTCCGCGGCCTCCCCGTCCGCGGCCTCCCCGGACGTCGAGACAGCGCTCACCCTCCTCGGCTCGCCCCTCGGCGGCATGGACGCCGCCGATCTGCGGCGGCTGGGGCGTGCGCTGCGCGAGGAGGAGCGGGCGGTGGGGAAGGGCGTACCGCGGCCGTCGGACGTACTGATAGCCGAGGCGCTCGGGGAACCGGAGCGCCTTGTGGCGCACGACCCGGCGTACGCGCGGGGCGCGCGGGTACTCGGCGAGCTGCTGCGCAAGACCCGCGAGCTGCTCGCCGGCGGCGGCACCGCGGAACAGGCGCTCTGGGAGCTGTGGTCCGGCACGTCCTGGCCGGACCGCCTGGAGCGTACGGCCCGCAGAGGCGGCCCCGGCGGGCGCAACGCCGACCGCGACCTGGACGCGGTGTGCGCGCTCTTCGAGACCGCCTCCCGCGCCGAGGAGCGCACCGGCGGCCGGGGCGCGCTCAACTTCCTCGACGAGCTGGACGCGCAGGACATCGCCGCGGACACCCTCTCCGGCCGGTCCGTGCGGCCGGAGGCCGTGCGGCTGATGACCGCGCACCGCTCCAAGGGCCTGCAATGGCGGCTGGTGGTCGTCGCGGGCGTACAGGAGGGGCTCTGGCCCGACCCGCGGCGGCGCGGCTCCCTGCTGGAGGCCGACCGGATCGGCCGCGACGGGCTCGCCGAACCCCTGCCGCCGGGCGCGCTCCTCGCCGAGGAACGGCGGCTCTTCTACGTCGCCGCGACCCGCGCGCGCGAGCGCCTCGTCGTCACCGCCGTCAAGGCCGCGGCGGACGACGGCGACCAGCCCTCCCGCTTCCTCGGCGAGCTCGGCACCGAGCCCGTCGACGTCACGCAGCGCCCGCGCCGCCCCCTCGCCGTCGCCGCGCTCGTGGCCGAACTGCGGGCCACCACCGTCGACCCCGGAGCCTCGGACGGGCTGCGGGCCGCCGCCGCCCAGCGGCTCGCCCGGCTCGCGGCGCTGCACGACGAGGAGGGCCAGCCGCTCGTACCGTCGGCCCACCCGTACCGCTGGTGGGGCCTGAACGAACCGACGCACAGCGCGGTGCCGCTGCGCGACCGCGACCGCCCCGTCGCGCTCTCCGGGTCGGCCCTGGACCAGCTCGCCAACACCTGTTCCCTCCAGTGGTTCCTCGGCCGCGAGGTGAAGGCCGACGCACCGGCCACCGCCGCCCAGGGGTTCGGCAACGTCGTGCACGTACTGGCCGACGAGGTGGCCTCCGGGCGCACGCCCGCCGATCTCGCGGTCCTCATGGAGCGCCTCGACTCCGTCTGGGACGCGCTCGCCTTCGAGGCCCCCTGGAAATCGCGGCAGGAGAAGGAGAACGCGCGCGCCGCCCTCGACCGCTTCCTCCGCTGGCACGTCATGGAGCGCGGCGGCCGCTCGACCGTCGCCACGGAGCACGATTTCGACGTCACCCTCAAAACCGACGTCTATATGGTGCGCATCCGCGGCTCCATGGACCGGGTGGAGACGGACGCCCAGGGGCGCGCCTACGTGGTCGACTTCAAGACCGGCAAGTCCACCGTGACCGCGCACGATGTCGCCCGCCATCCGCAGCTTGCCGCCTATCAGCTGGCGGTGCGCGAAGGCGCGGTCGACGAGCTGTTCGGCGGCCGGCGTCCCGAGGACGGCGGCGCGGAACTGGTGCAGCTGCGTCAGGGAGCGGCGAAGAAGGACGGCGGGGACGGCCTGCCCAAGGTGCAGGCCCAGGAGCCCCCCGAAGGGGAGTGGGTGAGCGACCTGCTCGCCACCGCCGCGGGCCGCGTACTCGACGAACGCTTCGCCCCCCACCCGGGACAGCACTGCGCCCACTGCTCCTTCCGCAGCTCCTGCACCGCCCGCCCGGAGGGGCAGCACATCGTCGAGTGACGCGTCACACCGCGGGGCGGCGGCTCCCCTGCGGGGCGAGGGCGTCGCCCCGAGGCGCGGGGGTCGCCGGGGGCCCGCTGACAGCGGACGGTCGCCGGTTGTCAGTGGGCGCCGTTAGCCTCACTGGAGTGGCAGCACGCATCACCGATCCCGAGCAGCTCAAGGAGCTCCTCGGCATCCCGTTCACCCCGGAGCAGACGGCCTGCATCACCGCGCCGCCCGCCCCGCAGGTCATCGTGGCCGGAGCCGGGTCCGGCAAGACCACGGTGATGGCCGCGCGCGTCGTCTGGCTGGTCGGCACCGGCCAGGTCGCCCCCGAGCAGGTGCTGGGCCTCACCTTCACCAACAAGGCGGCCGGCGAGCTGTCCGAGCGGGTCCGCAAGGCCCTCGTCGAAGCCGGGGTCACGGACCCGGAACCCGTCGATCCCGACGAGGCGCCCGGCGAGCCGCAGATCTCCACGTACCACGCGTTCGCCGGCCGGCTCCTCAAGGAACACGGCCTGCGCATCGGGTTGGAACCCACCTCCCGGCTGCTCGCCGACGCCACCCGCTTCCAGCTCGCCGCCCGCGTCCTGCGCACCTCGCCCGGCCCCTATCCGGCGCTCACCCGCTCCTTCAGCGACCTCGTCGCCGACCTCCTCGCCCTCGACGGTGAACTCTCCGAGCACCTGGTGGCCCCCGAGCGGCTGCGCGCGCACGACACCGAGCTGCTGCGCACCCTGGAAGGCGCCAAGCTCAGCAACCCCGACCTGCGCAAGGCGCCCGAGGCCGCCCGCGCCCGCCTCGAACTCCTCGACCTGATCGGCGGGTACCGCAAGGAGAAGCGCGACCGCGACCTCGTCGACTTCGGCGACCAGATCGCCCTGTCCGCGCGGCTGGCCCAGGACCGGCCGGAGGTCGGCCGCATCCTCCGCGAGGAGTTCGCGGTCGTCCTCCTCGACGAGTACCAGGACACCTCCGTGGCCCAGCGGCTGCTGCTCTCCGGCCTGTTCGGCGGCGGCACCGGCCACGCGGTCACCGCCGTCGGCGACCCCTGCCAGGCCATCTACGGGTGGCGCGGCGCCTCCGTGGCCAACCTCGACGACTTCCCGGCCCACTTCCCGCACGAGGACGGCAGCCCCGCGCGGCGCTTCGCGCTCAGTGAGAACCGCCGTAGCGGCGGCCGCCTCCTCGACCTCGCCAACCGCCTCGCCGCCCCGCTGCGCGTCCGCCACGCGGGCGTGGAGGCGCTGCGCCCCGCCCCCGGCGCCGAGCGCGACGGCCTCGTACGGTGCGCGCTGCTGCCCACCCACGCCGAGGAGCTGGCCTGGCTCGCCGACTCCCTCGCCCATCTGGTGCGCACCGGCACCCGCCCGGGCGGCATCGCTGTGCTCTGCCGCACGGCCGGGGACTTCGCGCGGATCCAGGGCGAGCTGGTCGAGCGGGACATCCCGGTCGAGGTCGTCGGCCTCTCCGGGCTGCTGCACCTGCCGGAGATCGCCGACCTCGTCGCCGTCTGCGAGGTCCTCCAGGACCCGACGGCCAACGCCGCGCTCGTCCGGCTGCTGACCGGCCCGCGCTGGCGCATCGGCCCCCGCGACCTGGCGCTGCTGGGCCGCCGCGCCCGTACGCTCGTGCCCTACGGCGCCGGGGAGAGCGACCCGGACCGCCGGCTGGCCGAGGCGGTCGAAGGCGTCGACCCGGCCGAGACGGTCTCCTTGGCCGACGCCCTCGACACCTTCCTGGCGGCCGACGCGTCCGGCCCGGCCGACGGGCTGCCGTTCTCCGCCGAGGCCCGGGTGCGCTTCGCCCGGCTCGCCGCCGAACTGCGCGACCTGCGCCGCTCGCTGGCCGACCCGCTCATGGACGTCCTGCACCGGGTGCTGGCCACCACCGGCCTGGAGGTCGAGCTCTCCGCCTCCCCGCACGCGCTGGCCGCCCGCCGCCGCGAGACCCTGTCGAGCTTCCTCGACATAGCGGCGGGCTTCGCCTCCTTGGGCGGCGAGACCACGCTGCTGGCCTTCCTGGGCTTCCTGCGCACCGCCGCGCAGTACGAGAAGGGCCTCGACAGCTCCCTCCCCGGAGGGGAGGACACCGTCAAAGTGCTCACCGCCCACAAGTCCAAAGGACTTGAGTGGGACGTCGTCGCCGTGCCCGGGCTGGTCGGCAAGCAGTTCCCCAGCGAACAGTCCCGTGAGTCCTGGACGGCCCAGGCCAAGGTGCTGCCGCACGCGCTGCGCGGCGACGCCGGCACGCTGCCGGACATCGGGGCGTGGGACGCCAAGGGGATGGCCGCCTTCAAGACGGCCATGAAGGCCCACCAGGAGACCGAGGAACTCCGCCTCGGCTACGTCACCTTCACCCGCCCCCGCTCCCTGCTGCTCGGCTCCGGCCACTGGTGGGGCCCCTCGCAGAAGAAGCCGCGGGGCCCCTCCGCCTTCCTGGAGGCCCTGCGCGAGCACTGCGAGGCGGGCCACGGCGAGATCGAGGCGTGGGCCGACGCCCCGGAGGACGGCGCGGAGAACCCCGTACTCGCGGCGTCCGAGGCGGACCGCGCGTGGCCGCTGCCCCTGGACCCGACGGCCCTCGCCCGCCGCCGCGCCGCGGCCGACGCCGTAATGGCCCACCTGGACCGCATGGCGGGGCCCCCCGGCGGCCGGACCGCGCGGGTCGCATCTGAGCGCGGGGACGGCCCGTATCCGCACACGGCGTATGCGCATGCCGAGGGGGAGCCCGCCGCCCCGCCGTTCTCCGACGCAGAGCCGTTCCCCGGCGACGAGCCGCTGTACGAGCCGTTCCCTGACGATGAGCCGTTCCCCGACGACGCGCCGCTGTACGAGCCGCCGCCGGACGATGACCCGCGCGGCCAGCCGGAGCCGTACGGCCAGCCGGAGCCGTACGGTGAGCCGGACCCGCACGACGGCCCACCGGACGAGGAGCCGTACGCTCCGCGGCCCGCCGACGAGGGCACCGGCCTCTGGGACGGCCGGCCGACGGCCGAGCGGCCCGGCGGGCATCCGCCCGAGGCGCTGGAGGCGGGGCCCTCCGCGGCGCCCTCCCTGCCGGGGCCGCGCCGCGACCCGGAAACCGGTACGGGCACCGCGCGTACCCGCCCCATGGAGAGCGCCGGAGCGGGGCACGGACACCGCGCCGACCCCGCCACCATGCCCGTCGGACCGGTCCACTCCGCGACCGGCCGGGACGCGGCGCCCGCGCGCGAGCACCCCGCCCCGGCAGGCGAGGCGGCCGGGGGAGCGGGCGCCCGGCCCGCACCCCCGCCGGCCCCTGAGACCGCCCTGCCGCCCGAGGAACAGCGCCTCGCGGACTCCTGGGACCGGGACCTCGACGCACTCGCCGGGGAGCTGCGGCGCACGCGCGCGGCCGTGCGGGACGTCCCCCTGCCGTCCGCGCTGAGCGCCTCGCAGCTGCTGCGGCTCGCCGCCGACCCCGAGGGCTTCGCGCGGGAGCTGGCCCGCCCCATGCCGCGCCCGCCGCAGCCGGCGGCCCGGCGCGGTACGCGGTTCCACGCCTGGGTGGAGTCGCGGTTCGAGGCGCTGCCGCTCCCGCTGCTGGGCCCCGACGAACTGCCCGGCGGCGCGGACGACGAACCCGAGATCGCCGACGAACGCGACCTGGCCGCCCTCAAGGAAGCCTTCGAGCGCACCCCGTACGCGCGCCTCACCCCTTGCCAGGTCGAGGTGCCGGTCCAGCTGACCCTCGCGGGCCGGGTGATCCGCGGCCGGATCGACGCCGTGTACCGGGAGAGCGGCCATGGGGGCGACACCTATGAGATCGTCGACTGGAAGACCGGCCACGGCCGCGACGCCGACCCCCTCCAGCTCGCGATCTACCGCCTCGCCTGGGCCGAGCGGCACGGGCTGCCGCTGTCGTCCGTCTCGGCGGCCTTCCTGTACGTACGCAGCGGCGAAGTGGTCCGGCCCACCGGGCTGCCCGACCGCCCGGCCCTGGAAAGGCTCCTGCTCGGCCCGCCCGGGAGCGAGGAAACCCGGTAATGGTCACGCACCGCAGGCGGATAGGGTCGATGTCATGAGCAACACCCCGGACAGTGCCGTCCGCATGTACCTCGACGGCCACCGCACCGCCTTCCTCGACGATCTCACCGAGTGGCTGCGCATCCCCTCCGTCTCGGCCGACCCCGGCCACGCCGGGGACGTGCGCCGCAGCGCCGAATGGCTGGCCGCGAAGCTGACCGCGACGGGCTTCACGACCACCGAGGTCTGGGAGACGGCCGGGGCGCCCGCGGTCTTCGCCGAGTGGCCCTCCGGCGACCCGGCGGCCCCCACGGTCCTCGTCTACGGACACCACGACGTGCAGCCCGCCGCCCGCGAGGACGGCTGGCACACCGACCCCTTCGAACCCGTCGTCAAGGACGGCCGGCTGTACGCGCGCGGCGCCGCCGACGACAAGGGGCAAGTGTTCTTCCACACCCTGGGCGTACGGGCCCACCTGGCGGCCACCGGCCGCACCACGCCCGCCGTCAACCTCAAGCTGCTCATCGAGGGCGAGGAGGAGTCCGGCTCCCCGCACTTCCCCGGCCTGATCCGCGACCGCGCCGACCGCCTCGCCTGCGACACCGTGATCGTCTCCGACACCGGCATGTGGTCGAAGGACACCCCGACGGTCTGCACCGGCATGCGCGGCCTCACCGACTGCCAGGTCGACCTCTACGGACCGGACCAGGACATCCACTCCGGCTCCTTCGGCGGCGCGGTGCCCAACCCCGCCACCGAGGCCGCCCGACTGGCCGCCGCGCTCCACGACGACGAGCGCAAGGTCACCGTGCCCGGCTTCTACGACGGTGTCGTGGAGCTGACCGACCGGGAGCGCGAACTCTTCGCCGAGCTGCCCTTCGACGAGCCGCAGTGGCTGCGCACCGCGCACTCCCACGCCACCGTCGGCGAGGCCGGGCACACCACCCTGGAGCGGATCTGGGCACGGCCCACCGCCGAGGTCAACGGCATCAGCGGCGGCTACCAGGGGCCCGGCGGCAAGACCATCGTGCCGGCCGGCGCCCAGCTGAAGCTGTCGTTCCGGCTGGTCGCGGGCCAGGACGACGAGAAGATCCAGCAGAGCGTGCGCGAGTGGATCGCCGCGCGCCTGCCGGCCGGCATCCGCCACGAGATCACCTTCTGGGGCGCGACCCGGCCCTGTCTGACACCGCTCGACCACCCCGCGCTCCAGTCCGTCGTACGGGCCATGGGGCGGGCCTTCGGGCAGCAGATCCTTTTCACCCGCGAGGGCGGCTCGGGCCCGGCCGCCGACCTCCAGGACGTACTCGGCGTCCCGGTGCTCTTCCTCGGCATCTCCGTGCCTTCGGACGGCTGGCACGCGCCGAACGAGAAGGTCGAACTGGACCTCCTCATGAAGGGCGTCGAGACGACCGCGTACCTCTGGGGCGACCTCGCCGAGCACTGGCCCACCGCATAGCTGACGCGCAAGCACGCGCTTCAGTGCACGCCCAGTCGTAAACCACCCGTTCGCAGGGGAAGTTGGAAGCAGCCGTGACCACCACCGATCGCACCGCCAGCCGGCCCATCACGCTCAGCGTCGCGAGCGGTATCGACCGTGCCGCGCACCACCGGCTCGACGAGGCATGGCTGGCCGCGGCCTGGAGCCACCCCACCACGCGGGTCTTCGTGGTCTCCGGCGGCCAGGTTCTGGTCGACGACACCCCCGACGGCCGCACCGAACTCGTCATGACCCCGGCCTTCGAGGCCCCCGTCACCGAGACGCACCGCTACTTCCTCGGCGAGGACGAGGACGGCGTGCGCTACTTCGCGCTCCAGAAGGACGCGCTGCCCGGCCGGATGGACCAGTCCGCGCGCCCGGCGGGCCTGCGCGAGGCGGGGCTGCTGCTGTCGCCGCGCGACGCGGGGCTCCTGGTGCACGCGGTAGCGCTGGAGAACTGGCAGCGGCTGCACCGCTTCTGCTCGCGCTGCGGCGAGCGCACCGTCGTGGCGGCCGCCGGGCACATCCGCCGCTGCCAGGCGTGCGGTGCCGAGCACTACCCGCGCACCGACCCCGCCGTGATCATGCTGGTGACGGACGAGAAGGACCGGGCGCTGCTCGGCCGCCAGATGCACTGGCCGGAGGGCCGTTTCTCGACGCTCGCCGGGTTCGTCGAACCGGGGGAGTCGATCGAGCAGGCTGTGCGGCGCGAGGTCGCCGAGGAGGCGGGCGTGGTGGTGGGTGACGTCCAGTACGTCGCCAGCCAGCCCTGGCCCTTCCCGTCCAGCCTGATGCTCGGCTTCATGGCGCAGGCCACGTCCTCGGACATCCAGGTGGACGGCGAGGAGATCCACGAGGCCCGCTGGTTCTCGCGGGACGACCTGCGGGCCGCGTTCGAGTCCGGGGAGGTCCTGCCGCCCACGGGCATCTCGATCGCGGCCCGGCTCATCGAGCTCTGGTACGGCAAGCCGCTGCCGCAGTTCTGACCCGATGCACGCCCATACCGACGCGAAGTGCCCGAATTCGATCGGATCCGGGCACTTCGCGTCGGGTGCTCAGGCGGCGAGGGCCTGCTTGACCTGGGCCAGGCTGGGGTTGGACATGACCGACTCGGTGCCGGAGGGGGCCACCACCAGCAGCGTCGGCACGGTCTGGTTGCCGCCGTTCGCCTTCTCCACGAAGGCCGCGGAGTCGGCGTCGTGCTCGATGTTGACCTCGGTGTACGCGATTCCCTCGCGGTCCATCTGCCCCTTCAGCCGGCGGCAGTAGCCGCACCAGGTGGTGCTGTACATCGTCACAGTGCCCGACATCGGTCCTCGCGCTCCTTCGTGCTGGCGTGATTGCGGTGATAGAACGCGCGGCCGGCACCGCCCATTCCCGGCACCGGCCAGGCCGGGTACCGGCCGTTCCCGGCCCGGTCCGGCATTAGTACGACTGGAGCCGGGTGCCTGTGGACAACCGTCACGGTCGTCCCAGCGGACCTGACAGCATGGCGGGGTGACAGCAGCAACGCGTTCCACCCTCTTCCCTCAGGTCCCCGACTCCGCCGACGCGGTGCTCGACGGGCTCGACCCCGAGCAGCGCGAGGTGGCCACGGCCCTGCGCGGCCCGGTGTGCGTGCTGGCCGGGGCCGGCACGGGCAAGACGCGCGCGATCACCCACCGCATCGCGTACGGCGTCCGGTCCGGGATACTCCAGCCCGCGAACGTACTCGCCGTCACCTTCACCAACCGCGCCGCCGGCGAGATGCGCGGGCGGCTGCGCCAGCTCGGCGCGGGCGGCGTCCAGGCCCGTACGTTCCACTCGGCCGCCCTGCGCCAGCTCCAGTACTTCTGGCCCAAGGCCGTGGGCGGCGACGTGCCGCGGCTGATCGAGCGGAAGGCCCAGCTGGTCGCGGAGGCCGCCGCGCGCTGCCGCGTCCGCCTCGACCGCAATGAACTGCGCGATGTCACGGGCGAGATCGAGTGGTCCAAGGTCACCCAGACCGTGCCCGAGGACTATCCGGCCGCCGCCGCCAAGGCCGGGCGCGAGGCCCCCCGCGACCCGGCCGAGATCAGCCGGATCTACGCCACGTACGAGCAGCTCAAGCGCGACCGCGGCGTGATCGACTTCGAGGATGTGCTGCTGCTCACCGTCGGTGTCATCCAGGACCGGCGGGACATCGCGGAGACCGTGCGCGGCCAGTACCAGCACTTCGTGGTCGACGAGTACCAGGACGTCAGCCCCCTCCAGCAGCGCCTCCTCGACCTGTGGGTCGGCGACCGGAACAGCCTGTGCGTCGTCGGCGACGCCAGCCAGACCATCTACTCCTTCACCGGCGCCACCCCCGACCACCTGCTGAACTTCCGCAACCGGCACCCGGACGCGACGGTGGTGAAGCTCATCCGGGACTACCGCTCCACCCCCCAGGTCGTGAACCTCGCCAACGGCGTCCTCGCCCACGCCCGCGGCCGGGCCTCCGAACACCGCCTCGAACTGATCTCACAGCGCGAGGCCGGCCCCGAGCCCGCCTACACGGAGTACGCGGACGAGCCCGGCGAGGCCGAGGGCACCGCCCGCCGCGTCCGCGACCTCATCGCCGCGGGCGTGCCCGCGAGCGAGATCGCGATCCTCCTCCGCGCCAACTCCCAGTCGGGGGTCTACGAGGGAGCCCTCGCCGACGCCGGGGTGCCCTATCAGCTGCGCGGGGCGGAGCGGTTCTTCGAGCGGACGGAGGTGCGCGAGGCGGGGGCGGCGCTGCGCGGCGCGGCCCGCTTCGGGGGCAACGACGCGCTGCTCGACGACATCGTGGACCTGCCCTCCCAGGTGCGGGCGGTCCTCAGCACCAAGGGCTGGACGCCTGAGCCGCCCGCGGGGTCGGGTTCGGTCCGCGACCGCTGGGAGTCCCTCGCGGCCCTTGTGCGGCTCGCTGAGGACTTCGCGCGGGCCAAGGCGGACGCGACCCTCTCCGACCTCGTCGCCGAGCTCGACGAGCGCGCGAGTGCCCAGCACGCGCCGACCGTCGACGGTGTGACGATCGCCTCACTGCACGCGGCGAAGGGCCTGGAGTGGGACGCCGTGTTCCTGGTCGGCCTCACCGAGGGCATGATGCCGATCTCCTATGCCAAGACCGACGAGCAGGTCGAGGAGGAGCGGCGGCTCCTCTACGTGGGCATCACCCGGGCCCGGTTCCACCTCAGCCTGTCCTGGGCCCTCTCCCGCACGCCGGGCGGCCGCGCCACGCGCCGCGCCAGCCGCTTCCTGAACGGCCTGCGGCCCGGCTCGGCGGCCCGGCGGCCGGAGGCCGCGAGCGCGGGCGGCGTACGGGGGACGGAGCGCGCTGGCACGCCCGTCCGCA
Organism: Streptomyces sp. NPDC044033; assembly: GCF_056434425.1. Lineage (NCBI taxonomy): Bacteria > Bacillati > Actinomycetota > Actinomycetes > Kitasatosporales > Streptomycetaceae > Streptomyces > Streptomyces sp. NPDC044033. The sequence goes on along the minus strand of NZ_JBWKFF010000007.1, from coordinate 136,277 downwards.
AGCGGCGGGTGCCCGCCCGGTGCCGGGTCTGCGGCCGGACGCTGACGGACGCGGGGGAGATGAAGCTCATGCGCTGCGAGGACTGCCCGTCCGAGCTGGACGAGGCGCTGTACGCGCGGCTGCACGACTGGCGCGCCGAGCGGGCCGAGGAGCTCGGGCAGCCCGCGTACTGCATCTTCACGGACAAGACGCTGCTGGCCATCGCCGAGGCGGTACCGGGGACCGAGGGGCAGCTCTCGGGCATCTCCGGGGTGGGCGTGCGCAAGCTCGGCCGGTTCGGTGCGGACGTCCTGGCGCTGTGCGCGGGCGAGGACCTGGCGGATGAGGCGGGTGCCGCGGTGGCCGCGGGTTCCGGGGATGCGGCGGACGGCTCGGAAAGATCTTCCGAAGACTCTTCGAAAAAATAGTTTGCGCGCGCGGACGGCATACCCATAGCCTTCCGAGCACGAGGTCAACGGCTCTTCCTGGATCCGATGATTTCGTGCTGTACTTAACAACCGCGGACCGGTTCACCCGGTTCCATGAGACGCCGAGAGGAGGCGAAGACCAAATGACCAACTTCACGATGATCACCAAACTGACCGATCACCCGGTCGTCGCCTTCTGCCCGCGCAGCTCTTCCCTGGTTTCGCTTCCCGCCACCGGTCTGTCCGGCGTCGTGGAGTCGCGCTTCACCGAGCGGCCGATTCAGGCACAAGCAGTAGTGGCAGCGGCAGCGCAGGCAGGTGCCTTCGCCTCCGCCGAGTCGCTCAATGGCGCCGGTTACGTGAACAACCTGAAGACGCAGGACCAGCACCACACGATGTGGGCCTTCCGTGGCCTCGAACCCTGGAGAGATCCAGCCTGATCGGCGAGATCAGGTCGGCACCTTCCAGGGCCGCGGAACCCACACCGGGTTTCGCGGCCTTTTTGTTTTGCCATACGCCCGGCCACAAGCCGGACCGACAGACGAGGAACACAAGACCGTGCAACTCAAGGCACACACCCCGTCAGTAGCAACCGACCTGATCCCCCCGCCCGGTCTTACGGAGGACTCCTTGACCCCGCCCGCCCCGTTCACCGCCCTCACCGACCTCGACGACGCGATCGAGAACCTCGGCGTACCCGTCCCCTGCCGCTCCTACGACCCGGAGGTCTTCTTCGCCGAGACCCCGGCCGACGTGGAGTACGCCAAGTCCCTCTGCCAGACCTGCCCGCTCCGCGAGGCGTGCCTGGCCGGTGCCAAGGACCGCCGCGAGCCGTGGGGTGTCTGGGGCGGCGAGCTCTTCGTCCAGGGCGTGGTGGTGGCCCGCAAGCGTCCGCGCGGTCGTCCGCGCAAGAACCCGGTCACAGCATGAACACTCCCGGAACCATCGATCGCCCGGCGACGCACGACCCGAAGAAGCAGGACCAGATCATGACCCCACCCATCTCCGAGACCCCCGCCCGTGACACCTCCGGTGCGACGGAGTCGAGCCAGAACAGGACCCTCGAAATGCAACTCATCCCAGAAGCCCTGGCCCGCGCGCATATGAACGATCGGCTGCGTGAAGCCGACACGGAGCGCAAGGCCCTTCGGCTGGTATCCGCCCGCCGGATGCAGCGTCGAGCGGAGCGCGCCTCGCTCCGCGCCCGTCGCGCCCTGGCCATGGCCGTCATGAGCTGACGCCTGAACGGCCGAACGCCCCGACGCTCACGGCCCGAAGCGGCAGACCGCTCGGTGCCCCGTTGGAAGGGGGGGGGGGGGGGGGGGGGGGTGGGGGGGGGGGAGGGGGGGGGAAAAGGGGAGGGAGAGGAAACAGGAGAGCGGATCGCTGTACCCGCCATCATTACGACA
>NZ_JBWKFF010000007.1:114617-134451 GCF_056434425.1 Streptomyces sp. NPDC044033 | reverse complement strand
CCGACAGCAATCGGTTTTTTGTCTTTCTCTTCCTTGGTAGGTGGTCCCCCCCCCCCCCCCCCCCCCCCCCCCCCCCCCCCCCCCCCCCCCCCCCCCCCTCCAACGGGGTTGTGCCCCGCACGAACCGTTCGCGGGGATATCGTCGGGGAGTGGACCAGAAGACGCATGAACAGGTGCCGTCGGACCCTGAAACGCCCGCCGTATGCGCCCGCTGCGGCACCGCCGCCGACCGGGCGCCGTCGACCTGGACCTGCTCCGTCGAGAACGGCGCCCGTCGCTTCTTCTGCGACGACTGCGCCCGCGCCAACATCAGAGCGATCGAAGGGCGTCTCGACTCGCCCTGGTGGTGAGAGCGGCCCCGCCCCCGGTCAGGCCGGAGCCCCCTCGGACGCCTCCTCGGACGCTTCGTCCACGGTGAACCCGGGCACCCACGCCTCCAGCTCGTCCCGCAGCCGCACCGACGCCCCGAGCTGGCACAGCACCCCGATGGTGCTCGTCGTCACCCGGTGTATCAGCAGATACGAGGGCGGCAGATTCAACTGCCGGGCGAGCTGATGCGCGGGGGAGCGGGGGTCCGCGATCCGCGCCGCCTGGGACCGCATCCAGCCCCGGGAGAACGTGAACTTCGTCACTTGCGCCGGTTCGATGATCGGCAGCAGATAGTCCAGCACCGCGTCCGGATCCAGCTCGACCGACGGCTTGACGAACCCCTCCTCGCGCAGCAGGTCCAACACCCCCTCCGCGTGGCCGTCCAGCGTCATCCGCAGCGCGGTGCCGATCGTCGGCGGCAGCCCGTCCGGCAGCCGGTCCACCGTGCCGAAGTCCAGGACACCCAGCCGCCACGACTCCGGCGGCCCGTCGGCGCCGCCGTCCGTCAGCAGCCGGAAGTTTCCCGGGTGCGGGTCGGCGTGCAGCAGCCCCGTACGGGCGGTGCCCGAGAAGAGGAAGCGCGCCAGCAGCTGCCCGGCCCGGTCCCGCTCCTCCTGGCTGCCGTTCTCTATCACCTCGGAGAGCGGCACCCCGCCCATCCACTCGGTGATCAGTACCTGATCGACCTGGTGCACCACGTCCGGCACCACCACGTCCGGGTCCTGCGCGAACTCCCGCGCGTGCGCGCGCTGCGCCCGCGCCTCCAGTTCGTAGTCCAGCTCCTCGGATACCCGGTCGCGCAGCTCGGAGATGAGCGGCTTGATGTCCATGCCCGGGATCAGCGGCCCCAGCAGCCGGGCGAAGCGGCTCAGCTGGGTGAGGTCCGACAGCAGCGCCTCGCCGGCCCCCGGATACTGCACCTTGACCGCGACCTCGCGCCCGTCGTGCCAGACCGCCCGGTGCACCTGCCCGATCGACGCGGCGGCGGACGGCTTGTCCTCGAACTCCGTGAAGAGATCCCGCCAGTCCTCGCCGAGCCGCTCCTCCAGTGCCGCGTGCACCGAACGGGTCGGCATCGGCGGCGCGGCCTCCTGGAGCTTGGTCAGCGCGGCCCGGTACGGCCCGGCGATCTCCTCGGGCAGCGCCGACTCGAAGACCGACAGGGCCTGCCCGAACTTCATCGCGCCGCCCTTCAGCTCGCCGAGCACCTTGAACAACTGCTCCGCCGTGCGCTGTTGCAGCTCACGCCCGACGAGCTCCGCCGACCGGCCGCCGATCCGCTTGCCGAGCCCCCAGGTGGCGCGGCCCGCGAAGCCGAGTGGCAACGCGGCCAACTTGGCGGTGCGGGTGACCGCTTTACGGGGAAGATCAGACATGCACCCCTCCAACTACCTGAACAGCCACGCCGAGTACGACTGTTACCCGACCATTGTCCCGTGCAACGGCTTCGAGGCCGAGGCGCATTCAGGATGGGCGGATCCTGCTGCTCCGCACGAGCATGCCGGATGCGGAGCGATACGCCGTGGAGCCCAGCCCGCGCCCGGCAGCGTGATCTCCAGCCGGGCCCCCGCCGAGTCCGGCGGCCGGCCGTCCAGGAAGGCCAGCGCCTGGACGGCCGCCAGCCCACTGACCACCGTAGCGAGTGCGGCATCGCAGGACGGCACCCCCACCGCCCGACCCGACCGCCACTGGGCGAGCATCCTGGGCCAAGTGGGGTCGCTCTCGACCCGGCCCAGCTCCAGACAGCCCGCACACGCCGACCCGCCCGGCAGCACAAGCGGCCCGACCACCCCCGTGCACTCGATGACACCCGCGTACAGATGAGGCGTCCCGGACACGACGAAGCGTTCGGCGACGGCCGCTTCCGGCGCGAACGCCGCGAGGCCGTCCCGCGGCGCGAGCACCACCAGCGACAACGGCGGCTGCTCCGCCCCCTCGGCCACCCCCGCCCTGTCGGGCGCCGCATCCCCACCGGGCCGGGCGCGGGGCCGCGGCCCCGGCGCGGCCTGCCGGACGACCCGCCGGGCCGCGGCGTCGCGCCGCTCCCCGATCTGCTCGGCACGGGCCCCACCCGGAGTCGTGTCCCACGGCTCGACACACCCCCCGTCCAGCACATCGACCTGTCCCACCCCCGACGCCGACAGCAGCGCGGCGATCGCCGCCCCCACCCGCCCCGCGCCCCGCACCTGCACCCGCATCGCCCGGCGCGCCCCCAGCAGCCGCATCGCGCCGCCCGGCTCCGGGTGCAGCACGGAGAGCGACGCCAGGTCGGGCCGCAGCCGGTCCAGGGCCGGACCCGTCTCGCGCAGCGCCACCGCGGGCTCGCCGCCGCTCAGCGGATCGTCCAGCAGACCGGCCGCAGCCAGCCGCCCCACCAGCGAGTCGGCCCGGCCCTCGGGCAGTCCCATCGCCTTGGCCTGGGCGCGCAGCAGCGGCAGGCCACGCGTCCCGTCCAGCAGGTCGAGAAAGCTCCCCGTCGCCGTGTCCACCGGGCCCAGCACCACGGCGTGTGCGGGCGCCACCCCGAACTGCACGGTGTCGCGGTTGCGCCAGCCGCGCCGTAGCGCGGGCTTGATCATCGGATGCATGCTCGCCTCCCCCATCGGTCGGGACTCAGCATGCGCGGGTCGGTGAATCGCCGCCGAAAGTTATCCACAGGGGGGCGTGTTTGTCGTACAAGTAGTGCACTCCGATGAGTGTTTCCCCCGACAACCGAGCGAGGTCGGGACTTCTGTCGCCGCCAGCGGGTAACGTCGAGGCGTGTCCGTCGACCCTCTGCACAGTGCCGCAAGATCACCGCGCAGCGCCCCGAGCCCACGATCCCGCTCGTCCGGGGCGGACGCGGTCGAGGTCCGCCGGAGCACCCGCCGGCGCAGAACGGTCTCGGCCTACCGCGAGGGCGACCGGACGGTGGTCCTCATCCCGGCCCGGATGTCCGAGGCCGAGGAGCAGCGCTGGGTGGGCGTGATGCTGGAGAAACTCGCCGCGCAGGAGAACAAGCGCATGCTGGGCGACTCCGAGCTGGCCGAGCGCGCGGAGCGGCTCTCCGACCAGTACCTCGACGGCCGGGCCCGCCCCGCCTCCGTCCGCTGGGTCACCAACCAGAACACCCGATGGGGCTCGTGCACGCCCGCCGAGGGCAGCATCCGCCTTTCGCACCGCCTCCAGGGCATGCCGGAGTACGTCGTGGACTACGTACTCGTCCACGAACTCGCCCACCTGCTCGTACCGGGGCACGGCCCGCGCTTCTGGCGCCTCCTGGAGTCCTACCCGCGCACCGAGCGGGCCCGGGGCTATCTGGAAGGCGTGGTCGCCGCGGACCGCCTGCCGCACCTGCCCGCGGCTCGCAGCGAGTGAACACCTCCGCAGTGGGTGTGCAGTCAATGGCCGCGCCCGCAGCGGGTGACTACGCCGTAACGGGCGACCGCGCCCGCCGCGGTGATCACGTCCGCAGTGAGTGACCAGCCCGCAGCGGGTGACCACACCCGCAGCGAGCGCCCTGGCCCGTAGCCAGTGGTCGCGGGCCGTACCGGAGCCGACGCCCGGCATCGCCGCCGGGCGTCGGCAGCCGTTAGCCTGTCGCAACGCAGGCACGGCACGGTACGGACGGGGGACGGGCTACGCATGGCCAGGGAATTCCAGCGCGGCCACAAGGCCAGGATCAGTGACCTGACGGCGGGGACCGATCTGTACGTGGGCGTGCGGATCGCCGGCGCCGGTCTCTCCTTCGACATCAGCGCGTTCGGTCTCGACGCCGAGGAACGGCTCTCGGACGACCGCTACTTCATCTTCTTCAACCAGCCCAAATCGCCCGAAGAGGCGATCCAGCAGCTCGGCGCGCAGGCCGGGGACACGGAGTCGTTCCGCGTCACCCTCGATCGTGTGCCGGACGCGATCCACAAGCTCGCCTTCACCGCGACGATCGACGGCGCGGGCCAGATGTCGCAGATCGGCCCCGGCTATCTGCGCATCGTCGCGGGGGGCGAGGAAGTCGCCCGCTACCCCTTCGACGGCACGGAGTTCAGCACCGAGCGCGCGGTGATGCTCGGTGACTTCTACCGCAAGGACGTCTGGCGGTTCGCGGCCGTCGGGCAGGGGTTCGACGGCGGACTCGAAGCGCTGCTCAAGAACTTCGGCGGCGAGGTCCTGGAGGAGGAACCCGAGCCTCCGGCGCAGCCCGCCGTACCGGGATTCGCCCCGCCGCCGGCAGCACCGCCCCCCTTCGCGCCCCCGGCGGCCGCCGCCCCGCAGCCCGCCCCGGACTTCGGCCCGCCCCAGGGGCAGGGCCCGCCGACCCTGCCGGTGCACGCGGCGCCGACCATCGCGGCCCCCATCGCACCGCCCGGCCACTTCTCCGACCCGGCCCAGCCGCCCGTCCAGCCTCCGCCGCCGCCCGGCGTGCCCGGCCAGCCGGGCCCGTACGGCCAGACCGACCGACCCGGCCACCCCGCGCCGTACGGAGGGCCGCAGGCCGCCTCCTCGGGACCGCGGGAGTTCCCCCAGGGGCCGCCGCCGGAGAACGCCGCGGCGCCCGGGGTCCAGGCCGCGCTCGCGCGGTACCGGGAGGCGCCGAACGGAGCGCGCTGGACCTCGCAGAACGACAAGCTGATCCGCGTCGACCTCGGCGCCGACGGCGGGCCCGTCCTCGCCCGGCAGGGCAGCATGGTGCTCTACCAGGGCAAGGTCGACTTCGGCTACAAGGGCGCCGGTTTCGCCGGCCGGATCGTCGGCAACGCCACCGGCCAGGAGATGCAGCTGATGCGCTGCACCGGCCGCGGCCAGGTCTTCCTGGCGGAGGACTCCGCCCACCTGCACCCCATCGAGCTCCAGGGCGACGCGATCTGCGTCTCAGCCGACGCCGTGCTCGCCTTCGACGAGTCGCTGCACCACGAAGTACGCCGCATCGAGGGCCACGGCATCCCCGGCGGCGCGCTGTTCACCATGCAGTTCCAGGGCACGGGCACCGTCGTCGTCAAGACGCACGGCATCCCCGTCGTCCTCCCCGTCACCCCGACCACCTTCGCGGACAGCAATGCCGTCGTCGCCTGGTCCGCCGCCGCACAGGTGATCATCTCCAGCCAGGTCCGGCTGCGCCGCCACGCCTACCCGGGCCACTCCGGGGAGACCGTGAACCTCCAGTTCCGCGGCGCGCCCGGAAACTTCGTCGTCGTCCAGCCCTACGAGGTCTGAAGGAGCCCGTCATGGACCAGACACTGATCTCGGGCTTCGCCCCGGCCCCGGCCGCCGCCCGGATGGAGAACCACGGCAGCAGCATGCTGAAGGTGGCCATGCAGAGCGGCCAGGACCTCTTCGCACGCACCGGCTCGATGGTCGCGTACGAGGGATTCGTGCAGTACGAGCCGAACCCGCCGGCCGTCCGCCAGCTGGCGTCGCAGTGGCTGACCGGCGAGGGCGCGCCCTTGATGACCTGCCGCGGCGACGGCCTGCTCTACCTCGCCGACTACGGCGCGGACGTCATCTGCCTCAATCTGAACGGCGACTCGCTCTCCGTCAACGGCACCAATCTGCTCGCTTTCGACGCGCACCTCCAGTGGGGCGTGCAGCGCGTCAAGGGCATGGCGAAGTTCGCCGGGCAGGGCCTGTTCAACGTCGCCGTCTCCGGCACCGGCTGGGTCGCGATCACCTCTCGCGGCACCCCGGTCGTCGTGGACTGCGGGCGCGGCGAGGACGAGACCTATGTGGACCCGGACGCCCTCGTCGCCTGGTCCACCGGGCTCAAGATGAAGGGGAAGCGCAGCTTCAAGGCGTCCTCGATGATCGGCCGAGGCAGCGGCGAGGCGTATCAGCTGGGCTTCTCCGGCAAGGGATTCGTCGTGGTGCAGCCCAGCGAGGACAGCGCCGACCGGCTCCGGTCCCGGGGCTGAGGGGAACGAGGAGACCATGCAGAGCCCGCTTTTCGGCTACACCGAGGCCCAGAGCCAGGACCGCTACGCGCTCCAGAACGCCCAGCTGCTGCGCGTCGCGCTCAGCGGTCACGACGACGTACTCGCCCGCAAGGGCTCCATGGTCGCCTACCAAGGGCTGATCGAGTTCGACGGCGAGTACCAGTCGCCCGGCCGGCAGCACGCCCGTGCCCGCACGGGCGAGGGACTGGACCTGATGCGCTGCTCCGGTCAGGGCACCGTGTACCTCGCCAATCTCGCCCAGCACGTCCACGTGGTGGACGTGGACCACGACGGCCTGACCGTCGACGGCGCGTACGTCCTGGCGCTCGACTCCACGCTGCACTGGGAGGCGATCGCCGTGGACAGCCAGTTCGGCGTCTCCGGCTCCGGCAAGTACAACCTCAACATCTCCGGGCAGGGCAAGGTGGCCCTGATGACCTCAGGGAAGCCCCTGATGCTCCAGATCACCCCGGACAAGTACGTCAACGCGGACGCCGACGCGATCGTCGCCTGGTCGTCCTCGCTGCGCGTCCAGATGCAGGCGCAGACGCACTCGTCGGGCGTGTGGCGGCGGCGCGGCAGCACGGGGGAGGGCTGGGAGCTGAGCTTCCTGGGCCAGGGCTACGCGCTCGTACAGCCCAGCGAGCTGCTGCCGCCGCAGGGCGCGGAGACCGGCCAGGGGCTCGCGGCCCAGTACGGCTTCGGCCAGCAGGGCGCGCACGGTCAGAACCAGGGCAACATCTGGACCAACCGCTGACAGCGGGGCCGACGGGCCGGGCGGCTGCGCCGGCCGGCCCGGGCGGATGCGCGGACACCGTGTCCGCGCACCATCCCCAGCCACCGGCACCGCGAGCCGCCGGCCCCGACCGGCCGCCTTCTTAAAGAAGGGCGCGCGTACGCTCCATGAGGCGCACGACCGACGCGTCGGCGACCTGCGGCACCTCGTCGTACGCGAACCAGCGCAGGTCCAGCGACTCGTCGCTGATCGCCTCGACGGCCTCCGCCGGGGCGAGCGCCGCGTACTGCACGTCGAGATGCCAGGCACACGGCGTCGAATGGCGGTCCAGCAGTACGGGGCCGCCGGGCAGCAGCGTCAGCCCGGCGGCGATCCCGGACTCCTCACGGGCCTCCCGGAGCGCGGCGTCCTCCAGCGTCGCGTCCTGCTGCTCGCAGTGCCCGCCCATCTGGAGCCACATCTTCAGCTTGCGGTGCAGCGTCAGCAGGACGCGCGCCCCGGCCGGGTCGATGACCAGCGCGCTCGCGGTGATATGAGCCTCCGGGCACGCCTTCCACATCGCGGCCGGGTGTGTCGACAGGTGCTCCAGATAGGCCAGCCGCAGCTCCTGCTGGCCGGCGTCCGGCGCGGGCCACTGATCGAGGGCCCGCGCCGCGTTCTCGTGCAGGCTCACTTGTCGGCGTCGCCCTCGTCCTGCTTGCCCTTGTCCTTGCCGTCGCCCGTGGCGGTGTCGTCGTCCTCACGGCCCTTGCCGGACTCGGGCCGACCCGGCCCCGGCTCGCCGGACCCCGACCCGCCAGACTCCGACGAGCCCGTCGAGGGGTCCTGCTCGTCCCGCTCGTCGATGACCGGCTTGTTGAGGTCGGGCTTGCTCGGGCCGCTGCCGGCCGCCTCGCCGAGCATCTTGTCGAGCTCGGAGAAGTCCATCTGCTCGTGGTGCACGAACCCGTCCGGGTCGTCGAGGTCCGCGGCCGTCGGCAGCATGTCCGGGTGCTCCCAGAGGGCGTCGCGCCCGTCCAGGCCCCGTGCGTCGGTGAGCGAGGCCCACAGCCGCGACGCGTCGCGCAGCCGCCGAGGCCGCAGCTCCAGCCCGATCAGCGTGGCGAAGGTCTGCTCGGCCGGCCCGCCGGAGGCGCGCCGCCTGCGCAGCGTCTCCCGCAGCGCGTCCGCGGACGGCAGATGCGGGGCCGCCGCCGCGTGCACCACCGCGTCGACCCAGCCCTCGACCAGCGCGAGCGCGGTCTCCAGCCGGGCCAGTGCCGCCTTCTGCTCCGGGGTGTCCTCCGGCTGGAACATGCCCTGCTGGAGCGCGTCCTGAAGCTGCTCGGGGTGCGACGGGTCGATCTGGCCGACGACGTCCTCCAGCTTGGAGGTGTCGACCTTGATCCCGCGCGCGTACCCCTCGACGGCGCCGAACAGGTGCGAGCGCAGCCACGGCACATGGGTGAAGAGCCGCTGGTGAGCGGCCTCGCGCAGCGCCAGGTAGAGCCGCACTTCCTCCTGCGGGACGCCCAGGCCCTTGCCGAACGCCTCGACGTTGACCGGCAGCAGCGCGGCCTTGCCCGCCGGGCCCAGCGGCAGCCCGATGTCGGTCGAACCGACCACCTCGCCGCCCAGCACACCGACCGCCTGACCGATCTGGGTGCCGAACATCGCGCCGCCCATGGACCGCATCATGCCGAGCAGCGGGCCCGCCATGGCCTGCATCTCCTCGGGCAGCACATCGCCCATGGCCGCTCCGACGCGCTCCGCGACGGGGTCCACGAGGTCCTTCCACACCGGGAGGGTGGCCTCGATCCACTCGGCGCGGCTCCACGCCACCGCCGTGTTGGCGCCCGACGGCAGCGAGGTCACGCCGTCCAGCCACAGGTCGGCCAGGCGCACGACCTCATCGACCCAGGCCCGCTCGCCCGGCGAGACGCTCGCGTCCTTCGTGCCGTCGGCGGTGCCCTGCGCGACGGTCTGCCGCGCGATGTCCTTGGCCATGTCCCAGTTCACCGGGCCGCCCTCGTACGAGAGCATCTGCCCGAGCTGCTGAAAGGCCGCGCCCAGGTCGTTCGGGTTCAGCGACCCGAACATCGAGGCGAACGGATTGTCTCCGCCGCCCGCCCCGCCGAACCCAAGCGGATTCGCGGGACCCTGGCCACCACCCTGGCCTCCCTTCTTCTTGCCGTCGTCGCCGTCCTCCGGCTCCTCCGGCGGAAGGCCGAATCCGAATGGGGTGTCACTCACGGGTTTCCTCGGCTCGTAGGGCCGCCGACCCGGGGCCGGCGGCGAATGCCCGACAACACAACCCAGCGTAGACACCCGGCCCGGTTGTGGCCTCGGTGCTCCGCCGGCCCGAGGCCTGCGGCAGGATGGACATCACCTGGTGCGTACGCGTCATCGCGCATGCGTACTGAAGACAACCTCTGGAGACGCCTGGTGAGTTCCCCAGATCCGCACGTTCGCGCAGCGCGAAACGGTACGGCCCATGGTGCCGCGAAGTCCGGCAGCCGGCCTGTTGTGGCCGTCACGGGCGCCGCCGGCGGCATCGGCGCCCTGCTCGCCCAGCGCCTCGCCGAGTCCGAGGAGATCAAACAGGTCATCGCCATCGACGAGCGCCGCGGCGATACCACCGAGGCGACGTGGCACGTGCTGGACGTCCGGGACCCGGCCATCGCGGAGAAACTGCGCGGCGCTGACGTCGTCGTCCACCTCGCGGTCGACCTCGACCTGGAGACCGACCCCGCGGCCCGTACGGCGTACAACGTGCGTGGCACCCAGACCGTGCTCACCGCCGCCGCGGCCGCGGGCGTGCACCGGGTGGTGCTGTGCACCTCGGCGATGGTCTACGGGGCGCTCCCCGAGAACGACGTGCCGCTCGCCGAGGACGCCGAGCTGCGCGCCACCGCCGACGCCACGGGCGTCGGCGACCTCTTGGAGATCGAGCGGCTCGCCAAACGCGCCCCGCGCGCCCACCCCGGGCTCAACGTCACGGTGCTGCGCCCCGCCGTCCTCGTCGGCGGCACGGACACCGCCCTCACCCGCTACTTCGAGTCGCCGCGCCTGCTGGTCGTCGCCGGCTCCCGGCCCACCTGGCAGTTCTGCCATGTGGAGGACCTGGTCAGCGCCCTGGAGTTCGCCGCCCTGGAGAAGGCCGAGGGCGACCTCGCGGTGGGCTGCGACGGCTGGCTGGAACAGGAAGAGGTCGAGGAGCTCACCGGCATCCGCCGGATGGAGCTGCCCTCGGCGGTCGCCCTGGGCGCGGCCTCGCGACTGCACCGGCTGGGGCTGACCCCGTCCCCGGCGGGCGACCTCGCGTTCACCATGCACCCCTGGGTGGTCAGCGGCAGCCGGCTGCACGAGGCGGGCTGGCGGCCCCGGTGGACCAATGAGGAGGTGCTCGCCGAGCTGCTTGAGGAGGTCTCGGGCCGCCACACGGTCGCGGGCCGGCGGCTGGGCCGCAAGGACGCCACCACGCTGGGGGCCGCCGGAGCCACGGTCGCGCTGGTGGGCACGGCCGCACTGGTCCGCCGCGCCCGCAAGGCCCGCCGCCGCTTGTAGCGGGCGACGGGAAGCCGGGGCCCGAGGCGGGCCGGTACGGACGGCCACCGCACGCGGGGGCCCGAGGCGAGCCCGTACGGCCCGTACGGACGGCCACCGCACGCGGGCGCCTCTCGGGCACCGCCGGTACGGACGCGGCGGACGCGGCGGCCTCGGACCCGGGACCGGGGCTCGTACGGACCTCCGCGAGCGGGACCGGCGGGGCCCGGGGCCCGCAGCGCCGCCCGTACGGACGGGTGGCGGTCCCGGCCCCGGACCCGGGGCACGTACGCACCTCCGCGAGCGGACCGGCGGCCGGACCCGGGGGCCCGCAGCGCCGTCCGTACGGACGCCCGCCGCACGGCCGGTGCCGGGGTCGCCGCCGGGTGCGGCACGATGGGGGCATGGCAAGCACCCACGACCGACCCGCAGTCCCCTCCCCGAGCGCCACCGCCCCCATTCGGCTGCTCGCCGTCCGGGACACCCCGCTGTCCCTGGACGAGGTCTTCGCGGCGGTCGGCGACCGGGCCGCGGGCGGCACCGCGCTCTTCGTCGGCACGGTGCGCGACCACGACGGCGGCGCGGAGGTCGCCGGCCTCGGCTACTCCGCGCACCCGAGCGCGGAGGCGGAGATGCGCCGGGTCGCCGAGAAGGTCGCGGCGGACTTCCCGGTACGGGCCATGGCGGCCGTCCACCGCGTCGGCGACCTGTCGGTAGGGGACCTGGCCGTGGTGGTCGCGGTCTCCTGCCCGCACCGGGCCGAGGCGTTCGCGGCGTGCCGCAGGCTGATCGACGACCTCAAGCACGAGGTCCCGATCTGGAAGCATCAGCAGTTCTCGGACGGCACCGAGGAGTGGGTCGGCGCCTGCTGAGTCGTCGACGAGGCATCGGCGAGGCGTTGGCGAGACGTTGTCGGCGAGACGTCGGCGAGGCGCACTGGAAGCGCGGTGGGCCGGGAAAGAGGTTTTGAGCCGAGTGTGGCGCCCCGGTTGCGTAACCCGTCTCGTGGTGTAAGCGTTGATCTGACGGGTGGTTAGTCTGCTTATTTGCTGATTGCGGTCGGCTGGTGCCGCGACCGGCGGCCTTCGCCCGTCCGCGTGCGGCGCCCGGGGCGGACCGTCGCGAGGCGCTAGGGGTCGGGAGGCCGATGTGGGTGCGCTCGTCTGGTTGCTGATTCCGCTTCTGGCGGCGATCGCCGCTGCCATATGGGGGAGTTGGGCCACGCGCAACCGGACGTACGGGGACATCGCGGAGCTCGCCGGCTACGCGCGGTTCCGTGCGGCGATGGAGCGGCCGGATTCCGGGTCCGACGTCGCCTGAGCGTTCCCCGCCGCCCTCCCGCGAGCCGCGTCAACCCGCCGGGCCACGGACGGCCCGGCCCCACGGGTGGGCTGTCAGACCTGTCCCGTACTGTCGTTCCATGCCCCGCCGCACAGCGACGATGCTCGCCTCCCTCCTGATGCTGATCGCGCTGCTCTGCGCGGGTGTGCTGATCCCGGTGCCGTACGCGGAAATGTCCCCCGGACCCACCGTCAACACCATCGGCGAGCACGACGGCGAGCCGGTGCTCCAGATCAGCGGCCACAAGACGTACCCCACGTCCGGCCACCTCAACATGACGACGGTCCGGGTCACCGGGTCCCAGTACCGGATGAACCTCGTCGAGGCCGTCATCGGCTGGCTCAGACACGATGACCTCGTCGTCCCGCACGACACGGTCTACCCCGACGACAAGTCCCCGGCCCAGGTGAGCCAGGACAACGCCGAGGAGTTCAGCCAGTCCCAGGAGACCGCCAAGGTCGCGGCGCTCAAGGCGGTCGGCATCCCCGTCGGCAGCCGCACCGTCGTGGGGTCCGTCGTCAAGGCCAGCCCGGCCGAGGGCAAGCTGCACGCGGGCGACGTGATCAAGGCCGTGGACGGCACGCAGGTCAAGCAGCCCGAGGACGTGGCCAAGCTCGTCACCAAGCACAAGCCCGGCGAGAAGGTCGTCTTCACCGTGGTGCCGGTCAAGGAGGCCGCCGAGGCGGAGAAGGCCAAGAAGGAGCCGGCGAAGACCCGGACCGTCGCCCTGACCACCGCCAAGGCCCCCGAGGACAAGCGCGCCATCGTCGGCATCAAGGCGGCCGTCGACCACACGTTCCCGTTCACCATCGACATCAAGCTGCCGGACATCGGCGGGCCGAGCGCGGGGCTGATGTTCGCCCTCGGGATCGTCGACAAGCTCACCCCGGGCGATCTGACGGGCGGCAAGTTCGTGGCGGGCACGGGGACCATGGACGACAAGGGAGCGGTCGGCCCCATCGGCGGCATCGCGATGAAGGTCGTGGCCGCCCGGGACAAGGGCGCGCGGTACTTCCTGACGCCCAAGGGGAATTGCGCGACCGCAGCCAAGGACACTCCCGCCGGGCTCCGGCTCGTGAAGGTCGGCACCATGGACGACGCGATGAAGGCCCTGGAGAAGATCCGCAAGGGAGACACGGCCGGCCTGCCGCGGTGCACGACAGGCTGACCGTACGGACGGGTGCGGGGCCCCGGGACGGCGCCCGGGGCCTGAGCCGGGGTTACGCCTCGAAGGTCGCGGCCAGTGCCTCGGCGAGTCCCGGTACGAGACCGGCCCCGGTGAGGACCTCGGTAGGCGAGTCCTTCTCGCGCAGCCGCAGCGCGGATTCGCGCGCGCCGTCGCGGAGCACCGCCACCGTCATACGGACCTCCTGGCGGTCCGGGTGCTCGGCGACCCACTCGGCGAGCTGCGCCTCGTCGAGGCCGTTCGGCACGGACCCCTCCGCGGACGGCGGCAGCATCAGCCGTTCCACCGTCATGGCGCAGCCGGTCACCGGATCGGGCCAGGCGATGGTGGCGAGGAACTCGTCGAGGGCGACGCCCGCGGGCAGCTCGTCCTGTTCGATCGGGGTGATGGCGGCGGCGGGGGAGTCCTCGCCCTCCGCGCCGTCGAGGCCGAGCTGTTCGGCGAGGCCGGGCTCCTGAGCGCGGAGTTTCGCGGTGTCGACGAGGGCGAAGAGCCGGGCCGGCTGGTCCCAGCCGAGCCCGGAGGCGTACTCGTCGATTTCGAGCACGGCTCGGGTCAGCGGACTCGCGGCCATAGGGGTGCTGGGGTCGGGAAGGTTGGACATGGTCAATATCGTGCCTTGAAGGTGACCGAAAACGGGAACTGAGTAAAGGCTCAGTAAGTTGCCACACTGGGTCCTACTATCACCGGGGCCACTCAAATGACCCCACAACGACATTGAACTTCGAGGTGCGCACCTTGGCTTTCCAGATGCCGGACCGCGGCGGAGGCCCGACAGGGCCACGGATGAGAGTCGGCCGACCGTCCCGGCGAGTCCGGACCCTGCTTCTGACCTTGGGCGTGCTGGCCGTGCTGGCCATGCTCTTCGTCATGTTCGCCGGATTCTGGACGGACTGGCTCTGGTACCGCTCGGTCAGATACTCCTCGGTCTTCACGACCACGCTGGGGACCAAGATCGGGCTGTTCGCCGTCTTCGGCCTGCTGATGGCCGTAGCCGTCGGCTTCAACATCTGGCTGGCGCACCGGCTGCGGCCGCCGCTGAGCGCGATGTCGATGGAGCAGCAGAGCCTCGACCGCTACCGCATGGGCCTGGCGCCGTACAAGAAATGGGTGCTGCTCGCGGTCACCGCGCTGGTCGGGCTGATCGCGGGCGCCTCCGCGGCCGGCCAGTGGCGCACCTGGCTCCAGTGGATCAACGGCGTCTCCTTCGGCCAGACGGACCCGCAGTTCCACAAGGACATCTCCTTCTACACCTTCGATCTGCCCTGGTACCGCTTCCTGCTGAGCTTCGGCTTCGCGGCCGCGGTGCTCGCGCTGATCGCCGCCGCCCTGGTGCACTACCTCTACGGCGGCCTGCGGATCACCAGCCCCGGCGGGCGGGCCACCGCCGCGGCCACGGGCCATCTGTCGGTGCTGCTCGGCGTCTTCGTGGTGCTCAAGGCCGTCGCGTACTGGCTGGACCGGTACGGGCTGACGGTGAAGTCCAGCGGTCTGAAGTCGACGGCGGGCTGGACCGGGCTGCGCTATGTGGACGCTAACGCCTATCTGCCGGCCAAAACGATCCTCTTCATCATCGCCTTGATCTGCGCGGTGCTCTTCTTCGCGACGCTGTGGCGGCGCACCTGGCAGCTGCCGGTGATCGGTTTCGGGCTGATGGTGCTCTCCGCGATCCTGATCGGCGGGCTCTACCCCGCGATCGTGCAGAAGTTCCAGGTCCAGCCCAATGAGCAGGCCAAGGAAGCCCCGTACATCAAGAAGAACATCAATGCCACGCGTGACGCGTACGGCATCGACGGTTCCGATGTGAAGGAATACGCGGGCAAGAGCGAGCTCAAGAACAAGGACAAGCAGAAGCTGCGCTCCGACGCGGACTCGACGGCCAGCATGCGGCTGCTCGACCCGAACATCGTCTCGCCGACCTTCCAGCAGCTCCAGCAGGTCCGCGGGTACTACCAGTTCCCGTCCACGCTGGACGTCGACCGCTACAAGGTCGACGGCAAGGAGCAGGACACGGTCATCGGTCTGCGCGAGCTGAACATCAACGGCATCCCCGAGCGCAACTGGATCAACGACCACTTCAAGTACACGCACGGATACGGCGCCATCACCGCGAAGGGCACCGACACCGTCGACCGCGGCGCCCCGGACTTCACCGAGAAGAACCTGCCCACGACCGGCAAGCTCCCCTCGTACGAGCAGCGGATCTACTACGGCGAGAAGACCACGCAGTACTCGATCGTCGGCGGCCCGCAGAAGGAGCTGGACTACTCCGGCGACAACGGCGAGAAGAGCTTCAGCTACAAGGGCAAGAGCGGGGTGAACCTCTCCAACCCGATCAACCGCGCGGCCTACGCCGTGGCCTTCGGGGAGCCGCAGATCCTCTACTCCGGGGCGATCGGCGAGGGCTCGCGGATCCTGTACAACCGCACGCCCAAGGAGCGCGTCGAAGCGGTCGCCCCCTGGCTGACCATCGACGGCGACGCCTACCCGGCGGTGGTTGACGGCCGGGTCCAGTGGATCGTCGACGCCTACACGACGACCAACGGCTATCCGTACGCGTCCCGCACCACGCTCGGCGACTCCACGGCCGACTCCCTGACCACCGGTCAGCGGTCCGTGGTCGCCCAGCAGAACCAGGTCAACTACATCCGCAACTCGGTCAAGGCGACCGTGGACGCGTACGACGGCAAGGTCAAGCTGTATCAGTGGGACACCAAGGACCCGGTGCTCAAGACCTGGATGAAGTCGTTCCCGGGGACCGTGAAGGCCAAGAGCGAGATCGACTCGGACCTGATGCAGCACCTGCGCTACCCGCAGGACCTCTTCAAGGTCCAGCGCGAGCTGCTCACCCGCTACCACGTCACCGACCCGGGGACCTTCTACACCGGCAGTGAGCGGTGGCAGGTGCCGGACGACCCGACCACCAAGTCGGGGAACGCGGTGCCGCCGTACTACCTGAGCATGAAGATGCCGGATCAGAAGGCGCAGGCGTTCTCGCTGACGACGACGTTCACGCCGAAGAGCCGGGAGAACCTGGGCGCCTTCATGGCCATCGACGCCGACGCGACCAGTTCGGACTACGGCAAGATCAGAATACTGAAACTGCCATCGGAGACCACGGTCTCCGGTCCACAGCAGGTGCAGAGCAAGTTCAACGGAGATCCGGAGATCGCCAACAAGATCAATATCTTGAAGAGAGGCGACTCCGAGATCGAGTACGGCAACCTGCTGACCGTGCCACTCGACGACGGACTGCTGTACGTCGAGCCGGTCTATGTGAGAGGCGCGGGCACCAACTATCCGCTGCTGAAGAAGGTGCTGGTCACCTACGGGGATCAGACGGCCTTCGAGGACAATCTCCCCAAGGCGCTCGATGTGGTCTTCGGGGTGAAGGCGCCGTCCGGGGACACTCCGCCGAGCGGTGACAAGACGGAGCCGCCGCCCTCGGAGAACCCGACGACCAAGCAGGCCGTCAAGGACGCGCAGGACGCGTACGAGGCCAGTCAGAAGGCGCTCGACGACAAGGACTGGACCGCGTACGGCAAGGCCCAGAACGACCTCAAGGACGCGCTGAGCCGGGCTGCCAAGGCCGAGGCGGAGGCCGCCGAGAAGGGCAAGAAGCCAGGCAGCTGAGCAGGCGCCGCCCCGCGCCGTGGTACGGTTGAAACACAACGGCGCGGGGTGGAGCAGCTCGGTAGCTCGCTGGGCTCATAACCCAGAGGTCGCAGGTTCAAATCCTGTCCCCGCTACTTATAGGACAAGGCCCGGAGTCTTCGGACTCCGGGCCTTGTCGTGCGTGCGGTGCGGGTGGACCGACGCGGCGGCGGGGCGTGTGTGGGGGTTGTGTGGGGCTCCCGCTCGGCGTTTGGAACGCCACGATGTCGGGAAGTCGACAAAACGCCGAAGTGACCTCACTGGCTGCGGTATACCAGGTGTACGCGGGTTGTGGGTGGTGCGACGATGGGGATCATGGGGGATAGGGCGAGGTTGTTGGAGACACGTCGGCTTGTGGAAGCGCCCGGGGGCGGGCGCGAGCGAAAGACGCCGACACCGGACGGATACGTCGGCCCCGATCCGGCCGACGACGAGACGGAGTCCGCCCACCGCCGGGCCGCGGCGACCGGTGACACCGCCGCCATGAGCGTGCTCGGCGCGATGCTGCTGCGCCGCGGCGATCTCGACGGCGCCGAGCGTCAGTTGCGTGCCGCCACCGCCGAGGGCGACCGGGCCGCCGCCAACAACCTCGGCGTCCTGCTGCACCAGCGCGGCTACCCCGACGAGGCGGCCGGCTGGTGGCGGATCGCCGCCGTCGCCGGTTCCGCGCCCGCCGCCCACGCGCTGGGCCGCTACCACCGCGAGCGCGGGGACGAGCCCGCCGCCGAGTACTGGCTCCGCCAGTCCGCGGAGTCCGGGCACGCGCTCGGCGCGTACGCGCTCGCCGACCTGCTGGAGCACCGGGGCGACGCCGGGGCCGAGCGCTGGTTCCGCTCCGCGGCCGAGCGCGGCCACCGCGAGGCCGCGTACCGGCTCGCGCGCATCCTCGACGTCCGCGAGCGCGGCCCCGAGACCCTCGAACCGCTGGGGCCCGCCGCGCGCCGCGTCGCGCTCGCCCGCCCCGGCGGCAGCCTCTCCCTGGGCTCCGCCGCCCTCGACAGCCTCGACGACTTCGGTGAGCTGCACGACTTCGGAGACTTCGGCGACCTGCGCGGTACGGGCCGGGGGCGCGGCCGGCCCACCGCTACGGGCACCGGGCTGTGGGACACCGGGCGCTGGGACACGCCGAGTGCGGGGGCGGGCGACGGGCAGCGGCACGGCGAGCGGCCGGCTTCCGCCCGTACGACCGGACGTACGGGCCCCTCCACCGCGGCCGACCGGGCCGCCGGAGCCGCCGCCCGGCCCGGCGACACCGGTGGCCTCGCCACGGTCGGACGCGGCGCGCGCCGCCCCGCGGACACCGGCACGGGCTTCGCGACGTTCGCCAAGGGCGCCCGCCGTTCGACGAGCCGCCAGGGACCGGACGCCGCCGCGGGCGCCGCCGCACAGCCCGCCGGCGCGCGCCGCTCCGCGGCCCGGTACGACTGCGACACCGGCGCGGGCCTCCCCGCCAAGGGGGCGCGCCGGGTGGCGGCGCGCCAGAACGACACCGGCACGGGCTTCACGGCCTCGGCCAAGGGCGCCCGCCGTGCCGCGGCGCGCCCCGACCCCGACACCGGTACGGACTCCGACACCGGCTCGGACCCCGCCGCCGACGGAACGCGCCGCTCCGCCGACCGGCAGGGACCGACGACCGGGACGCGGCACGCCGTCGGGCAGCCGGCCGAGGCCGAGCAGTGGTACCGGCAGGCCGCCGCGCGCGGCCACCGCCGCGCGGCGCTGCACCTGGGCACGCTCCTGGAGGAGCGCGGCGAGAACAAGGAGGCCGGGCGCTGGTATCTGACCGCCGCCAAGGACGGCGAGTCGCGCGCCGCGTGCGCCCTCGGGTTCCTGCTGCGCGATGTGGGCGACATCGAGAGCGCCGCCGTCTGGTGGCTGCGCGCGGCCCAGGAGGGCGACGGCAACGCCGCCAACGCGCTGGGCGCGCTGCACGCCGACCGGGGCGAGCCGCAGGCCGCCGAGCGCTGGTACCGCGCCGCCCTGGACGCCGGTGACGTCAACGGCGCGTACAACCTGGCCCTGCTGTGCACCGAGCAGAACCGCACCGAGCAGGCCGAGCAGTGGTACCGCCGCGCCGCCTACACCGGGCACCGCGAGGCCGCCAACGCGCTCGCCGTGCTGCTGTTGCAGCGCGGCGACTCCGCCGGGGCCGAGCCGTGGTTCTCCAAGGCGGCCGAGGCGGGCAGCGTGGACGCCGCGTTCAACCTCGGCATCCTGTACGCCGGGCGGGGCGAGGACCGCGCGGCGTTCCAGTGGTACGGCCGGGCCGCCGCGGCCGGGCACACCGACGCGGCCCTCCAGGTCGCCATGGCCCTGCTGCGGGATGGCGAGGACGAGGCGGCCGAGCGGTATCTGCGGGTCGCCGTGCGCGGCGGCGGAGCGGAGGCCGCCTTCCGGCTCGGCGCGCTGCTCGACCGCCCCTCGGACGACGGCGGTACGGGCGGCCCGGAGCTCGCCGAGTGCGAGGAGTGGTACGAGCGGGCGGCCCGGCAGGGCCACCGGCGGGCGCAGGTGCGGCTCGGCATGCTCGCCGCCGTGCGCGGCGACGTCGTGCAGGCCGCGCACTGGTACCGGGAGGCGGCCGAGGCCGGCAGCCGCAACGGGGCCTTCAACCTCGGGCTGCTGCTGGCTCGCGAGGGCAGCGAGCCGGAGGCCGCCCTGTGGTGGACGCGGGCCGCCGAGGCCGGGCACGGCCGCGCCGCGCTGCGCCTCGCGCTGCTGATGGCCCGGCGCGGCGAGCTGGCGGAGGGGCAGCAGTGGTGCACGCGGGCGGTCGAGCTGGGGCCCGTGGAGGTCGCGGAGCGGGCCGCGCGGCTGCGCGAGGCGCTGCGGGAGGAGCTGTCGGCCTGATCGCCCGGGGCCGGCGGCAGGCCGTTTGCGCTGGTCGGGCATGGCGGGTTAGTCTTTGGAACACAACGGCGCGGGGTGGAGCAGCTCGGTAGCTCGCTGGGCTCATAACCCAGAGGTCGCAGGTTCAAATCCTGTCCCCGCTACTGCACACGAAGGCCCGGATCCGACAGGATCCGGGCCTTCGTCATGTCATGCCGTGAGTCGGGGGGGGGCACCCACGGGGGGATCCCCCCCCCCTCCGCCCAAGAACAAGTGGGGGAAAGTCCT
>NZ_JBWKFF010000007.1:19937-114607 GCF_056434425.1 Streptomyces sp. NPDC044033 | reverse complement strand
ACACCACACCCCCCCCCCCCCCCCCCCCTCCCCCCCCCCCCCCCCCCCTCTCCCTCCCCCCCCCCCCCCCCCCCCCCCCCCCCCCCCCCCCCCCCCCCCCCCCCCCGCTCACGCCGAAGCGCAGTGGGGGCAGATCCCGCGGTAGGTGACCTCGACGGCGGAGACCTCGAAGCCGAAGCGCTGTTCGGAGGGGAGGTCCGCCAGCGGGTCGCCCGAGGGGTGCACGTCCCGGATCGTGCCGCAGCGCGCGCACACCAGGTGCTGGTGCGCGTGGTGCGCGTTCGGGTCGTACCGCTTGGCGCGGCCGTCCGTGCTGACCTCCATGATCTCGCCCAGCGACACGAGCTCGCCGAGCGTGTTGTACACGGTCGCGCGGGAGATCTCGGGCAGCCGGTCGGCCGCCTTCGCATGCACCTCGTCGGCGGTGTAGTGCACGTGGTCCCCGTTGAGGACCTCGGCGACGACGCGTCGCTGCGCGGTCAGTCGCCAGCCGCGTCCCCGGAGTCGTTCCAGCAGGTCACTCATGCCAATCACCTATCAGTCAGATAAGGACCAGGGTAGCAGCGGGTCGATCCACGACCGGAATCCGTATGACTTTTCAGTTCTTCTTGACTTAGACAATGTCCAATGTAGGATCGATTTCGGTTGAGGCCAAGGTGCGGCTGAGGCCAAGGGACAGGACATGAATCAGGAGGCACACGTGTCGGTTCAGAGCGAGACCACCGGACCGCTGACCACAGAGGCCGGCGCGCCGGTCTCGGACAACCAGAACAGCGAGACCGCTGGCATCGGCGGGCCGGTCCTGATCCAGGACCAGTCGCTGCTGGAGAAGCTCGCGCACTTCAACCGGGAGCGCATCCCGGAGCGCATCGTGCACGCCCGCGGCGGCGGTGCGTACGGCACCTTCACGCTGACCCGCGACGTGTCGCAGTGGACCCGCGCGAAGTTCCTCTCCGAGGTCGGCAAGCAGACCGAGACCTTCCTGCGCTTCTCCACCGTCGCCGGCAACCTCGGCTCGGCGGACGCGGTGCGCGACCCGCGCGGCTTCGCGCTGAAGTTCTACACCGAGGACGGCAACTACGACCTCGTCGGCAACAACACCCCGGTGTTCTTCATCAAGGACGCCATCAAGTTCCCCGACTTCATCCACACCCAGAAGCGCGACCCGTACACGGGCTCGCAGGAGGCGGACAACGTCTGGGACTTCTGGGGGCTGAGCCCGGAATCCACCCACCAGGTGACCTGGCTGTTCGGCGACCGCGGCATCCCCGCCTCCTTCCGCCACATGAACGGCTATGGCTCGCACACCTACCAGTGGAACAACGCGGCCGGCGAGACCTTCTGGGTCAAGTACCACTTCAAGACCGACCAGGGCATCAAGAACCTGACGGCCGCCGACGCCGCGAAGCTCGCCGGTGAGGACGCGGACAGCCACCAGCGCGACCTGCGTACGTCCATCGAGAACGGCGACTTCCCGTCCTGGACCGTGCAGGTGCAGATCATGCCGGCGGACGAGGCGGCCAACTACCGCTTCAACCCGTTCGACCTGACCAAGATCTGGCCGCACGAGGACTACCCGCCGATCGAGATCGGCAAGTTGGAGCTCAACCGCAACCCCGAGAACATCTTCGCCGAGGTCGAGCAGTCGGTCTTCTCGCCGGCGCACTTCGTGCCGGGCATCGGCCCGTCCCCCGACAAGATGCTCCAGGGCCGCCTCTTCGCCTACGGGGACGCCCACCGCTACCGCGTCGGCATCAACGCCGACCACCTGCCGGTGAACCGCCCGCACGCCGCGGAGGCCCGTACGTACAGCCGCGACGGCTACGCGTACGACGGCCGGCACGGCGCCGCCAAGAACTACGAGCCCAACAGCTTCGGCGGCCCCAAGCAGACCGACCAGGCGCTGTGGCAGTCCAACGCCGTCACCGGCCGGACCGGGCAGACGGCCGCCCCCTCGCACGCCGAGGACAACGACTTCGTGCAGGCGGGCAACCTCTACCGGCTGATGTCGGAGGACGAGAAGGGGCGCCTGATCGACAACCTGGCGGGCTTCATCTCGCAGGTGTCGCGCGATGACATCGCCGAGCGCGCCATCGACAACTTCCGCCAGGCGGACCCCGAGTTCGGCAAGCGGCTGGAGACCGCCGTCCAGGCCCTGCGCGGCTGACGGACGCTTGTCGGGAAACCGGAGAGGCCGGACGCCATGGGGCTCCGGCCTCTCCGCGCGCCGTGACGCGGGTACGGGCGCGCGTACGGACGAGGGGGCCGCGTACGGGCTCAGACCGGGACCGGATCCGCGGTCGCCGGGGCCACGGCCCAGCAGCGGATGATGTCGCGGACCGACACCAGCCCCACCGGCCCGTTCTCGTCGAGGACGATCAGATGCCGGAATCCGCCGTGCGACATCGCGTACGCGGCCTCCTCCAGCGTCCACTCCGGGCCGGCGAAGACGACATCGGCGGTGGTGTGGGTGTGGGCGGTCTCGCGGTCCGGGTCCTGGCCGGCGCCGACGGCGTTGAGCACGTCCCGCTCGGTGAGGATGCCGAGGCCGCTGGTGTCGGGGTCCAGGACCACCGCCGCGCCCACCCGGCGGGCGGACATCAGCTGGGCCGCCTGGCGTAGCGTGTGCGCGGGGCCGATGGTGAGGACCACCGTGCTCATGGCGTCGCGGACGAGCATGGGCGGAGCCACCTCCTTGGTGAACGGATCCGCTCCGTGAGGGGATTCACAAGTTCACAAGCGTGGGGGCTCTCATAGTCACACGCCGGGGACGGCTACAACAAGGGGAGCGTCAGGGGCGCAGATAATTCAGCAGGTCGTCATGGAGGAGCCCGTTGGAAGCGGCGGCGTCACCGCTGTGCGGACCCGGGCGCCCGTCGAGCCCCGTGAAGCGCCCGCCGGCCTCCTCGACGATGACCGCGTTCGCGGCCATGTCCCACAGCGACAGCTCCGGCTCCGCGCAGATGTCCACCGACCCCTCGGCGACCATCATGTACGGCCAGAAGTCGCCGTAGCCGCGGGTGCGCCAGCAGTCGCCCGCCAGCCGCAGGAAGCCCGGCAGCATCCCCCGCTCCTCCCAGCCCGAGAGCGAGGAGTACGCGAACGAGGCGTCCTTGACCTGCTCCACCCGCGATGCCCGCAGCCGCGAGGCCGACAGCAGACTGCGGCCGGTGAACGCGCCCGAGTCCTTCGCCGCCCACCACCGGCGGCCCAGCGCCGGCGCCGACACCAGGCCCACGACGGGCCGGTAGCCGCCCTCGCCCTGGACCATCAGCGAGATCAGCGTCGCCCAGACCGGCACGCCGCGCACATAGTTCTTGGTCCCGTCGATGGGATCGATCACCCAGCGGCGCGGGCCGGTGCCCTCGCTGCCGTACTCCTCGCCGAGGACCGCGTCGCGCGGCCGCGCCCGCTGGAGATGACCGCGGATCAGCTCCTCGGCCGACTTGTCGGCCTCGCTCACCGGCGTCATGTCCGGTTTCGTCTCGACCTTCAGGTCGAGCGCCTTGAACCGGTCCATGGTCACCGCGTCGGCGGCGTCCGCGAGGACATGGGCGAGACGCAGATCATCGTGGTAGTCGGGCATAGCCGGAACACTACCCGCGTCCCCGCCTGTTGCCCGCTAAGTCCCTTGACACCGCCTGGCGGCGAGTCAATTCTGTGCCCACAGCCGCCGGGTGAGCAGCCCGGCCGGGGAGGCGACGATGCCTACAGCGCGTGAAGCCTTATTGGACGCAGCTTTCTCCGCACTCGTCTCCCGGCCGTGGGCCGGGGTCAGGATGGTCGATGTCGCTGCGGCCTCGGGGGTCTCCCGGCAGACCCTCTACAACGAGTTCGGCAGCAAGGACGGCCTGGCGCGCGCCCTGGTGCGGCGCGAGGCCGACGCCTATCTCGGCGGCGTGTCGCGGGCCCTCGCGGACACCGCGGCCCGCGACGGCGCGGACGCGGGGGACTGCTGCGCCGCCGTGACCGTCTGGACCCTCCGCGCGGCCCGCGTGAATCCGCTGGTACGGGCCGCTCTCACCGGCTGCCGCGGCGAGCGGCTGCCCGCCGTGGCGACGCCCGCCACCCAGGCCCGTACGGTGTGGCGCGCCGCGCCGGGGCCGGAGCTGGAGCGCGGCGCCGTGCCCCCGCCCCGGGTGCTCGCCGAACTGGTCCGGGACCGGGCCGTCGGCGCGCTGGAGGAGGGCGCGGTCAAGGGCGCGGCGACGGTCGGCGAGGCGGTACGGGCCTGCGAGGCGGCGGTCCGTATGACGATCTCGTATGTGATCGCCCCGGCGGAACCGGGCGACCCGGCGGCTTCCGGCGACGGCGCGCAGGCCGCGGCGGCGCCGGGCGAGACGGCCGCGGACCGGGCCGCCGCCGAGCATGTGGCCCGCCTGGTCCGCGCGCTCCTCGGCCACGACTGGTGAGGCTCCGGCGGGCCCTGCCGCGTCAGTGCGCCGACCCCGAGAGCTGGAGGCCGATGACGCCCAGGATCACGAACCCGATCGAGACGAGCTTCAGAGTGGAGACCAGGTCGCCGAGGAAGATCATGCCGTAGATGGCGGTGCCCGCCGCGCCGATGCCCGTCCACACGGCGTACGCCGGGCCGACGTCGAGCTTGCGCAGCGACAGCGTCAGCAGGCCGAAGCTGCCCAGCGCGAAGCAGGCGAACGCGACGGTGGGCCAGAGCCGGGTGAATCCGTGCGAGAGCTTGAGGCAGACGGCGAAGCCGGTTTCCAGCAGACCGGCGACCACGACCAGCAGCCACGCCATCAGTTCTTCCTCCCGCGTCGGTTTCCGCGTCCGCGACCGCTCCGTCGGCGCCGGTGCGCTGACACCGCCGCCGTGCGCGGTCATTCGCAAACGTAGACGATCAGTCGCCTTCCCGCCGCTCCCGCGTCGCGAGCAGTCGTCGCAAGGAGTAGAGCCGGGCCGGGGACGCGTGCCCGTCGGCCACCCACTGGTCGAGCGCGCACTCCGGCTCGTCGTGGCCGCACGCGCGCGGGCACCCCTCGGTGCCCGGCAGCAGATCCGGGAAGGCCAGCACGACCCGCGCGGGGTCCACGTGGTGCAGTCCGAAGGACCGTACGCCCGGGGTGTCGATCAGCCAGCCGCCGCTGTCCGGCAGCGGCAGGGCGAGGGCGGACGTCGTGGTGTGCCGGCCGCGCCCGGTGACCGCGTTGACCAGGCCGGTGGCCCGTTGGCGGTCCTTCGCGACCAGGGCGTTGACCAGCGTCGTCTTGCCGACCCCGGAGTGGCCGACGAACGCGGTCGTACGGTCCGCGAGCCGCTCCCGCACCCGGTCCGCGGCGGCGCCGTCGGCCAGCTGCTCGCGGCTGGTGACGACGTACCGGACGCCGAGCGCCCCGTACGACTCCAGCAGCGTGTCGGCGGGCGCCAGGTCCGACTTGGTGAGCACGAGCAGCGGTTCGAGCCCGGCGTCGTAGGCGGCCACCAGACAGCGGTCGATGAGGCGGGGGCGAGGCTCCGGGTCGGCCAGCGCGGTGACGATCGCGAGCTGGTCGGCGTTGGCGACGACGACCCGCTCGAAGGGGTCGTCGTCATCGGCCGTACGGCGCAGTACGGACGTACGCTCCTCGACCCGTACGATCCGGGCGAGCGTGTCCTTGGCCCCGCTGAGGTCGCCCACCACCGCGACCCGGTCGCCGACGACCACGCCCTTGCGGCCCAGCTCGCGGGCCTTCATCGCGTGGACGGCGCGGTCCTCGACGAGGACGGTGAGCCGGCCGCGGTCGACCGTGAGGACGAACCCCTCGGCGGCGTCCTCGTGCTTGGGGCGGATATTGGTACGGGGGCGGTTGCCCTTGCGGTTGGGGCGGACGCGGATGTCGTCCTCGTCGGGGTTCTTGCCGTAGCGGCGCATCGCGGTGGTCTCTCAGGCCCTCGACACCGTCGCGGCCCCGGTCACCGAGCCGAGCATCCCGGTCCACATCTCGGGGAAGTCGGGGAGCGTCTTGGCGGTCGTCGCCACGTTCTCGACCTGGACCCCGTCGACGGCGAGGCCGAGGACGGCGGCGGCGGTGGCCAGCCGGTGGTCGTCGTAGGTGCGGAAGACGCCGCCGTGCAGCGCGCGCGGGCGGATGCGCAGCCCGTCGGCGGTCTCGGTGACATCGCCGCCGAGCCCGTTGATCTCCTTGACGAGCGCCGCCAGCCGGTCCGTCTCGTGCAGCCGCAGATGGGCGACGCCGCGCAGGACGGACTCGGAGTCGGCGAGGGCCGCGACGGCCGCGATGCCCGGGGTCAGCTCGCCGACCTCGCCGAGATCGATGTCGATGCCGTGGACGGAACCGGTGCCGGTGAAGGTCAGCCCCTCTTCGGTCAGCTCGCAGGAGCCGCCCATGGCGGTGAAGATCTCGCGCAGCGCGTCGCCGGGCTGGGTGGTGCGCTCCGGCCAGTCGGGGATGGCGACCCGGCCGCCGGTGACCAGCGCCGCGGCCAGGAAGGGCTGGGCGTTGGAGAGGTCGGGCTCGACGGTCAGGTCGCGGCCGAGCAGGGCGCTGGGGGAGACCCGCCACATGTCGCGCTCGCCGCCGGACTCCGGGGTGTCCACCCGCGCGCCCGCCATCCGCAGCATGTCCACGGTCATCCGGATGTGCGGCATCGAGGGCAGCGTGCCGCCCACGTGGCGCACCTCCACGCCCTGGTTGAAGCGCGGCGCGGAGAGCAGCAGGGCGCTCACGAACTGGGAGGACGAGGAGGCGTCGATGCGCACCGGGCCGCCGTCCAGGGCGCCGCCGCCGTGCACGGTCATCGGGAGCGCGCCGCGGCCGTCGTCGTCGATGCGGGCGCCGAGCGTGCGCAGCGCGTCGATCACGCCGCCCAGCGGGCGCTCGTACGACCGGGGGTCGCCGTCGAAGCGGATCGGGCCGCCGGCGAGGGCCGCGACCGGCGGCAGGAAGCGCATCACGGTGCCGGCGTTGCCGACGTCGACGGTGGCCGGGCCGTGCAGCCCGGCGGGGATCACCCGCCATGCCTCGCCGCTGCCGTCCGGGCCCACCCCCTCCTCGATGCCGACGCCCATCGTGCGCAGCGCCTCGGCCATCAGCAGGGTGTCGCGGGAGCGCAGCGGGCGGCGCAGCCAGCCCGGCTCGGCGGCCAGGGCGGCCAGCACGAGCGCGCGGTTGGTGACCGATTTCGAACCGGGCACGGTGACGGTCGCGTCGACGGCCCCGGTGGCGAGCGGGGCGGGCCAGAGGGCGGGGTGCGCGGGGCTCTCGGTCATGTCTTTACCTTAGTGGCTCCCCGGGAGGGAGAAACTTGATCAAATATGTCGAAACTTGGGCGAAACGTGCGGCTGGTAAAGGGGCCATCGCTGCGGAAGCGGTCACAGCCCGAGCAGCCAGCGGCCTCCGCCGATCAGTGAGCACAGCGATACGACGTGGAACAGCGACAGCCACAGCAGCGGCGGTACGTGCGTGAGCCTGGCCAGCTGGTCCGCGTCGGAGTCCGGCGCCCCGCCGTAACGGCGCTTGCGCTGCAGCTCGAAAGGCGGACGCACGCCGCCCAGCAACAGGAACCAGACGACCCCGTACGCGAACGCCGCCTGCACGTCCGGCCCCGTCAGCCACGACACCAGCACGAAGGCCGCCCCGGCGAGCACCACCGTCAGCACGCCGTACGCGTTGCGGATCATCACCAGCATCGCCAGGAGCAGCACGGTCGCGCCCCACAGCAGGGCCGTGGTGTGGTCCGCGGCCAGCAGCCAGGCTCCGGCCAGTCCCAGCAGGGACGGCGCGGTGTAGCCGGCGGCGGCGGTAAGGATCATGCCGAGGCCGGTCGGCTTGCCGCGGCTCACGGTGAGCCCGGAGGTGTCCGAGTGCAGCCGTATGCCGTCCAGGCGGCGGCCGCTGAGCAGCGCTATGAGGCCGTGGCCGCCCTCGTGCGCGATGGTGATCGCGTTACGGGTCAGCAGCCACACCGGCCGCGGGGCCACGGCCGCGAGCGCGACGGCCGCGGTGATGATCACCAGCCACGAGGAGGGGGCCGGCTGCGTGCCGAAGACGCGGTCCCACAGGTCGGTGGTTTGCGTACTGTCCATACGGGGGCGGCTCCTTGGTCGGTCGTGGAAGTGTGGCACCCGGCCGTGCCGGGCGAGGAGGCGGCGTCTGTCAGGGTTGGACGTGAGCCGTAGGCGGGTCGGCCGTGAGCGGGCAGGTGGATCGGACGGGCGCGGTGGTCCGGGGCGGGGCACCGGCAGGGCAGTCAGGGAGTGGGTATGTGCGGGCGGTACGCGGCCAGTCGGCGGCCGGAGGATCTCGTCGAAACCTTCGACGTGGAGAAGTGGGACTCGACGGAGACGCTGGCTCCCGACTGGAACGTCGCGCCGACGATGAGCGTGTACGCGGTGCTCGAACGCCCTCTCAAAGACGCCGGAGACCCGCGTCCGGTTCGCCAGCTCCGGCCGCTGCGCTGGGGACTCGTGCCGTCGTGGGCCAAGTCGCCCGAGGTGGGCGTCAAAATGATCAACGCGCGGGCGGAGACGGTGCACGAGAAGCCGTCGTTCCGGCGGGCCTTCGCCGCTCGCCGCTGCCTGATACCGGCCGACGGCTACTACGAGTGGGTCACCGAGGCCGCGGAGCGGCAGCTGGAGGAGCAGGGGCGCAAGAAGCGGCCGCGAAAGCAGCCGTACTTCGTGACGCCGGCCGACGGGTCGGTCATGGCGATGGCGGGGCTGTACGAGTTCTGGCGCGACGCCACACTGCCGCCCGACCACCCGCGGGCGTGGTGGGCGACGTGCTCGGTGATCACCACCGAGGCGGAGACGACGCCGCTGGCGGGGGCCGGGGGAGGGGAGGGGCCGCAGTCGCTGGCGGACATCCACCCCCGTATGCCGCTCGCCCTTCCGGCGGACCGGTGGGACGCGTGGCTGGATCCGGCGCGTACGGAACCGGACGAACTGCGGCCGCTGCTGGCCCCGCCGCCGGCGGGCGGGGTACGGGCGTACCCGGTGGGCGGCGCGGTGAGCAACGTCCGCAACAACGGCCCGGAACTTCTGTCGGAACTGGCGGCTCCGGAAGCCGGCACGCTGTTCTGACCGCTGACCGCTGACCGCTGACCGCTGACCGCTGACCGCTGACCGCTGACCGCTGACCGCCGCCCTCCGCTCCCGCCGGTGCCGTCTCACCGCCCGTCGGGTGGGGTCAGCGCGTCGCTGTAGAGGCGGAAGAGCCGCGGCAGCGACGTGGGGGTGTCCTCCGTGTCGGGGAGGGTCCGCAGGGTGCTCCAGCATTCCCGCGCGAGGTGGCGGGCGTGGCTGCCGGGCCATGGCTGGGGCAGCAGTTCCGGCGGCAGGAGCGGATCGGGGTCCATGGCGCGGGCGAATTCCGCGGCGAGTTCCACGGCGAGGGTGAGCCGCGCGGTCCCGGACAGGGGCTCTTCCCCCGACAGCCGGGAGGCGCTGGTACGGGCGAAGGCGGCGAGGCGTTCGTGCCGGGCGGCGATCTCGTCCAGCGGCCAGATGGCGGCCGCCAGCCGGCGGGGGTCGTCGATCTCACCGACGCGCAGGTCGGTGCTGGTGAGGAAGGTGACGGTGTCGAGTACGCCGAGGTGCCGGGCCCGGGCCTCGACCAACTCGGCGATGGGGTTGGCGCAGACGTACAGCCCGCCCTGCACCGGGGCCGCCCCCAGGTGGAGCAGGGTCTCCCGCAGAGCGTCGCGAGCGGTGCGGCGGGCCTCGGGGATGGCGAAGGCGAACAGGTGCCAGGTGCCGTCCCAGGGGGCGAGCCCGCGGTCCTGGCAGTAGGCGTAGCGGAGGTGGTCGGCGTCGGGGGCGATGGCGCCGGTGTCATCGGCCACGGCCCGCAGGACGGCCTTGCGCCCCCGGCCTTCCCGCGTGAACCCGCCCTCGGTGACGAGGCGTTTTACGCACAGCCGGACCTGCTGGTCGGTCATGCCGAGGAGGCCGGCGACGGCGTAGAGCTCACCGGCGTCGACGGTCCCGTCCTCGCGGACGAGGGCGTGCACCAGCAGCCGTGTCGGGATCTCCGGACGCTCCGCTTCCGGCTCCGGACTGTGGCTGTGCTTCATCGGGGGATTCCTCCGTTCGGGGCGGCTCGGTACCACTGGGCTTGCCGCCCTTGTGCTGTGGGAGGTCCATTGTCTGCCGGTGTCGGGGTTCTGCCCTCAATCGCCGGGCGGGCTGGGTCGGTGCGGCTTGGGGTTGGCCGGGCTTATGGGCGGCCTCAAGCGTCGGCCGGGCTGGGGTGGCCGGGCTCGGGCATGGCCTCAAGCGCCGGCCGGGCTGGGTGGTGCGGCCCGGCCCGGACGGGCGGCCGGGGGCGGCCGCTTGCCGGGGCGTGCGGCCCGCCCCGACCGGGCGGGCTGGGTCGGTGCGGCTCGGGGGTGGCCGGGCTTGCGGGTGGCCTCAAGTGTCGGCCGGGCTGGGGTGGCCGGGCTCGGGCATGGCCTCAAGCGCCGGGCGGGCTGGGTGGTGCGGCCCGGCCCGGGCGGCTGGGGCGGCCGCTTGCCGGGGCGTGCGGCGATCGCCCAGACCGTACGGCCCGGGCTCGGCCGACCGCCTTCGTCCGCCGGGCGACTGGACTCTACTGACAGCGGTTCGGCCAGTGATCGGACCCGCGGAACCGCCGGTCGGGGAGACCGGAGCCACGACACGGACCCGGCACACCCGGTCGCTCCGGCCCGCCCGGCGCTTGCGGGCAAGATGATCGGGTGACCGAGACCGAGACAGTCCCCACACCCGTAGGCGAAGCCCGCGTCACCTGGGCCAAGGCCCGTGAGCCCGCCCTCGTCCTGGCCCTCGGCCACGGCGCGGGCGGCGGCATCGAAGCGCGCGATCTGCAAGCGCTGGCAGCCGCGCTGCCGGCGCACGGCGTCAGTGTCGCCCTCGTGGAGCAGCCCTGGCGCGTGGCCGGGAGGAAGGTCGCCCCCGCCCCCAAGACGCTCGACGCCGCCTGGACCGCGCTGTGGCCCGTACTCGCCGCGGCCGGGCCGCCCGTCGTGGCGGGCGGGCGGAGCGCCGGGGCGCGGGTCGCGTGCCGCACGGCGCGGGAGCTCGGCGCCGTCGCCGTGCTGGCGCTGTCGTTTCCGCTGCACCCGCCCGGCAAGCCGGAGAAGTCGCGGGCGCCGGAGCTGGCCGCCGCCGGGCCGCTGCCGACGCTCGTCGTGCAGGGCGAGCGCGACCCGTTCGGGCGGCCGGAGGAGTTCCCGGAGGGCACCGGCATCGTGGCGGTGCCCTCCGGCGACCACGGGTTCGCCGTGCCCAAGCGGGCCGACGTCACCCAGGAGGAGGCGCTGGAGGTGCTCACGGACTCTGTCGCGACGTGGTTGGACGGGCCCGTACGTGCATCCGCTCGCCCTGCCGCCCGAAAAGGCTGAGCACTTCCACCGACCCGTTCCCCGCGGCCCCGAACCAGTGCGGCAGCCGGGTGTCGAACTCGGCGACCTCCCCGGACCGCAGCTCGATGTCCTGGTCGGCGAGGAGCAGCCGCAGCCGGCCGGAGAGCACGTAGAGCCACTCGTACCCCTCGTGCGTCCGCGGGTCCGGTGCGGCGTCGGACGGGTCGATGACCATCTTGAACGCCTGGAGCCCGCCCGGCTGCCGGGTCAGCGGCACGAACGTCATCCCCTCCACCCGGCGCGGCGCGGCCCGTACCCGCGGATCGCCGACCTCCGGCGCGCCCACCAGCTCGTCCAGCGGCACCTGGAAGACGCGCGAGAGCGGCAGCAGCAGCTCCAGCGAGGCGCGCCGGCCGCCGGACTCCAGCCGGGAGAGGGTGGAGACCGAGATCCCGGTCTCCTGCGACAGCTCGGCCAGCGTGACACCGCGTTCCTGGCGTACGCGCCGCAGCCGCGGGCCGACATCCGCCAGTACCTCTTCGTAGCCGCTCATCCCCTCATTGCAGGAACGGCAAGCAAGTTTGTCAATCGGGTCCGCCGCCTCAGCCCCGCGGGGCCACTGGGAATGAGGGGCGGGGGACTGCTGTTGTGCCAGGCGTAGGTACGTACAGGCACGCTCAGAGGAATGGGGACTTCCCGCATGGGTTCGATCGCATGCCCGTCACGCCCGCAGGCCGCCGAGGTCCAGTGGTCGACGCTGCGGGTGGACCAGCCCGGCATGGCTGGAGCGGCGGCCGGACCGGATCGTCGTCTATTCTCCGATTCGAGCGGGTCCGCATCCGGTCCCGCCACCGTCTTGGAGGAGGTGGGTCCGGTCACAGGGACCGACGCAGGGACCGATGACGGCCAGGCGCGGGAGCCCGCGACGCCCGCGGAGAGCGCTCTGGAGCGGAACGCGCGCTTCGAGCGGGACGCTCTCACTTTCCTCGACCAGATGTACTCCGCGGCGCTGCGCATGACGCGCAACCCCGCGGACGCCGAGGACCTGGTGCAGGAGACGTATGCCAAGGCGTACGCGTCCTTCCACCAGTTCCGGGACGGCACGAACCTCAAAGCCTGGCTGTACCGCATCCTCACCAACACCTTCATCAACTCCTACCGCAAGAAGCAGCGCGAGCCGCTGCGCAGCGGCTCGGAGGAGATCGAGGACTGGCAGCTGGCGCGCGCCGAGTCGCACATGTCGACCGGGCTGCGCTCCGCCGAGTCGCAGGCGCTCGACCACCTGCCGGACTCCGACGTGAAGGCCGCCCTCCAGGCGATCCCCGAGGAGTTCCGGATAGCGGTCTATCTCGCGGACGTCGAGGGCTTTGCGTACAAGGAGATCGCCGACATCATGGGGACACCCATCGGCACGGTGATGTCGCGCCTGCACCGTGGGCGCCGCCAACTGCGCGGCATGCTGGAGGACTATGCCCGTGAGCGCGGGCTCGTCCCGGCAGGAGCCGCGACCGCTTCGAACGCGTCGGACGAGTCGCACGACGGGAAAGGCTCGGACTCATGAGCTGCGGAGAGCCGCACGAGACGGATTGCTCAGAGGTCCTGAAGCATCTCTACGAGTTCCTCGACCATGAGATGCCGGACGGCGAATGCGTCAAGTTCGAAGTGCACATAGATGAGTGCTCGCCCTGCCTGGAGAAGTACGGCCTGGAGCAGGCGGTGAAGAAGCTCGTCAAGCGCTGCTGCGGCCACGACGACGTGCCGGCGGACCTCCGGGCCAAGGTGATGGGGCGGATCGAGCTGATCCGTTCCGGTCAGTCCGTGCCGGACATGGACGTGGTGGCAGAAGCGAGGGCCGCCGAGGCCCAGGCCGCTGAAGCCCGGGCGGCCGAAGCCCGGGCGGCCAAGGCCGACGCCGAGTCCCGGCTGGGGCTCCAGCCTCCGGGGCTGTCCGCTACCTGACCCTGCCCCCGGCTGTCACCACATAGCCGAACTTTTCACCTGAAGGTGTGCTTCGGCGTGATTGGCTCCGGCCAATTCGCGGATGCGGCCCCTCGCCGCGGCGCCCCGGCCTATTCTCCCCATCTCGACGCGCAAGGCCGACGGGACGGGGAGGGCACCATGCGCACACTTCCGGCCACGGCCCGCGCGTACATCCTGTGCGCCGTGCTCGCCGCCGCTGTCTGCGCGGCCCCGGCGCTGCGGGCCGGCCGCGATGCGCCCTGGACCACGGTCCTCGCGCTCGCCACGCTCTACGCCCTGTGCGAGCAGCTCGCCCGCCGCCCTCCGGCGGGCCGCCGCGCCCTCACCGGCACCGGCGCCTTCTTCCCCGTGCTGCTGGCAGCGGCCTTCCTGCTGCCGCCGCCCCTCGCCGGGCTCGTCGCCGTGCCCGGCGCCCTCGCCGGGCCCGTCGAACGGAGCCCGGCCCGCGTACGGCGGCTCTGGCACGCCGCCCGGCTCTCGCTCGCCGCCCACGCCGCCTCCCACGTCTTCGCCCTCGGCGCCCACCGCACGATCTCCGCGCCCGACTTCCCGTACGTCCTGCTGCCCGCCGCGGCCGCCGCCCTGGCCTTCTCCACCGTCTCCGCCGCCCTCGACGGCGGCATCCTGGTCGCCGCCGAACGCAGTTCCCCGCGCACCGCCTGGCGCGCCCCGCTGCTCGCCTCGCTCGCCCCGCACCTGGTGCACGGGCTGGCCGGGCTGATGATGGCGGTCCTCTGGCACTCCGCGTACGGGCCGGTGGCCGCCCTGCTCGTGCTGCTGCCGATGCACATCTCCTGCTGGGTCTTCGCCCAGTACCACCGCGAGCGCGCCGCCCACCAGGCCACCATCCGGGCCCTGGTGCAGGCCGTCGACATCAAGGACCGGTACACGCGCGGCCACAGCGAGCGCGTCGGCCGCGCCTCCGTGCTGATCGCCCGCGAACTGGGCATGGACGGCGACCGCCTCGAAGCACTGCGCTTCGCGGGCATCCTGCACGACGTCGGCAAACTTGGCGTCCCCACCCGGCTGTTGCGCAAGGACGGGCCGCTCACCCCGCAGGAGCGGCGCGTCATCGAACTGCACCCCGAGTACGGGCACGAGATGGTGCGCGGCATCGGCTTCCTCGACGAGGCCCGCGCGGCGATCCTCCACCACCACGAGCGGCTCGACGGGAGCGGCTACCCCTACGGGCTGAGCGGCCGTCATATCCCGCTGTTCGCGCGGGTGGTGGCCGTCGCGGACGCCTTCGACGCGATGACGTCGACCCGTACGTACCGCCGCGGCAGGCCCGTACCGGCGGCCGTCGAGGAGCTGCGGCGCTGCGCCGGAACGCAGTTCGACCCCCTCATGGTCGGCGCCCTCACGCGCGCCCTCGACCGCCACGGCTGGCATCCGGCGGCCACCGCCGACGGCCTCGGGAGCACCTCCGACGACCCCAGCGGAAACGTCTCTTCAGGGGCCTCGCCGACCGTTCGCCGCGTCGGCGCGCCCCGCCCCGCCGACGGTTCGCCCGAACGGCCGCCCTCGGGGCCGAGGGGTGGCGCCCGGTGAACCGGGAGCGCGCGCCCCGCCCGTACGCGGCGCCATACGCCCCGTACGCCCCCCAAGTCGTCACCGTCCTGTACTGCGCCGCGGGCTCGCTCGCCGTCGTCTCCCTCGCCGGTACGTTCTGGAACGGCATCACCGGCCCCCAAGTCGCACTCGCCTTCGGCACGTTGATCGCCATCGGCGAACTCGCCCGGAACGGCGCCCGGCAGGGCGTCGGGGACCGCGAACCCGCGCCGCTCGCCGCCGCCGGCGCGCTCGCCTACGCGCTGCTCGGCGAGACCGACCGCCACCCCACCTCGCACGGCGCCCTCCAAGTCCTCGCCGTCGTCCTCGCCGCCACCCTCATCGGCACCGCGCCCCGCCTGGCGGCCGGCCGCGGCCCGGCCCTGGACCACCTCGTACGCCGCCTGCTGACCGTCGGGTTCGCCGCCACCTGCTTCCAACCTCTCTACAACACGGGCACCTTGACCCGGTGGCCCGGCCACGGCCCGTACTACGCCCTCTTCCTGCTGCTCCTGCTCGCCCTCACGGCGCTGTGCGACGCCGTGCTCTCCGCCGCCCTCGCCCGCGCCCGCACCGGCTGGCCGTACGGGCCGCTGCTCCGCGACGAACTGCGCGGACTGCTCGGCGTCGGCTCCGCGATCTGCGCGACCGGCGTGGTCATCGCGCTCGCCGTCGCCGTCGCCGGGCTGTGGGCGCTGCCCGTCTTCTGCGTGCCCCTGCTGCTGACGCAGTTCTCCCTGCGCCGCCACGGCACCGTACGGGCCACGTACGCGCAGACCATCGCCTCCCTCGCCCGCTGCACCGAGGTCGCCGGCTATACGCCCGTAGGCCACGCCCGCCGCGTCGCGGCGCTCGGCCGGGCCGTCGGCCGTGAGCTGGGGCTGTCCGAGCCGGAGCTGACCGTGCTGGAGTACGCGGCCCTGATGCACGACATCGGGCAGCTGTCCCTGGTCGACCCGGTGCCCGCCGGGGCCACCGAGCCGCTGCCGCCCGCCGAACAGCGCCGGATCGCTCTGCTGGGCGGCGCCGTGGTGCGGCAGACCGGGGTGCTCGAAGAGGTCGCCGCGGTGGTGGAACGGCAGGCGGATCCGTACCGCGATCAACCGGTCACCGCCCGTATCGTCCGCACCGTCAACGCGTACGACGACCTCGTCGGCCGCTTCGCGGACGACGGCCCGCACGGCCCGCTGCGCGCCCTGGAGCGGCTGCGCCTGGCCACCGCGCAGGACTACGCGCCCGCGGTCGTGGAGGCCCTGGCACGCGTTCTGGCGCGCGGCGACGGCATCCGGTAAGGGGCCGGGGAAGATCAACGGAACCCATGGGTAATGAGCGCCCGCCCGAAGGGGCATGGTTGGATGCGAAGACAGGGGTGTCGGACGCATCGCATATGGCAAGAAGGTGTGATGGGTCCCCTCCTCGAACGGGAACAGAGGGGCCGGGCTGAGATGTCCGTCAATGTGTGGCAGGTTGTCGTCAGGGAGGACGTCGCCGCCCGCTGTGGCAGCTGGGCGCGGGACCATGGAGCAACCGGCAGGCGGGAATCGTGAGGATCTTCGGCAAGGTACGGCATCGGCCTTCCGCCTCGTGGCGGCAGGCGACCGACCGCGCGTTCACGCTCATCGGCGATGGCCGGTACGAGGACGCGGGCGCGCTGCTGACGCGCGCCGCCGACATGGAGCCGTGGCTCTCGGAGTCCTGGTTCAACCTGGCGCTGCTGCACAAGTTCCGGCACGACTGGGACCAGGCGCGCGCCGCCGGACTGCGGGCCGTAGCCCTCCTGGACCGCGAGGCCGGGGCCCCCGACTGGTGGAACGTCGGCATCGCCGCCACCGCCCTCCAGGACTGGCCGCTGGCCCGCCGGGCCTGGCAGGCGTACGGGCTCCGGGT
Organism: Streptomyces sp. NPDC044033; assembly: GCF_056434425.1. NCBI lineage: Bacteria > Bacillati > Actinomycetota > Actinomycetes > Kitasatosporales > Streptomycetaceae > Streptomyces > Streptomyces sp. NPDC044033. The sequence goes on along the minus strand of NZ_JBWKFF010000007.1, from coordinate 97,888 downwards.
GCCCAGCCTGGGCGCCCCGTCGGGCGAACCGCTCGGCATGGAGCTGGGCAGCGCCGCCGTGCGGCTCTCGCCGGAGGGCGAGGCCGAGGTCGTCTGGGGCCGCCGCCTGGACCCGGCCCGCATCGAGGTGCTGTCCATCCCGCTGCCGTCCTCCGGGCGGCGCTGGGGCGAGGTCGTGCTGCACGACGGCGTACCGCACGGCGAGCGCAGCACCGCCGCGGGCCCCACCTACCCCGTCTTCGACGAGATCGAGCTGTGGGCCCCCTCGCCCGTGCCCACCTGGGTGGTCCTCCTGGAGGCCGCCACGGAGGCCGACCGGGACGCCCTGGAGCGGCTCGCGGCCGATGCCGGGTTCGCGGCCGAGGACTGGTCCTCCTCCGTGCGCCTGCTGTGCCGTACGTGCTCCGAGAGCCGGATGCCCAGCGACGAGGGCGAGGGCGAGCACCTGGACCCGCACGACCACAGCGAACCCGGCCACCCCGGCCCGCTGGGCCACCGCACGGCCGGTTCCGGCTCGCTGTGGGTGCCCGAGCGCGAGTGCGGCATCGCGGCGCCCTCCGGGCTCGTACGGGGGCTGCTCGACGGCTGGGTCGCCGACAGCCCCGACTCGCGCGAGTGGCGGGACCTGGAAGAGGTCTGCTGACCCCTCCCGCGGCCCCGTACCCTGTATCAGCAGCATTTCGGGCTGCTGATTTGTACGTGGGTTTTCCAGAGAGGCGTGCGGCGAACATGGCGCAGCAAGACACTGAGCGGCAGTCGGTCGACGAGTTCTTCGACGACACGGTGGACGCCGAGGAGCGCGAGACGGCGCACCGCGAGCGCGGGACGTCCCGGCCGATCACCGTCGTGGGCAATCCGGTGCTGCACAAGGAGTGCAAGGACGTCACCGAGTTCGGCGACGAGCTCGCCCAGCTCATCGACGACATGTTCGCGAGCCAGCGCACCGCCGAGGGCGTCGGCCTCGCCGCGAACCAGGTCGGCGTCGACCTCAAGGTCTTCGTCTACGACTGCCCCGACGACGAGGGCGTCCGCCACGTGGGCGCGGTCTGCAATCCGGTCCTCGACGAGCTGCCGGCCGCCGAGCGCGTCCTCGACGACTCCAACGAGGGCTGCCTGTCGGTCCCCACGGCGTACGTGTCCCTGGCCCGCCCCGACTACGCGGTCGTCCGCGGCCAGGACGCCCAGGGCAACCCCATCGTCCTCCAGGGCACCGGCTACTTCGCCCGCTGCCTCCAGCACGAGACCGACCACCTCTACGGCTACCTCTACATCGACCGCCTCTCCAAGCGCGACCGCAAGGACGCCCTGCGGCAGATGGAAGAGGGCACGCCGCGGTATCCGGTGGTGGAGAACGGCTGAGTTCTTCCACCGCCGAACTCGTTCTTCGCGGGGAGTGGATTGGCCGAGCGGCGGGCCTGATTCAGCCGTATATGGCCGCTCATGGCAGGCGCAGTGCTCGTAGGACGGCGTCGTGGGTGTGGTGCGTGCCGGCGGGGGCCGGGGTGGTGCGGGGGCGGGTTTCGTTGATCAGGATGTTCCACGTGGGGCCGAGGAGTTGGGCGATGTCGTCGGGCTGGTAGAAGTCGGCGGCGTCGAAGTCCCCGCTCCGATGCGCGATCAGGTCCGAGAGGACGTGGGCCGCGAAGACCAGGGTGCCGCCGGGCGCGACGGCCTCCAGCAGGCCGCGCAGCGCCGCGTGATCCGGCTCGCGGCGCAGCGGGAAGTAGTGGATGGACACCAGGTCGAAGGCGCGCGCCGGGGGTGGGGTGGTGGTGAGGTCGTCCCGCGCCCATGCCACGCGGCCGCTGACGTCGGCGGCAGCGGCGGCGGCCCGGCGCAGGGCGGTCTCGGAGACGTCGACCGCGGTGACCCGCCAGCCCCGCCGGGCCAGCCAGAGCGCGTCGGCGCCTTCGCCGCACCCGACGTCGAGCGCCTGGCCCGGTGACAGGTCGCCGGCCTCGGCGACGAGCACTGCGTTGGGGTCGCCGCTGAACATCTGGTCGCGGCTGCGGTACATGTCGTCCCAGTGCTGGGCGTCCATGGCGGTCGGTCCTCTCGTCGGTTGTGCGGCGGCCGTCGCCAGGGGGGTGACCACCGCCGACGCCAAGGTGCACTGGTTTCGGCGGCGTGGCAAAGTTCTTTGCGGAAACCGCAAAACGCGGGCACGGTGGACGTGTGAGCGGTGACGTCGGTGCGGTACCTACCCCGAGCCGCGCTCGGGCGAGGGTTGCCAGTGGCTGTACGTCCTGCGCGGTCGTCTGTGCACGGTGCTCGGCGACGAGGACTTCGTCCTCACCGAGGGCCAAGCCGTCGAATTCGATAGGCACCTGCGGCAGGCACTGGTTCGGCGACGCCGACGGGTACCCCGTGGAATTCCTCAGCATCCTCGGGCCCCAGGGCGAACGCGTCCACATCAGGGCCCGCTACCGGCCTGACGAGTCGCGGCCGTTTTGACGTCGGTATGACGCCCAACCCTGCGGCTAGGCGGCAGTCTTATACGTGCTGCCGTTGGCATCGAGTTCGAACCAGAGCATCTTGCCGCGTTTGCCGAAGAGTTCGTCGCCGAGCAGATAGCTTCCCCACCTGTCGGCGCACATCTGTACAAGCAACAGCCCGCGTCCGCCCTCCCCTTCTCGGTCGTAGTCCCGCGGCGGAGCGGCCCGTTCGTGGAACGTCGTCGGAATGTCGGGGTTCGTATCCCACACACTCACCCGCAGCCGTTCGTCCTCCAGGCCGGTGCCGTGCAGCCGCAGGGAAGCCGGTCCGTCGGAGTGCAGGTAGGCGTTGGTGGTGAGTTCGCTGGTCAACAGCTCTGCGACGTCGACGAGTTCGCTTATGGCGTGTCGGAACAGCACGGCTCGCAGGGTGGTCCGCGCCACGCCGGCTGCGCGCGGGTCGTGGGGGAGATCGAGGGTGTACGTCCAGGGCTGCTGTGAAGATACGGTTGCCATGGAGCCTCCTGATGGGAGGTGGAGTTGGAGCCGGTTCGACTGCGTGGCGCTGGCAGTTGAAGGGGCGAGTCAGGCCACACCGTAGCGCCCGATATGTAAGGTATTCCATCAGCACGGAGGAATGCCTTACAGGTCCCCTCATGTGAGTGACGAGGGGCATTCTGTTCGAGCGAAGAGAGGGCACTCATGCCGTCGGTCAGCTCCCCCACGCTGAGGCAGCAACGTCTGGGTGCTGAGCTGCGCAAACTACGGGAACGGGCGGGTCTGTCCTCAACCGCTGCCGCCGGCCTCCTCGGTGGCAACCAGGCGAGGATCAGCAACATCGAAGCGGGCCGGTACGCGGTGAGCGCGGACCGCGTGCGCACCTTGGCCGGCAACTACACATGCTCGGACCCGGATTACGTCGACGCGCTCGCCGGTATGACCGGCACGAGGAAGCGCGGCTGGTGGGAGGAATACCGGGAACTCCTCCCGAAAACGCTGCTGGACCTCGCCGAACTCGAACATCACTCGACAGCGGTGCGCGTCGCGGTAGTGGTCCATATCCCCGGTCTGCTCCAGACCACGGAATACGCTCGCGCGACATTCCGCGAGAACCTTCCGCCTCTGCGCCCGCATGAAGTCGAGCACCGTGTCTCGTACCGCATCAAACGCCAAGCGATCCTCTTCGGGGACAGCCCGGCCCCCTACACTGCGATCGTGCACGAAGCGGCCCTACGAATGGGTCATGGCGGCCCGGGTGTCACGAGCGAACAACTCGACTATCTCAACGAGATGAGCGAGCACGGCCACATCTCCGTCTTGGTCATCCCGTTCGGCGAAGCCTCGTTTCCCGTCTCGGGCCAGCCCATCACGTACGCCGGCGGCCTTGTGCCGCAGCTGGACACGGTGGTGGTCGACACAGAGATGGGCTGCGACTTCCTTGACGCCGAAGCGCAGTTGACGAAGTACACCTCGGTACTGGACCGCATGGAATCCCGAGCCCTGGGCCCGACCCAGTCGCGGGACCTGATCCACCGCATCGCACAAGAGACTGGCAAGGGATGAACACGCCCCCGCTGACCTGGCAGAAGTCCTCATACAGCAATGAGGGCGCCAACTGTGTCTACGTGGCCGCAACTCCTGACGGAGCTGTCTACGTCCGCGAAAGCGACGCCCCCGGCACCGTGCTCTCCACCAGGCTCCAGGTGCTGCGCACGTTCATATCGGGCATCAAGTCTGACAGGTTCGGCGCGGGGCCGTCGCGTGTGTGAGCCACTCGCGGTTTATGGGGCATCCACGACCGAGCCGTTGCGGTACCAAGTTTCTCGCGCTCGTCAAAGGGCGATGGGCCGGTAGGCGAGGGATTGGTCCACTATTTGCTCTGCGGTGAGCGGCGGATCGGTGTGATAGATCAAGCTCAGGACGCGCGGGTGAGGAACGTTCGCCTCCAAGCTGTGAACGAGGGAATCCTGCTCACCCTCTGTTCCCTTGCACGCCGTGATTCTTTCTACGAGCCCAACGAGCTCATCGCGTGTCATTTCTATCTCTTCCCTTATGGGGACGATCGTCATGCGCTCGAAGAGTTCCGCCAACTGCCAGGCCCCAAGCTGTGGTGATGACGACGCCATCCCCGCATCCTTGCCGAACCTTGAGCACCCGCTTCGCTCAGCCTGTGCCGTCGGCACCGACTCGAATGCAGCATGGACCTCAGCCCTCTGGAATGAAGGGGGTGACTCTTGGCCCGCCATCAACTCCTCTCCTTGTCAGGAATAATATTCTTCATCCGCGACGAGGACGGACGTAAAGTACCGGGGGAGTCCGTCGGGTTCGCGGGGGATGTCCTGTCCCGTTTCGCGAGTGAAGGCCAACGTGACGGCAGGGATCACGGGGTTCTCAGGGTCGGACTCGTCGACCGTGCGCCCGCGTTCGGCCTGCTGGGTGAGCACATCCCGGGCCGGCGTACGGAACACGTCGATGCCATCCAGGAGTACCCGTACATCCGGATCTTTTTCTTCAAAGCGCCACAGTTCGACCGCGGTTACAGTATTGCCATCTTCCAGGTGCGCAACGATGTCCATCGTGCAGTACTCCACCTGCAGCTTTACGGTAGCGGTATGAGAATAGGGGCCGGACACCCTTGGTGTGCCCCATGTTGAGATTTCTTGCAGAGCTTGTTCATAGTTCATGCCGAGCTTGAGCGCGGAAACTCCGTGTGGCGGGTCGACGATAAAATCCATGAAGTTCCCTACTTCAGCAGATCGTAGTTGATGGTCCAGCCATGTTGATGGAGGAGGTCCTGGAACCCTTTATTGTGCGGCAGGCTCCGGACCATGTCATGGATGTGTTGATCGTATTTATTTCCGAAACGAGCTCTGATGTCATCGATGTCCATTTTGATGGCGGTATCGATCTTGCCTTGATCGATGAGAGAACGTTGCTTGGCCTGCCATGCCTTCGCCTCCCGGCTGCTCCCCGTACTCATCACTTCCCGATGGTCCTGCCTGGCCATCCGGATTGCCGGACCCATGTATTCGGTAAGCCGGGGATCCGTTAGATGTTTGTACGCGGACTTGGCAGGGATGTGATTGATCTCGTTACCCTCGCGCGCCGGCTGAAGCGCTCCATACCAGCCGCCCTTGTCCGTGCACTCTACGAGCCCGAGCGGGTCTGTGTAAGCAGCGGGGTTGTCGACGTAAGCGTAGTGGTTCGGCGCGGGTAGCAGGCCGAGCGGGTCGGCGCCTATGTAGCGGGCGGTTTCGGGGTCGTAGTAGCGGAAGTAGTTGTAGTGGAGGCCGGTCTCCGCGTCTGCGTATTGGCCTGGGAAGCGGAGGGGGCAGGTCACCGCTGTGGGGTCTGTCGGGGCGGGGAAATGGGTGCCCCATAGAGTCGTGCGGTGCTGCCAAGCCACCTCGCCCGCTGGGGTGACCAGCTCCGTCGGGGTGCCGACCAGGTCCGTGATGATCGCGTGGAAGCGGGTGGCCTCCGCCGGGTCCGAGGATTCCGCGTACTTGGTGATCAGCGACTCGCCCGGTTCGCGGCTCAGGGGGCGGTGGTCCGTCTGGGCCAGCGGGCGGTGGGTGTTGGGGGCGTAGTCCCAGGTTGTGGCTCGGCCTGCGGGGGAGAGTTGTTCTGCCAGGCGGCTTTCGTCCCAGGTGAAGGTTGTTTCCTCCGCCACCTTGCCGTCTTCGCTGAGGCGTTGCTTGGATATCCGGCGGCCCAAGGGGTCGTACGCGTAGTGCCAGGTTTCGCCATCCGGGGTCACCGCATCCGTGAGGCGGTCCTCCGCGCTCCACTCGTACGTCCAGGTCTTCGTCCGGCCGTTGAGGAGTTTGTGGGTTTTGCGGGTCAGGCGGCCCTGTGCGTCGTGTTCGTAACGTGTGCGGCCCGCCTTGCGGATCAAAGTGCCGTGGAATTCCCGAGCGCCCGGTGTCTCGTGGGCAGGAGCCTCGGCTTGTGTCAGGTTGCCGGCGCCGTCGTAGGCGTAGCGTTCGGTCCAGCCGTGGGCATTCACGCCCGTTATTCGGCCCATCGCGTCCAGGTCGAAACGGCGGGTGCCTGATGTCAGTTCGCGGATTTCGGTGAGGCATCCGTCCGGGCGGTAAGCGTAGGAGCGGTGTTGCAGGAGGCTGCCGGCTTGGGGGGAGTGGATGGTCTGCGTCGTCAGGCGGCCGTTCTTGTCCCAGGTCTGCGTCAGGGTGGCACCGCCGGCCAGGGTCCGTTCCGTTTCCCTTCCCGCCGCGTCGTAGACGAAAGCCAGTGTCCCCGCGTCCGAGCGCAGAGCGGTCGCGCGGTCCTCCTTGTCGTACGTCCATTCCGACGACAAACCGGTCGGCGTCACCCGACGCGTGCGGCGGCCCAGTGTGTCGTACGCGTACCTCATCGTGCTGCCGTTCACCGACTCCGTCAGCACACGCCCCAGCGCGTCCCGCTCGATGACCAGTGCCGCGTCCGCGTTCGTCGCCCCCACCAACGCGCCGGCCGCGTCGTACGCGTATGTCGTGATCTCCTCACCGTCGCCGCCGCGCTGCTCCACCACCCTTCCCAGGGCGTCCCGCTCGAAGCGCAGCGTCTCGCCCGCGCCGTTCGTCCGCGACACCAGTCCGCCCGCCGCGTCGTGTCCATACGTCAGCGTCCGGCCGTTGAAGTCCGTCTCCGACGCCAGGCGGCCCGCCTGGTCGTACGCGTACGACCAGGTCAAGCCCTGCGGGTTCGTCACTCCCGTCAGCCGCAGCTCCGTGTCGTACGCGAAGGCGTACCGCGTACCGTCCGGGTCCGTGCGTGTCGCCGGGACGTCGAAGTGGGTGGAGGCCTGGCGCGTGATGTTGCCCGCGGGGTTGGTGTGGGTGAGGAGGTTGCCTTCGCCGTCCCATTGCCAGGTCTCGCGTGTGCCGTCCGGCAGTTCGCGCCGGCTCGGCCTGCCCTCGGTCGTCCAGGCCATCCGCATCGTGTGGCCCAGCGGATCGGTGGATTCCGTAACGCGGCCGAAGCTGTCCCGCGTCACCGTGATCGTGTGGCCCAGAGCGTCCGTCACCGCTATCGGCAGGCCCGCCGCGTCGCACGAGACCCTACGGGTGTGGCCCAGAGCGTCCGTCACCGAAGCCAAGTGGCCCGCCGCGTCGTACGCGTAGCGCGTCTCTGCCCCCGCCGGGTCCGTCGTCGTCAGGACGTTGCCGCGCTCGTCGTACGTATGCCGCCACACCGCGCCGCCGGGTTCCAGCACCTCCAGCGGCCGGCACAGGTCGTTGTACGTGGCCCGAGCCGTGGCACCGTCCGGCAGCACCAACTCCGCGAGGTTTCCCGCCGCGTCGTATGCGTAGCGCGTCGTACGGCCCAGGGGGTCCGTCGCGGAGAGGGGGCTATCGCCCCGGTCGTCCCACTCGGTCAGCGTGACGTGGCCCAGCGGGTCCGTCTCCGCGATGACCTGGCCGTCCGCGTTGTACGTGCAGACCGTCTCCCGCCCCAGCGAGTCCGTGTACGTCGTCGTGCGCGCGGCGTCATCGTAGGCGAAGGAGCCGTTGAAGACCCCGTCGCTGCCCTCCGTGCGCACCACCCGGCCGCGCGTGTCGTAGATGTACGCGAAGGAGGTGCCGTTGCGGTCGGTCCAGGAGGTGATCCGGTCTTCGGAGTCGTAGGTGAAGCGCAGGGGCTTGCCGCTGGAGTTGACGACTTCGGTGAGGTTGCCCGACTCGTCGTAGGCGTAGCGCATCACCACCGTGCCGCCGCCGGATGACGCCGCCTCCTGCCCGTACCGCGACGGCGCTTCGTCCAGCAGGCGCAGTGCCGTGACCCGCGGGCCCTGCGTGTCCACGGCGAGGTAGTAGCCGCCCGAATGCCGGAGCCCCACCGGGGCGCCGCCCTCCGCGCGCTCCACGTCGATACGGGCCCCATTGCGGTCCGTCCAGGATTCCAGGGGCAGTTGCACAGCGCTCTCGGCCGCGCTCGGTGCGATGTGGCTGAAGGTGCGGACGACCCCGGTGTACGGGTCGGTGACCGTGATCACCCCGTCCGGTGTGCCGTCCCACTCCAGCGGCCAGCGCGCGCCCTTCGACGGCAGCACCGCCTCGCCCGGCCGCGGCACCGGGTAGACCAGCCGCATCCCGTCCGCCGCCGCGAACACCACGCCCCGCGCGTCGAGCTGCAATGTCTCATCCAGCGTCGAGACCCAGGTAGGACCGAAGCACGTGCCCGCCCGGTACGAGGACAGATGCGTACGTTCGAAGAGCAGCGGCAGGTTCCCCGGCAGCTCCACATCCGTCTGCGTCATCAGCATCGCCCCGGTGGCCACATCCACCGGCTCCCCCTTGCAGGGCGTCTTGCCCGCCGGGCGGGCGAACGGGCCCTCCTCGATCAGATTCGGGCGCAGGTCCGGACGCAGCAGGTTCTTGTACCCGCCGAACTGTCCCGCCCGTGCCGTGATCGGGCCCACGCCGCCGAACAGACCGCCCCAGACCATGCCGGTCTCCGCGGCATGGGACACCTCGGTCAGGCTGAAGCCGTGCTGCTGCCCCAGCGCGATCCGCACCGGCTGGGCGACGGCCGCGTCGATGGTCATCGAGAAGACGCCCTCGTAGACCGCGCCGGTCAGCATGCTCGCGGCGATCGCCGCCACCGACGCCTCGACCTCCACCCCCAGACCGGCCGCCATCTCCACGATCCCGGCGGCCACTTCGTCCGATGCGCCCCCGGTGAAGGCGGTCAGCAGCAGCCCGCCCGTGATCGCGATCGCGTCGATGGCGATCTGTCCCCACAGCGTCTTGATGGCGTCGTCGACCTCGTGGGCGAACTCGTCCAGCGACGTGGCCATCTTCCGGGACGCCTTCGCCAGATTGCTCAGCCAGCCGCTGTCCTCGCCCTTGGCGTAGCGCTCCCAGAACGTTTTGAAGGCGTCGATCGCCTCACCCTTGTTGTTGTGGATGAGGGAGGTGGCCTGCCGGTTGGTCGCGCCTCGTACGTCATCGACGCTGTCGGCGAACGTCCGCCACGCGTCGGCGGCGTGCCGCAGCGTCCCGGAATTGGCGTCCGGCCACCACATGCCGAGCTTGAGGAGGATCTTCTTGGCCTCGTCCTCGATGCTCACTCGGCGCCCTTGCCTTGGTCCTTGCCGTGGTCGCCGCCGCCCTGGTGCTTCTCCTTGGCGAAGATCCCGGCGATCAGCTCATCGTTGTCGACATGTCCGTCCGCCATGTCGTCGAGCGCCTCGTGGATGCTCACCAGCCCCAGCACGGCGATGCCCGCCACCCGCTCCAGCTGCTTCTGGTTCGAGGTGTACCGCTTGCTGAATTCCTTGCCCGGCTTGTCGTCACCCCACGGCTCGCCATACCCGTCCAACGTCTCGACCAGCAGTTTGAGCGCGTTGCTCAGCGTCACGCTCTGCTTCTGGAAGACGGGCGCCGCCGATTTGATGTCCGCCGTCTTGATGTTCAGGACCTTGCCGCTGCCGTGTCCCTCGCCCACCGCGTGCCTCCCCCGTAAAACCAGTCCCCGCGCAAACCTTCACCCTAGGAAACGAGCACCATGAGGCGGCCAATGGTGCGCAATGGGTGAGTAAAGGCGTGGGGCCTCTCGGGGCGATATCGGACGCGGGGTGCGGCATTTCGGTGAAATGCCGCACCCCGTATGTCTGTTGACTTCCGATCAAGGAGCCAGTTTCGCCAGCGGGCCCGGGTAGAGGTATTTCTTCTCCGGGATCTTCGTGCTGTGTGCCCAGGCGTCGAAGAAGCCGGTGAGGTCCTTTCCGGAGACCTTCTGTGCGAGTGCCTCGAACTGCGGCCAGGTCGCGTTGGAGTCGCGGTGGTCGTGGGTCCACTGCTTGAGGGTCGCGAAGAACGCCTTGTCGCCGACGGTGCGGCGCAGGGCGTGGATCATCAGCGACCCCTTGTTGTACAGCACGCCGTCCAGCTCCTTGCCCTTGCCAGGGTCGAAGAGCTTGACGCCCCAGTACTCGGGGTCGTTCTTGTTGTCCTCCACCTCAGCGCGGTAGAAGTTCTTGTCGAGGTCGGCGCCCTTGTGCTCCTCCCAGAGCTGGTTGGCGTACTGGGCGATGCACTCGTTGAGGCAGCCGTTGCGCCAGTCGGCGACCGTGACGCTGTCGCCGAACCACTGGTGGGCGTTCTCGTGGGCCATAGGCGCGTCGAACATCATCCCCTGGTACGTGGGGCGGCTCTGCGTCTCCATGGAGAGGGGGCCGCCCCCGTCACCGCCGTTGACGACGATGCCGCCGGCGGAGGAGAACGGGTACGGGCCGAACTTCGATGACAGGAAGTCCATGATCTCCGGGAACTGGCTCTCCCACTCCTGGCTTGCCTCGGTGCCGGGGCTGTACGCGTGGATGACGGGTGTGCCGTCCTTGAGCTTCGAGTTGTGCACCGTGAACTTGTCGACGGCGAAGGCGCTCAGATAGGTGGCCATCGGCTTGTCCTCGTGCCAGCGGAAGGTCTTGACGGCCTTGCCGTCGGCGTTCTTGCCGGTGGTGGTCTTGCCCGGCAGTCCGCTGCCGATCGCGGTCCAGCCGTCCGGAACGGTCGCGGTGAGCTGGAAGGTCGCCTTGTCCGAGGGGTGGTCATTGGACGGGTACCAGTCCCGCGCCGGGTGCGGTTCGCCGGATACGTACGCCCCGCCGTCCTTCATCGTGTGCCAGCCTTCGCCGACCGGCTTGCCCGCGTAGCGCACGCGCACCGTGAACTTCTTGCCCTTGGCGAGCTGCTGGGCCGGGGTGATGACCAGCTTGTGGGCGCCGGAGCGGGAGAACGCCTTGGCGGGCGCGCCGTTGACAGCGACCGCGGCGACCGTGAAGCCCTTCAGATCCAGGCTGAAGCGGTCCAGTGCCTCGGTGGCCGAGGCGGTGACGATGGTGTCGCCGTCCAGGTGGTCGGTGTGGGCCGGGTCGTAGCCGACGCGTACGTCGTAGTGGGAGACGTGGTAACCGGAGTTGCCGTCATCGGGGTAGTAGGGGTCGCCCGCGCCTCCGCCGCCGATGGCCGCCGAGGCGGGACCGGTGGAGAGGGCGGATAGCGCCAGGCTGCCCGCCAGCGCGGCCACCAGAGCGGAGGAACGTTTCGTGTGCATGCGGATCTGCTCCTGTTCGGCGGGGTCAGCGGGTGGTGGCGAGCTGCCATACGACGCCCGTGATGGCGTTGGCGCTGACGGTCTCCGTCTTCGGGTCCACGTTGTCGATGCGGTCGCATGCCTCGTGCAGGCAGCTGCCGACGCCCGTGTTGAAGCCGGAGACGGGGATGCCGGCCTTGCCGAACGACTCGTGGTCCGAACCGCCGACGCCGATGTCGAAGGTGGGGAGCTTCTTGGCCGCGAAGTAGTTCTCGAAGGCGTCCGTGGCCTCCTTGCCGTCGTGCACGACGAGCCACTGCTGCACGTTCTTGGTGCCGGTCATGTCGAAGTTCAGATAGGTGTCGATCTTCTTGCGCTCGGCGGCGGGGAGCTTCTTGAGGTACTGCGCAGAGCCCACCAAGCCCTCCTCCTCGGCGTCCCACCACGCGAAGCGCAGATGGCGCTTCGGCTTCAGGTGGGCCTTGGCCACGGCCTGGGCGGTGGCCAGGATGGCGGCCGAACCGGACCCGTTGTCGTTGATCCCCGGCCCCGCCTTGACGCTGTCGAGGTGCGCGCCCGTGAACAGGGTGTGGTTCGCGTCGCCGCCGGGCCAGTCCGCGATGAGGTTGTGCCCGACGGCCCCCTTGTACGTGAAGGAGTCGATGCGGGTCGTGAATCCCGCCTTGTCGAGCACGCCCTTCACGTAATCCAGCGAGCGCTCATGGCCCTTGGTGCCGAAGGCGCGGTTGCCCCCGCTGCGGTCCGCGATCTTCTGGAGGGCGTTCAGGTGCGGCATGACGTCCTTCTCGGAGACGACGGGCGGTGCCGCCGCCTCCGTACGGCCCGGCGCGGCCCCGGCCGGTACGGCCCCGAGCAGCGCGAGGCTGAGGCCCAGGGCCCCGACCGCGTACGTACGACGGTTGGCCAACTTCATGGACGCTCCTTCGATCGGTACTCCGGCACCGGAAAAAGTGCCTTCGCCGACCAGACGTCCGGCCGGAGCGGGGGTTGCGCCGCTCGCCCCGCGCATCACCCCACGAGCTGAAACCAGACGGCCTTCCCGGGCCCCGGCCCATGCGCGCATACTCCCCGCTCGGAGGCGCAGGCCCCGATGAGCAGCAGCCCCCGCCCGTGCTCGTGCTCGTCGCTCGGTACCCCCTCCGTGGGCAGCCCCGGCGCATGTCATGTCCACCCTGTGAAGGAGTCACATGTCCGACCTCATATGGCAGAAGTCGTCGTTCAGCGGCAGCGGCCAGGACGACTGCGTAGAGGTGGCGACCGGGCTCGACGGTCTGATCCACGTCCGCGAGAGCGACGCCCCGGACGCCACACTGGCGGCGACCGCCCCGCTTGGCGCGCGTTCCTCAAGAGCGTCAAGGGCGCCGGCTGACGGCCGGTCTGCGGTCCGTCCTGCCGATCGACGGCCGAGGCCAGCCCCAGGCCAGGGAGTCGACCGCGAGAAACGGCTCGCTGATCACGGTCGAGGGGGTCAGTCCGGTGAATGCCACGACGTCCCGGTGCAGATGGGACTGATCGCTGAAACCGCCGTCGGCCGCGGCTCCGGCCGCGTCCTGGCCTGCGACCAGGCCGTGGACGGCGTGGTCGAAGCGGACCAGTTTCGCGGCGCGCTTGGGCGGCAGGCCGATCTGCGCATGGAACCGGGACCACAGGCGTTTGCGGCTCCAGCCGAGTTCGGCCGCGAGGTGCTCGATCCGGACCCTGCCACGGCCGGCGACGATCGCACGCCAGGCCCAGGCCACCTCCGGGGTTACCCGCGCGGCCGCCGCGCAGCGGTGGGCGAGCCACGCGTCGGTCGACGCGAAGCGGTCCTCCCAGGTGGAGAGAGCGGCCAAGCGCCCGACGGTCCGTTCGGCTTCCCGGCCCCACAACTCGTCGAGGGCCACCACGGCGCCGCCCAGGTCGGACACGGCGGAGCCCAGCACCGCGTGTGCGACCAGCGGTGACAGGCGCACCTGTAGACATTCGAAGTTCTCCGCCCGCAGCGCACGGAGGGCTTCGCCGTACCCGAGCCCGGTGACGAAACTCCCCTGCTGTCGCCGCCCGGTGGCGTCTTCCACGGCAACCGTGCCGTCGAAGACCAGCAGCAGGGTCACGGCCGGGTGCGGGATCAGCCGGAGGCCGGGCGGGGTGATGCCGCGGTCACCGAATCCGGCCATGGTCACCCCGGGCACGCGACTGGGCCGCGTGGGGCATGCGATGTCCCACAACACCCCGTCGTCCCGCTCGGCCGCGTCGGACCACATTCCTTCATGCTACGCACCCGGCCGACCGGAACATTTGTCCAAGCCACCGGCGTGCACCGGCGGCGACAGTCCACGTATGACTCTTTCCAACGACGAACCGCGCTCCCCGGCCGGAGCCGCCGAAGCCTCCGAGATCACCGAAGTCGCCGAATCGACCCGGGAATTGATGCTGCCGCTGGAGGACGGCGCGATCCACGTGTGCCAGGACGGCCCCCGTGACGGCCCCGCCCTGCTGCTCATCCACGGGACCGCCGCGTCGCTCCGCTCGTGGGACCCGATGGTTCCGCTGCTGAGCGTGGCCCATCGCGTCATCCGGATCGACCTGCTCGGGTGCGGCCGGTGGGCCCGGCCGGCCGGCGCGAGTTATACGGTCCCGGACCAGGCTCGAAGGGCCGGTGCGGTACTGGACTGGCTCGGCGTCCCGCACGCCGTGGTCGTCGGTCACTCCAGCGGCGGGATGGTCGCCACCGCCCTCGGCGTACAACGGCCTGACCTGGTGACCGCGCTCGCACTCGTCAACACCGGCCCCGACACGGCCGCCTACATCGCGGACGAGCCCGCCATCGATCCGGCGCAGTGGCCGAAGCTGACCGACGACCAACTCCGCCGGATCATGAGCTCCGCGTTCGGCGCGGGCTACGAGATCCCCCAGTGGTTCGTGGACGAGGCACGCCTCATGGACCTCCACGTGTTCGCCGCGACGTCGCGATCGAGCCTCGCCTACCTGGCGGAGCGGGCTCTCCCGCGACGGCTGGCGCCCCTCGGCAAGCCGCTGTTGGTGATCTTCGGCGAGGACGACCGCAGGTGGCGTTCGTCGTCCGCCGCCGAATACCGCGCTGTCCCCGGCGCGACCGTCGTGATGCTGCCCGGTCTCGGGCACTCGCCCAACCTTGAGGACCCGCCGCGGACCGCCGCGCCTCTCCTGCCCTTCGCCGCGAACCACGCCCCACAGGACGACTGAAGCCGACTGAAACCCGAGAGGCCGTGATGACCGGCCTCGTGACAGGCCGCCGTGCCGACGGAAACCCAGTCGGCACGGCGGCCTGGCCCACCATGGCCGTCCAGTGATCGCCGAACGGCGATCACGGAACGGGAATCACGGAACGGAACGGCAATTCACCGGACCACGACTCACCGGACCACGACTCACCGCACAGCGATCACCGCACAGCGACAGCGATCACCGAATCCGACGCTCCGATCAGAATTCGTCGTCGAAGGAGACCGAACCCTCGACCGCCGTCTGGTACGCGGACGCGCGGCGCTCGAAGAAGTTGGTCAGCTCCTGGACGTTCTGGAGCTCCATGAAGGAGAAGGGGTTCTCCGACCCGTACACGGCCGGGAAGCCGAGGCGGAGCAGCCGCTGGTCGGCGACGCACTGGAGGTACTCGCGCATCGACTCCGTGTTCATGCCCGGCAGGCCCTCGCCGCACAGGTCGCGGCCGAACTGGAGCTCCGCCTCCACCGCCTCCTTGAGCATGTCGGTGACCTGGCGCTCCAGCTCGTCGTCGAAGAGCTCCGGCTCCTCCTCGCGGACCGTGTCCACGACCGAGAACGCGAAGTTCATGTGCATCGTCTCGTCGCGGAACACCCAGTTGGTGCCGGTGGCCAGGCCGTGCAGCAGGCCGCGCGAGCGGAACCAGTAGACGTAGGCGAAGGCCCCGTAGAAGAACAGCCCCTCGATGCACGCCGCGAAGCAGATGAGGTTGAGCAGGAACCGGCGGCGGTCCGACTTCGACTCCAGCCGGTCGATCTTCTCGACCGAGTCCATCCACTTGAAGCAGAACTGCGCCTTCTCCCGGATGGAGGGGATCTCCTCCACCGCGTCGAAGGCCGCCGAGCGGTCCTCCGGGTCGGGGAGGTAGGTGTCGAGCAGCGTCAGATAGAACTGGACGTGCACGGCCTCCTCGAAGAGCTGCCGCGACAGGTACAGCCGCGCCTCGGGGGAGTTGATGTGCTTGTAGAGGGTGAGCACCAGGTTGTTGGAGACGATCGAGTCGCCGGTCGCGAAGAACGCCACCAGCCGCCCGATCATGTGCTGCTCGCCCGGCGAGAGCTTGGCGAGGTCGGCGACGTCGGAGTGGAGGTCGACCTCCTCCACGGTCCAGGTGTTCTTGATGGCGTCGCGGTAGCGGTCGTAGAAGTCCGGGTACCGCATGGGGCGCAGGGTGAGCTCGAAGCCCGGGTCCAGCAGGTTCTTCACGGTCTTCGCGGGGGCGGTCTGCGCGGGCACGGTCTTCTCGTTCACGGCTTCTTCGGGCTCGGTCTTCTCGGGAGCGGTGGACATTACTGGCACGCCTCGCAGGACTCGGGGTTTTCCAGGGAGCAGGCGACGGCCTCGGGGTCGGCGGCGGCCGCCGGCTGCTGTGCGGGTACGGACGCGCGCGCGGACTGGGCGATGCGGGTCGCCGGGCGCGAGCGGAGGTAGTACGTGGTCTTGATGCCGCGCTTCCAGGCGTACGCGTACATCGAGCTGAGCTTGCCGATGGTCGGCGAGGACAGGAAGAGGTTCAGCGACTGGCTCTGGTCCAGGTAGGGCGTACGGGCCGCCGCCATGTCGATCAGCGAACGCTGCGGGATCTCCCACGCGGTGCGGTACAGGTCGCGGACCTCGGCGGGGATCCAGCCCAGCTCCTGGATGGAGCCGTTGGCCTCCGTCATCGCGTCCCGCGTCGTGCGGTCCCACACGCCGAGCTTCTTCAGGTCCTCCACCAGATAGGCGTTGACCTGGAGGAACTCGCCGCTGAGCGTCTCGCGCTTGAAGAGGTTGGAGACCTGCGGCTCGATGCACTCGTAGACGCCCGCGATCGAGGCGATGGTGGCCGTCGGCGCGATGGCCAGCAGCAGCGAGTTGCGCATGCCGGTCTTGGCGATACGGGCGCGCAGCGCCGCCCACCGGTCGGCCCACCGCGGCTCCGCGTCGGGGTAGTGGTCCGGGTGGAGCACGCCGCGCGCGGTACGGGTCGCGGACCAGGCCGGGTGCGGGCCGTGCCGCTCGGCGAGGTCGGCGGACGCCTCGTACGCGGCGAGCATGATCCGCTCGGAGATCCGGGTGGACAGCTCCGCGGCCTCGGGGGAGTCGAAGGGCAGCCGGAGCCGGAAGAAGACGTCCTGGAGGCCCATCAGGCCCAGGCCCACCGGCCGCCAGCGGGAGTTGGAGGTCCCGGCCTGCTCGGTCGGGTAGTAGTTGATGTCCACGACGCGGTCGAGGAAGGCGACGGCGGTACGGACCGTGGCGTCGAGCCGCTCCCAGTCCATCTCGCCGTCCGTGCCCAGGTGCGCCGCGAGGTTCACGGACCCGAGGTTGCAGACGGCCGTCTCGCCGTCGTCGGTGACCTCAAGGATCTCGGTGCACAGGTTCGAGGAGTGGACGACCCGGCCGGGCTCGGCGGTCTGGTTCGCGGTGCGGTTGGCGGCGTCCTTGAACGTCATCCAGCCGTTTCCGGTCTGCGCGAGGGTGCGCATCATCCGGGCGTAGAGGGCCCGTGCCGGGATCTGCTTGATCGCCTGGCCCGCCGCCTCGGCCGCGCGGTACGCGGCGTCGAACTCGTCGCCCCACAGGTCGACCAGCTCGGGCACGTCCACCGGGGAGAACAGCGACCAGTCGGCGTCGGCCTCGACGCGGCGCATGAACTCGTCCGGGATCCAGTGCGCCAGGTTGAGGTTGTGGGTGCGCCGGGCCTCCTCGCCGGTGTTGTCGCGCAGCTCCAGGAACTCCTCGATGTCCGCGTGCCACGTCTCCAGGTAGACGCAGGCCGCGCCCTTGCGCCGGCCGCCCTGGTTGACGGCGGCGACGGAGGCGTCGAGGGTCCGCAGGAACGGGACGATGCCGTTGGAGTGGCCGTTGGTGCCGCGGATCAGGGAGCCGCGGGAGCGGATGCGGCTGTACGAGAGGCCGATGCCGCCGGCGTGCTTGGAGAGCCGTGCGACCTGGTGGTAGCGGTCGTAGATCGAGTCGAGCTCGTCCAGCGGGGAGTCCAGCAGATAGCAGGACGACATCTGCGGGTGCCGGGTGCCGGAGTTGAAGAGGGTGGGGGAGGAGGGCAGGTAGGACAGCGAGCTGGTGAGCCGGTACAGCTCGGCGACGTCGTCCAGGGCCCGTACGGACCGGTCCTCGGCGAGGCCGCACGCCACGCGCAGCAGGAAGTGCTGCGGGGTCTCGATCACCTGCCGGGTGATCGGGTGGCGCAGCAGGTAGCGGCTGTGCAGCGTGCGCAGGCCGAAGTAGCCGAACCGGTCGTCGGCGCCGTCGGCGAGCGCCTGCTCCACCAGGGCGTCGAGCCGGGCGGTGTGGGCCGTGACGAACGCGGCGGTCTCGTCGGCGATCAGCCCCTCGCGGTGGCCGGTGGCGACGGATGCGGAGAAGGAGAGCGCGCCCTGACCGGCCGCCTCGCCGGCGATGGCGAGGGTCAGCAGCCGTGCGGCCAGCCGCGAGTACTGCGGCTCCTCGGCGATCAGCCCGGCGGCGGCCTCGGTGGCCAGCGACCGCAGTTCGGCCGCGTCCGAACCGGGATGGCGGCCGCGCAGCGCGGCGGCGGCGACCTTGCCCGGGTCGGTGGCGGGCAGATCGGCGGTGAGGTCGGTCAGGGTACGCAGCAGTGCGGTACCCGGGCCGTCGGACGCTACCTCTGAAACCGGATCGGCGGTCGCGATGGTCACGGTGTGGCTCTCCCTCGCTCGGCAGGGGGCCAGGAGGGAAGGGGCGATGGGCGCGTACGGGCGCGCTCCGGAAAAGGGCACGCCGCACCGCGTCCACCGGCCCAACCCGCGAGGCCCGGACGTATTCGACGCCCAGGCCGGGTATGGCGGCTCGGCCACGGGCGTGCTGGCGGCAGGTCCTCGGACTCATGGGTACGTAAATGCGCACACATACACCGTTGCGGGACAGTTCCGGATTTACACCGGATTCCCCTGCGACGACAGCGAGCATGAGCATACATCTTGTGCTGGCGGTCGCACGCACCCCCATATCTTGTGTCGCTCTCCGCAGGGAGTGGGGTGAATGTGCTAGTGGTGCCGCCGCGATTCGCGCATGCTTATCCCGCGATCCTCCCGCGTCCCCGCCGCGTTTTCGGCGCGATTCCGCCATGTTCGCGGGCCCCGGGCCGCTGTCGGCGGCTGTTGCCGGTGTATGACACGGGTCCCGGTCTTCCCTGCTGCAACAAGCGTATTGAAGCCCGGTACCGCGCCCGATTCGTTGACCGTCCACCGCCAGCGGAGTTGGCTCGTCCGCGGCGGCGAGGGCCGGCCGCGCGCATCCGGCATCCTAGGAGGGGACGAGATGGGCAGACGCACGCGCATGGCCGTCGTCGGAGCGGGGATATGCGCGCTCGTGCTGCTGCCGGTGGCGGCGGCCGCCGCCTGGCCGGAGGCGCCGCGTACGGAGCCGATCAGCGCCGCCGCCGACGGGACGCGGGCGGCCGGCTCCTCCGGCGGCGCGCCCATCTCCTACGACGGCGCGGTCATCTCCGCCGACGGCCGCTACGCCGTCTTCTCGTCGGACGCCGCCGACCTCGTGCCCGGCGACACCAACGGACAGGTGGACCTCTTCACCATGGACCTGCGGACGGCCGAGACGGAGCGCGTCACCGTCGCCACCGACGGCACGCAGGCCGACTCCTGGTCGGCGGAGCCCGCGATCAGCGCGGACGGCCGCTATGTCGCCTTCGTCTCGGCGGCCACCAACCTGGTGCCGGGCGACACCAATGGGGCGGACGACCTCTTCGTACGCGACCGGCGCACCGGCCGCACCGAGCGGATCACCGGCGACGGTACGGGCGCCGGGGCGGCCGGCGCTGCGCGGGCGCCGACGATCAGCGCCGACGGCAGCGTCGTCGCCCTCGCCTCCACCGCCACGGACCGCGAGCCGGGGGACGCCGACGCGGTTCAGGGCGGCTTCGCGCGCGGTCCCGGGACCGGTGCCGTACGCCTGCTGGCCCGCGGGGCCGACGGGAGCCGGATGACGGTGTGGCAGGGGGCGGTGGGGGCCGGTGGGTCCGGGCGGACGGTCGTCTTCGAATCCGCCGGCAGCCGCTCGGCGCCCGGCGGCGCCCATAGGGCTTCGGACGTCTTCATCCGGCGCCTTGGACAGTGACGGAGGCTGAAATCGTTCGGCCCCGGCTGCCCGGCTGCCCCGCCGCTCGCCCGTCCGCCCGTCCGCTCGCCCGCCAAGGGACCGCGTCTGTGGCGCGAGGGACGGAACATGGCACAGGGGTAGGACACGAGTCCCGGCTTCCCCTGCCGCAACAGGCGTATGGGGGTCCTGTCGGCTGTCCGAAGCGTTGACCGTGTACGGCCGGGGGAGTTGGCTCGGCGGGTACGGATGACTCTTGGGAGGGGAGAGCCAGGATGGGCTTACTCAGACGCACGGCCGCCGTCGGCGCGGCGGCCTGCACGCTCGCGCTGCCGATGGCCGGCGCGGCATGGGCAGGGCAGGGGGCGCCGCACACGGAGCGGGTGAGCGTTGCGGCGGACGGTACGCAGGCCGACGCCGCCTCCTTCACCGAGGGGATCTCCGGCAACGGCCGCTTCGTGGTCTTCACCTCGGCAGCCGCCAACCTGGTGCCCGGCGACACCAACGGCATGGAGGACGTCTTCGTCAAGGACCTGCGGACCAAGCGGGTCGAGCGCGTCAATGTGGCCACGGACGGCACGCAGGCGGACGCCTGGTCGTCGGGCGCCTCGATCAGCGCGGACGGCCGCTACGTCGCGTTCGCCTCGAACGCCGCCAATCTGGTGCCCGGTGACGACAACGGCGCGCAGGACGTGTTCGTACGCGACCGGCGCACGGGCCGCACGGAGCGCGTCAGCCCCGGAACGACCGCCGGTCCGCAGACCTACAGCGCCTGGATGCCGGCGATCAGCGCCGACGGGCGCGTCGTCGCCTTCGCCTCGCGCCGCTCCCATCTGGTGCCGGGCGACACCAACGACGTGCAGGACATCTTCGCGTACGACCGGCGTACCCACACCACGCGGCGGGTGAGCGTCGCGAGCGACGGGAAACAGGCGGACCGCGCGTCCGCCCAGCCCGTCATCAGCGCGGACGGCCGGCACATCGCCTACACCTCGAAGGCGACCAACCTGGAGCCCGGCTCGCCAGTTCGCCGCGAACCCGGCGCGCCCTCGATCGCCAAGCCGAGGGACTACCCCTCCTTCCTCCACGACCTGCGCACCGGGCGGACCCGGGCGCTGACCGTGAACTGGGAGGGGAAGACGTATGGGGGCAGGGTCTCCTCGCTCAGTGAGGACGGCCGGTACGCCGCGTTCTACAGCTACTGGCCCAACATGGTGCCGGGGACCCCTCTCCGTGAGGCGAGGGTCTACGTCCGGGACACCCGTGAGGGTGCCACGACCCTGGAGACGCTCGCCGACGACGGGACCCAGGCCAACAGCACCTCCTCCGGGGGGAAGCTCGCCGACCACGGGCGGCTGCTGTTCTTCCACTCCTCCGCGAGCAACCTCGTGCCCGATGACACCAACAACGCCGATGACGTGTTCGTACGCGACCGGGAGACCGGGCACGTCGAGCTGGTGAGCCTCGGCAGCGGCGACGACCAGTCGGCGACGGGGGCGAGTTCCCCCGAGGTCGACGCCGCGGGCCGCACCGCCGCCTTCTCCTCCGGCGACAGCGGCCTGGTCTCCGGCGACACCAACGGGGTCGAGGACGTCTTCGTCCGGCGCGTCGAGTCCTGACGCGGTTCCCTGACGCCGCGCCCTGAACGAACGGGCGGGGCCCCGGCCGACAGCCGGGGCCCCGCCCTGCGTGTGTCCGTACGGCTCAGTGCCTGCCCGGCGCGCCCGCCGTGGCCGGCGGCAGCTCCTGCCGCACGCCCGGGTCGCCCGCGTCCGCCGTGTAGTCCGACGGGGAGGTCTCGTCCACGCCGTCCGGGGCCTTCACGGCCTTGAGGACGAAGGTCAGCACGACCGTGACGAGGGCATTGAGCACGAACGCGGTGAGCCCGATGTAGCCCATCTCGCCGATGCCCGGGATCTCGTCGTTGCTGCCCCCGAAGTGCTTCTGGGTGGGGCTCGCCACGCCGTACGCGGCCACCGTGCCGTAGACCATGCCGACCGCCCACCCGGCGAGCAGCGCCCACCGGTGGAACCAGCGTGTGAACAGGCCGCCCACCAGCGACGGGAAGGTCTGGAGGATCCAGATCCCGCCCAGCAGCTGGAAGTTGATCGCCACCGTCTTGTCCATGGTGAGGACGAACGCGAGCGCGCCGACCTTCACCAGCAGCGAGACCAGCTTGGAGACCTTCGCCTCCTGGGCGGGCGTGGCCTCGGGCTTGATGAAGTCCTTGTAGATGTTCCTCGTGAAGAGGTTGGCCGCCGCGATCGACATGATGGCCGCGGGGACGAGCGCGCCGATGCCGATGGCGGCGAAGGCGACGCCCGCGAACCAGTCCGGGAACATGTCCTCGAACAGCTGCGGAATGGCGAGCTGGCCGTTCTTCACCTTGACGCCGGCGGCGATCGCCATGAAGCCGAGCAGCGCCAGCAGCCCCAGCATCAGCGAGTACAGCGGC
Source organism: Streptomyces sp. NPDC044033 (assembly GCF_056434425.1). Classification (NCBI taxonomy): domain Bacteria; kingdom Bacillati; phylum Actinomycetota; class Actinomycetes; order Kitasatosporales; family Streptomycetaceae; genus Streptomyces; species Streptomyces sp. NPDC044033. The sequence goes on along the minus strand of NZ_JBWKFF010000007.1, from coordinate 75,619 downwards.
AGGATGGTGGTGTTGCGGCGGATCACGTTGCGGCTGCGGCTGGAGAGCGTCGCGGTGATCGAGTGCGGATACATGAACAGCGCGAGCGCCGACCCCAGCGCCAGCGTCCCGTACGCCCACTGCGACTTGTCGCCGCTGGCCAGTTCGCCGCGCGGCTTCCCGGTGGCCGGATTGATCTGCTCGAACGCGTGGCCCGCCTTCGCGAAGATGTCGTCGAAGCCGCCGAGCTTGATCGGGATGTAGATGATCGCCACCAGGATGACGATGTAGATCAGGCCGTCCTTGACGAACGCGATGAGCGCGGGCGCGCGCAGCCCGGACGAGTAGGTGTAGGCGGCCAGTACGGCGAAGGCGATGAGCAGCGGCAGATCCTTGATGAACCAGCCGGTGTTCTCGCCGCCGCCGACGCCCATCACGTCCAGGACGGCCTGGATGCCGACGAGTTGCAGCGCGATGTAGGGCATCGTGGCGAGGATGCCGGTCAGCGCCACGGCCAGCGAGAGCCCCTTGGAGCCGAACCGGCCGCGCACGAAGTCCGAGGTGGTCACGTACCCGTGCTTGTGCGAGACCGACCAGAGCCGGGGCAGGAAGGTGAAGATCAGCGGGTAGACGAGGATCGTGTACGGGACCGCGAAGAACCCGGCCGCGCCCGCCGCGTAGACGGCCGCCGGCACGGCGACGAAGGTGTACGCGGTGTAGAGGTCGCCGCCGAGCAGGAACCAGGTGACCCAGGTGCCGAAGCTGCGGCCGCCGAGGCCCCATTCGTCGAGGCTCGCAGGATTGTCCGCGCGCCGCCAGCGGGCGGCGAGGAAGCCCATGACCGTGACGGCCACGAAGAAGAAGATGAAGACGGCGAGGGCGACGCCGTTCACGCCGTGGTTCATCGCGACGCACCCGCCTTACGGGCCCGCTCGTGGCGGCGCACGATGACGTACGCGATGGAGGTGAGCACGGTCGAGATCAGCACCCAGGCCATCTGGTACCAGTAGAAGAACGGGATGCCGATGAAGGCCGGGGCGGTCTTCGCGTACGAGCCGACCCACAGGATCGCGATGAAGGGGATGACGAGGCAGACGCCCGCCACGACGAGCGGGGCTGTGACGACCGGCCTCCGCTCGGCCTTGGGTGGTTCCGACATGGCACGTGCTCCGTCCCCTTGACCGATCTTCCGCGTAGTGCGCAGGAAATCTAGAGGAGCCCCCCTCCGGACGTCACCCCCCGTCCGCATATCGGTACGGACACGCTTCGCGGACCCGCAGGTCAGGGGGGTACGGGCGTCAACCCACCGGGCCGGTCGCCCCGGTCCGGCAGCCCTGGTCCGGGCAGCCGGTCCGGGCGTCCGGTCCGGGAGCGGGGGTCAGTCCGTCGGCCGCCGCAGCCTCGCCACGAACTTGTACCGGTCCCCCCGGTAGACCGAGCGCACCCACTCCACCGGCTCGTCCCGCGCGTCGAGCGAGTGGCGGGAGAGCAGCAGCATCGGCAGGCCGACGTCCGTGCCGAGCAGGCCGGCCTCGCGCGGGGTGGCCAGGGATGTCTCGATCGTCTCCTCGGCCTCGGCCAGGTGCACGTCGTAGACCTCGGCCAACGCGGTGTAGAGCGAGGTGTACTTCACCAGGCTGCGGCGCAGCGCGGGGAAGCGCTTCGCCGACAGGTGGGTGGTCTCGATCGCCATCGGCTCGCCGCTGGCCAGCCGCAGCCGCTCGATGCGCAGTACCCGCCCGCCCGCGGTGATGTCGAGCAGCCCGGCGAGCCGGTCGTCGGCGGTGACGTAGCCGATGTCCAGGAGCTGGGAGGTGGGTTCGAGCCCCTGGGCCCGCATGTCCTCGGTGTAGGAGGTGAGTTGGAGCGCCTGCGATACCTTGGGTTTGGCCACGAAGGTGCCCTTGCCCTGGATACGCTCCAAGCGGCCTTCGACGACGAGTTCCTGGAGGGCTTGGCGTACCGTCGTGCGGGAGGTGTCGAACTCGGCGGCCAGTGCGCGCTCTGGAGGAACCGGGGTTCCCGGGGGTAGGGTTTCGGTCATCTCCAGCAAGTGCCGTTTGAGGCGGTAGTACTTGGGGACGCGCGCGGTGCGCGTCACACCGGCCGTGCCGGCGGCGCCGCTCTCCGCGGTGCCTCCATCGGTCGTCAAGGTGCGCCTTCCCGACTCCGAACCTGCTGCCGTCACCGGCTCCTCCGTCCATTCGCGTCACATCGTGGCACGGGCAAGGCCCGAGCGGACCTGTGCCGAAGCCTCCGGCCTCAGGTGTCGGTCCGATAACGGACCTGACAGCGACTCTTATACACCCTTGACACCCCAAAAGGTCTAGGCCAAGCTGCGGGCACTGGTCTAAACCATTAAAGACCACAGTCGGTCTGAGGAGAGTGCTGTGAAGCGTGGGCTCATAGCGGCGACAGGTGTCGCGGCCATGTTGGTGAGTGTTGCGGCCTGTGGGTCCGGCGACGGCGACAAGAAGACGGGTGCCGACGGTTTCAAGGGCGAGACCTTGAACGTCTGGTTCATGGATGGCTCGAATCCGGCGAAGTGGACCAAGGACGTCCAGGCCGAGTTCGAGAAGAAGACGGGCGCCAAGCTCAAGGTCACCATCCAGAAGTGGAACGGCATCCAGCAGAAGCTGACCACGGCGCTCTCCGAGTCGAACCCGCCGGACGTGGTCGAGATCGGCAACACCCAGACCCCGATGTACGCGCAGACCGGCGGCCTGGAGGACCTGTCCGACCTCAAGAAGGAGATCGGCGCCGACTGGACCGAGTCCATCAACAAGTCCTCCATCTACGACGGCAAGCAGTACGCCGCGCCGTGGTGGGCCGCCAACCGCGTCGTCGTCTACAACAAGAAGATCTGGGCCGACGCCGGCATCAAGGACACGCCCAAGACGCGCACCGAGTTCCTCAAGGACCTCGACGCGGTCAAGAAGAAGGGCGACGCCGACCCGCTCTACCTGCCGGGCCAGAGCTGGTACGTCCTCGATGGCCTGATCATCGGTCAGGGCGGCGACCCGGTGAAGAAGGACGGCAACAAGCTCGTCAGCAACCTCGCCGACCCGAAGATCGCCAAGGCCATGGACATCTACAAGCAGTACCAGGCCTTCAGCACGGCGCCCAAGGACAAGGACGAGGCCAACCCGCAGCAGGGCCAGATCTTCGGCAAGGGCAAGACCGGCGCGTTCATCGGCATGGGCTGGGAGGCGAACGTCTCCATCGAGACCAACCCTGCCATCAAGAAGGACATCGGCTACTTCACCCTCCCCGGCGAGACCGCGGACAAGCCCGAGGGCGTCTTCCTCGGCGGCTCCAACCTCGCGGTCGCCACGGGCAGCAAGAAGCAGGAGCTCGCCAAGGAGTTCCTGAAGGTCGCGCTGTCCGACAAGAACGAGGGCGCGCTGGCCAAGGAGGCCGGCAACGTCCCGAACAAGCAGTCGCTGATGGAGCAGGTCAAGGGCAACCCGGCCGCCGAGGCGATGATCCCCGCCGTCACGGGCGGCGGCACCACCCCGCTGGTCCCCGAGTGGGCCGCGGTGGAGAACGAGCCGAACCCGATCAAGGCGTACATGACGGCAGTTCTGAGCGGCAAGTCCGCCGACGAGGCCGCCAAGCAGGTCGAGCCCGACATGAACAAGAGGCTCAGCCAGAAGCAGTGAACCGGGCGGGCCCGAGCCCGCTCGTCACCTCCGTACGGACCGGCACACCTCGGTCCGTACGGACTTCCGTCCGTACGGACCCCTCTTCGGCTTTCCGGCTTCTCCGGTTTTTCCGGCCTCCGGCCGACGGCTTCGGCCGGGTCCGTACGGGCCCCTGGTACGACCACGCACGGCGCGCTCGGCGCAGGAAGAAGAACCCCATGTCCATCGAGTCGAAAGAGGTCCCCCCGGACCTCGTCGCCCCTGGGGCCGGGAGCGCCGGGCCACCACCGGGCAAGCGTGCCCGCGGCGCCGGACGGCGCGCGGGGGGCGGCGCGACGCCGTACCTCCTGATTCTCCCCGCGGCGCTCGTCACGGTGGTGCTGCTCGGCTGGCCGCTGATCAACAACGGCCTCATCTCGTTTCAGAACCTCAATCCGCGCCAGCTGATCCAGCACGTCACCGAGTGGACCGGGTTCGACAACTACGCGGACCAGCTGAACAGTTCCGACTTCTGGAGCGTCACGCTCCGGACCGTCCTGTTCACCGTCGTCAACGTCGTCCTGATCATGGTGATCGGCGCCCTGGTCGGGCTGCTCCTCGCCCGCCTCGGCAAGAAGATGCGGCTGCTGCTGATGCTCGGCCTCGCGCTCGCCTGGGCGATGCCGGTCATCGCGGCGACCACCGTCTTCCAGTGGCTCTTCGACGAGCGCTTCGGCGTCGTCAACTACGTCCTGACCCAGTTCGGCTGGGACTCGATGGCCCACTACAACTGGATCGGCGGCCAGTACTCGACGTTCTTCGTCATCATCGTGCTGATCGTCTGGCAGTCGGTGCCCTTCGTCGCCTTCAACCTCTACGCGGCGACGACCACCATCTCCAAGGAGCTGTACGAGGCCGCCTCACTCGACGGGGCGGGCGCCTGGAAGAGCTTCACCTCGGTGACGTTCCCGATGCTCAAGCCCTTCTTCCTGGCCACGACCTTCCTGGAGATCATCTGGGTCTTCAAGGCGTTCGCGCAGGTCTACGCCATCAACCAGGGCGGCCCCGACCACCTCACCGAGACCCTGCCCGTCCACGCGTTCGTGGAAGGCATGGGCAGCCAGCACTTCGGGATGGGCGCCGCGATCTCCATCCTCACCATCCTCATCCTGCTGGCGCTGATGGCGTACTACTTCCGCATCGTCTTGAAGCAAGAGGAGGACGAGCTGTGAGGCGCTCACTTCTGGGCCGTATCTGGCCGGGAGCGACCGCGGTCGTTCTCTTCATCGGGTTCGTCTTCCCCGTCTACTGGATGTTCGCCACTGCCTTCAAGCAGAACAACGACGTCATCAGCGAGGTGCCGGTCTGGTTCCCGATCAACCCGACCTTCGAGCACTTCTCCAAGGCCATGAACGCCGACGGCTTCTGGACGCTGGTCGGCAACTCCTTCACGGTCACCGTGCTCGCGGTCCTCTTCTCGCTGGTGATCGGCGTATCCGCGTCCTTCGCGATCGCCCGGATGCGCTTCAAGGGACGCAAGAGCACCATCCTGATCATGATGATGGCGCAGATGGCCCCCTGGGAGGTCATGGTCATCGCCATCTACCTGGTCGTGCGCGACGCGGACATGCTCAACAGCCTGCTGCCGCTCACCGCCTTCTACACGATCATGGTGCTGCCCTTCACCATCCTGACGCTGCGCGGCTTCATCGCCGCCGTGCCCAAGGAGCTGGAGGAGTCCGCGATGGTCGACGGCTGCACCCGCCGGCAGGCGTTCGTGAAGGTCGTCTTCCCGCTGCTGGCCCCCGGGCTGATGTCCACCTCGCTGTTCGGCTTCATCACCGCCTGGAACGAGTTCCCGCTCGTCCTCATCCTCAGCAAGGACCCGGACGCGCAGACCCTCCCGGTCTGGCTCACCGGATTCCGCACCACCTTCGGCGACGACTGGGGCGCCACCATGGCCGCCTCCTCGCTGTTCGCCGTCCCCATCCTCCTCGTCTTCCTGATCCTTCAGCGCAAGGCAGTCGGCGGCCTCACCTCCGGCGCAGTGAAGGGATAACGCCCGCCCATGACGACCCTGGCACGCGACACCGACACCCTCACCCGGGATGCGCTCACCGTCCTGCAACCCGGCTTCACCGGCACCGAAGCGCCGGAGTGGCTGCTGCGCAGAATCGGCGAGGGGCTCGCCTCCGTCGCCCTGTTCGGCCGCAACGTCGCCACCCCCGAGCAGCTCGCCGCGCTCACCGCGCAGCTCCGCGCCGAGCGCCCGGACATCCTCGTGGCCATCGACGAGGAGGGCGGGGACGTCACCCGGCTTGAGGTCCGCACCGGCTCCTCGTTCCCCGGCAACCTCGCGCTCGGCGCCGTCGACGACCCGGGGCTCACCCGGGCCGTGGCCCGCGAGCTGGGGCGGCGGCTGGCCGAATGCGGGGTCAACCTCAACTGGGCGCCCTCCGCGGACGTCAACTCCAACCCGGGCAACCCGGTCATCGGCGTACGGTCCTTCGGCGCCGACCCCCACCTCGTCGCCCGGCACACCGCGGCCTACGTCGACGGCATGCAGTCCGCCGGCGTCGCCGCCTGCACCAAGCACTTCCCCGGCCACGGCGACACCGCCGTCGACTCGCACCTCGACATGCCGCGGATCGGCGCCGACCTCGGCACCCTCTACGCCCGCGAGCTGACGCCCTTCCGGGCCGCCATCGCGGCCGGCACCAAGTCCGTGATGAGCGCCCACATCCTGCTGCCCGCGCTCGACCCGAGCCTGCCCGCCACCCTCAGCCCGACCACGCTGCACGGCCTGCTGCGCGCCCCCGAGAGCGAGGGCGGCCTCGGCTTCGACGGGCTGATCGTCACCGACGGCATGGAGATGCACGCCATCGCCGGCACCTACGGGATCGAGCACGGCAGCGTGCTCGCCGTCGCCGCGGGCGCCGACGCCATCTGCGTCGGCGGCAACACGGCCGACGCGGACACCGTGCTGCGGCTGCGCGACGCGCTCGTGGCGGCCGTACGCGCGGGCGAGCTGTCCGAGGAGCGGCTCGCCGACGCCGCGGCCCGGGTGCGCGCCCTGGCGCGCTGGACCTCGGAGGCGGGCGCGGCGGAGCAGGAGGGGACCGCGCCCGCCCCCGAGGTGGGCCTCATCGCCGCCCGCCGCGCACTGCGGGTGACCGGCTCGTACGAACCGCTGACCGAGCCCGCCTACGTCGCCGCCTTCACCCCCGTCGCGAACATCGCCGTCGGCGACGAGACGCCCTGGGGGCTCGCCGCCGAGCTCGCGCTGCTCCTCCCCGGCACCGTGACCGGGACGTACGACGGCGAACTCGCCGCCGCGCAGGGGACGCCCGCATTGATCGCAAATGTGCTCGACGCCGCCGCGGAACGTAGGATCGTCGCAGTGGTACGCGACGTCCACCGGCACCCCTGGATGGCCGACGCACTGGAAGCCCTGCTCGCCGCCCGGCCCGAGACGGCCGTCGTCGAGATGGGTGTGCCCCAGGCGCCGCCGGCCGGAGCGCCGCACATCGCGACCCACGGGGCCGCCCGCGTCTGCGGACGGGCCGCCGCGGAGGTCATCACCGGCAAGGGCGCCGGGCGCTGAGCCCCGTGGTTCGTACGCAACACAGCCATTTGGAGGCACCCAGCATGTCCGCCACGACTCCCGGCCGGCACAGCGAGCAGCCGGGCCGGATCATGTCCGGCGAAATCGCCGAACAGCCCGCCGTGCTGCGCCGCATCCTCGACGAGGGCGCGCCGAAGATCCGGGAGATCGCCGAGGCCGTCGCCGCGAAGAAGCCGCGGTTCGTGCTCCTCACCGCGCGCGGCACGTCCGACAACGCGGCGCTGTACGCCAAGTACCTGCTGGAGGTGCGGCTCGGCATGGCGTGCGGCCTCACCTCGATGTCCACCACGACGGCGTACGGCGCCCAGCCGGACCTCACCGACGTGCTGGTCATCACGGTCAGTCAGTCCGGCGGTTCGCCGGACCTGGTGGCCTCCACCAAGGCGGCCCGCGAGGCCGGGGCGATCACCCTGGCGGTGACCAACAACGCCGACTCGGCGCTCGCCGCGGTCTCCGAGTTCCACATCGACGTGCTGGCCGGCGCGGAGAAGGCGCTCCCCGCCACCAAGACGTACACCGCCGAGCTGCTGGCCCTCTACCTCTTCGTCGAGGGGCTGCGCGGCGGCGACGGCTCCGACGCCAAGGCGCTGCCCGAGCTGGCCCAGCAGATCCTGGCGCGCGGCGAGGAGGTCAAGCAGCTCGCCGGCCGCTACCGCTTCGCGGAGCGGATGGTGCTGACCTCGCGCGGCTACGGCTACCCGACCGCCAAGGAGGCCGCGCTGAAGCTGATGGAGACCAGCTACATCCCGGCGCTCTCCTACTCCGGCGCGGACCTGCTGCACGGCCCGCTCGCGATGATCGACGCCATCTCGCCGGTCATCGCCATCGTCACCGAGGGCAAGGGCGGCGAGGCGCTCCAGCCCGTCCTGGAACGGCTCCGCGGCCGTGGCGCGGACCTCGTCGTCATCGGCAGCGAGGCCGAGGTCGCCAAGGCGTCCGCGGGCTTCGCCCTGCCGACGGAGGGCGTGCCCGAGGAGCTCCAGCCGCTCCTGGAGATCCTTCCGCTGCAGCTCCTGGCCTACGAGGTCACCATCGCCCGCGGCCAGGACCCGGACGCCCCGCGCGCCCTGGCGAAGGTCACCGAGACCCGCTGAGCCCGTACGCACGACAGGACCCCTCGCCCGTCCCGGGCGAGGGGTCCTGTGCTGTCGTGGAAGGTCTTCGGGCCGCTGCGGTCCGCGCCGGCCGCCGGAAACACTTCGGGCCGCGGCGCCAGGACGGGACCCTCAACCCGACCGGCACCGCAGCCCGGAGCAGACATCGGCCGACCGGTGGCGCGAGGTGTGCGGGCCCCGCGGCCGGTGAGGCCGACTGAGGTCCGGACGCGGTCAGGGCAGAGAGCGCCACGGTCCTCGATCCGCCCTCCTGTGCGGGGAGAGCGGAGGCTTTACCCGTCCATTGTGGACTAGACCATTCGCCGCTGTCTATGCGCGCGGCGAAGTATTGAGGCCCCGGAAGCAGAAGAATTCGCGGCCCCGGCAGCCGCCCCGACGGGCCGCCCGCACCACCCGAAACGGGCTTTCGGGGGAACGCGGGTACGCTCACAGCCGTGCCTTCCATGAACGACCTGGTCCGCCAGCACACCGCCCTCGGCGACTCCGACCTGGAGTGGCTGCATCTGCTGGTCTCCGAGTGGCAGCTGCTCTCCGACCTCTCCTTCGCCGATCTCGTCCTGTGGGTGCCCACCCTCGACGGCACGCGGTACGTCTCCGTGGCCCAGATGCGGCCCAACACCGGGCCCACCTCGTACCAGGACGACATGGTCGGCCACCTGGTGCCGCGCGGCCGCCGGCCCATGCTGGACGCCGCGCTCGACGAGGGCCGGATCGTCCGCGAGGGCGACCCGGAGTGGCGTGAGGAGGTGCCCGTACGCGTCGAGTCCATCCCGGTCCGGCGCGAGGGCCGGGTACTCGGGGTCATCGCCCGCAACACCAACCTGCTGACCGTACGGACCCCGAGCCGGCTGGAGCTGACCTACCTCCAGAGCGCCTCCGACCTCGCCCAGATGATCGCCGCCGGGGCGTTCCCCTTCCCCGGCCAGCAGGTCGACATGGACGCCTCGCCGCGCGCCGGCGACGGCCTGATCCGGCTCGACGGCGACGGCATCGTGCAGTACGCCAGCCCCAACGCGCTCTCCGCCTACCACCGCCTGGGCCTCGCCGCCGACCTGGTGGGACACCATCTGGGCGAGGCGACCGCCGAGTTGGCACCCGTCCGCGGCCCCGTCGACGAGGGGCTCGCCAAGCTCGCCAGCGGCTGGGCGCCGCGCGAGTTCGAGGTCGAGGGCGACGACGGCGTCATTCAACTGCGCGCCATCCCGCTCAAACCGAAGGGCAACCACATCGGTTCGCTCGTACTGCTGCGCGACGTCACCGAACTGCGCCGTCGCGAACGCGAATTGATCACCAAGGACGCGACCATCCGGGAGATCCACCACCGGGTGAAGAACAACCTCCAGACCGTCGCCGCGCTGCTGCGCCTCCAGGCCCGCCGGATCGGCTCGGGGGAGGGGCGGGAGGCGCTGGAGGAGGCGGTCCGCCGGGTCGGTTCGATCGCGATCGTGCACGAGACGCTCTCGCAGAACCTGGACGAGCGGGTCGAGTTCGACGAGATCGCCGACCGCGTCCTGGCCATGGTCGCCGAGATCGCCCCGGGCAAGGTGACGGGCCGGCGCACGGGGCGGTTCGGCGTCCTGGACGCCGAGGTCGCGACCCCGCTGTCCATGGTGCTCACCGAGGTCCTCCAGAACGCGCTGGAGCACGGCTTCGGGCCGGGGGAGCAGGGCACGGTCGAGGTGCTGGCGGTGCGTACCGCGGTGCGCGAGGAGTCGCGACTGAGGGTCACCGTGCAGGACGACGGGTGCGGGCTGCCGCCGGGCTTCGACGCGCAGCGCGGCGGGAACCTCGGCCTCCAGATCGTACGGACCCTGGTGGAGGGCGAGTTGAACGGAACGTTCGACATGGTGCCCGCGCCCGAGCGCGGCACGCGCGTCATCCTCGACATCCCGGTGCGCGGCGAAAAGCACTGAGCCTCGGACCACAGCACTGAGCCCCGGACCGTGGATACGGTCCGGGGCTCCACAACTCACGTTGCTGTGCGCATCGGGGGTACTGCGCGCTGCGGCTCGGGGGCCGAGGGGCGTCGTCAGGCGGTAGCGTTACGCGCCCGGTTGCGGGCGGCGCGGCGCTTCATTGCGCGGCGCTCGTCCTCGCTGAGGCCACCCCAGACGCCGGAGTCCTGGCCGGACTCAAGCGCCCACTGCAGGCACTGCTCCATGACGGGGCAGCGGCGGCAGACGGCCTTGGCTTCCTCGATCTGCAGCAGCGCAGGACCGGTGTTGCCGATGGGGAAGAACAGCTCCGGGTCTTCCTCACGACAAACGGCGTTGTGACGCCAGTCCATGGCTGCTACCTCTCCTCGTATTGCGGGTTACATCGCTTGTGAATGTGAACGCTTTCACGAATCCCCCCGCGAATGAAGGGCCGACGCCACGTCGAAGAACGGGTGTGGTCCTAGAAAAGAGGAGGGGGTTCGGGCTCTCAAGGGGGCCGGTGATGAGCGGCCGTCCCGATCGCCATGAAGAGAGTCGCAAACCTCGGCGGCGGATACAACCCCTTCCGGAAAGTTTTTTTGGATTCCTCGGTGTCGGCTAGGTCACAGCCGTACTTCCAGGGGGTGGAACCCAGCCTAAACGTTCGAGTGGAAGGACTTTAGCCCCTACCACTCACACAATCACACGCAGTGCCCGGCGTACGCCTGTGAACGTCACGCTCGTACGCAGTCCCAGATGGTCGCCGTCCATCTGGAAGGGCAGCGGAACCTGGGAATGCAAGGTGAAGGCCGTCAAGTCGTGCGCGCCCACCACATGCTTCCCGTGCGGGCCGCGGTCCGGTGTTGACGTCACCAGCTGCGTCATATGACGGGCGGCCGTCGGGGTCGAGAGCCTGGTGAATGCGAGCAGGTCAAGGGCGGTGTCGAAGGACGCCTCGGGGGTCGCGTAAACCGGCCTGTTGCCGAAATAGGTCCATGGCGAGGTGTTGCAGATTATCGACACGACGAGATCCTCGACCGGATCCTCGCCCGGCCGTTCGAGGGTGATCGTGCCGCGCCGGCGGTTCGCCTCGGCCAGAAATTGCCGCAACACCTGTCGTGCGTACAGAGCGTGGGTCGAACGCTTGCCGCGTTCCCGCTGCTGTTCCACCCGGCCGATCACTCCGGCGTCGAATCCCAGCCCCGCGCAGAAAGTGAACCAGCGTTCCGGAACACCCTCGTCCTCCGTGCCCGGGGTCCCCGACGCGAGCCCGAGGCCCACCGTGCGCTCGGTGCCCTCGCGCAGCGCGCTCAGCAGCGCGCCGGTCGCCTCGACGACGTCGTTGGGCAGCCCCAGCGCCCGGGCGAAGACATTGGTGGAACCGCCGGGGACCACGGCGAGCCGCGGCAGGCCCGCCAGATCGGGGCCGCCGCTCAGCAGGCCGTTGACGACCTCGTTCACCGTGCCGTCGCCGCCGAGCGCCACGACCAGGCCGGTATTGCCGTCCTCGGCGGCCCGGCGCGCGAGGTCGCGGGCGTGCCCCCGGTACTCGGTGGTCGCGACCTCCAGCTTCAGGTCGCTGGCGAGCGCGTGCACCAGGACATCGCGGGTGCGGGCACTGGTGGTGGTTGCCGACGGATTGACCACGAGAAGCGCGCGCATGGGCGCCAGACTACCTACCTGTGGGTATGTGTCCCGCTCCTGGCCCATCTCCCACCCTGTCTCCCGGCTCGTCCCCCGCCGTCCCCCGAGCCCCGACCCCGGGCCCGTACGGACTCGGCCCCGCGCACTCCCTGGAAGGCCGCTCACGGGCCCGGCGGGCTACCCTGCTGGGGTGAGTCCCAAGCAGAGCCCCAACGCCGCCTCAGCGGCCGCAGACCCCGCGCCGGCCGGCCCGCGACCGGCCCGGCTGACCGCGGCGGCGGCCCTCGCCGCGCTCGAAGGCGTGGCCCTCGTCGGCCTCGGTGTGTACATGCTGGTCATGGGGCTGGTGGGCGACCCCGACAGCCGGATGCAGGCGGAGACGGGCGGGCTGACCGTGCTCGCACTGGCCGCCCTGCCGCTGATCGCGGCCCGCGGGCTGCTGCTGCGGCGGCGCTGGAGCCGCGGGCCCGCGATGATCACGCAACTGCTGTCGCTGCCCGTCGCCTGGACGCTCATCAGCAACGGGGGCGCGCTGATCGCGGTCGGCGCGGCGCTCGCCGCCGTCGCCGTGGTCGTACTGGCCCTGCTGGTCAACCCGACGGCCACCGAAGCGCTGGGCATCGGCCCCCGCGACGCGTAGCCGGGCCCGCCGCCTCTCCCGAGGCGCCGGGGCCGGGCGGCCGGTCCGGACGGCCGGTCACTCCTCCACGAGCAGCTTGTCGCGGAGCTGTGCGAGCGTCCGGGCCAGCAGCCGGGAGACGTGCATCTGCGAGATGCCGACCTCCTGCGCGATCTGCGACTGCGTCATATTGCCGAAGAAGCGGAGCAGCAGGATCTTCTTCTCGCGCGGCGGGAGATCCTCCAGCAGCGGCTTGAGGGACTCGCGGTACTCGACGCCCTCCAGCGCCTCGTCCTCCGCCCCGAGGGTGTCCGCGACGGCCGGGGACTCGTCGTCGGTGTCGGGCACGTCCAGGGAGAGGGTGCTGTAGGCATTGGCCGACTCCAGCCCCTCCAGCACCTCCTCCTCGGAGATGCTCAGCCGCTCGGCGAGCTCGTGCACCGTGGGCGCGCGGCCGTGCTGCTGGGACAGCTCGGCGGTCGCCGTGGTCAGGGCCAACCGCAGCTCCTGGAGCCGGCGCGGCACCCGCACCGCCCAGCCCTTGTCCCGGAAGTGCCGCTTGATCTCGCCGACGACCGTGGGCGTCGCATACGTGGAGAACTCCACACCGCGGTCCGGGTCGAACCGGTCCACGGACTTGATCAGACCGATCGTGGCGACCTGGGTCAGGTCGTCCAGCGGCTCTCCCCGGTTGCGGAACCGCCGCGCGAGGTGCTCCACCAACGGCAGATGCAGCCGCACGAGGTGGTTGCGCAGCTCGGCCCGCTCGGGCGAGCCCACCGGAAGCTCCCGCAGTTCGAAGAAGAGCGCTCGCGCACCACTGCGATCACGGGGGTCGTGGTGCTGGTGCCACGTCTGATGCCGGTGCTGATCCATGTGGTCCGCCCGCTCTGGTCGGTCGCCGGGCTGCTCCGGCTCCACGTCCGCCGGGTGCGGCCGGGCAGGCTGTTGCGGGATGCCCGGGGTGCGCACTCCCCGCGATGATGCAGTACTCACGGAGCCCCCTCTTTTGTCACGGCTGTCCGGGACCTGCGCCGCGCTTCTTGTGCAGGCTGATGCTGACCGTACGGTCGTCCGCGACCGTCGAGTCGACCTCGCCGGCCAGCGCGGAGAGCACCGTCCAGGCGAAGGTGTCGCGCTCAGGGGCGCGGCCGTCCGTGGTGGGCGCCGATACGGTCACCCGAAGAGCGTCCCCGACCAGGCGGAAGACGCAGCTGAGAACACTGCCGGGAACGGCTTGTTGCAGCAGGATCGCGCACGCCTCGTCCACGGCGATGCGCAGATCCTCGATCTCGTCGAGAGTGAAATCCAAACGGGCTGCGAGGCCGGCTGTCGCCGTCCGCAGTACCGACAGGTAGGCACCCGCAGCGGGCAGCCGGACTTCCACGAAGTCCTGAGTCCCGGGCTCGCCTGCGATCTGGGACACCCTCACCTCCAAGGTGGCACAAGCTTGTTGAGCTGTTACGAGCGCCGGTCCCGCAGTCCTCGTGACGAAGGCTGGGGATCCGGCGCGGCACACGGTTCGCCCGCGACGCTATCGCGATCTGGGTCGCGGTGCCGCAGCCCCACGACTGTCACTCATGGTAAGCCCATGAGTACGGACAGTGGCTAGGGGTCTGCGGCCTCAAATCGAAAGAGAAGTCGTCCTGTTGGCGTTTCCGTCACTCTCCGCTATCGCTGCGAGAGTGTGGAGCGGCTCCCCGGACAACCGTTGTGCGGTCCACCCGTCCATCGGCTCGGCGCCGATGGCCCGGTAGAAGTCGATCGACGGTTCGTTCCAATCCAGCACTGACCACTCGAAACGCTGATACCCACGCTCGACGCATATACGCGCGAGAGCCGCGAGAAGCGCCTTTCCGTGACCTCCACCGCGCGATTCAGGCCGCACATAGAGATCCTCAAGGTGGATACCGTGCGTGCCCGTCCACGTCGAATAGTTACGGAACCACAGCGCGAAGCCGACCGGTTGGACCGGACCTCCGTCCGCTCCGGCGCCGTTTTCGTCGCTCTCCGCAACCAGAGCGAAGACCGCGGGGTGCTCCCCGAAGAGCGCTTCGCACAGCTGCTCCTCACTCGCCCGCGCGTCCTCCAGCGCCCGTTCGTACGCGGCGAGTTCGCGAATCATCGCGTGGATGACGGGTACGTCGGCGGCGGTGGCGGCTCGGATCATGACTGCATGCTAACCGGACGGTCCGACAACGCGGTCGGCGCAGCCCGGGGAGGGGCCCCGGGCCGCGCCGGCGCGCGCCCCGGGCCTCAGACGATCCGCTGGTCGGTGAAGCACCAGCGCCAGTTCTGGCCCGGCTCGAAGCTGCGCATCACCGGGTGCCCGGTCTCCGCGAAGTGCCCCGTGGCATGCCGGAACGGGGAGGAGTCGCAGCAGCCGACGTGCCCGCACACCAGACAGAGCCGCAACTGCACGGGATGGCTGCCGGCCGCCAGGCACTCCGTGCAGGTGGCGCTCAGCGGAGCCGGCTCGGGGCGCGGCAGCTCGGGAACATGGGGGCACTCGCTCATGATGACCAGGTTAGATCGGGTAGGCGGGCGGCGGAGCCGTCCCGGACGACAGGGAGCCGGAGCGGCACATGATGAGGATGGGGGCGTAACCGATGGACGTCATGCCACTGCTGATGCTCGTCGCGGTCAGCGCGGCCGTCGCGGGCGTGGCCCGCCGGGGGCCCGTGCCCGCGCCGCTGCTGCTGGTCGCCGTCGGGCTCGCCGCCTCGTACGTACCCGGGGTGCCGGACTACACCCTCGACCCGGACATCGTGCTCCCGCTGCTGCTGCCGCCGCTCCTGCACACCGCGGCGCTCGACAGCTCGTACCTGGACCTGCGGGCCAATGTGCGGCCGGTCGCGCTGCTCTCGGTCGGCTATGTGCTCTTCGCGGCCCTCGCCGTCGGCTACGTCGCCTACCTCGTGGTGCCGGACCTGCCGCTCACCGCCGCGCTGGTACTGGGCGCGGTGATCGCCCCGCCGGACGCGGTCGCCGCCACGGCCATCGCGCGCCGGCTGCGGCTGCCCTCGCGCATCACGACGGTCCTCCAGGGCGAGTCCCTGGTGAACGACGCGACCGCGATCACCGCCTACAAGGTGGCGCTGGCCGCGGCCGTCGGGGAGGGGGCGACGTGGGGCGAGGGCATCAAGGAGTTCGGGCTCGCGGCGGTCGGCGGCATCGGCGTCGGTCTCGTCCTGATGGTGCCGCTGCACTGGCTGCGCAAGCGGCTGCGGGAGCCCCTGCTCCAGAACACGCTCTCGCTGCTGATCCCCTTCGCCGCGTACGCGGCCGCCGAGCGCTTCGGGGCGTCCGGGGTGCTCGCCGTCGTGACCGTCGCCCTCTACCTGGGCCACCGCTCCTGGCAGGTCGACTTCGCGACCCGGCTCCAGGAGGCGGCGGTCTGGAAGATGGTCGCCTTCGTCCTGGAGTCGTCCGTCTTCGCGCTGATCGGCCTCCAGCTGCGGGTCGTGCTGAAGGGGCTCGGCGAGTACGGGGTCGCGGAGGCCGCCTGGTACGCGGCAGCCGTCTTCGTCGCCGTCGTGGCGGCCCGCTTCGTCTGGGTCTTCCCCGCCACATTCCTGCCGCGCGTCCTCTTCGCCCGCGTACGCGAACGCGAACCCGACACCAACTGGACGGCGCCCGTCATCGTCGGCTGGGCCGGCATGCGCGGGGTGGTCTCCCTGGCCATCGCCTTCTCCATCCCGCTGACCACGCACGACGACACCGACTTCCCGGCCCGCAACCTGGTGCTGTTCCTGACGTTCACCACGGTGATCGCCACACTCGTCGTACAGGGCCTCACGCTGCCCGCCCTGATCCGCCGGCTGAAGCTGCCGGGCCGGGACACCCAGGCCGAGACCCTCGCCGAGGCGCAGGCCCAGAACGAAGCTTCCACCGCCGCCGAGCGGAGGCTGGCCGAACTCCTCGCCGACGACCGCAACGCGCTGCCGCAGCCGCTGGCGGACCGCCTCCGCACGGTCATGGACCGCCGCCGCAACGCCGTGTGGGAGCGGCTCGGGACGGTGAACGAGACCACGGGGGAATCGGCCGACGAGACGTACCGGCGGCTGGCCCGGGAGATGATCGGCGCGGAACGCCACGTGTTCGTGGAGCTGCGGGACGCGCGCCGCATCGATGACGAGATGCTGCGCACGCTGCTGCGGCGGTTGGACTTGGAGGAGGCCGCGGCTTATCGCGAGGAGGGGGCGGCGGAGTGACGGGGGCTCCGCCGTGGGGGGCCGTTTACGGGGCCCAGCCCCCCGGGGGTCGTGCGCGGGGCTCTGCCCGGGCCCCGGCCCTCAGGCCCCGCCCAGCTACCGCTGGGAGGCGCCCCCTGGCGGCTCAAGCGCCGGGCGGGCCGATCGGGCTGGGAGGCCGGTTGGTCTCACGTGGTCGGCGGGACGGTGTCGCCGTGGCCCGTGATGACGGCGGCCAGCGTGGTGCCGCGCGGGAACGCGTTCTCCTCGGCGAGTGTCGTCAGGCCGTAGAGCGCCTTGGCGACGTATACGCGGTCCAGGGGCAGGCCGTGCCGTGCGGCGAAGTCGTCGGCGAAGGCGTCGAGCGCGGCGGAGCGCTTGGCGTAGCCGCCGCAGTGGAAGCGCTCGTCGAGCCGCCAGTCACCGCGGCGCGCGCCGAAGGCGGCGCGCTGGAGACCTTCGACCTGGTCGGCGAGGAAGCCGCCGCGGAGCACCGGGAAGCCGATGGCCGCCCCCGCGCCCTCCAGTCCGGCCGCCAGCCCGGCGAGCGTGCCGCCCGTACCGCAGGCGACCCCGACGACGTCGGCGGCGCCGCGCAGCTCCTGCCCCAGGGAGCGGCACCCGGCCGCGGCGGCGGCGTTGCTGCCGCCCTCGGGTATGACGTAGCACTCCTCGTCGGCGCCGGCCGCGCTCAGCAGTTCCGCCAGCACCTCGGGTTCCGCCTTGCGGCGGTACGTACCGCGGCTGACGAACAGCAGCCGCATGCCGTCGGCGGCGCACCGGGCCAGGGAGGGGTTCAGCGGCCGGCCGGCCAGCTCGTCGCCGCGTACGACGCCGACGGTGGCGAAGCCCAGCAGGCGGCCGGCGGCGGCGGTGGCGCGCAGGTGGTTGGAGTAGGCGCCGCCGAAGGTCAGCAGGGTGCGGTGGCCGCCTTCCGAGGCGGCGCGCAGGTTGGGCGCCAGCTTGCGCCACTTGTTGCCCGGCAGGTCGGGGTGGATCAGATCGTCCCGCTTCAGCAGCAGCCGCAGCCCCCTGCGGGCGAACCGCTCGTCACGCACCTCGTGCAGCGGAGACGGCAGCCGCGGCCGAAGGGCGGTCTCGATGTCCAGGAGCGGGCTCACCTGCCCATTCTGACCGCTGCAACGATGCGGCCGCCCCACGGCCCTCAGCCGCGCCCGCACTGTGGGCACCGGCACGGCGGCCATGCGGCGGTGAGCAAGGGGGCGGCCGGGTCGCGCTCCGGAACACTTGCTCAGGGCTCCAGGTGCGACCGCCGTCGCGGGACACCCTCATGCTCATCAAGCGGTGTCCCTGGTTTGTTGGCGCTGCTGGTTCGCGGTTCATCGCACGATCGCTCTCTGTCGCTGACGGGTGTCGCGATCGTGGCGCTCGCGCCTCTGCCGGCGCGGCGGCGTGAAGGGCGTCAATCAGATGTCCCCCGAAAGGCGTCAAACCGGTGTCATTGATGGAGAGTCAGAGCTAGCGTGAAGGCCATGACCACCGCTGTGCATGTGCCGAATGACGCCCTGCGCGCCGTACGGATCGGTCTGCGGCTGAGCCAGGACGATCTGGCGAGGGAGCTCCGCCGGGCGGGAGCCGAGCTGGGGGAGCCGAACGACGCCAGCAAGAGGCTTGTACAGCGCTGGGAGGCCGGGATCAGCCGGACGCCGAGGCCGGTGTACGCCCGTGCTCTGGAGCGGGTCACCGGGGTACCGGTCGAAGCGCTCGGGTTCGCCCTTCAGGTACCGATGGCCAGGGTCCGGGGCGACGGCAGGGGAGGACACGACATGGCGCCGGGCGCCGAGGGCATCGCCGCCGCTTCGGCGGAGCCCCAGCCGGCCTCGCGGGCGACCGGGCTCACCTGTGGAGGCGTGTGGCTGTCCCGGTACGAGTTCTACTCGTCCGGTCGTGACGCCGAGCTCGAAGGCAAGCATTATGTGGTGCTCGTCCAGCACGGCAAGCGGCTGACGGGGCGGTCCTTGCGCGGCGCCTCGTCGAACCCGGATTCCCCGCTCTCGCTGGACCTCACGGTGGAGCAGAGCGTGGTCACGGGCACGTGGACCGAGCAGACGGCCGGTGACGGCTACTACCAGAGCGCCGCGTACCACGGGGCGATGCAGATGCTCGTGGAGCCGACCGGCCGGCGCATGGCCGGCAAATGGGTCGGCTTCGGCAAGGACTTCGACATCAACACAGGACCTTGGGAATTGCGCCTCATGGACGCTTCCACCTCCAAGGCGGTCATGGAGCGGTACAGCGTCCCGCCGGAGTGACCGCCACCGGCCGCCGGCGCGGTGCGCACCGGCGGTCGTGTGCGGCGGCCCGTCGTGGCCCGCCGCACAGTGGCCTGGCAGTTCACGTCCTCCTTGCGGCCTCGGGGGTCATTTGAGAAGGTCCCGGACGTGGTCGCGCAGGGAGTCCATCGTGAAGCCCTTGGGGTCTATCTTTCCCGGCTGCCACTCCAGGTGGCCGATGACGGAGCGCTCGCTCCAGCCGTGGTGGCGGCAGATCGCGGCGGCGGCCTTGGCGATCGCCGTCAGTTGGGCCTCGGGCCACGGGTCCTTGCCGTCGCCGAGGTTCTCGCACTCGAAGCCGTAGAAGTGGACGTTTCCGTCGGTGTTGGACTCGTTCACGCGCGGCAGCCGCTTTTCGGCGACCACCGCGCGCAGCACGTCGTCGTCGCCGCGCCCGGCGTGGTTGGCGCGTCCGTGGCCGACGAGGTGGACCGTGCCGTCCTTGGCGATGACGCCGTGGCACAGCGGCCCCGGCAGGTCCGGGTGGCCGTCGCGGCAGAGCTCGACGGTGTGCTGGGTGCCCTTGGTCGCGGTGTGGTGGATGACCACGCCGTTGACCGGGCCCCAGCCGCCGTGGCCGGCGCGGTTGCGGGTGCGCCAGCCGCCGACCTCGACGACGGTGATGCCCTCGTCCTTCAGGGCGTCGATGAATTCGCTCGCGGACATGGGTGGGGCCACGGCCGCCTCCTTTCAGGTGGGGCGGACGCCGGTCGCGTACGTCCGTATGACCTGCTTTTACCGGAAAGTTCGCAGGTGATCCAGGCGTTCGGATATCGTGCGAGCCGATCCGGCCGCGGTTGGATCAGCACATCGACGCCGCAGGGACAGGAAGCTCGGGCCAGTGGATTACCAGGCCGTACTCGAAGAGGTCGCCGCTTTCGTGCGGCCGCTGGTCGGACGCGGCCAGGTCGCCCGGTACATTCCGGCGCTCGCCTGCGTGGACGCGACGGCCTTCGGGATAGCGGTCGCCGACGTCGACGGGGGTGTGTACGGCGTGGGGGACTGGGAGGCCCCGTTCTCCGTGCAGTCCATCTCGAAGGCGTTCAGCCTCGCGCTGGTCCTCGCCGAGGGCGGCGACATGATCTGGGAACGGGTCGGCACGGAACCGTCCGGAAATCCCTTCAACTCACTGGTGCAACTCGAATATGAGAACGGCATCCCCCGCAACCCCTTCATCAACGCCGGCGCCCTCGTCGTCACCGACCGCCTCCAGACCCTGACCGGCGACGCCGGGGCCGCCACGCTGGAGCTGATGCGCGCCGAGAGCGGCAACCGCGGCGTCGGCTTCGACCTGGAGGTCGCCGCCTCCGAGGGCGAGAACGGCGACCGCAACGCCGCCCTCGCCCACTTCATGGCCAGCTACGGCAACCTCGAAAACGACGTCCCCACCGTCCTGGACCACTACTTCCGGCAGTGCTCCATCGAGATGAACTGCCGCGACCTCGCGCTCGCCGGCGGCTTCCTCGCCCGGCACGGGCTGCGCGCCGACGGCACCCGGCTGCTGCCCCGCCGCGAGGCCAAGCAGGTCAACGCGGTCATGCTCACCTGCGGTACGTACGACGCGGCCGGCGACTTCGCCTACCGCGTCGGCCTGCCCGGCAAGAGCGGCGTCGGCGGCGGCATCGTCGCCGTCATCCCCGGCCGCTGCACGCTCTGCGTCTGGAGCCCGGCCCTGGACTCGCGCGGCAACTCGGTGGCCGGTGTCGCGGCTCTCGACCACTTCACCACGCTCACGGGCTGGTCGGTGTTCTGATCGGTCCGTATGTGGTGGCGCTCCTCCGGCCGCGAGCGCATCGTGGGACATACGAGGAGGTGCGACCGCCATGGACCATGAGCTGCGCGCGGAGTACGAGGACGGGACCTCGGCCGGACAGCCGGACGCCGAGGTCAGGGTCTGGCATGTGGTGCGCGAGTACGACACCACCGCCATGTGCGGGCGCGAACTGTCCCCGGTGGCCGCCACCCGCTCGGCCGACGCCTGGGGCACCGGCGAGGTGAAGATGTGCCACTCGTGCGGGGCGCTCTTCCTGCGCGAAGTCCCATGAGCGATCACTATCGCGAACGCCCCTCCACCGTCGTGGACGGTGCCGTGCTGTGGACGCGTACGGCCGCGAAGGAGCCCGGCCGGGTCCTGCCGGACGGGTGCGTGGACCGCCGCGCCGACCCCCAGGCCATCGCCCCCGCCACACGCCGGCCATCCAGCCGCCCGCCGCGTCACGGGCAGTAAATGACCTGCCCCGCGTAGGAGAGGTTGCCGCCGAAGCCGAAGAGGAGGACCGGGGCGCCCGGTGGGATCTCGCCGCGTTCGATCATCTTGGAGAGGGCGAGGGGGATGCTGGCCGCCGAGGTGTTGCCGGATTCGGTGACGTCGGTGGCGATGACGGCGTTGACGGCGCCCAGTTTGCGCGCCACCGGCTCGATGATGCGCAGATTCGCCTGGTGGAGGACGACGGCGGCCAGGTCCGCGGGTTCGATGCCGGCCCGCTCGCAGACCGTACGGGCGATGGGCGGCAGCTGCGTGGTGGCCCAGCGGTAGACGGCCTGGCCCTCCTGCGCGAAGCGCGACGGGGTGCCCTCGATGCGGACCGCGTGGCCCATCTCCGGGACCGAGCCCCAGACCACCGGGCCGATGCCGGGTTCCGCCGCCGTGGTGACCACGGCGGCGCCCGCGCCGTCGCCGACCAGTACGCAGGTGCTGCGGTCGCTCCAGTCGACGACGTCGGTGAACTTCTCGACCCCGACGACGATCGCGTTGGTGGCCGCTCCGGCGCGCAGCGCGTGGTCGGCGGTGGCGAGCGCGTGCGTGAAGCCCGCGCAGACGACGTTGATGTCCATGGTGGCGGGCGCGGCGAGGCCGAGCCGGGCGGCCACGCGGGCGGCCGTGTTGGGGCTGCGGTCCACGGCTGTGCAGGTGGCGACGAGTACGAGGTCGATGTCGGACGCGGCGAGGCCGCTGTTCGCCAGCGCCTTGGCGGCGGCGTTGGCGGCCATCGCGTCGACCGTCTCGTCCGGCTCGGCGATCCGGCGGGTGCGGATGCCGACCCGGGTGCGGATCCACTCGTCATCCGTGTCGACCATGGCCGCGAGGTCGTCGTTGGTCAGCACCCTGGCCGGCTGATAGTGGCCGAGGGCGAGTACGCGCGACCCGGTCATCGACGGATCCTCCTGCTGGAACTGGAGCTGGATGGTTCCAGCCTGGGGCGGTCAAGCGTGGGGTGGTTCACGACGCGCCGGGACGCGTGGGCCTTCGTGGGCAGCGGCCTCGCGGGCGCCCTCCAGGCGCTCGTGGGCACCCAGCGCCCGTAGGCACCCGGAAGCGCCCGTAGGCACACGTCTCGAAAGTACAAGTCCCGACTGTTCAAGTCTCGACTGTACGAGCCCGGTGCGCGGGCATGTGATCCACCAACGTTCGGCCGCCAGAACTGGCGCAACCCGCCGGTCCGGCTGGTCAGTCCTCCTTGAGGGCCTTGGTCTCGCTCTTGATGATGCGCAGGGACTTGCCCAGCGCGCGTGCGGTGTCCGGCAGTTTCTTCGAACCGAAGACCACGGCGATCACCAGCACCAGGATGAGCAGGTGCCAGGGCTCAAGGGCATTACGCAGCACGTCGGCCCCACCTCTCTTCACTCGTCCCCACAGGGTCACTGAGCACCCCACATTACTTGCTAGATTGCGCAACTGAACAACCAATGCCCGTGGCAGTCCGTCTCATTTCCCGGAAGCCGTGTGAAAGAGGCACGTGAGCAAGGTGGTGCGTACATGACCGGGAATCGCGGGACGCGTGGGGCTCGCGGAGCTCGTGGCAATAGGGGCAAGCGCAAGAAGAGCCGTCTGCGTCTCTTCATGGTGATCGGGGTCTCGCTGGTCGTACTGGCGACCGCGGGGGCCGGCTGGGTCTACTTCAAGCTGAACGGGAATATCAACACCTTCGGCGCCGACGGAATCGCCCAAGAACGCCCGAAGAGCAGCGCAGCCGGACAGAACGTGCTGATTATCGGCTCCGACGCGCGTACCGGCGGAAATGACAAGCTGGGCGGCGGCGACAAGGACGACGTGGGGCGCTCGGACACCGCGTTCCTGCTGCATATCTACGGCGACGGCAAGCACGCGGTCGGGGTCTCCATACCCCGCGACAGCCTCGTGGACATACCGCCGTGCAAGCTGCCCGACGGCAGCTGGACCCATGAGCAGACCAACACGATGTTCAACGCCGCCTTCTCGGTGGGCCAGAGCGCCAAGGGCAACCCGGCATGCTCGCAGAACACCATCGAGAAGATGACCGGCATGCGCGTCGACCACACCGTCGTCGTCGACTTCGAGGGCTTCTCCGCCATGACCTCCGCCGTCGGCGGCGTCAAGGTGTGCGTGCCGAAGGACGTCTACCAGGGCGACCTCAACCCCAACCGGGGCTCGCGCGGCAAGCAGATCTTCCCCAAGGGCGAGCAGACCGTCGCCGGCCAGAAGGCGCTGGACTACGTGCGCATCCGGCACGGCATCGGCGACGGCTCCGACATCGGCCGCATCCAGCGGCAGCAGGCGTTCGTCTCCAGCCTGATCAAGAAGATCAAGGGGCAGGGGCTCAACCCGACGACGCTGCTGCCGCTCGCGGACGCGGCCACCAAGTCGCTGATCGTCGACCCCGGCCTCGGCTCGGCCGACAAGCTGCTCTCCTTCGCGATGTCCCTCAAGAACATCGACCTGCACAACATCAACTTCATCACCGTGCCGTGGCGCTACCAGGGCGCCCGGGTCGCGCTCGTCCAGCCCAACGCCGACAACCTGTGGGCGACCCTGCGCGCGGACCGCACCCTCGACGGCGAGTACGCGGGCGGCAAGCAGGACGACCCCAAGAAGTCCAAGCCCGGCGGCGGCTCGCCGGGCAAGGAGTCGGTCTCCGGCGAGGGAGTGGCGGTCGCCGTCTACAACGGCACCACCGTCCCCGGCCTCGGGGCCCGCGCGGCCGGTGAGCTCAAGTCCCACGACTTCACCGTCCTGCGCACCGATACCGCCAAGTCGCAGTCCCACACCGGCACCGTCGTCCAGTACGGCCCCGGCGCCGAGGCCCACGCGAAGACCGTGGCCGGGCTCTTCCCCGGCGCGCAGTTGCAACAGGTCACCGCCGACGGCGTCGCCGTGGTGGTCGGCCAGGCGTACGCGGCGTCCCCGGAAGCCCCCAAGGGCGGCGGGGACGCCTCACCCGACGCGCCCGCCAAGGTCAAGGAGAAGGCCCGCTCGGCGGACACCGACCCCTGCGCCGACCTCTCGTACGGGTGATCGAGCCATGGGAACCGTCCACCCGCGTAATCCGTTTCCAAGTAAACGGCGAGTAATTTCTGTATCGCACCGACATGTGCCATACGGGCACGAGTCATACCGGCACGTTCCGCACCGGCACGTGCCGCACCGCACGGAGGAGAGCCCCCATGCCCGCCACCCGTAGGGCGCTGCCCAGGCCACTGCTGGCCCTGCTCGCCGCCCTGTTCGCGCTGGCCGGCGCGGGAATGTTCGCCCCGCCGGCCCACGCCGACTCCGCCACCGGCGTGCCCAAGGTCGCCGAGGAGCTGCGCAAGAGCCCGGTCTACGTCGACCCGCGCGTCAAGGACCAGCTCCCGGAGGCCGACGCCGAGGCGCTCGCGAAGAAGATCAAGGACGCGGGCAAACCGGTCTTCGTCGCGGTCCTGCCCGAGACCGCCGAATTCCCGAAGAGCCAGAAGCTGCTGACCAACCTGCGCAGCCTCACCGGCATCACCGGCGTCTACGCCATCCACCTCGGCGACAGGGGCTTCGCCGCGGGCGCCGACTCCCGCGTGATGTCCAACAACTCCGTGAACAACCTCTCCGGCGCCGTGCGCAGCTCCTACGGTGCTGACACCAAGGGCCTCCTCAACCGCTTCGTCGACCAGGCCGACGACCAGGCCAAGGGCCACGCCCCGGACTCCTGGAGCGGCGGCTCCGACTCCGACTCCGGGTCGAGCACGGCCGGGCTGGTCACCGGCGGCGCCATCGTCGTCGCGGGCGGCGCCGGCGCGTACGCCCTCTACCGCCGCAGCAAGAAGAAGCGCGATGAGCGCGAGCGCGCCGAGCTGGAGACGCTGCGCGTGGTGGTCGACGAGGACATCACCGCCTTCGGCGAGGAACTGGACCGGCTCGACTTCACGCCCGGCGGCCCCGGCGCCGACGACGCGATGCGCGAGGACTACACCCACGCCCTCGACGCGTACGACACCGCCAAGACGCGGATGGCGGCGGCCACCAAGCCGCAGGACGTGCAGGGCGTCACCGAGGCCCTGGAGGACGGCCGGTTCGCGCTGGCCACGCTCGCCGCGCGGCGCGCCAAGAAGCCGCTGCCCGAGCGCCGGGTGCCCTGCTTCTTCGACCCGCGCCACGGCCCGTCCACGCAGGACGTCGAGTGGGCCCCCGCGGGCGGCGCGCCGCGGACCGTACCGGCCTGCGCGGCGGACGCGGCCCGGCTGGCCGACGGCGAGGAGCCCATGTCCCGCACCGTCCAGACCGCGGACGGCCCGCAGCCGTACTGGAACGCCGGACCGGCGTACGGGCCGTGGGCCGGCGGCTACTTCGGCGGCGGCCTGCTCCCCGGCATGCTCATGGGCACCATGCTCGGCTCGATGATGTCCGGCCCGGCCTACGCCGACTCCGGCTCGTTCGGCGGCGGCGACAACGGCGGTGGCTTCGAGGGCGGCGACAACTCCGGCAGCGACTTCAACCCGGGCGACTTCGGCGGCGGCTTCGGCGGCGGTGACGGAGGCGGGTTCGGCGGCGACAGCGGCGGCTTCGGCGGCGGCGACTGGTGAGTACGGGCGCGGCTTGAGCCCGGCCGCGACCGGTGAGCACGGCCGGCGCGCGGCCGGGCCGGGGCCTCAGCCCCGCGCCGCCGCGCGCCGGTCGTACCGCGCCGCGGCGAGCGCCAGCACCGTCCCGTACACGCTGAGCACCACCGCCATCAGCCCGTAGTACAGGGGCGGCAGCGCCGTCATGCCGAGTACGGGCGCCAGCGGCGACAGCGGCAGCGCGAGCGCCAGGACGGCGAGCGCGGCGGTCGCCACCCGTACCGGCACGGAAGCGCGCCGCCCGTTGCGCAGCAGCAGGATGACCAGCGCCTGCGTCAGCAGGTTCTCGGTGAACCACCCGGCGTGGAACGCCTCCTGCCCCGGCCCCTCGGCCAGCGCGGGCACGGTCAGCGCCAGCACCCCGAAGGTCGCCAGGTCGGCGCAGGCGTTCAGCGCGCCGAAGCGCGACACGAAGCGGGTCAGGGCGCGCGGGCGCAGCACCGTGGGCCGGCGGTGCGCGCCGGGCCCGGGCCGGTCGAAGGCGAGCGCGAGCTGCGCGGCGTCGAAGCAGAGGTTCTGCACGAGCACCTGGGCCGGGAGCATCGGCAGGAACGGCAGCATCAGCCCGGCCGCGAGCATCGCTATGACGTTGCCGAAGTTCGAGGACAGCGTGATGCGCAGATAGGCGGCGATGTTGACGGTCGAGCGGCGGCCGGTGACGATCGCCCGGTCGAGCGCGGTCAGGTCCTTCGAGGCGAGCACGACATCGGCCGCCTCCCGCGTCACGTCCACCGCGTCGCGCGGGCAGATCCCGACGTCCGCGGCGTGCAGCGCGGCCAGGTCGTTGACGCCGTCGCCGAGGAAGCCGGTGGTGTGACCGGCGGACCGCAGCGCCGCCACGACGCGCGCCTTGTGCTCGGGCGAGCAGCGGGCGAAGACGGTGGTGGCGGCGGCCAGCTCGGCGAGCGCCGCGTCGCCCGCGGCGTCGATACGGGCCGCCGTGACGACCTCGCCGGGCTCCAGGCCGAGGTCGCGGCAGGCGCGGGCCGCGGTCCCCGGGTGGTCGCCGGTGAGGACCTTGACGTCGACGCCGCGCCGGGCGAGGACGGCGAGGGCGTCGGCGGCGGTCGGCGCGGGGGTGTCGCGCAGGCAGACGAAGCCGATGAAGGTCAGGCCGCGCTCGTCGGCGGTCGTGTACGGGCGGCCGCGCGCGGGCCGCTCGGCGAGCGCCACGGCCAGCACCCGCAGCCCGTCGGCCGCGCTCTCCTCGGCGAGCCGCAGCAGCCGCGCCCGCCCGCCGGCGTCGAGGGCCCGGGCCCCCGCGGGGCCGGGGCGCTCCACCCCGCCGGGCCCGACGACCCGGAGCCCGGGACCCGAGTCGCCCGTACCGCCGGCCGTACGGAGTCCGTCGCCGTGCCCCGCGTCGTGCGGGCGCACCGCGCCGCCGCCGTACGGACGTACCGCCTCGTCGTCATCGGCCGTACGGAGCCCGTCGTGGGGGTTCGCGCCATACGGGCGTCCCGCCCCGCCCTCGTCCGCCGCCCGGAGTCCGTCACCGCGCACAGCGCCGTACGGGCGCACCCCGCCGCCGCCGTAGGCCGCCCGGTGCCCGTCGGCCCGGTCGCCCTCATCCGGATGCGCCGCTCCGTCGGGGCCGTCGGGTCCGGGTGCCAGCAGGCCGACGGCGCGGTTGTCCGTGTCCGTGCCGTCGGCGCAGCCGACCGCGCGGGGGGCATCCGGGGCGGGGGTCTCCTCCCGGTCCGGCGCGGCCCCCGGGGCGACATGCGAGCAGCGCTCCAGGACGTCCTCGACGGCCCCTTTGACGACCAGCGTCACCTGGCCCGTACGGCCCGGGGCGCGTACGACCGCCGTCGACAGGCGGCGTGCCGCGTCGAAGGGGAGGGCGTCGATGCCGGTGGTCTCGTCGGCGGTCGAGCCGTGTTCCTCGTCGGCGTCGAGAATCGCCTCGTCGAGGGCGTCGGGCGCGGGCAGCTCGGCGAGCTGCAAGGTCCACAGGGCGTTGACGGCGGCCCAGTGCAGTACGTCCGGGTCGGGCGCGCCGTCCGTGCCCACGGCGCGGTCCACGGCGGGGCGGTCCTGGGTGAGGGTGCCCGTCTTGTCGATGCACAGGACGTCGGCTGCGCCCAGGTCGTGCAGCGCGGGCAGCCGCCGGACGATGACCTCACCGCCGCGCGCGAGCCGGGCGGCGCCGCGGGCCAGCGCCGTGGTGACGATGACGGGCAGCATCTCGGGCGTGAGCCCCACCGCGACCGCGACGGCGAACGGCAGCGTCTCCATGCCCCGCCCCCGCACCAGCGCGTTGACCAGCAGCACCAGCGGCGCGGTGAGCAGCATGAACCGGATGAGGGTCCAGGAGATCCCGTTCACCGAGCGGTCGAAGGCGGTCGCGGGCCGCTGCCGCCGGCGGGTGTACGTACCGGAGAAGACCGTGTCCGAGCCGGTGGCGACGACGAGCGCCGTGCCGCTGCCGGAGGCGACGCTGCTGCCCTGGAAGCACAGGTGGGGCTGGTCGAAGGGGACGGCGTCCGCGGCCCGCGACACGTCCGGCGGTGCGCCCGTACCCGCGGCGTCCGGCGCGTGCTTGGCGACGGGCACGGACTCGCCCGTGAGCGCGGCCTGGTGGACGGTGAGCCCGGTCGCCCGCAGCAGCCGTACATCGGCCGGGATCAGATCGCCGGGCCCGAGCCGGATCACATCGCCGGGCACCAGCTCGTCGACCGGCAGTTCGCGGGTGCGGGGCTGCGCCGACTCGTCCTCGCGCCGCTGCACGGTCGCGGTGGTGGCGACCAGGCTGCGCAGCGCGGACGCCGACCGGTCGGCGCGGTGCTCGCCGGTCGAGCGCAGCGCGCAGCTGACCGTGACCAGCACCGCGATCACCAGGGACGTGCCCCAGGAGGCCGCGGTCGCCGAGATCAGGCCGAGGCACAGCAGGACGGCGGTGAACGGGTCGCGCAGGCTGCGCGCGAAGCGGCGGGGCCAGGGGGTGGGGCGCTGGCCCGGCACCGTGTTGCCGCCGTGCCGCGCGAGCCGCTCCTCGGCCTGCGACTCCAGCAGTCCGCGCGGCCCGCTCTCCAGGGCGCGCAGCGCCTGCAGCGTGCTGTCCGCGCCCCTGGTCCGGATGGCCGCGGTCCGTGCGGTCGAGCTCGTGGAACCGGTGCCGGTGCCGGCCTCAGGCACCCAGGCCACGCACGCGCCCGGACCTCGATCCGGCGTCGGCGTCGCGGGCGGCGAGCTGCCCGACCATCAGCCGCACGATGGTCACCACGTTCGGGTCGTCGACCAGATAGACCACCCGGCGGCCCTCGCGGCGCGAGCGCACCAGCCCCGCCAGCTTCAGCTTCGCCAGGTGCTGGCTCACCGCGGGCAGCGCGCCGCCCACCCGCTCGGCGAGCCCGCTGACGTCGCTCTCGCCCTGCGCCAGCGCCCACACGATGTGCAGGCGTGCCGAGGAGGCGAGCAGACCGAAGGCCGCGGCCGCCTCCGACAGGACATGGGCGGGCGGATCCTGCGCGCCCTCCGTGCCCTCGGTTCTCCGGAAGCCTGCCGCCACTGTCGCTCTCCTGCCCCTGTCGGTCGGGGCGTCGATGCCGCCCCGAAGGGGTCATTCTAGGCGTCGGAACGGTTGGCCGTCGTGGTCCGGCGGCGGGTGGCGACGCTCGGTGCGGCGGGCGGGGAACTTTCGTCTTACCCATAAGTAACGTTTTGGTCCGCCGGTCCACTTGCCGTTGTTCCCGCGACAAGCCATGCATGGCGCCGACGACTTCGGGTAGGCGCGCCTTCGCTGACATACGGATGCCAGGGAGGGCGACGTGATTATCGCGGGCGAGACGGTCAGGACAGTGGCGATGGTGGGCGAGCTGCCGTACATCGAGGAGCCTGCCGCGGTGGTGCCACGCGACGCGCGCGATCTGTCGCGGCTTTTCTTCGACCGCCTCGCGGTGCTGGAAGAGGGCACGGCCGAATACCAGTACGCGCGCAACACCCTCATCGAGATCAACCTGTCTCTGGTGAAGTTCGCCGCCGCCCGCTACCGCAACCGCGCCGACCAGATGGAAGACATCGTCCAGGTCGGCACGATCGGTCTGATAAAGGCCATCGACCGGTTCGACCTGAGCCGGGAGGTGGAGTTCACCACCTTCGCCGTGCCCTACATCCTGGGCGAGATCAAGCGCCACTTCCGCGACACGAGCTGGGCCGTCCACGTCCCGCGCCGGCTCCAGGAGCTGCGGGTGGACCTCGCCAAGGCCGCCGCCGAGCTGGCGCAGCGCCTGGACCACACCCCGACCGCCGCGGAGCTCGCCACGCACATGGGGCTCAGCGAGGAAGAGGTCATAGAGGGCATCGTCGCGAGCAACGGCTACACCGCCGGCTCCATCGACATGCCCGCCGACGACGCCTCCGAACAGGCGGGCAACGCCCTCGCCGACCGGCTGGGCGAGCTCGACCCCGGGCTGGAGGGCGTCGAGAACGTCACCGCGCTCAAGCCGCTCCTGGAGGGACTCGGCGACCGCGACCGGCAGATCCTGCGGATGCGGTTCGGCGGCGAGATGACCCAGTCGGAGATCGGCGAGGAGCTGGGCATCTCCCAGATGCACGTCTCCCGGCTGCTCTCCCGCATCCTCACCCGGCTCCGCGTCGGCCTGCTCGCCCAGCCGGCTTCGTAGGCCCGTATCGGCACGTGAGCCGACGCCGCCCTCCTCGCGCATGGGGCCGAGGGGGGCGGCGGCGCGTCCGGTCCGCGGCGTAACACCGGGCGGCGGCGCGTCCGGGCCGCGGCGTGGCACCGGCTCTCAGTGCCGGCAGCCGCTACGGGCCTCGGCAGCGGGCTTCAGCTCGCCCACCCGCGCCTCGCCCACCCACGCGTCGAGGCCGCCCTTGAGGATCGCGGTCGCCTCCAGCTACCGAGGTTCGGAAAGCGGCCGGTCGGGAGGCTCGGCGGCGCGCAGCGCGTCCAGCACCACGCGCACCGCCGCGCGCGGCGGCGATCCGTGGCGGACGGCCGCCGTGATCGTGCGCGTCACAGGCGCCGCGAGCTCCCTGGAGGCGACGCGGTAGCGGCTGTGGTCGACGGCCAGCCCGGGCAGCAGCGCGATGGAGAGCCCGGCCTCGACGTGCTGGAGCGCCATCATGTAGTTGCTGAAACGGCCCACCACCCGCGGCTCGAACCTCGCCTGACGGCACAGCCGCAGCGCGAGATTGGCCATGTACGACTGGGGCATGTCGAACGCCCACGGCTCGTCCGCGAAGGCCGCGATGTCCACGGCGCCGCCCCGCGCCGCGGGGTGCCCGGGCGGGAGCACCAGCCGGATCGGGTCCGTGGCCAGCGGCACGAGGTCGAGGTCCGGGCCCAGCGGCAGCTCGTCGAAGTCCGTCGTCGTGATGACGATGTCCGCGTCGCCGCCCCGCAGCGCGGGGATGCTCGCGTGCGGATCCAGCTCCAGCAGCTCCACGTCGAGGTGCGGGTACGCGCGTGCCAGCCGGGTCACCGCCGGTACGGCCATGGTGTGGATCGCGCTCTGGAACGACGCGAGGCGCACCAGCCCCGCCGGTTCCTCGCCGAACCCGCGCAGCTCCGCCTCGACGCTGTCCATGTGGTCGAGGATCGCCCGCGCCCGCCGCGCCAGGATCAGCCCCGCCGGAGTCAGCCGCACCCGGCGCCCCGTCCGTTCCAGCAGCTGTGTGCGCGTCTCGGCCTCCAACACGGCGAGCTGCTGGGACACGCTCGACGGGCTCATATTGGCGGCCTGAGCGACCGCCCGGACCGTGCCCAACGTGTCCAGCCGGCTCAGCAGCCGCAGCCTCCAGGGGTTCATCACCCCTCCATTGTCGAGTGACTTGTGCGGCTCCGCCGAACAGCACGGCCGGAATCGTGAGATGGACGCACCGCTTCCGCCCGCCCTACGGTCGGCGGCATGGCTGCTTCGACCTCCACCACGCGCCCCGCCTCGACGCCCGCCTCGACCGCGGCGGCGCCCTCCGCCGCGTCCTTCTGGGCCGATGCCGAGCGGCATGTGGTCCGCTACGGTGGCGAGTTCACCCGCGAGATCATCGACCACGCCGCCGGGAGCTTCCTGTTCACCGAGGACGGCCGGAAGCTCCTCGACTTCACCTCCGGGCAGATGAGCGCGGTCCTCGGCCACTCGCACCCGGAGATCGTCAAGACCGTCCAGCGGCAGGTGGCGACCCTCGACCACCTCTTCAGCGGCATGCTCAGCCGCCCGGTGGTCGATCTCGCGCGGCGGCTGGCCGGCACGCTGCCCGCCCCGCTGGAGAAGGCGCTGCTGCTGACGACCGGCGCCGAGTCGAACGAGGCCGCGATCCGGATGGCCAAACTGGTCACCGGCAAGCACGAGATCGTCTCGTTCGCGCGCTCCTGGCACGGCATGACGCAGGCCGCCGCCTCCGCCACGTACAGCGCGGGCCGCAAGGGCTACGGCCCGGGCGCGCCCGGCAACTTCGCGATACCCGTGCCGAACACCTACCGGCCCGACTTCACCACGGCCGACGGCTCCCTGGACTGGCGCCGCCAGCTGGACTTCGCCTTCGACCTGATCGACGCGCAGTCGACCGGCAGCCTGGCCGCGTGCCTGGTCGAGCCGATACTCAGCTCGGGCGGAGTCATCGAGCCGCCGCTCGGCTACTTCGCGGCCCTGCACGAGAAGTGCCGGGAGCGCGGCATGCTGCTGATCCTCGACGAGGCCCAGACCGGCCTCTGCCGCACCGGCACCTGGTACGCCTTCGAGCGCGACGGCATCGTCCCCGACATCCTCACGCTGTCCAAGACGCTCGGCGCCGGGCTTCCCCTCGCGGCCGTGATCACCAGCGCCGAGATCGAGCGGGAGGCGTACGAGCGCGGGTTCCTGTTCTTCACCACGCACGTCGCCGACCCGCTGGTGGCCGCCGTCGGCAACACCGTCCTCGACGTGATGCTCGACGAGAAGCTCGACGAACGCGCCCGGTCGCTCGGCGCCTTCCTCCACCAGGGCCTGGCGGACATCGCAGGCCGCCACGAGGTCGTCGGCGACGTCCGCGGCCGGGGCCTGCTGGCCGGGGTGGAACTCGTCGTCGACCGGGAGACCAAGCAGAGCTCGCACGAGCTGGGCGCCCGGGTCACCCGGCGCTGCCTCGAACTCGGCCTGCACACGAACATCGTCCAGATCGCCGGCATGGGCGGAGTCCTGCGGATCGCGCCGCCGCTCACCGCCACGGAGGACGAGCTCTCGCTCGGCCTGGACATCCTGGACCAGGCGATCGGCTCCGCCGCCCGCGCCCGATCAGGGGGATGACACGGGCTCTGACCTGAGCGAGGACCACTTCTCCTACGGGCCCGCTTCCCCCTCGGGCCCGCTTCCCCCTCGGGCCCGCTTCCCCTACGGGCCTAGGACGGCCTTCCCGCGACGGTCCCGGGCCCGGTGAGCCGCGGTGTGCCGGCGATCCGGGCCGGTGCCGGGACAGCGGTGGCCACGGGGGGGAGCGGCCGTGGCGCCCATAGGCGTCACTGGCTCAACGGCTGAGCGATCCGCTCCTCCGACTCCCGGAAGCCGTCTTCCCGCGACCCGTCCGCCGACTGCGGTATCCCCGTCCCCACCGGCCGCAGCCAGGTGGCCCGCACCGTCTTGCCCGCCGCGTGCGGATCCACTTCGAGGCAGGTCGCCAGCCGCTGCACCATGTGCCAGCCGAGCCCGCCGCCCCCGCTCAGGTCCGGGGTGCGCGGTACGGGCGGGGCGGGGCTGGAGTCGTCGATCTCCACCACCAGCCGGCCCTGGCAGGCCCGCAGGCACAGCCGCCACCAGCCGGAAGTGTGCCGGATGGCGTTGGTGACGAGCTCCGAGACGACCAGCATCACCGCGTCCCGGTCCGCCCATGGGCAGTCGCTGGCCAGGAACTCCGCCGCGGCAAGGCGGGCCCCAGCGGCGTCGGACTGCTGGGACTCCATGACCACCATGCGCGGCCGCCTCTTCTCTTCCACCGAATTCTCGTTCAAGGGATTCTCACCCGAGAAACGCTTACCCAGCGATCAGCGGCTCATGAGCACTCCGGTGGACGAGCGTATGTCGAGCGCGCACTCGACGGAAGCTCGGATTCGCTGGACGGTGGAGAGAAGCTGCGGAGGAGGCGGTCACGATGGATCGTACGGACCCTGGAAACCCGTATTTGAGCGGCCTGTACGCGCCCGTGCGGGAGGAGGTCACCGCTCGCGGGCTGCCGGTCACCGGACGGATACCCGACGCCCTCAACGGCCGGTACCTCCGCAACGGACCCAACCCGATGGTCGTGGACGACCCGGCCACCCACCACTGGTTCACCGGCACGGGCATGGTGCACGGCGTGCGGCTGCGCGGCGGCCGGGCCGAGTGGTACCGCAACCGCTGGGTCCGCAGCGACTCGGTGGCCCTGCGGCTGGGCGAGAAGATGCCGCACGGCCCCCGCCACCTCGACATGGACGTGTCGCCCAACACCCACATCACCCGCTTCGCCGGCCGCTATCTCGCCACGGTCGAGGGCGGCCCGCTGCCGTACGAGCTCGACGCCGAGCTGAACACCATCGGCCCGCACGACTTCGGCGGCACCCTCCGGGGCGGCTTCGCCGCGCACACCGTCATCGATCCGAACAACGGCGAACTGCACGCGGTGGCGTACTGCTGGGCGTACCCGTACGTGACGTACCTCGTCGTCGGCGCCGACGGGCGGGTGCGGCGCTCCGTGGACATCCCCATCGAGGGCCGGCCGATGATGCACGACTTCTCGCTCACCGACTCCCACGTGCTCCTCTACGACCTGCCCGTCGTCTTCAGCACCCAGGCGGCCGCCGACGGCACGGGCTTCCCCTACGTGTGGGACCCCGAGCGGCAGCCCCGGCTGGGTGTGCTGCCGCGCGACGGGGACGCGGCGGACGTCCGCTGGCTGGAGATCGACCCCTGCTTCGTCTTCCACCCCATGAACGCCTACGAGGAGAACGGCCGCATCACCGTCCGCCTCGCCCGCTACGACCGGCTCTTCGGCAAGGGCAGCGCGGGACCCGACGAGTCCCCGCCGCTGCTGGAGCGGTGGACCGTCGACCTCGCCGCGGGGTCCGTCTCGCGCGAGCGGCTCGACGACCGGCCGATGGAGTTCCCGCGCGTCGACCCGCGCCGGCACACCCTGCCGCACCGGTACGGCTACGGCGTCCTGGCCCCGGGGGAGGGCTACGCGGACAGCACCGCCCGTCTGCACCTCGCCGATCAGGGGGCGCCGGCCGGCGGCGGCCGGGTGGGGGCGGGGCTGGTCAAGTACGACCTGGAGCGCGGCACCAGCGAGGTCCGCCGGAACGCACCGGGGGAGGACAGCGGCGAGGCGGTGTTCGTCCCCGCGGGCCCGCACTCCGCCGAGGACGACGGCTGGCTCCTGTCGTACGTCTTCGATCCGGCGCGCGGCGCGAGCGACCTCGTCATACTCGCCGCGCAGGACATCGCGGGCGACCCGGTGGCCCGGGTGCACCTGCCGGTCCGGGTCCCGATCGGCTTCCACGGCAACTGGCTGCCGGACGCGCGGTGATGACGGGCTGAGCGGTCCGCGGGGCGAGCGGGCGGGGCGGCCTGTCCGGTGACCGGACCGGTCCGTGGGAGCGCCGTCCGGCCCGTAACGGACGGCCGGTTCGCCCGGCGCGGATATGGGCCCGAACTCGGGCCCGCAGGCATGCTTTCCCCAACGGCCCCGCGCTGACAACATACAGGTGGCCTGTGGTGTCCCCGGCAGTGGCCGGGGGCGGCGGTGCGGGCGTGTGCGGACGGACCGGGAGCGGGCCGTGGGCGGGGAGGAACGCATGACCGAGGTGTTCTTGCGGCGCCTGACGCGCTGGCAGGCCGATCAGCAGCGGGAAGCCGTCGCGGACTTGTACGCCGCGGCGTACCGCGGGGCCTCCGGGCAGGAGTTCCACGACCGTCGGGTGTTCCTCGACCGGTTCGCGGACCATGTGCAGCGGCCCGGCTTCGACATGATCATCGCCGGCGGCGCGGGCCTGGCCGGCTGCGTCTACGGCTTCCCGCCCGACCGCGACGGAGAGTTCTGGCAGGGCTTCCGGGGCGGCGTCTCGCACGAGGTCGAGGAACTCACCGCCCTCGGACGGATCTTCATCATCGCCGAACTCATGGTCCTCCCCGCGTTCCGCCGCAACCACGTCGCGACCCGCCTCCAGGACCAGCTGCTCGCCCGCGGCACCGCCCGCATGGTGGCCGTACTGGTCGAACCGTCGAACATACCGGCCCGTACGGCCTACCGGTCCTGGGGGTGGACGAAGCTCGGGGACGTTTCGCCGGTGGGCGGCAGGCCCGAACTGGAGGCGTGGAGCCGGGAGTTGAGACCCTGACCCTCGCTTCCGGCTCCCTGGACCCCGCCGCCCCCGGCCACCGGCCGGGTCCCGCGCGCAGGCGCCCGCAGCCCGGCCGCCGTGACGAGCGCGCCGATCACGGCCGCGACGAGCGGTACGACCAGCGCCGCCCGCAACCCCTCCAGCGCGGCGCCGGGAGCGTGGCCGGAACCCGTGGCGGCGACGGCGACCGTGGACACCACCGAGAGCCCGAGAGCCGCGCCGAACTGGGTGGAGGTGTACAACAGCCCGCCGGCGAGCCCCTGTTCCGACGTGGCGACACCGTCCGTGGCGGCGATGGTGAGCGGGCCGTAGCTGAGCGCGAAGGCGAGGCCGATCAGGAGGAAGGCCGGGGCCATCAGCCCGTACGACCAGTCCGGGCCGAGCGGGAGGAACAGCGCGTACGCCACGACGGCGAGCACCAGCCCGGCGAGGATCACC
Source organism: Streptomyces sp. NPDC044033 (assembly GCF_056434425.1). NCBI lineage: Bacteria > Bacillati > Actinomycetota > Actinomycetes > Kitasatosporales > Streptomycetaceae > Streptomyces > Streptomyces sp. NPDC044033. Next base: position 39,018 of record NZ_JBWKFF010000007.1, on the reverse strand, counting down.
CGCACATTCCCGAACCGCCGCACCAGCAGCGGCGTGAGCGTCGGGGACAGCGCGGCGTCGATGCCGAGGGGCAGCAGGGCCAGGCTCGTACGCATCGGCGACCAGCCGCGCTGCTCCTGGAGGTAGAGGACGGCGAGGAGCTGGAATCCGAAGAACGACCCGACGAACATCATCGCCCCCAGGTTCGCCCGGATCAGCGCGCCCGACCGGAGCACCCCGAACCGCACCAGGGGCGTAGCCGACCGCCGCTCGATGACCACGAACACACCCAGCAGCGCGAGGCCCGCGGTGAACGAGCCGATCGTGAAGCCCAGCCCCTCGGCCCCGTGCTCCAGCCGCACCACGGCGAAGACGATCAGAAGCATCGCCCCCGTCACGCTGACCGCGCCGGGCAGGTCGAAGCCGCGTAGGGAACCCGGACCCCTGGAGCCCCGCCCGGTGGGGGGCTCGTGGGGGATGAGGCGCAGGGCGGCGAGGAGTATCGCGGCGGCGAGGGCGACGGGGGCGAAGAACACCCACCGCCAGCCGAGCGAGGTGAGCAGCCCGCCCAGGACCAGCCCGAGCGAGAAGCCGCCCGCCGACGTCCCCGCGTAGACGAGCAGCGCCTTGGCGCGCCGCGGGCCCTGGGCGAACATCGTGGTGATGATGGACAGCCCGGCCGGCACGGTGAAGGCCGCCGCCACGCCCGTCACGAAGCGGGCCACGATGAGCATCCAGCCCTCGCTCGCGAGCCCGCCCAGCCCGGAGAAGGCGAGGAACACGGCGAGCCAGAGCACGAACATCCGCCGCCGCCCCAGCAGATCCGCCGCGCGCCCGCCGAGCAGGATGAACCCGGCGTAACCCAGTACGTACCCGCTCATCACCCACTGGAGGGAGCCGGTGGACAGCCCCAGGTCGGCGCGGATGGACGGCAGGGCGACGTTCATCATCGCCAGGTCGGCGCCCTCAAGGAAGATCGCGCCGCAGAGCACGAGCAGCACGGCGCGGGCGCGTCCGCGGATGAGGGCGTCGCCGCCGGGTCCCGGTCCCGTCGAGCCGGACGGTCCGCAGGGCGGGGTGGGCATGGGCCGGCTCCTTGGGGTGGTGAGGGGGAGGCCAGGGGCAGGACGGCCGGTGCCTCCGAGCGAGGCGGTTCCCTCTTGTAACCAGCCCCATCCTGCGGAACCATGGACCACTGTGGAAGAAGGCACTTCAAAGTCACCGACTGACCCCGCGGGTACCGAGGACGTCCTCGACGAGTGCGGCGACGAGCTCTGCGAGTGGGACGCCCGGCAGTGGGACACCCGGGAGGACTGCGAGGTCCGCCAGATCCTCGACCGCATCGCGGGCAAATGGTCCCTGCTCGTCATCGCCCTCCTCGACCGCCGCTCGCTGCGCTTCACGGAGCTGCGCCGCGAGGTCGACGGCATCAGCCAGCGCATGCTGACGGTGACGGTGCGCCAGCTGGAGCGCGACGGGCTCGTACGCCGTACCGTCCACCCCGTCGTGCCGCCGCGGGTGGACTACGCCCTCACGCCCCTCGGCACGACCCTGCACGCCACCATCCAGTCCCTCGTCACCTGGACCGAGCGGCACCAGGACGAGATCGCGTCGGCCCGTGCCGACTACGACCTGCGCACCGCCGCGGAACAGGCGGTCGCCGCCCAGGGGCGGTGACGGGCGGCGGCCCCCGCCGCACTGTTCACGCGTGTCCGGCCGTGTCCGGGCCCGTACGCTCCGCGGCGTCCGGGCCCCTTCGGGCGCGTACGGTCCGAGGGTCCCGCGCCCTCCGGCTGCGTCTGTGCACCGTTTGCGGGAGCCCGCCCACTCCTCCGGCGGGGAGTGGGCGCGCGTTGGGGACACCGGCCCGTGGCGGAGGGGCGGGACGACTCCGGAACGCGTGAGTGCCGGAGGGCCGGTCCGGCTCGGTCTGGACCGGCCCGCGCACCGAGTGAGCCTTTCGGGTGGTGCGGTTGTGCCGACGCCGCTGCCGCCGGGCGCGCTACAAGGCCGCGTGGTGCGGACGCCGAATGACCCCGGTCCGCTTGACGGTCGCCAGGATCGGGGACGTCTCGATACCGGTGATCCGCTCCAGCGCGCCGACCGTGCCGGTGAGGAAGGCGTAGAGCGCGTCGAGGTCGGCCGCGGCCACCGCGACCAGCAGATTGGCCTGCCCCGTGGTGGCCGCCGCGAACCGGACCTGCGGGTGGTCGCTCAGCGCCCGCGCGGTCGCCTCCAGACCGCCGGGCGCCACCGTGATCCACAGCAGCGCCTCGGCGTGGACGCCCAGCAGCGCGAGATCCACCTCGGTGGCCGGCCGCACGGCCCCGTCCCGTACGAGCGCGTCCAGCCGGCGCCGCGCGGTGAGCGCGGAGACGCCCGCACGGTGGCCCAACTCCCCGTACGTGGCCCGGCCGTCCGCGGCCAGCGCCTCGACCAGGGCGCCGTCGACCGCGGTCACGGGCGGAGGAGCGGCGGAGCGCGGCGGCTTCCCGGCAGCGGCGGGGGCGAGGGAGGCGAGCTGCTCCGGGGTGAGGAGACCGGCGGTCCAGCGCAGCGACGCCGGATAGACGCGCATCAGACTGTGCGCGGTCCAGGAGTCCACGGCGGCGGTGGCGGGCAGATCGCGCAGCAGCAAGGCGTTACGGGCGTCCGGGCCGTCCAGGAACGCGATGGTGCAGATCTCGTCGCCGCCGCCCATGATGTCCACCCACACCGTGTCGTGCCGACGCGCCAGCGTGGCGGCGACCGCGCGAATCCGGTGGGGGCGGCAGCGGATGCGCAGGGCCATCGGGATGAGACCGGTGAAGTGGGTGGGGCTGCGCACGGCCGTGGCCCGCAGGGTGCCGTCGTGGAACAGCGGCGCGGCGCGGCGGACGACCGTGCGCTCGGAGACGCCCAGACACGCGCCGACGGTGCGCCAGGAGGCGCGGGGCGAGGCGAGGAGGACGGCGGTGATCCGGCGGTCCGTGTCATCGAGCGAGTGGCGCACATTCGGCATGCTAGGCCGCATCCGTGTCCGGGTTTCTTCTCCTGGGCGGAGAATCGTGGCCATGATCCGTGCGAGACCGTAGAACGATCAGAGGATCGGTGCGGGAATCGCATGGGCAGCGCACAGGAGAGGTGACAACGATGGCGGACAGCGCGGTGACGGGCAGTGCGGTGACGGACGCGGAGCGACGGCCGGTCGTGACCACGGACCGGGGCCGGGTGCGCGGGGTGACGGAAGGCCCGGTGGCGGCCTTCCGGGGCGTCCCGTACGCGGCGTCGCCGGTGGGGAAGCTGCGCTTCGCACCGCCGCGGCCGCACGAGGGCTGGTCCGAGGTGCGGGACGCGGCGCGCCCGGGCCCGGCCGTACCGCAGAACGCCTCCCGGCTTGAGGCCGTCATGGGCCGGCGCACCCCGGACTGGGACGAGTCCGGCTGCCTCAACCTGAACGTGTGGACCCCGGCGGAGTCGCTGAGCGACCCGGCGGCCCGCCGCCCGGTCCTCGTCTGGTTCCACGGCGGCGGCTTCACCTCCGGCTCCGGCGGCTGGGACTGGTACGACGGCGGCCGGCTGGCGGCACAGGGCGGCATCGTGGTCGTCACGGCCAACTACCGGCTGGGCCCGCTGGGCTACATCCACCTGCCGGAGCCCGACTCCGACAACCTCGGCCAGCGCGACCAGGCGGCGGTGCTGCGCTGGGTGCGCGCCAACGCCGAGGCGTTCGGCGGCGACCCGGAGGCGATCACGGTCGGCGGCCAGTCGGCGGGCGCGTACTCGTCCCTGGCCCTGGCGCTCGTACCGGACACCCGCCCGCTGATCCGCGGCGTGATCGCGCAGAGCGGCCCGTGGGGCATGGACCCGCAGGACCCGGACGAGGCGACCGCGCACACGGCGGCGCTCGTGCGCCTCCTCGGCGTGGACAGCGCCCCGAACCCCGGCGACGCACTCCGCGAACTCCCGGTGGAACGCCTGCTCGCCGCGTACGCCCGGCTCTCCACGGACCTCGCCGTACCGGGCCGCATCGGCCCGCCCCTGTACCCGGTGCTCGGCGGCGCCGGCATGCCGTCGACCCCGCTGCCGCAGGCGGTCGCGGACGGTGGGCTGGGGGAGACCGGTCTGCTGATCGGCACGGTGAAGGACGAGATGACGGCGTTCGTCGGGGCCGGCGAGCACACGCGGGCGCTCACGGACCGCATGATGCGCGACGGCGCCCTGAAGATCGCCGCGGACCGCGCCGAGCAGGGCGCTCCGGCGTACGTGTACCAATTCGACCGCGGCGCGCCCGACCGTCCCGACCTGGGAGCGACCCACTGCGCTGAACTCCCCCTGCTGTTCGGGACTTTCGAAGCCTTCACCGACAGCCCGATGCTCGGGCAGCCGGCTCCGGCCGACCACACCCTGTCCACAGCCTTCGCCTCCGCCTTCGCGGCCTTCGTCGCCACGGGCTCCCCGAACGGCGAGGGCTTGGAGCCTTGGGGGGCGTACGGGACGGGGGGCGAGGTGAAGAGGTTCGGTTAGGGACGGATGGAGAACGGGCCGCGTAGGGGCACCCTCTCGGGGCCGGCGCGAAGGGCGCTCGGAGCGCCTGGCCGGCGAGGCGTTCTGAGTGCCCCGTGCGCGGCGCGGCCCGTGCTCAGCCGAGTTCGAGGCTCGTGACGCCGTACGTACGTACCACCCCGACCGACGGCGCGGGCCCGGCATACATGCGCACGGTATGCGAGACGGGCTCCAGCCCGCGTGCCGTGGCGAGATCGTGGGCGGCGCGGCGCGGCTCGGGGATGTCGAGGGAAACCGTTTCGCCCGGTCCGAGCCCGGCGGTGAGCCCGTCGAAGAGCGCCTCGGCGGCCTCGCGGGTGTCGGCGAAGAGCGGGCCGATGCGGTGGCCGTCGCGGGCGGGCCGCAGCACCCCGTACCCGGTGATGTGCCCGTCGCGCAGGTGCACGTGCGCGATGTGGCCGTCGGCCGTCAGCCAGCGGGCGAGGAAGCCGCGCCGGTCGGCGGGGAAGCACTGCCGGTCGTACGCGGCGATGGCGTCGAGGTGCTCCGCGGTGACAGGGGTGGTCACGGTGCCGGATGCGGCCGGTGCGCCGTCGCGGGCAGGGCCGCCGCCCGGGCGCCCTGCGTAGCGAATGGTGTCGTAGACGGCGGCGAACCCGGCCCGCTTGTACGTGGACTGCTGGGCGGGCACGGCGTCGAGGCCGACGGTCCGCGTACCGGCGTGCGGGAAGGCGCCGCGCCAGGTGGACAGGCCCAGGCCCTGCCCGCGGTGGTCGGGCCGGACCATGTAGTAGCCCAGGAACGCGTACGCGTCCGAGTAGTTGGCGACCGATATCGCCGCTATGGGAGGGGCGCCGGGCTCCAGGCGGCCGATGAAGAAGCCGGCGGGGTCGATCGGGTGGAAGGCGGCCGTGTCGCCGAGGCCGGGGTTCCACCCCTCCTCGGCGGCCCACTCCTCCACCTGGTGCCATTCCTCCAGGGAAGCGGTGCTGACGGTGAGTTCGCCGAGGGGGTGCATGTCTTCAGTGGTTCCCTTCTCGATACTGACGGTTCGCCGGGCAGGCGGTGGGTGCGGACCGCACCGGGCCTGGTCCGATCAGATCAGGTCCATGGCGGCCACCTCGTCGGGGCTGCCGTAGCTGACGGGGCCCTGGAAGCGCCGGCGGGCGTTGGCGAACCACCACACCGTGGCGATCAGCAGCACCACCCCGAGCGCGATCGGCGCGTAGTTGAAGGAGGACGCGGTGATCGGGTACGCCTGGGGCAGCATGAACAGCACATTGCTGATCACGATCCAGGTCACGGCGACGCCCGCGACGAGCTTGCCGTAACGGCCCAGATTCCAGGGGCCGGGCTGGAAGTTGTTCAGCCGCAGCCGAAGGAAAATCGGCACACCGTAGGCGAGGAAGAGCCCCACGACATTGACGCTCACAATGGCCGTGAACGCGGTGTGTGACCACCAGCCGGGTATGACCAGCACCAACGGGCAGACAGCGGCGAGCCATACGGCCTTGACGGGCGTACGGGTACGCGGGGACACGGAATGCCACCAGCGGGAGCCCGGCATCGCGCCGTCCCGGGAGAAGGCGAAGATCTGCCGGGTATTGCTGGTCATGTTGGCCAGCCCGCAGAAGAGCATGGCGCCGATCACGATCAGCAGCAGCAGCTTGGCGGTGCCCATGCCGAGCGCGTCGATGAGAATCTGCACCGGCGGCGCCGTGGAGCTCGCCTCGTGCGCGTAATCGCGGATCGCGTAGATCAGGGCGAGCATGAGGATGAGCCCGGCGATCGCGGAGTAGGCGATCGCGCGCATGATGCCCCGGGGCGCGTTGACGGTGGCCTGCACCGTTTCCTCGGACATGTGGAAACTGCCGTCGAATCCCGTGAAGGTCCAGCTCGTGACGAGCAGGCCCAGCATTCCGCCGTACAACCCGCTGGTGAATCCCGTGTTGTTGGCGAAATGGGTCACGAACGAGGCGGGCTGGTGCTGGGTGGGGATCACGACCAGGGTGGCGACGATGATCACCATGCCGACCAGCAGCCACCACACCGAGATCCGGTTCAGCACGGCGACCAGCTGCACGGTGTAGGTGTTGGCCAGCGCCTGGATCAGCAGGATCACCGCGGTGATGGCGACCGTGTGCTGGGCCGTGGCCTGGTAGGAGGGCCACTGCATCGAGATGAACGCCTGGATGAAGGTGGCGGCGGCGAAGTTGGTGGCGGCCGTTCCGCCGACCTGTCCGACGAAGTTGAGCCAGCCCGTGTACCAGGACCAGGCGCCGCGGTGCCGCTTGGCGAGCTTGCCGGCGGAGAAGTACAGGGCGCCGCTGGTCGGGTAGGCCGAGGCGATCTCACCCATCGAGGCGCCGACGAACAGCACCATGACGGAAACGCCGATCCAGCCGAAGACGAGAACCGAGGGGCCGCCGGCGTTCATTCCGAAACCGAAGGAGGAGAAGATCCCGGAAATGATGTTGATGATGGTGAAGGATATCGCGAAGTTATCGAAGGCCCGGAACCTCCGGGTGAGTTTTCTTGGATATCCCATGGCGTGCAGGGTGGCATCGTCGTCGAGGGTGTCGGGTGGCAACTCGTGACGTGATTTCGAGCGGGACAGGGACGTGCGCTCGGACACAACCGTGACCTTTCTGATAGGGGGAGCGGAGGGCGGGGAAAGTCTGAAAAATACCGCAGGGAAGGCAGGCGGCTTCTCCTTGCGGATAACCGGTGGCCAAGGCTGTGCGTCAGTTTATAAATTACGCAATGAATCAGGCCGTCCCCGGTACGGGAAGACCGCATGAGCGTCTTGCCTTGGTCAGTTGCTCCTCGGGTTCGCCGAATGCGCTCCAGGGCATTCGGGATGCGTACGGGCCCATGGCCGTGAAGACTTCGCGCGCCTCGAATTCGCACTTCGCCATGTAGAGCGCGTGCGCGAGATACGCCAGATCCAGCACCGGAGTGAACTGGTACTGGGCCACCTGGGGAAACCAGCTGTGGTAAATCCCCATCGCGGTCGCCCGCCACTGCGCCTGCTCCCAGGTGCGGTCGGCCAGCAGCGCGTTGGAGTCGTAGTCCTCGACCAGCGCCACCAGGGGCAGCAGCCGCAGCGCGGAGGTGGCCGGGGCGCGCTGGCTCAGGAAGGAGGCGACGTCCCAGCGCGCGCTCGCGGACCCGCCGTGGCGGGTGAAGAAGTACGACAGAAAGCGATGGTGCGCCTCGCGGTTCCACGGGTCGAGCCGCAGAATGTGCGCGAAGAGGTACCAGGGTCCGGGCGGCGCGGTCAGCAACCCCTGCGGAGCGGGGTCGCGCGACTGCTGGAGCCGGGCGAGCGCCAGCTGTATCACCCACGGCGTCGGGTCCTCGGGCAGCAGCTCGGCCGCCCGCTCGCAGGCCGCTTGCGCTATCCGTACGAGCGCTCCCTCGCGCCGGTCGTGCGCGTCGGCCATCCGCAGGGCGCGGAGCATCGCCACCCGCGCCCACAGCAGCGCCGCTTCCGCCCCCGGTTCCTCCGCTAACCACCGCTCGGCCAGATCCGAGTCCGCCGCCTCGGAAGCCAGTACCAGTGAGCGGTGCGCCCGCAGCTCGAATTTTCCGCGCGCGTCCTTCAGTGCCTCGTGCGCACTCAGATACCGCCCTGTCCGCACATCCATACAGGCCCGTGCCAACTGACGATCATCGGCCGCCGGACGCCACACGTACTGTCCTTCGAACGCGTCAACAGCCACGATCCCCTCCCGATCCCGAAGACGGCGGCACCAGTCACGCGTACGTCCCGTCCGTACCGAATTCCATCGGATCTATTCGCAAGATCCACCAGCAGCGGGCCATACCCTACTCACCGCTAAGGCGTATCGAAACTAGTCGCCTGGAATATCTGGTTCCATACCGTTTAGGGTTTCTTCCGGCTATCCGTGCCCCAAGGCGATGTCTATGCACTTGGCATATGCCATACCGAGGGGCGGTCGACAGGTGAGGATGACGGGTGGCGGACGAGGCCGGCGGCTGAGGCGTCCGGGTACCGCACCGCTCCGGCTTGCGGTTGCCGCTGCGTCAACTTCTACGGTCGTCCGTAAGGCCGGAGCGACCGGCCCGGTGATGGGAGGCAGGGCATGGCCTGGTCGATCGCGGACGTGGCCCGGATGTCCGGGGTGACGTCCCGGACGCTGCGGCACTACGACGAGATCGGCCTGCTGCCACCGGCGTGGATCGGGAGCAACGGGCACCGCTACTACGAGGAAGCCGATCTGCTGCGGCTGCAACAGATCCTGCTGATGCGGGAGTTGGACGTGGGGCTGCGCGAGATCCGCGCCGCCCTGGACAGCCGGCTCGACCGGGTGGCCGTGCTCCGCGAGCACCACCGACGACTGCTGGCGGAACGGGCCCGGCTGGAGACGCTCAGCCGCACGGTCGCGCGCACCATCGCCGAACTGGAGGAAGGCAAGGACGACAACGGCATGACAACGATCAACAGGCCCGAGAACCTGTTCGAGGGCTTCGAGCCCACCGACTACGACGACGAGGTGCGCGAGCGCTGGCCGGCCGCGTGGGAGGAGTCACGGCAGGCCATCGGCTCGATGACCGACGCCGACAAGGAGCGGTGGCAGCGCGAGGTGACGGCGCAGCTGATCCGCCTGGCGGATCTCATGGTGTCCGGCACCCCGGTCGGCCACCCCGCCGTACAGGCCGAGATGGACGACCACTACCAGGGCGTCTGCCGCTACTGGACCCCGAACGCGGAGGCGTACAAGGGCCTCGGCCGCACCTACGTCGACGACCCCCGGATGCGCGCGAACTACGACAAGATCGCCGCCGGCCTGGCCGACTACCAGTGCGCCGCGATGACGGTGTACGCGGAGGCCCGGCTGAGCTGAGGGGGCTGTGCCGGCTGCCGGCTGCCGGGGGGCTGGGGCCGGGGTGCTCGTCGGCGGTCCCTCTGAGTCCGCCGCCGGCCGACCTCGGACACCGCATCCCACGGACGGGCGACGGCCGCCGACTGGGGCCGTCGCCCGTTGCCGGTGGACGCGGTGATGAGGGCGAAGCCCCGGCGACGGGGCTTCAGTTCGCGGTTGTGGGGTGGTGGCGTCGGCATGGGGGCGGGAACGCTCCTGGTGGCCGACGCCATCGGCGTGCCGTCGACTCCGGGGCGCGTACGCCGGCCACCCATCAGCCGGTGCGAGTGCAACCCGTCCGGAGAGTGGTCTTGGATTCAGAACACGACGGGCCTGCCCATCGCCGGGCGCCTCGCCGAACTACTCGCCAAGGAACGACCATGACGACGCATACCGAAGAGCGCGCCGCGCGGCTGCGTGCGGCGCTGGCGGACACGCTGGAGGCCGGCGGCCAACTGACCGACCCCACCTGGCGGAAGGTGTTCGAGGCCGTACCGCGCCATCCGTTCGTGCCGGAGTTCTGGACCCTGGCCGGCGGCGAGCAGCGGTGCCTGACGTCCGCCGACCCCCAGTGGCTTGACCTCGTGTACGCGGATGAGGCGCTGGCGACGCAGCTGACGGACGGTGTGGCCACGTCGTCGTCGACGGCACCGGGCCTGATGCTCGCCATGCTCCAGGCCCTGGACGTGGCCGACGGCCACCGGGTGCTGGAGGTGGCCACCGGCACCGGCTACAACGCGGCGCTCCTGTCGGAGCGGCTGGGCAGCCGCCAGGTGGTCACGGCGGAGGTCGACCCCGTGCTGGCCCGGGTGGCAAGAGCGCGGCTGCGAGGGCGCGGATACACGCCGCTCGTCGTCGCCGGGGACGGCCGCGACGGGTACCCGGCCCAGGCCCCGTACGACCGGCTGATCGCCACCTGCGGCTTCAGCGCCATCCCGCCTGCCTGGCTGGAGCAGGTACGGCCCGCGGGCCTGATCGTGTGCCCGCTGGGCTGGGGCACGGTGCGTCTGATCGTCAGTGACCACGGCCGCGCGGAGGGCCGGTTCCTGCCCACCGGCTCGTACTTCATGGCCGTACGAGACGCCGGCACCACCGGCACACCGGCGCACCCCGGCAGGCCGAGCGCGACGAACGGCCGAGTCACCGGACTGGACCTCGCCACTGTCGCCGAGGACGACGCGTTCCGCTTCCTGCTGTCCCTGGTCGCGCCCGACACCGCCTCCGCATCGGAGCGCGGCGACGATGGCCGCGTCACGGCCGTGGAGCTGTGGAGCGCTGATGGGTCATGGGCGCGCGCGGAGGGCGGGTCCGTATGGCAGGCCGGGCCCCGCCTGCTGTGGGACGCGGTGGAGGCCGCACACCAGCTGTACACCGAGCACGACCGCCCCGGCCGGGAACGCTTCGGCATGACCGTGACAGTCGAAGGGCAGCGCATCTGGTTGGACTCTCCCAGCCGGCCCGTGCCTCATGTCCCTGTCGCGGTTCAGGAAACGCGGTACGCCGTTCGGGGAGCCCGTCGCGCCCCAGGGGGGTGACGGGCTCCTGTCGCCCTTCGGCGGCAGTGCGCCTGGCCGTGTCCGAGCCCGCGGCTCCAGTGGTGCGCTGCCCGCCACTGCCGACGGAGGCGGCGGCCGGTCGGACAGCGGGTGGCGCGTTTGAACGCGGCCGCCGCCTCTTGGAGTTGGGGCCGGAGGGGCGGGGGCACGAGAAGAGAGGGCGTGAAAGAGGCCGCACCCGCGCCCTCAGGCACGCCGTTCCCGGCGGCCCGCGGAGCGGGTGCGGCCCTGTGGCTGTCGCGGCCTGCGAATCCGCAGGTCAGACGGGGCAGCCAGAGATCAGCCCTTCTTGGTCTCCCAGAAGATCTTGTCGATCTGGGCGATGTAGTCCAGCGCCTCCTGGCCGGTCTTCGGGTCCGTCGAGCCCTTCGCCGTGCTGAGGGACTTGAGGGTGTCGTTGACCAGCTGGTGGAGCTCCGGGTACTTCTCGAAGTGCGGCGGCTTGAAGTAGTCGCTCCACAGCACGGAGACGTGGTGCTTGGCGAGTTCGGCGCGCTGTTCCTTGATGACCGTGGCGCGGGCCCGGAAGTGGGGGTCCTCGTTGGCCTGGTACTTCTCCTGGACGGCCTTGACCGACTCGGCCTCGATGCGTGCCTGAGCCGGGTCGTAGACGCCGCAGGGGAGGTCGCAGTGGGCGCTGACCTTCACCTTTGGGGCGAACAGGCGGGAAAGCATGTGCTGTCCTTCCTCGTGATCGTCTTCTCAGGTGCGAGATTACTCGCTGTGGGAAGGCTTTTCTCGGGTGTCCCGGGCTGCTTAGGACAAAAGTCCAGTGTCAGTCTGGGACCGGCGGAGGACCGGACCGGGAGGTGCCGTGATGCAGGAGCGGGTGGACGATCGCGGGCAGGAGCGGGATCGCGAGCGTCGGGGGCCGCTGCGGATCGGGCTGGCGGAGGTGTACAACCCATCGATGGCGCCGACGCTGAACCCGGGCGACCATCTGGTGGTGCAGTACGGCGCGCCGGTCCGGCCCGGCGATGTGGTGCTGCTGCGTCATCCGTTCCGGCAGGACCTGCTGATCGTCAAGCGCGCCGTGCAGCGGCGCGAGGGCGGCTGGTGGGTGCTGGGGGACAACCCCTACGTCGAGAACGACAGCCGCGAGTTCGGCGCCGTGCCGGATGAGTTCGTGGTCGCCCGCGCCGTGGTACGGCTGCGCCGGCCGCCGCGGGCGGGTCAGCGCTCGGCGGCGGCGCTGCTGTCGTGGGCCGCCTCGGCGGTACGGCCCGTGTTGCGCTCCTCGTTCGCCCGGTAGCCGGCCGCTTCGACGCGGGCACCGGCGAGCGGGTCCGTACCGGGAGGCGTGGGGGCGACTGAGCTTTTACGGGCATCCGTGCCCGTATCCGTACCGGCGGTCGCGCCCGCCTCCGCACGGGCCCGTTCCCGCTCCGCCTCCTCGCGCTTGCGCGCGCGGTACGCCGCCACGTTCGCCCGTGTCGCGCACCGGTCCGAGCAGTAGCGGCGCGAGCGGTTCGTCGACGTGTCGAGGTACGCGTTGCGGCACGGCGCGGCCTGGCAGATGCCCAGGCGGTCGACGCCGTACTCGGTGAGGTGCACGGCCAGGCCCATGCACGCCGTCGCCGTGTAGCTCGCACTCGCGTTCACCGCGTGGTCGGCGATGTGCATGTGCCACTTGGGGCGGCCGTTGTCGTCGCGGAACTCGTGGCCGGAGACCTGCGGGCTGACCGGGAACTCGATCAGCAGCGCGTTGAGCAGGTCCACCGCCCGTACCTCGTCGTCCTCGTTCGCCGCCTCGAAGACGGCGCGCAGCCGGGCCCGTACCGACCGCAGCCGGGTGACGTCGGCGTCGGCGGCGCGGCGGGCGGCCTGGGCGCCGTTGCCGAAGAGCTCGCGGACCGCGTCCACGGAGGTGAGCGTGTCGACCCCGCGGGCGGGTTCCTCGCTGTTGACCAGCCGCACGGCGTAGTCCGAGTAATAGGCCAGTTCCACTTGTGGTCCTTACGGGTGCGGATTAGGGTCGGTAATGGTCGGTTATCAATCGAGGGTATTACGAATCGGAGGGGTCGCGATGACACACGCGACACAGCCCATAGCCACCGCCGACTGGGCGGCATGGCAGGCAAGTTGGGACCGCCAGCAGGAGTGGTACATGCCGGACCGCGAGGAGCGGTTCCGCGTCATGCTCGACATGGTCGAGGCGCTCGTCGGCCCCAAGCCCCGCGTGCTGGACCTCGCCTGCGGCACCGGCAGCATCTCGGACCGGCTGCTGAAGCGGCTGCCCGAAGCCGTCAGCACCGGCGTCGACCTCGACCCCGCGCTGCTGACCATCGCACGCGGCTCCTTCGACGGCGACCCGCGCGTCGAGTTCGTCACCGCGGACCTCAAGGACCCCGACTGGCCGGCCCGGCTCCCGTACGACAGCTACGATGCCGTGCTCACCGCCACCGCCCTCCACTGGCTGCACAGCGACCCGCTGCGGACCCTGTACGGGCAGCTCGCGCACCTGGTCCGCGATGGCGGCGTCTTCATGAACGCCGACCACATGCCCGACGAGGCCACGCCCCGCATCAACGCGGCCGACCGCGCCCAGCGCCACGCCCGGCAGGAGCGGGCCAAGGCCGAGGGCGCGCTCGGCTGGCGCGAGTGGTGGGACGTCGTGGCCGCCGACCCGCTGCTCGCCGGGCCGACCGCCGAGCGCTTCGAGATCTACGGCGAGCACGCGGACGGCGACACGCCCTCGGCCGACTGGCACGCCCGTACGCTCCGCGAGGCCGGGTTCGCCGAGGCCCGGACCGTGTGGCGCTCGCCCTCGGACGCTCTGGTGCTCGGCCTCAAGTGACCCCGGGCCCGTAAACACCGCCTGCGCAGTACGACAGCGCCGGGCGGGTGCCCTGGAGGCAGCCGCCCGGCGCTGTATGTGCGGAACCCCTACAGCACCTTCGACAGGAACGACTTCGTCCGCTCGTGCCGCGGATTCGTCAGCACCTCCCGCGGGTTCCCCGACTCCACCACCGCCCCGTCGTCCATGAACACGACCGAGTCGCCGACCTCCCGCGCGAACCCCATCTCGTGCGTCACCACGATCATCGTCATGCCGTCCTCGGCCAGCGAGCGCATCACGTCCAGCACATCGCCGACCAGCTCCGGGTCGAGCGCCGACGTCGGCTCGTCGAAGAGCATCAGCTTCGGCTCCATGGCCAGCGCCCGCGCGATCGCCACCCGCTGCTGCTGGCCGCCGGAGAGCTGCGCCGGGTAGTTCGCCGCCTTGTCGGCCAGCCCGACGCGGTCGAGCAGCCGCTCCGCCCGCTCCCGCGCCACCGCCTTGGTCTCCCGCTTCACCTGCACCGGGGCCTCCATGACGTTCTCGATCGCCGTCATGTGGGGGAACAGGTTGAAGCGCTGGAAGACCATGCCGATGTCGCTCCGCTTCGCGGCGACCTCGCGGTCCTTGAGCTCGTACAGCTTGTTGCCCTGCTGCCGGTAGCCGACCAGCTCGCCGTCGACCGACAGCCGGCCGGCGTTGACCTTCTCCAGGTGGTTGATGCACCGAAGGAAGGTGGACTTGCCGGAGCCGGACGGGCCGATCAGGCAGAACACCTCGCGGGGGGCGACCTCCAGGTCGATGCCCTTGAGTACGTGCGTCGGGCCGAAGGACTTGTGGACGCCCTCGGCCTTCACCATGGCTGTCATACGTTCCCCCTCGGGGCACCCAGCGAGAGCAGGTTCGTCCTGACCTTCTGCCACGGGGTCCGCGGCAGTTGGCGCAGGGAGCCGCGGGCGAACCGCCGCTCCAGGTAGTACTGGCCGATGCTGAGCACGCTGGTCATCACCAGGTACCAGGCGGCCGCCAGGAAGAGCATCTCCACCGTCGCGCCGGATGTCCGGCCGACGTTCGACGCCGCTTGCAACAGGTCGTAGTACTGCACGGCGATCACCAGCGACGTGGTCTTGAGCATGTTGATGAACTCATTGCCCGTCGGCGGCACGATCACCCGCATCGCCTGCGGCAGTACGATCCGGCGCAGCGTCTTGGCGTGGCTCATGCCCAGCGCCTGCGACGCCTCGGTCTGGCCCTCGTCGACCGACTGGATGCCGGCCCGGCAGATCTCGGCCATATAGGCCGCCTCGTTCAGACCGAGCCCCAGCAGGGCGGCCAGGAACGGGGTCATGAAGGACGACCAGTAGTCCTTGTAGATCGGCCCGAGGTTGATGTACTCGAAGACCAGGCCCAGGTTGAACCAGACCAGCAGCTGCACATAGACCGGCGTACCGCGGAAGAACCAGATATAGCCCCAGGCGATGGACGACGTCACCGGGTTCTTCGACAGCCGCATGACGGCCAGGATGACGCCGAGGACCACGCCGACGACCATCGCGCAGATCGTGATCCAGATGGTGTTGCGGACGCCCTTGAGGATGTCGGCGTCGAAGAAGTAGTCCGGGACGGCGCCCCAGTTCAGCTTCCCCTGGGCGAAGGCGTTGACGAGCAGGACCAGGAGGACGACCGCGATGACGGCCGAGATCCAGCGCCCGTAGTGCCGTACCGGTACGGCCTTGATGGCCTCCGGCACGGCGGGGGAGGGAGGGGGCGCGTCGGCCGGCTCCTCCGCCTTGTTGAGCTTGTCAGTCACGGGTGTTGCCTTTCAGCAGGACCTTTCGGCGGGACCTTTCAGGAGGGCTTCTCCACGGGAACCGGGTCGGCGCGCCGCGGCCTTTCGGCCGAACCGGATCGGTGCCGCGGGCCGGGCCTGTGCCACGGGCGCCGGGGCGGCGCCGCCGGCCGCCCTGTGTCGCGGCCCGCGGCGGCACAGACCTCGGTCAGGAACCGGCACCGCCGTTGACCTTGGCCTCCTTGAGCGCGCCGGCCTCGACGCCCCACTTGTCCAGGATCTTCTTGTACTCGCCGTTCTTGATGATCGCGTCGAGCCCGGCCTTGATCGCGTCCCGCAGCTGCGTCTGGTCCTTGCTGAGCGCCATGCCGTACGGGGCCGCCTGGATCTGGTCGCCGACCATCTCGAAGTCCTTGCCGCCGCCCGAGGTCTTCACGGCGTACGCGGCCACCGGGAAGTCGCTGGAGCCCGCGTCCGCGCCGCCGCCGCGCAGCCGGGTCTGGGCCTGCACGTCATCGTCGAACGCCTCGATCGAGATCTGCTTCGACCCGCACTTCTTCGACTGTTCCTTGGCCTTGTCGTGCGAGACGGTGCCGCGCTGCACCACGATCTTCTTGCCGCACAGGTCGTCCCAGCCCTTGATGCCCTGGGTCTTGCCCTTGGGGGTGTAGATCGAGACGCCGGCCGAGAAGTAGTCGACGAAGTCGACGCCCTCGCCGACCTTCTTGCTGGTGTCGGGGTCGACGCCGGTCTGCCGGTCCTTGTTGTCCGTCATCGCCGACATCGCGACGTCGTAGCGCTTGGAGCGCAGCCCGGCCAGCAGGGTGTCGAAGGTTGAGTTGTTGAACTTGAACTCGACGCCCAACTGCTTGCCGACGGCCGCCGCGATGTCCGGGTCGAGGCCGACGGTCCGGCCTTCCTTCTTGAACTCGACCGGCGGGTACGCGATGTCGGAGCCGACCTTGATGACGCCGGTGTCCTGGATCTGCTTGGGCAGCTTGTCGTGGAGCGGGGCCTTGGACGCCGACGCCCGGTCGCCGCCGGACTTCTTCGTCTGGTCGCCACAGCCCGTGAGCAGCAGGGCGCCGGCGACCGCGACCGCGCCGACAGCGGCCAAACGGCTCCTGGCGGCGGTCGAACGCGGGGTGGTGCTTGCGGTCATTGCTGGTTCCTCCTGCGAGTGAGGGAGTAGCCGAACTGGTCGGAGCACACACCATCGGGCCTCGCGACCTCGTGTGATTTGGGCATCTTGCCATCTGGACTGCTCCGATCGGGGGGCCTGCGATGTCAAAATCGGATAACGGGCTGTTCCCGTGCGGTGGCCTGACCGTGCGCGCGGACGCCCTGCGGAGCGGTACGTGGAGGCGAGATCTATCTCACGGACAGCTTGTCTCAATATGCGGGATGCTCGCCGCGGATGGATCGTTCTGTCCGCCTTGCGCGCCAGTTGCCCCCGCCGCCGGCGACCCTGGGTGACCTCCGGCGCGCTCCCGGCCTCTGCCCGGCCCTGCCTCAGCCTCCGGCCCGGCCCTGATCCGGCCCCGACCCACTCCCGACCCACCCCTGGCCCGGTCCCGCTCCGGCCCGTCGGGAATTACGCGGCCCCGGCAGGTGTCGTCCACGTGACGAAAGCAACTCGTAACCGCCCGGGGTCTTGCGCTAGAAAGGTGGGCTACACCCCTCACCCGGGGCTCGGGGCGCGCGTGCGGCGCGCCCGGCGTCCGTATTCGCCCCCGCGCGGCGGCTCAACCGCCGGCCGGGCCACGGACGCGGTGCCCGCCCGCTCCGCAACCTGGGGCGGTAACCCTCGACGAACAGATGACAAAGGGGTCAGAAGTGGCAGCGGAGATCGTGAATCCTCGCAGCGACAGCGGCGATAGCGGCGAAGGCGGCCGTGATGCCGGTATCGGTAGGGAAAGCGGTACGGACAGCGGTACGTACGGCACTCGTGACGAACCGTTCGACGCGGCCTTCGCGCTGCACCGGGGCGGCAAGATGGCCATCCAGGCGACCGTGCCGGTGCGCGACCGGGAGGACCTGTCGCTCGCCTACACGCCCGGCGTGGCCAAGGTGTGCAGCGCCATCGCCGAACAGCCCGAACTCGTCCACGACTACACCTGGAAGTCCCAGGTCGTGGCCGTCGTGACGGACGGCAGCGCGGTGCTCGGGCTCGGGGACATCGGCCCCGAGGCGTCCCTCCCGGTGATGGAGGGCAAGGCCATCCTCTTCAAGCAGTTCGGCGGCGTCGACGCGATCCCGATCGCGCTCGCCACCCAGGACGTGGACGAGATCGTCGAGACCGTGGTGCGGCTCGCGCCGTCCTTCGGCGGCGTGAACCTGGAGGACATCTCCGCGCCCCGCTGCTTCGAGATCGAGCGCAGGCTCCAGGAGCGGCTCGACGTCCCGGTCTTCCACGACGACCAGCACGGCACGGCCGTCGTCACACTGGCCGCGCTGCGCAACGCCGCGCGGCTGACCGGCCGTACGGTCGGCGAGCTGCGCGCGGTCATCTCCGGGGCGGGCGCGGCCGGGGTGGCCATCGCCAAGATCCTGACCGAGGCGGGCATCGGCGATGTCGCGGTCTGCGACCGCAAGGGCATCGTCTCGACGGACCGTACGGACCTCACCGACGTCAAGCGCGATGTCGCCGGCTTCACCAACAAGGCCGGGCTCCAGGGCTCCTTGGCCCACGCGCTCGACGGCGCGGACGTCTTCATCGGCGTCAGCGGCGGCACGGTGCCGGAGGACGCGGTGGCGAAGATGGCGCCCGGCGCGTTCATCTTCGCGATGGCCAACCCGAACCCGGAGATCCACCCGGACGTCGCGCACAGGTGCGGGGCCGCCGTCGTCGCGACCGGCCGCAGCGACTACCCGAACCAGATCAACAACGTCCTCGCCTTCCCCGGCATCTTCGCGGGCGCCCTCCAGGTGCGCGCCTCCCGGATCACCGAGGGCATGAAGCTCGCGGCGGCCGAGGCGCTGGCGGCCGTCGTCGCCGACGACCTGAGCGCGGAGTGCGTGATTCCGTCACCCTTCGACGAGCGCGTCGCTCCGGCGGTCACGGCGGCCGTGGCCGCGGCGGCCCGAGCGGAGGGCGTCGCCCGCCGCTGACGGCCGTACTGGCGTGCCGCCCGTGCGGGCGCAGTGTCTGTACGGGCGTACGGGCGTACGGGCTGTACGGGCCTGCGGGCTGTACGGGCCTACGGGCTGTACGGGCGTATGGGCCGGGGTGCGAGTGCGTACCCCGGCCCGTGTCGTTCATGGGCGTACGGCCGTACGGGCCCGCGGGCCTGTGGCCGTACGGGTCCACGGAGCTGCGGCCCACGGCCCACGTGCCTGTGGGCACACGGACACACATGCCTGTGGACGTGACGCGGGTTACAGGGACGATCGGCCCGCCGCGCAACGCGCTCTGCGGGAGCGAGCGGCCCGCCGCCCAGGCGATTGGTTCCGGCTCGCGGCACGACAGCCCGTCTCGGGGGGGGACAGAGGGATCATTTTGGGGCCCTTTTTCTTTCCCCCCCCCCCCCCTCCAACCCCCACCTTCCCCCCCGATCTTGCACAAACCCGCCTCTCTTTCCTCTCTTTCGCGATGCCGCGCTGA
>NZ_JBWKFF010000007.1:0-19927 GCF_056434425.1 Streptomyces sp. NPDC044033 | reverse complement strand
TGTTGTTCTTGTGTCGCTTTTTATTCGGCCCCAAGCCAGACCCCCCCCCCCCCCCCCCCTCCCCTTTCTCTCCCCCCCCCCCCCCCCCCCCCCCCCCCCCCCCCCCCCCGGCGGCCTAGTTTGGGATCATGTTCGCTGCCTACGCCGCCCGCATCGACCGTGACCAGCCGCTGAACGGCCTCGAAACGGGGGAGCGGCCCGAGCCCGCCGAGGCGCGGGCGGGGTGGACGGTCGTCGATGTGCGGGCCGCCTCCCTCAACCACCACGACCTGTGGTCGCTGCGCGGCGTGGGGCTGGGCGAGGAGTCGCTGCCCATGATCCTCGGCTGCGACGCGGCCGGGACCGACGCGGACGGCAACGAGGTCGTCGTCCACTCGGTGATCGGTCAGACGGGGCACGGAGTGGGCCCGGACGAGCGGCGTTCGATCCTCACCGAGCGCTATCAGGGGACCTTCGCCGAGCGCGTGGCCGTACCGGCCTGGAATGTGCTGCCCAAGCCTCCGGAGCTGTCCTTCGAGGAGGCCGCCTGCCTGCCCACGGCGTGGCTGACGGCGTATCGGATGCTGTTCACGAACGCGGGCGTGCGGCCCGGAGACAGCGTTCTCGTGCAGGGCGCGGGCGGCGGTGTGGCGACGGCCGCGATCGTGCTGGGGGCGGCGGCCGGACTGCGGATCTTCGCGACCAGCCGGGACGCCGCCAAGCGCGAGCGCGCGGTGGGGCTGGGCGCCGAGGGCGCGTACGAGCCGGGTGAGCGGCTGCCCCGGCGGGTGGACGCGGTGATCGAGACGGTCGGCGCCGCGACCTGGTCGCACTCGGTGAAGTCGCTGAGGCCGGGCGGCACCCTCGTCGTCTCGGGCGCGACCAGCGGCCCGAACCCGAAGGCCGCCGAGCTGAACCGGATCTTCTTCCTGGAGCTGAAGATCGTCGGCTCGACGATGGGCTCCAAGGAGGAGCTGGCCCAGCTGCTGAGCTTCTGCGCGGCCAAGGGCGTACGGCCGGTCATCGACACGGTGCTGCCGCTGGACCGGGCGCGGGAGGGGTTCGAGAGGATGGCGGGCGGCGACCTTTTCGGGAAGGTCGTACTGACGGTCTGACCGTTAGGCCGTCTGACCGGGGGCGCGGGCGGACGGCCCGAGCGGATATCCGGGGAGACGGTTCCGGTCCGGGCGGTAAAGCCGAGTCGGAAAACCGTCCGGTGGCCGACACGGCTTACCGCCCGTAACCCCCACGACGGCCTGTTACCGTTCAATACGGACCTACCCCGGTTGAATTGGGTAATCCAGCATCAAATAGGGTGATCGGCCCTAGTGGTCGCAGCGACCAAGGGACTTCAGTCCTGCCCGAAAGTGGCTTTCGTCCGTGAAAGTCACCGGGGATGAACCAGGTATCACTGGGTAGTTGCGCTATGAACCTGTCCCCGACCGAAAGCCGCCCGTGCCTGTTCAGCAAGAACTCGAAGCCCCGGCCGTCACCCGGCACCGCCCCCTCCTGCGCGCAGCCGCGCGCCGCTCGAACCCGCCGCTGCGCCGCACCGACATCACGGTCACGGACGAGACGGCGGTCAAGCGGGCGGTGAAGGCCGCAGCGCTGGGCAACGCCATGGAGTGGTTCGACTTCGGGATCTACAGCTATCTCGCGGTCACCATCGGCAAGGTCTTCTTCCCCTCGGGCAACGACACGGCGCAGCTGCTCTCCTCGTTCGCGACGTTCGCAGCCGCGTTCCTGGTGCGCCCGCTGGGCGGCATGGTCTTCGGGCCGCTGGGGGACCGGATCGGGCGCAAGAAGGTGCTGTCGCTCACCATGATCATGATGGCGTCCAGCACGCTCGCCATCGGACTGATCCCCGGCTACCAGTCGATCCACTTCTGGGCGCCGGTCCTGCTGATCCTCTTCCGCATGCTCCAGGGCTTCTCGACGGGCGGCGAGTACGGGGGCGCGTCCACCTTCATCGCCGAGTACGCGCCGGACCGGCGACGGGGCTTCTTCGGCAGCTTCCTGGAGTTCGGCACCCTGATCGGCTACACCGCTGCCGCCGGGCTCATCACGATCCTGACCGTGACGCTCTCCGACTCCTCGATGGAGTCCTGGGGCTGGCGCATCCCGTTCCTCGTCGCGGGCCCGATCGGCCTGGTCGGCCTCTACATGCGCCTCAAGCTGGACGAGACGCCCGCCTTCCAGAAGCTGGAGGCCGAGGGCGCCTTGGAGAAGCGGGAGAGCACCCCGTTCCGGCAGATCCTGACGACCCAGTGGCGGGCCATGGTGCTGTGCATCGCGCTGGTCGCGGCGTTCAATGTCACCGACTACATGCTGCTGTCGTACATGCCCACCTACCTGTCGAACAGCGTCGGCTACGACTCCACCGACGCCCTCGTGTCGATCATCATCGTGATGCTGGTGCTGATGGCCGCGATCACCTTCGTCGGGCGCCTGTCCGACCGCATCGGCCGCAAACCGGTGATGATGGCCGGCTCGCTCGGCTTCCTGGTGCTCTCCGTGCCCTCCTTCCTGCTGATCAAGATGGGCACCACCGTCTCGGTCTTCGCGGGTCTGCTGATCCTGGGCCTGTGCCTGCTGCCGTACGTGAGCGTGATGTCGTCCTCGCTGCCCGCGCTCTTCCCCACGGACGTGCGCTACGGCTCGCTGTCGATCGCCTTCAACATCTCCGTCTCCCTCTTCGGCGGCACCACCCCGCTGGTCGTCGAGGGCCTGGTCAGCGGCACCGGAAACGACATGATGCCCGCGTACTACACGATGCTCGCGGCCCTCGTCGGCGTCATCGCGGTCATCACCATGAAGGAAACGGCCCGCCGGCCGCTGCCGGGGTCGCCGCCGTCGGTGTCCACGGCGCAGGAGGCCGCGGAGCTGGCGGCGTCCTCGCGCGCGTAGCCCTTCTCGGACCGCGGCTGTGGGCCCGTACGCGTCATGCGTACGGGCCCACAGTCGCCCCCGTTCCCCCCCCCGTCAGCTCTCCGGTGTCCGCAGCAGGGCTCCGATGCGGGCCGCCGTCCTCGCCAAGTGGGTGCGGGACTCCGCGAGTTGATCGGCCGTGACGCCGTGGTCGCGGGCCGCGTCGCGGACGTCGTCGCGGAAGCGGTCCAGGAGGCGGTCGAGGTCGCGGGCCGGGTGCTCGGAGGCGGTGTCGTCGGCTGTCGCCCACTCCGGTGCCGGCAGGTCTTCCGCGGCCGCGGAGTCGGCGTCCTTGTTCAGGTCCACGCGCTCGACCTTGACGTCGGCGGCGTCGGTGGCGGGCTTGGTGGTGTCCCGCTGCTGGCCGGCCAGGGAGCCCAGTTCCTTGGCCAGCGCGCTGACGCCCTCAAGGATGCCGCTGGGCCAGTCGCCGTGGCGCGCGTGTTCGCGGACCTGTTCCTGTACGCGCTCCTTGATGCGCAGCACCTCGTCCCGCGCG
Organism: Streptomyces sp. NPDC044033; assembly: GCF_056434425.1. Classification (NCBI taxonomy): domain Bacteria; kingdom Bacillati; phylum Actinomycetota; class Actinomycetes; order Kitasatosporales; family Streptomycetaceae; genus Streptomyces; species Streptomyces sp. NPDC044033. The sequence goes on along the minus strand of NZ_JBWKFF010000007.1, from coordinate 16,521 downwards.
TGGTCCTGGGCCTGCTTGGCCGAGCGGCGGGCCTGCTGCGCGTCCTGGCGGGCGCGGCGGCTCTCCTCCTTTGCCCGGCGGGCCTGCTCCTTCCACTCCTGCTTGGCCTGCTTGAACTCCTCCTTGGCCCGCTGCCATCCCTCCTTGTCGCCCCACGCCCCGTCGAAGAAGTCGGACGCTTCGGGGAAGCCCGTGCGGGCGGAGTCGGCCTGGGCGTCCGAGCCGGAGGACTTCGTACGGGTCTCGCGCGCCGCCTCACGCATCTCGCGGCGCAGGTCGTTCGCCGAACCGCGCACGTCCTCGCGGATCTCCGCGGCGAGTTCCGAGACCGACTCGCGGATCTCCAGCTCCAGTTCGGCCAGCTCGCCCTGCCGGTCGGCCAGTTCGGCGCGGCCCGCTGCGGTGATGGAGTAGACCTTGCGGCCGCCCTCCGTGGCGTGGGTGACCAGGCCCTCGGCCTGCAGCTTGGCCAGGCGGGGGTAGACGGTGCCGGCGGACGGCGCGTACAGGCCCTGGAACCTCTCCTCCAGCAGGCGGATCACTTCGTAGCCGTGGCGAGGGGCCTCGTCCAGGAGCTTGAGGAGGTAGAGGCGGAGTCGGCCGTGGGCGAAGACGGGGGGCATCAGAGGTCCTTTCGCTCGGTGGCTGCGTCGGTCGCGTCCCCGGTGCCGGCCTCGTCCGCGCCGTCCTCGGACGGCGGCCTGCGCAGCAGCGCCACCGAGCCCGAGACGGTGGTGACCTTGAGCTTGCCGCTGCCCGCGCCCAGCCGCCCGGTGATGCGCTTGGCGCCCCACTGGCCGCTGACCCGAAGGTCGTCGAAGGCGTTGGAGACCGCGCCGCTGGCCGTATTGGCGTCGATCTCCGCATCGGCGGCGTGCGGCAGCCGTATGGCGACCTCGCCCGAGACGGTCGTCAGGTTCATGTCGGAGCCCTTGGCCCCGGGGGAGAGGTCGACGACCATGTCGCCGCTGACGGAGTCGGCCTTCACGTCGCCGCCCCCGCTCTCGACCAGAGTGAGGTCCCCGTTGACGGAGTTGAAGCGCAGGTCCCCCGAGAGCCCCTGCGCTTCGAGCCGGCCGGAGACGGTGTCGGCGCGGACCTCCCCGGTCAGGCCGACGAGGGTGGTGTCACCGGTCACGCCGCGTACGTCCGTACGGCCCGACACACCGGACACGACCGCGCTGGCCTCGATGACGCCGACCTCGACGCGGGTGGTCGTGGGCACGGTCAGGGTCACGTGCACGTTGCGCCGGGCGCCATTGGGCGCGAACCACTTGAGGAAGTACTTCCAGGGGAGGTCGTCGTAGGTGACCGTGAGGTCGCCGCCCTGGTGGTTGACGGTCAGGGGCGGGCCCTCGATCGCCGAGAGCTCCAGCCGGGCGGGCCCGCTGTCGGTCCCCACGACGTTGACCGTGCCGCCGACGAGGCGTACGTGGAGCGTGGTGACCGGTCCCTCGAAGGTGAGTTTCCGCGGTGCGTCGAGCGACCACTCCGATGGCGCTGGCATCCAGGGCCTCCCTGGTAGATGGGCGACGCAACATATCGCGTCTGTCTGCGATACACGATATATCGCGGCCCTTGGATGTCAAGCAGGATGGAGCCGAGGACCTGCCTCCCGCCTCCCGTCGCGGGACGCGATATGGCGTGAGTCGGCCGCCGTGCGGAGGGGGAGCGGCCACCGTGGAGCGGTCGCCTCTGCCCTGCTCCTCCTGTGGAACCCTCTGCGCCCCCTACTCGTCGTCCTCGTCGTCCAAGCGCGCAAGCCACGTCGCCAACCGCTCCACCGGCACCTCGAAGTCCGGGTTGAGGTCGACGAACTCGCGCAGCCGCTCGGCCACCCAGCCGAGGGACACGTCCTCCTCGCCACGCCGGTTCTCCAGCTCCTCGATGCCGCGGTCGGTGAAGTACAAGAGTCGCTCCGAATGGTTCCGGGAAGTCCGCCGGATGCGGGGATCCGAGGGACTCGAAAAGGTGTCGAGAGGCCCGAAGAGGAATCGCGGGGCCCCACCCCACCAGGATATTGGCCCCGCGGCCGGGCCCGCCCGGAGGGCGCGGGGGGTGCGCTTGACACTGGCCGGGGATACCCTGATCGCACTCAACAAGTAGGCCGAGAGGTCCAGTTGACGGGGGACGACATGGCTGGCGCGATCAAGCAGGTGGTACTTCCGGACGGCACGCCGGTCTGGGCGAGAATCTCGCTCGCCGAGGGCGCTGCCGGCAATTACACCCAGACGGGGTTCGGCGACGCCGTCGCCGCCAAGGTCGAGGGGCTGAACGAGCTGGTCAAAGGCGTCGCGGGCTCGCTGCGCGAGGCCACCAGTCGGGCCCGGCCCGATGAGGTCACGGTCGAGTTCGGGATCGAGCTGACGGGCGGGCTGGGCAAGGTGTTCTCGCTGCTGGCCGACGGCGAGGCGAAGGCCGCGATCAATGTGACCCTCAGCTGGAAGGGAGGCTCGCCGGCCGCGCCCGACGGCGCGATCGGGGGGAGCGACGGCGCGTGACCGTGTCCTGGAACGCTCTCGCACGTCGTGTCCAACGTGCCACGGTGCGCATCCATTCGACTGCGGAAGGGTATGCGGAAGAAGGACTCCTTCCCGACGCCGACGGGCAGCCGACGGCCTGGGGGAGCGGGTTCTTCGTGGCGCCCGGCTGGGTGCTCACCTGCGCTCACGTACTGCAACGGGAGGAGGGGGGCGCCGGGATGGGTGAGGGCGGCACCGGAGTCCGCGAGGTCGGGCTGGTCTTCGACGGGCGCAGCACCGTCGGCGAGGTGCGGCACCTCCTGCACTGCCCCGAGGACGGCGTGGACATCGCGATCATCCGCGCGTACGACGCCGAGCCCCACGTGTTCCTGCCGCTGTCCGAGGACACCGGCGACCCCGGCGATCAGATCCTCTTCTTCGGCCACTCCCGCGAGACCGGGCCGCTGCGCCCCATCAGCGTCGTCGGCACCATCGGCGGCACCGTGGCCGGCACCCGCGGCGAGAGCGCCAACGAGCAGTATCTGCTCGACGGGCTCACCGTCCCCCGCGGCATCTCCGGCGGGCCCGTCTACCACCGGGCGCGCGCGGAGGTCATCGGCATCGTCACCCACCAGGCCAACGACCGGCGCGGCGGCCTCGCCTCCTCCCTGCTGCAACTCCGCGGCCTCTTCACGGAAGGCGCGGGCGACCTCTACCACCTGCTGTGGCAGACCCACGACCTCGCCCACTACACCCACCACTTCAGCCCCGCGCGGACGGACGGCGCCCTGCGCGGCATGGAGAGCTGGACGACGGTGCGGACGCGTGCCACACCCGAGTACGGGCGCCCCGAAGGGTCCCTGAGCCACGCCCGGCGCACCGAGCTGCGCGGCCTGCTGGCCCAGATGGAGCCGCCCGAGCACCCCCGCAGCGTCATCGCCGCCGTCGAGGCGGTGCGCGGCGACTGGATCGAGCCCGACACCACCCCGCACCTGTGGCGCGACGGCCTGGACCTGCTGCACGACGCGCGCGGCCGGACGAGTCTGGAGGCGACCCTCCTCTACAGCGTCGCCGTCGCCGAACAGGACCCCCTGGACGACCCCGAGCCGCGCCGCCGGCTGTTGGCCTGGTACACCGCCACCGCCCGCGAGGACGGGCTCCTGGACCGGCTCGGCGGCCCCTGCGAAGCCCTGCGCGCCTGGGGCGGCGCCGTCCGCGGCGAGCGCGCAGCCACCGGGCTCGCACCCCTCGTGCAGCTGGAGGTCTACGAGCTGTACTACCGCGCGGACGCGGGCCACTCGCGGGCGGTCCACTACGGCTGGACGCTGAGCGGCACCGACGGCGACGAGTTCGACACCGGCTTCCGCGACCAGGACGACAGCGGCGTGCTGCGCGAGGACCTCGCCGACCAGCTGCTCCGGCCGCTCGGCCGGGCCTTCGACTGGTCCGACCGGCCGGGCCGCCACGCCGCCCTCGAAGTCCGGCTGCCGATCGGCCTCTTCGACCTCCCCGTGGACCGCTGGCCGATAGCCGGGCGCGATCCGCTGGGCGCGCAGCGCCCCGTGACCGTACGCTGGGCGGAGCGGCCCGGGCCCGGGGAGCCGTCGCCCGGCCGGCAGTCCGAGGACAGCCCGCGACGCGCACACGAGCGCCGCTGGAAGGGCATAGCGGACGGCCCCCTGCGGCTGTTCGCGCTGCACGGCGAGGACGGCGGGCTGCGCTCCACGATCACGCTGTCCGAGCTGCGGGAGGCGGACCCCAAGGCGGTGCCCGCCCTGTTCTGCCCGGCCGAGGGGCCGGTGCCGGAGGAGATTCTGCTGCGGGTGGTGAGCACCGGTCACGGCATAGCCGTATGGAACAGGGACGCCGCCTGGCGGTACGGACGGCGGGACTTCGAGCGGAAGCTCGGCGGGGCACTCGCGTCCGTACCGCGGCCCGACGCGCTGCCGGCGGCCCTGCACCGGCTCCGCGCCGGGGCGCACGCACGGGACCCGGAGGCGTTCTGGGCCAGAGACATGGCACTGCTGTACGACCCGCCGGCCCCGGCCGCGGAAGCACCGGCCGAAGACGGATACCTGTGGGAACCGCTGTGACGAGGAGCGAGACGTGAACGACTGGCTCATCTACCGGGGCACGGGCGAGCCGCACCGCCGGATCGACGAGCTCCCCGCCCCGCCGCCGTGGCGCGACTTCGACGGCGGCCCCGAGCTGGAACCCGCCGGCGCCGCCGACAGCTCCTCCAACCGCCGTCTCGGGCCGGTCGGCGAGGCCGAGATGTTCCGGCCGGAGGGCGAGGAGCTGGAGCTGATCAACGCGGCGCTCTATCTGCGCAGGCCGCTGCTGGTCACCGGCGACCCCGGCACCGGAAAGTCCACCCTGGCGCACGCCGTGGCCCGGGAGCTGGGGCTGGGCCGGGTGCTGCGGTGGCCGATCGTGAGCCGGACGACCCTGACCGAGGGCCTCTACCAGTACGACGCCATAGCCCGCCTCCAGGACGTGCAGCTCGGCGGGGGCCCCGATCACGCGGTCGACGCGGCGGCGCCCCGCGGCATCGGCGGCTATATCCGGCTCGGCCCCCTCGGCACCGCCATGCTGCCCTTCGGCAGGCCCCGCGTGCTGCTCGTCGACGAGCTCGACAAGAGCGACATCGACCTGCCCAACGACCTCCTGAACATCCTGGAGGAGGGCGAGTTCCCCATCCCCGAGCTGGAGCGCATCGCCGACCGGGAGCCCGACGTCGACGTGCTGACCGACGACGGGCGGCGGGTGCGGATCACCGGCGGCCGGGTCAGCTGCCGGGCGTTCCCCTTCGTCGTCCTCACCAGCAACGGCGAGCGGGACTTCCCCGCGGCCCTGATGCGCCGCTGCATCCACCTGCCGCTGGGCCGCCCCGACAAACACCGCCTCGCCGCCATGGTCCGCGCCCACTTCGGCGAGGAGGGGGTGGCCTCCGGCCAGGAGCTGATCAACGAGTTCCTGACCCGCTCCGCCACCGAACTCGTCGCCGCCGACCAACTGCTCAACGCCATTTACCTCTCCAGCTACGCGACCAAGAGCACCGAGGACCTCGCCAAGACCCTCATGCGGCGGCTCGACCGGTCGAGGTGATGGATGTGCCTGCCGTGCCCGACGACCCCCTGGCCGATGTCATCGGCCTGCTGCGCGAGCACGGCCTCGACCCGTCGGCCGAAGAGGTCGCCGACGGACTGTGGCTCGCCCACTACGCCACGCCCCCCTCCGACCCCGCCGCGCGGGAGCCGCTCGCCCACGCGCCGGCGCCCGCCGACGCCTCCGCCGAGCGCGGCGCGAAGCCGGGGGAGCCGCTGCCGCGGGAGGCGCTGCCGCCACCGGAACCGGTGGCCGGGGACGACTCCGAAGCACCGGACCCCGTAGCCATCCACGCCGTCGGCGGCCGGCCCGGCCGGCGCACCGTCGGCGGGGTGCCCATCGCCGTCCCCGCCGCCACCACCCTGCCCAGCCTCCTCAAACTCCAGCGCGCCCTGCGCCCCTTGCAGCGCTACCGGCCCTCGGCGCCTGCCGTCCGGCACACCCTCGACGAGAGCGCCACCGCCGAGCGCAGCGCCCGCGCCGGGATGGTGCTGCCGGTCTTCAGGGCCGTGGAGCGGCGCGAGACGAGCCTCGCCCTGCTCATCGACGCCTCCCCGTCGATGGCCGTGTGGGACCGCACGCTGGAGGAGGTCCGGCAGGTCTGCGAGCAGCTCGGCGCGTTCCGCGACGTCCAGGTGCACCGGCTGCACGAGGTGCCCGGCGGCAAGCCGCTGATCGGCACCGGGCCGCGCGGCGGCGAACGGCTGCGCGCCGCCGACCAGTTGCGCGACCCCACCGGCCGCCGCCTCACCGTGCTCATCAGCGACTGCGTCGGCCCCCTGTGGCGCAGCGGCCAGGCGCACAAACTGCTGCACCGCTGGGGCCGGCAGGCCCCCGTCGCCGTGCTCCAGCCGCTGCCGCAGCGGCTGTGGTCGCGCACGAGGCTGCCCGTCGAGCCCGGCACCCTGCACCGCGACGAGGAGCCCGGCGCCCGGCTGCGGTTCGCCTCCGCGCGGCGCGGCCCGAGCTGGGACGGCGCAGCCGCCGACCCCGCCGCCGAAGGCGCGCTGCCCGTGCCCGTACTGCCGCCCACCGAGGCCGCGTTGGGCACCTGGGCGCGGCTGCTGTCCGGCACCGGGGCCGCGGCTGCCCCCGGCGCGGTGGGCTGGGTGCGGGCCGATCAGGACGCCGCCGCGACCATCGAGGGCGGGCCCCCGCGGCGCTCCCCGCGCGAGACCGTGCAGCGCTTCCGCTCGACCGCCTCCCCGGCCGCCGTGAAACTCGCCGTGTATCTGGCGGCGGCCCCGCTGACGCTGCCCGTCATGCAGTTGGTGCAGCGCACGATGCTGCCCCAGTCGGGGCCCGCGGAGATGGCGGAGGTGCTGTTCAGCGGGATGCTGCGGCAGCTGGAACCGGCCGATCCGGACGACGGCGAGCAGTGGTACGACTTCCACGAGGGCGTACGGAACGTCCTGTTGGGCCCGCTGCCCCGGGACGAGGCCACCCTGGTGCTCAAGCACTGCTCCGAGTACGTCGCCCAGCGCTTCGGCACCGGGGCCCGTAACTTCCCGGCCGTCGCGGCGGCCCAGCTCACCGGCGTGCAGCGGCCCGGCGAGGCGCTCCTGGCGGCGCCGGAGGCCGCGCTGCCCGCCGTCGGCGCGCGCCGCCCCGAGGACCGGATGCCCCGCCCCTTCGCGGAGGTCTCCTACCAGGTGCTGCAGCGCTATCTGCCGACCCGTGCCGCCGAGCCCGCGGCGCCGTCCCCCGCCGCGCCGCCCGGCGGGCGCGCCGAGGCCGTGCGCCGCGCCCGCGAGCAGCTCACGCGCTACGACGAGCGGGGCGCGGTCGAGTGCCTGCTGGAGGCCGCCCGGCTGCTGCGCTACGCCGCCGAGTCCGCGGCCGGCCCGCGCCCGGAGGCGGAGGTGCTGCTGGCCGAGGTGCTGCTGCGGCTGTGGGAGGACCAGGGCGACCCCGGGGTGCTGCGGGAGGCGCAGGGGCCCGCGGCGGCCGCCGCCGCGCGCTCCGGCGCCGGCCCGCGCGCCCACCGGGTGTTCGGGAAGGTGCTGCACGCCAGCGCCCGGGAGCTGATCGCCGCGAACGAGCACGAGGACGCCCGGCAACTGCTGCGCGCCGCCGAACGGGAGCTGCGGCAGGCCGCGGCGCGCGACGGCGCCGTCGACCGGGCGGTCCTGGACGCGGCCCTCGAATGGTCCTGGGTGATGTGGGACCTGTGGCGGGAGACCGGCGAACTCGCCTTCCTGGAGCGGGTGGTGGAAGAGCTGACGGACCTGGCCGGCGACCCCGCGCCCGGCCGCCGCCAACTGGGCCCGCTCAGCCTCCAGCTGGGGCGCGCCCTCCTCGCCCTGGCCGGCGCGCAGTCCGCGCCGGCCGCCGCCCGCCTCCTGGCGCTCCAGGCGGTGGCACCACTGGCGACGGCGGCCGAGCTGCTCGAATCCGTCGAGGCCCACTCCCAGCTGCACGTACGGGCGCTGCTCGACCTCGCCGACGCGCTGCTGCTCGGCGGCGAGTCCGAGCACGAGCGGGTGCTCTCGGTGCTCGACCGCGCCCGGCGGCTGACCGAGGACACACCCGCCCGGGCCGAGGCGCTGACCCGCACCGCCCGCGTCCACCGCGAGCGGTACGCGGCCTCGGGCGACCCCGACGAGCTGGACCGGGCCGTGCATCTGTACGCGTCGGCGCGCAAGGCGCTGCGCACCGGCGACGCCGCCTACGCCGACGTGCTGACCGACTGGGGCGAGACCGCGCTGGAGCTGTCCCGCGCCGCGCCCGACCGGGTGGGCCCCTCCGCCGCCGTGCGCGTGCTGCGGGAGGCCCGCGCCGAGATGGTGCACGACGACCCCCGGATGAACCGGACGCTGCTGCTGCTGGGGCGGGCGCTGCTGCAGCGGTACGCCGACGAGTGGGACGTCGTCGACCTGCGGGAGGGCGAGTTCATCCTCAGCCGGGCGGCGAGCGGCGCCCAGGACCCGATGCGGGCCGCCGCGGCCTGGTACGACCACGGGCGCGCCCAGGAGCTGCTGGGGCAGCCCGAGCGCGCGGCCGACAGCTACGAGTCCGCCGCGAGCGCCGCCCTGCTCGCCCGGGACGGCCTGTCCGGGAAGGCCCGCGAGGACGCCATGCGGCTCGCGGCGGGCGCGCTGCACCACGGCGGCGAGGCGCTGCTGGCCGCCGGGCTGCCGGTGGCCGCGCAGCGCTCGTACCAGCGGGCGCTGTACTGGTGGGATCTGCTGCCGCACGAGGACGGGGGGAAGCGCGCCGACACCGAGGAACGCCTCCGCCGACTCGCAGAGGATCACCGGCCATGAGTTTCCGCGCGATAGCGAGTGGGCACATGTTCTCAGCTGGGCAACGCGCTTGTGAGGAGAGCAGGTTGACAGACGACGGCACCGACGCTCGTCCCGCGGGCCCGGACGACGGGGAGGGGGCTCTGCCCGATCTGACGGGCATCGACCTCGACGCGCTGCGCTCCCTGGACAGTCCGGCCCTGTCGGCGGTGCTCGATGTGCTGGTGCGCCGCACGGTGGAGCCCACGAGCGTGCTCTGCGCCTTCTCCAACGCGTCCTGAGCGCTAATTTCGGCCGCCCTGGGGAGAGGCGGCGACGAGAGACACAAAGGGACGAGAGACACAAAGGGACGAGAGACACAGAGGGGGGAGGCCGACGATGGCGCATTCGCACGCGCCCTGGCCGTACGACCGGCTCGACGTGGCCGCGCTGCGCGCCCAGGGCGTGGCCCCCGTGCCGTTCCGGCAGTTCGTCCTCAAGGTGCACAGCCGCTGCAACCTCGCCTGCACCTACTGCTACATCTACGCGGGCCCCGACGGCAGTTGGCGCGACCGCCCCGCCACCGTCTCGGCCCGTACGGTCGAGCGCACCGCCGAGCGCATCGCCGAGCACGCCCGCACCCACCGCCTGTCCGCCGTCGAGGCCGTCCTGCACGGCGGCGAACCCCTGCTCACCGGCGTCGAACCGCTGCTGCGCCACACCGACGCCATCCGCGCCTGCCTCGATCCCGGCACCGAACTCACCACGACCACCCAGACCAACGCCACCCTCCTCACCGAGGAGCGCGTCACCCGCCTCGCCGACGCCCGCATCCGCGTCGGCGTCAGCCTCGACGGCGGGCTGCCCGGCCACAACCGGGCCCGCGTCGACCACGCCGGACGCCCCTCCTTCGACGCCGTCGCCCGCGGGCTGCGGCTGCTCGCCGAGCGGCCCGACGCCTACGCCGGCATCCTGTGCACCGCCGACCCCGCCACCGACCCCGACGAGCTGTACGACTCCCTCCTCGCCTTCCGCCCGCCCACCCTCGACTTCCTCCTCCCGCACGCCAACTGGTCGGCGCCGCCGCCGCTGGCCGACCCGGCGGGCCTGCGCACCGTCTACGGGGACTGGCTCGCCCGGCTCTTCGACCGCTGGTGGGAAGGGGGCCCCGGCGCGCCCCGGATCAGGCTCTTCGAGGAGGCCGTGCTGCTGCTCCTCGGCGCGCCCAGCGCCACCGAGGCCCTGGGCACCACGCCCGTGGCCACCGTCGTCATCGAGGCCGACGGGTCGATCGAGCAGATCGACTCCCTGAAGTCCGCGTACGAGGGCGCCGCCGCCACCGGCCTCGACGTCTTCCGCCACCCCTTCGACGCGGCCCTCGACCACCCCGGCATCGCCGCCCGCCAGCTCGGGGCCCGCGGCCTGTGCGACACGTGCAGCGGCTGCCCCGTCCAGCGGGTGTGCGGCGGCGGCAACTACGCCCACCGCTACCGCGAGGGCTCAGGATTCCACCACCCCTCCGTCTACTGCGCCGACCTCCAGCGGCTGATCCGGCACGCGGCCCGCCGCCTCGAAGAGTCCGCCGCGCGGGCCCGGCACACCGCGGCGGTCCGATGACCCACCGGATGCCCCCGCAGGTGCTGCGCGCCCTCGCCCGCACCCAGTGCCCGCCCGCCGCCGCCGAGTTGATCAACACCTCCCAGTACAGCAAGCGCCTCCTGCTGCTACGGGCCCTCGCCGACGAGGCCGGCCACGAGCCGCGTTTCGACGCCCACTGGACCCTGCTGGCAGCGGCCGAGCGCGCCGACCCCGAGGCCGCCCGCCAGGTCATCGGCTACCCCCTCGTCGGCGCCTGGGCCGCCCGTACGCTCCGCCTCGCGCACCGCCGCCGCACCGCGCCCGCCGCGCCGTCAGGAGCGGGCGAACCACCGGCGGCAGGCTTCGCCGGGCAGCTCTCGGACGGCCTCGCGGCCATCGCCGCCGCCGCGGCCGTCCGCGCGGGCGTGCCCTTCCGCGTCCGGCTGCCGCTGCGCCGCGGCGCCCTCGTCCTGCCCTCCCTCGGCGCGGTCACCCACCCGACCGCCCGCGACGTGCTGATCGAGGGCGGCCGAGGGGGCGTGCCCTGCCCGCCCGGCTGCCGCTGGCTGCCGCTGGCCTCCCTGCCGCCCGCCGGGCCGCGCTCCGCCCCCGTGCCCTTCGACGACCTCGACCCGGACCGCGAGCCCGACGGCGGCGGCCCCGGCACCGCCGTGGTGCCCACCGACCGCGCCACCGCCGCCGAACAGGCGCGCTGGCACACCCTGTGGCGGGACGCCATGGCGCTCCTGGAGCGCGCCGCGCCGGAGCGCGCCGCCGAGCTCTCCGCGCTGCTCGGCTGCGTCGTCCCGCTCCGCACCCCGCCCAGCGGCCTGGTGGCCGCGACGATGCCGGACGCCTTCGGCGCGGCCTTCGCCTCCCGGCCCGCGACCGCGTTGGACCTGGCCACCACGCTGGCGCACGAGATACAGCACTCGAAGCTCGCCGCGGTCCTCGACCTCGTGCCGCTGCACCGGGCCGGCCCCGAAGCGCGCCACTGGGCGCCCTGGCGCCCCGACCCGCGCCCGTTCGGCGGCCTCTTGCAGGGGCTGTACGCGCACGTGGCCCTCGCCGACCTGTGGGGCCGCGTCGCCGCCGCCCGGGGGCCGGGGCAGCACGCCGCGTGGGCCGCGCACGCCCGCTGCTGGGCCCAGGTGGGAGCCGTCCTTCCCGGGTTCGTTCAAGCACCCGAACTCACCGACGAGGGAAGGGAATTCGCGCACTCCATGGCCGACGCGTACGCTCGGTTGCCCGCGTACCCCGGCGCACTCGGCCCGCGGGCGCGAGCCGCCGCCGAGGTGGCGGCGGCGCGGCGCGGCCGGATAGGGCGGCGCGTGGGCACGGCTCTGCGGTAAGACAGAGAGAAGCATCCGAGTGGGCGCCGGACATCCCCGCCGACTCGACTGTCGCTTTCGCTCAGACACGAGGGGAACGGTCGGATGGCCGCACAGCGAGGACCCGGCGAGAGCGCCGGGTCGCAGCAGTTCACCATCAGCTACGCGGGCTACAACCGGCCCTGGGCCGCGTGGATCAGCCACCGGCTGCAACGCCTCGGCCATCGGCCGGTGCTCCGCCGCTGGGACGGCTCGGTGGAGCAGTCGCTGGAGAGCACGCTGACGGACCTCCTCGACCAGCCCGGCAAGACCCTGCTGATCCTCAGCGACTGGTACTTCTCCCTGGGGCCGCGCACCGAGCAGGAGTGGAACGCCGCGCTGCACGCCGTCGTCGAGCCCCACGCCGACCGGTTCGCCGCCGTCAGTGTGACGACCCGTCAACTTCCCAACGCGACCGGGCTGCTGGCCCCCGCGGACCTGTGGCGCATCGGCGCCGAGGAGAGTGAACGACGGGTGCTGGGCCGACTGGGGCTGCCGACCGAGGGCCCGTACATCGAGGACGACCGGCCCGGCACCCCCCGCTTCCCCGACGACCCGCCCGAGGTCTGGGGCCCGGTGCCGCGCCGCAACCCCCGCTTCACCGGCCGCGACGCCCTGCTCAGCGCCCTCCACGACTGGTTCGAGGAGGCCCCCAGCGGCGCCGCCGTCTGCGCCCTGCACGGCATGTCCGGCGTCGGAAAGACCCAGATCGGCGCGGAGTACGCGCACCGCTTCGCCTCCGACTACGACCTGGTCTGGTGGGTGCCCGCGCACACCCGCGCCGCCATGCGCGAGGGCCTCGCCGCCCTCGCGCCCGCCCTCGGCCTCGTCGACGCCGGCAGCGAGTACGGCGAGCGCATCCGCGCCGTCCACGAGGCGCTGCGCATCGGCAACCCGCACAGCCGCTGGCTCCTCGTCTTCGACGGCGCCGACGACCCCGCCGCCGTCGCCGACGCGGTGCCCTCCGGCCCCGGCCACGTACTGATCACCACCCGCAACCGCGACTGGGGCGGCCACGACGCCGAGCTGATGGACGTCCCCGTGTACGCGCGCGACGAGAGCGTCGCCTTCGTACGCCGCCGCGCCGGCCGGCTCAGCCCCGCCGAGGCCCACCTCCTCGCCGCCGCCCTGGACGACCTGCCGCTCCTCCTCGACCAGACCGCCGGCTGGCTCGGCCAGTCCGCGATGCCCGTCGAGGAGTACGTCGCCCTGGTCAGCGGCTCCGTCTCCGACTCCGAGGACGTCCTGCAGACCTCGCCGTCCTACCCGGAGGCGTTCCCCAAGGCGTGGGACATACTGCTCAACACCCTGCGCGAGAACATGCAGGAGGCCGTCGACCTGCTCCGGCTGTGCGTCTTCTTCGCGCCCGGCCCCGTACCGCTGCGGCTGCTGCGCGAGATGGGCGCCGGGCGGCTGCCCGAGCGGCTCAGCTGGCTGACCAACGACACCCTGAAGTGGAACCGCGCGCTCAAGATCCTCATCCAGTACTCCGTCGTCCGCATCGAGTACCAGCAGGCCATCTCCGAGGACGCCGGCAGCGGCGTCGAGACCGTCCAGATGCACCGCATGGTCCACGGCTTCGTCCGCGACACCATGTCCGACCGCGAGCACACCACCCTCTCCCGCGTCGTGCAGGACTCCCTCACCGCCGCCGACCCCGGCCGCTCCTCCGACAGCCGGCTCTGGTCCCGCTACGCCGAGCTGGTGCCGCACCTCGAATCCTGCGGCGCCCTCGACAGCGAGGACCCCAAGGTCCAGCGGTTCGTCCTCAACTGCCTGCGCTACCTCTACCAGCGCGGCGAGTTCCGCACCGGCCTGGAACTGTGCGAGAAGGTCCGCGTGGCCTGGAGCGCCCTCTTCGGCGCCGACCGCGACCAGCTGATCATCCTCAGCCACCACCAGGCCAACATGCTGCGGATGCTGGGCCGTTACCAGGAGGCGGAGAAGCTCAGCCGCACCGCCGTCGACCAGCTCAGCGCGCAGGACGACCCCGACGAGCTCGAACTCCTCAAGGCCATGAGCGGACTGGCCGCCAACGTGATGGCCCGCGGCCGCTACCCGGAGGCGCAGGGCCTGCTGGAGACCGTCTGGGAGCGCTACCGGGAAGTGCTGGGCGACGACGAGCCCCGCACCCTGAGCGCCCGCAACAACGTCAACGTCGTACTGCGCCTCCTCGGCAGGTACCAGGAAGCCCTCGACCTGGACCGCGAGACGCTCGAAGCGCACGAGCGGGTGCTGCGCACCCTGCACCCCAGCACCCTGGGCAAGGCGCTCAACTACGCCTGGGGGCTGCGGCTCCTCGGCCGCTACACCGAGGCCACCTCCCGCCAGGAGCTCGGCGTCCGCCTGCACCTCCAGGTCCTCGGCCGCAACCACCCGCAGACCCTGATGGCCCAGCACAACCTGGCCATGTGCCTGCGCCGCCAGGACAGCGACCTCTCGGCCGCCGAAGCGCTGCTGTCCACCACCCTGGAGCGCAGCGAGCGGGTGCTCGGCCGGGACAACCCCGGCTCGCTGCGCGTCGCCTGCGACTACGCCAGCCTGCTGCGCGCCATCGGCACCGACCTCGACGACGCCCGCCGCCGCGCCGAGGACGTGGCCGAGCGCTACGCCACCGTCCTGGGCGAGGACCACCCCTTCACCATCGGCGCGTACGGCAACATCGCGCTCGTACTGCGGGAGGGGGGTGAGCGGCAGGAGGCGTACGAGTCGGCCGAGCGGGCGCTGCGCCGCATGCGGGAGGCCATGGGCGAGGACCACCCCTGGACGCTGGGGTGCGCCCTCAACGCGGCGAGCTGCCGCAACCTCATCGGCCGTGTCGACGACGCGGCCGAGCTCAGCCGCGACACCCTGACCCGGGCCCGCCGCACCCTGGGCGGCCAGCACCCGCTGACCCTCTCCTGCGAGGTGGGCCTCGCCGCCGACCTGCGCGGTCTCGGCCAGCGCGACGAGGCGGACAAGCTGGAGCAGGACGCGCTCCAGCAGCTCTCCCGGACGCTCGGCGCCCAGCACCGCCACACGGTCGCGGCCCGCACCCGCATCCGGCCGTTCTGGGACTTCGAGCCGCAGCCGGTGTAGCGGCGCAGGCGGTACGGCCGTACGACGCAGCCTCGTACGGCCGTACAAAGCTGCCCCGCGAGCGGGCTACTGGGGCCGGCAGCGCCGCCCTGTCCGCCAGTTCGCTGCGGCACCGGCGATGACGGTGCCCAGCCGGTCCCGGGCGCTCACCAGATCGCCGATCCGGCTGTCGATGCGGTCCCATTCCGCCGAAAGCCGGTCGAGCAGCTCCGGCGTGGCCGCACCGTCCACGACACACGTCAGCAGTTCCGCGATCGACTTGCTCGGCAGCCCGGCGGCGTACAACTGCTGGATCAGCTGGACGCGGTCGGCCGCGCTGTCCGGGTACTGCCGCTGGCCGCTGGGGCTGCGCTCCGAGGTGAGCAGGCGCTGTTCCTCGTAGTAGCGCAGGGCGCGCACGCTGACACCTGTCCTGGTGGCGAGCTCGCCGATACGCATGTGTCTCTCCGATGTGAGCCCGGTAACAGCCGGCGGAAATGTTTGCCTCTGACGTCAACGTCAGGTTTTAGCGTAACGCGTGACGGCCCCGCCACCACGGCGGAAGGCGGGGCCGTGACCGGCTGTTCGCCGGTTTCCCCTCGGAAACGCGAAGGACGACCTCCCATGAGCGCATCAGACGCGACGGCCACGGCCGCCACCGCCCCCATCGTCTCGGTGAAGCCGGTGGTGCTGGACGCACCGGGCCGCGGTGAGGACCTGCGGGTGAGGATCTCCGCGCCGGCGACCGGGAGCGGACTGCCGGTCATCCTCTTCTCGCACGGCTTCGGCTCGTCGCTGGACGGCTACGGCCCGCTGGCCGACTACTGGGCCGCTCACGGCTTCGTGGTGATCCAGCCCACCCATCTCGACTCCAGGACCGTGGGTCTTCCCCAGGACGATCCCCGCACACCGCGGCTCTGGCGCTGCCGCGTCGAGGACATGAAGCGCGTCCTCGACCGGCTTGATCTGCTGGAGGCCGCCGTGCCCGGTCTCGGCGGGCGCCTGGACCGAGGCCGTATCGCCGCGGCCGGGCACTCCTTCGGCGGCCAGACGGCGGGCGTCCTGCTGGGCCTGCGCGTCCTCGACCCGGAGAGCGGGAAGGCGGAGGACCTGTCCGACCCGCGGATCACGGCGGGCGTGCTGCTCGCCACGGCCGGCCGCGGCGGAGCCGACCTGACCCCCTTCGCGGCCGAGAACCTCCCGTGGCTGAAGGCACCGGACTTCGCGCACCTGACCACGCCCGCCCTCGTGGTCGCGGGGGACGAGGACGAGTCCCCGCTGTCCGTCAGGGGACCGGAGTGGCTCGCCGACCCGTACCACCTGAGCCCGGGACGCAAGAGCCTGCTCACCCTGTTCGGGGCGGAGCACTCCCTCGGCGGCATCGCCGGCTACGAAGCCCGGGAGACGACGGACGAGAACCCCGAGCGCGTCGCCCTGGTCCAACGGGCCACCTCGGCCTACCTCCGCCACGCACTCGGCATCGAGGACGCCGGCTGGACGGCGGTGCGGCGGACCCTGTCGGAGAGCGCCGCGCCCCTGGGGCGGATCGAATCCAAGTGAAGCCGTCGCGGCGGCGCCGCGGTCGAAACGCCGAGCGGCCCGGGCGGAGATGCCGAGAGGCCCGGGGGGGGGGGGGGGGGGGGGGGGGGGGGGGGGGGGGGGGGGGGGGGGGGGGGGGGGGGGGGAGGGGCTGGCCCGAGATACCCCCCCATCCCGCTTGTT
>NZ_JBWKFF010000006.1:187337-350410 GCF_056434425.1 Streptomyces sp. NPDC044033 | reverse complement strand
CGCCCGGTTACATTTCGAACCCGGAAGCTAAGCCTTTCAGCGCCGATGGTACTGCAGGGGGGACCCTGTGGGAGAGTAGGACGCCGCCGAACAATCTTTAACAGCTCCGGCCCCTGAACTTCGGTTCAGGGGCCGGAGCTTTTTTGTTGTCGCGATGCAGTGCGCAGTGTTACTTGATGTTCACGTTGCGCCGTCACCATCCGCAGGTATGGGGACACTGGAGATGCTGAGGGCGGCCGGAGTAGGCACTGGCGACGAGGTCATCGTGCCGTCGTACGCCACCGCGGAGGCCGCGGAAGCAGTACGGGGAACTGGGGCGACGCCCGTGTTCGCCGACATCGACGCCGAAACCTTCTGCCTCGGCGCGTCAGCGGTGGCGGCCGCGGTGACGCCGCGTACGGCGGCAGTCGTGCCCGTGTCCCTCTTCGGACACCCGGTGGACATGGCGGCCCTGCGTGCCGTCGGGGATCGCCGTGCGCTCCTGGTCGTCGAGCACGTCGAGGGCGGGGCAGGGGCCGGCCTCGAAGGCCGGGCGTGGGCGGAGCACGAGGGGGCGGTGGCGCGTCGGCGGCGGAACGCCGCGTATCTGACCGGGCGGCTCAGCGGTCTGGTGACGCCCACCGCGACGGCGGGGGTGGCGCACGCCTACCGCGAATACGTGGTGCGGGTGCCCGGGAACGGCCGGCCGGACCGGGACGCGTTCGCCCGGACGCTGCGGGCGCGCGGGGTGCGGTGCCAGGTGCCCGTACAGACGCCCGTACACCGGATGCCGGCCTTCCGGCGGGATGTGTGGCTGGCGGAGACGGAGCGGGCCGCTGACGAGTGCCTGGCGCTGCCTGTGGGCGCGGCGATGACGCGGCGGGACCTGCACCGGGTGGTGTCGGCCTGCAACGCTCTGGGCGGGCTGCTGAAGGCCGCCGCGTAAGGCTCCAGTGGTCAAAGGGGTACGGGAGTTCGGGTAAGATCTACTCCGTTGCCGCGCCCCAATAGCTCAGTCGGCAGAGCGTCTCCATGGTAAGGAGAAGGTCTACGGTTCGATTCCGTATTGGGGCTCTTGAGAAGAAGGCCCCCGTCACTTGGCGGGGGCCTTCTTGCTGTCCGGGGCCGCTGCTCACGGCAGTCCGGTCAGGGGTCCTGCAGCTCCGGGACGCGCATCGCCAGGATGGCCATGTCGTCGGAGGCCGGTTCGGCGGCGAAGCGCTCCACGGCGCGCAGGATGCGGCCGGCGACGGCGCCTGCGGTGAGGCCCGTACAGGTGGTGAGGACGTCGACGAGTCCATCGTCGCCGAGCATCCGAGTGCCCTCGCGGCGCTCGGTGACGCCGTCGGTGACACAGAGCAGGACGTCGCCCGGGTCGAGGGTGACCGTCTGCTCGTACAGCTCCAGCTCCTCCAGCACGCCGAGCAGCGGCTGCGGTTCGGCGGCGGCCTCGACGGAGCCGTCCTGGCGGAGCCGGAGCGGCAGCGGGTGGCCCGCGCAGACCACCTTGAGGATCGCGCTGCCGTCGTGCTGCGGCCACAGCTCGCCGTACAGCAGTGTCAGGAAGCGGCTGCGGGCGCCTTCGTCGAGGATGGCGGCGTTGAGGCGCTCCAGGACGGCCGGGCCGCCGAAGCCCTCACGGGCCAGGAGCCGCAGTGCGTGCCGGGCCAGTCCGGTCACGGCCGCGGCCTCCGGGCCCGTACCGCAGACGTCGCCGATGGCGAAGCCGTACGCGCCGTCGCGGATGGGGAAGAGGTCGTAGAAGTCGCCGCCGACCTCGTTGCCCTCGCCCGCCGCGCGGTAGATGACCTCGACCTCCACGCCGGGGACGGTCGGCAGCTCCGGCGGCAGGAGGCTGCGCTGGAGGGACTGGCTGATGGCGGTGCGCTCGGAGTACAGGCGGGCGTTGTCGAGGGCCAGGGCGGCCCTGCGGGAGAGGTCCTCGGCGAGTTCGAGGATCTCCTGGCGGAAGTGGTCGTCGGTGGGCTTGCCGAGCGTGAGCATGCCGATGACGCGGTTGCGGGCCACCAGCGGCAGTACGACGGTCTCGCCGCCGACGGCCGAGGCGGTCGCGAGGGAGGTGCCGGGGCCGGCGGAGAGCCGTCCGGCGTCGCCGAGACCGAGGCTCCGCAGCGAACTGCGCAGGGCCGCGGCGTGGGCGGCGTCGGAGGGCGCGGTCCAGATGCGGGCGCCGGGGGTGGGGACCGGGTCAGGCGGCGCGACCTTGGCGAGGAGCGCCTTGAGGCCGTCGATGCGGTCCTCGTCCTCGTGCAGGACGTACGACAGCTCGGGCTCGGAGGACTGGTCGGCGATGGTGTAGACGGCGCACCAGGTGGCCAGGGTGGGGACGGTCATCTGGGCCATGAGGGCCAGGGTCTGGTCCCGGTCGAGGGTGCCCGCGAGCAGGTCGGACGCCTCGACGAGGAAGGAGAGGGAGCCGCGGCGTAGCCGCTCCAGCTCGCCCAGGCGGGCGGACTCGACGGCGAGGGCGATGCGGTCGGCGGCGAATTGCAGCCGGAGGGCCTCTTCGTTGCTGTACCGGCCGGGGGATTCGGCGGCGACGCCCAGCGAGCCGGTGAGCCGGCCCTCGACCTTGAGGGGGACGGTGACGACCGAGCGCATGCCGGTGTTGTTGAGCAGCGGCACGGCGCCCGGAACGGCGCTGAGGTCCTCGTGGACGGCCGGCATCCGGGCCGAGCCGTAGCGGCCGGTGCCGGCTTCGACGGGGACGCGGGCGAAGCGCTGGCGGGCGGAGGGCAGGCCGGTGGAGGCCCGTACCTCCAGCTCGGTCTCGTCGTCCGTGGCGAGCAGCAGATAGGCGGAGTCGCCGTCGAGCATGTCGCGGGCGCGCTCGACGGTGCGCTGGAGCAGTCCGTCGAGGTCGTCGGGGGCGGGGGAGCCGATGAAGACCTCGAACGGGTCCGCCGAGGCGCCCCGGTCGCTGGTGCTGCCTTCCGAGCTGGAGACGCGCTGGGGGCTTTGGAGCACCGCGCGCTCGGCGTCGCGGACGAGCAGGCAGACGGTCGAGGGATCGCCGTCGGCATCGCGTACGCGCAGGTGGGAGGCGTATACGGGGACGACACGGCCGTCTGCGCCGCGTATGCCGTACGAGCCTTCCCAGCGGGAGAGGCGGAGCGCGTCGGCGATGCCGGTCGAGGTGCCGGGGGTGTGCGGCCAGGCCGCGAAGTCGGTGAGGGGCTTGCCGGTGACCTGCTCCGGCGCGAAGCCGAAGAGGTCCTGGGCGTCGTCGTTCCAGGCGCTGATGCCGCCGACCCGGTCGATCTGGATGACGGCGACGCGGACGCGGGCGTCGGCGAGCGGAAGGGCGGCGGCGGGCAGGGCGGGGCCGGCGGAGCGGGTGCCCGCCGGGCGGGAGAGGAGGTCGAGCTGGAACCAGACCTTCTTGTTGGTGGCGGTGTACTCGACGCCCCAGTTGGAGGCGAGGGCCGCGCAGAGCAGCAGGCCGCGGCCGCCCTCCCGGTCGACGCCGCCGAGCTGGCGGCCGGAGCTCTGCAGCGGAAGCTCGCGTTCGGGGTAGTGGTCGCCGACCTCGACGCGCACGCCGGTGTCCGTACGCAGACACAGGACGTCGGCGGCGGTGCCGGCGTGTACGACGGCGTTGGTGACGAGTTCGCTGGTCAGGACGACGGCGTCGTCCACGACGTCGGGGAACCCCCAGCCCTGGAGGGTGTCCCGGACAAACGCGCGGGCGGAGGCGACCGAGCGTCCGACCGGCTCGAAGGTGGCGGCAGCCCGCGCGGTGATCACAGCACTCCCCATTGGCCTCTCGTCGCTCCCCCCGAGTCCTGTGCCCGTTTCGCAAGTCCTCGATTCGTCCGCCAGGCTAAACCGTCGGCCCAAGTTGTGTGGAACGGAGGCGCGTGTTTCGGGGGTGGTGGCGTTCAACGAACCCCTGTCCACCCGGTTACGTTCCCACTGCCGAACGGTTCGGTGCGCCGAAGTGAAACACTGGGAACGCTTGAAGTGGAAGCGCGATGAGGATGGTCGACCCTGCGGGAGGGACACGGTGGAGTCTGGCGCAGCGGCGCGGGGCGTGAGCACGCGCGCGAAAGGCGGACGGTCCCGTAGCAATGGGACGACGGAAGTGGAGACGGCGGCCCTGAATCGGCTGCTGACGGCGCTGTCGGCGATGCGCGACGGCAACTTCCGGAAGCGTATGACGGTCGCGGGCGACGGAGTGATGTCCGAGATCGCCGCCGTGTTCAATGAAATGGCGGACCGGAATCTGCAGCTGACGGGTGAGCTGGCACGCGTACGGCGCGTGGTGGGGCGCGAGGGCAAGCTCACGGAGCGGCTGGAGGTCGGGGCCTGCGAAGGGTCCTGGGCCGCGGCCATCGATGCCTCCAACGCGCTGGTCGACGATCTGGTGCGGCCGGTCTCCGAGGTGGGCCGGGTGCTCTCGGCGGTCGCCGAGGGCGATCTTGAGCAGCGGATGGATCTGCGCTCGCAGGGGGCGGACGGTGCGGCGCATCCGTTGCGCGGCGAGTTCCTCAAGGTGGGGCGCACGGTCAACGGGCTCGTGGACCAGCTGTCGGCGTTCACCGACGAGGTGACGCGGGTGGCCAGTGAGGTCGGTACCGAGGGCAAGCTCGGCGGCCAGGCACGGGTGCGCGGTATGTCGGGTTCGTGGAAGGATCTGACGGATTCCGTCAACACGATGGCGTCCCGGCTCACCGCTCAGGTACGTGACATCGCTCTCGTCACGACGGCGGTGGCGAAGGGCGATCTCTCCCGGAAGGTCACGGTTCATGTGGCCGGGGAGATGCTGGAGCTGAAGAACACCGTCAACACGATGGTGGACCAGCTCTCCTCCTTCGCCTCCGAGGTGACGCGGGTAGCGCGGGAAGTCGGTACCGAGGGTGAGCTGGGCGGCCAGGCGCAGGTGCCCGGGGTCGCCGGGGTCTGGAAGGACCTGACGGATTCGGTCAACCTTATGGCCGGAAATCTCACCGCTCAGGTCCGCGGGATCGCGCAGGTGACGACGGCGGTCGCCAACGGCGACCTGTCGCAGAAGGTCACGGTGAGCGCGCGCGGCGAGGTCGCCCAGCTGGCCGAGACGATCAACCAGATGACCGAGACGCTCCGCACCTTCGCCGACGAGGTGACGCGGGTGGCGAGCGAGGTCGGGGCCGACGGCCTGCTGGGCGGTCAGGCGCAGGTGCCGGGGGCGGCGGGTACGTGGAAGGACCTCACCGACTCGGTGAACAACGCGTTCCGCAATGTCACCACGCAGGTCCGCGACATCGCGCAGGTGACGACGGCGGTGGCCAACGGCGATCTGTCGCAGAAGGTCACCGTCGATGTCGCGGGCGAGATGCTGGAGCTCAAGAACACCGTCAACACGATGGTGGACCAGCTCTCGGCGTTCGGCGCCGAGGTGACGCGGGTGGCGCGGGAGATCGGCGTCGAGGGCGAGCTGGGCGGCCAGGCGCAGGTGCCGGGCGCGGCGGGTACGTGGAAGGACCTCACCGACTCGGTGAACACGGCCTTCCGCAACCTCACCGGCCAGGTCCGCAACATCGCGCAGGTGACGACGGCGGTGGCCAACGGCGATCTGTCGCAGAAGGTCACCGTCGATGTCTCCGGCGAGATGCTGAAACTGAAGAACACCGTCAACACGATGGTCGACCAGCTCTCCTCCTTCGCCGACCAGGTCACGCGGATGGCGCGGGACGTGGGCACGGAGGGGCGGCTCGGCGGTCAGGCCCGGGTGGACGGCGTGTCCGGCACCTGGAAGGAGCTGACCGACTCGGTCAACTTCATGGCCGGGAACCTGACTTCGCAGGTGCGGCAGATCGCGCAGGTGACGACGGCCGTCGCGCGCGGCGATCTCTCGCAGAAGATCGACGTGGACGCCCGGGGCGAGATCCTGGAGTTGAAGAACACCATCAACACGATGGTCGACCAGCTCTCGGCGTTCGCTGATCAGGTCACGCGGGTGGCGCGCGAGGTGGGTACGGACGGACGCCTCGGCGGCCAGGCGCAGGTGCCGGGCGTCGCGGGCGTGTGGCGTGACCTGACCGACTCCGTGAACGGCATGGCGGGCAACCTGACCGCCCAGGTCCGCAACATCGCGCAGGTCGCCACGGCGGTCGCGCGCGGTGACCTGTCCCAGACGATCGACGTGGACGCCCGGGGCGAGATCCTGGAGCTGAAGAACACCCTCAATACGATGGTGGATCAGCTCTCCTCGTTCGCGGACCAGGTCACGCGGGTGGCGCGGGAGGTCGGCACGGAGGGCATCCTCGGCGGGCAGGCCGAGGTGCAGGGCGTCTCCGGCACCTGGAAGGACCTGACGCAGTCCGTCAACTTCATGGCGAACAACCTGACGTCGCAGGTCCGCAACATCGCGGAGGTGACGACGGCGGTCGCCAAGGGCGATCTGTCGAAGAAGATCACCGTGGACGCGAAGGGCGAGATCCTGGAGCTGGTGACGACCGTCAACACGATGGTGGACCAGCTCTCCGACTTCGCCGAGCAGGTCACCCGGGTCGCCCGCGAGGTCGGCACGGAGGGGCAGCTCGGCGGTCAGGCGCGGGTGCGGGACGTCACCGGCATCTGGAAGGACCTGAGCGACAACGTCAACCTGATGGCCAACAACCTGACCAGTCAGGTGCGGAACATCTCGCAGGTCGCGACGGCCGTCGCCAATGGAGACCTGACCCGGAAGGTCACCGTCGAGGCGCGCGGCGAGGTCGCGCAGCTCGCCGACACCGTGAACATCATGGTGAAGACGCTGTCGTCGATCGCCGACGAGGTGACCCGGGTCGCCCGCGAGGTGGGTACGGACGGGATCCTCGGCGGTCAGGCGCGGGTGCCGGGCGTCTCCGGCACGTGGAAGGACCTGACGGAGTCCGTCAACGGCATGGCGTCCAATCTGACCGGGCAGGTCCGCAACATCGCGATGGTCACCACCGCGATCGCCAAGGGCGACCTGACCAAGAAGATCGACATTGACGCCCGGGGCGAGATCCTGGAGCTCAAGACCACCATCAACACGATGGTGGACCAGCTGTCCTCGTTCGCCGAGCAGGTCACCCGGGTGGCCCGCGAGGTGGGGACGGAGGGGCAGTTGGGCGGTCAGGCCCGGGTGCGGGATGTGGACGGCACCTGGCGGGACCTCACCGAGTCGGTGAACGAGATGGCCGGGAACCTGACCCGGCAGGTGCGGGCCATCGCCGAGGTGGCCACCGCGGTGACCCGCGGCGATCTCAACCTGAAGATCGACGTCGATGCGGCGGGCGAGATCCTGGAACTCCAGGACAACATCAACACGATGATCGCCAACCTCCGGGAGACCACGCTCGCCAACAAGGAGCAGGACTGGCTCAAGGGCAACCTCGCCCGGATCTCCGGCCTGATGCAGGGCCGGCGCGACCTCGCGGACGTGGCGGGCCTGATCATGAGCGAGCTGACTCCGGTGGTCTCCGCGCAGCACGGCGCGTTCTTCGTGGCGACGCCGGCCAACGAGAACCCGGCCGCGGGCGAGAGCGGCGAGCCGGAGGCCGATGAGGACGCGTACGAGCTGCGCATGTTCGGCTCGTACGGCTACTCGATGGGCTCGATGCCCACGTCCTTCCGGCCCGGCGAGACGCTGATCGGCACGGCCGCGGAGGAGAAGCGGACCATCCTGGTGGACAACGTGCCATCGGGGTATTTGAAGATCGCCTCCGGGCTGGGGGAGGCGCCGCCGGCCCATGTGATCGTGCTGCCGGTGCTCTTCGAGGGGCAGGTGCTCGGCGTGATCGAGCTGGCGTCCTTCCAGCCGTTCGCGCAGATCCAGAAGGACTTCCTGAACCAGATCGCCGAGATGATCGGCACCAGCGTCAACACCATCAGCGTCAACACCAAGACCGAGCTGCTGCTCAAGCAGTCGCAGGAGCTCACCGAGCAACTGCGGGACCGATCGGACGAATTGGAGAGCCGGCAGAAGGCGCTGGAGATCTCCAACGCGGAACTGGAGGAGAAGTCCGAGCACTTGGCGCGGCAGAACCGGGACATCGAGGTCAAGAACACCGAGATCGAGGAGGCCCGGCAGGTTCTTGAGGAGCGTGCCGAGCAGCTGGCGGTGTCGATGCGCTACAAGTCCGAGTTCCTCGCCAACATGTCGCACGAGCTGCGTACGCCGCTCAACTCGCTGCTGATCCTCGCGAAGTTGCTCGCCGACAACGCGGAGGGCAACCTCTCGCCGAAGCAGGTGGAGTTCGCCGAGACGATCCACGGGGCGGGTTCCGATCTGCTCCAGCTGATCAACGACATCCTCGATCTGTCGAAGGTCGAGGCGGGCAAGATGGACGTCAGCCCGACGCGTATCGCGCTGGTCCAGCTCGTCGACTATGTGGAGGCGACGTTCCGGCCGCTCACCGCGGAGAAGGGGCTCGATTTCTCCGTACGGGTCTCCCCGGAGCTGCCGGCGACGCTGCACACCGATGAGCAGCGGCTGTTGCAGGTGCTGCGCAATCTGCTCTCCAACGCCGTGAAGTTCACGGACTCGGGCGCGGTCGAGCTGGTCATCCGGCCGGCCGGTGCGGGTGTGCCGGACAGCATCCGCGAGCAGCTGCTCGAATCGGGGGCGCTGCGCGAGGCGGACGGCGGCGTCATCGCCTTCTCGGTCACCGACACCGGGATCGGGATCGCGGCGAGCAAGATGCGGGTGATCTTCGAGGCGTTCAAGCAGGCGGACGGCACGACCAGCAGGAAGTACGGCGGTACGGGCCTCGGCCTGTCGATCAGCCGGGAGATCGCCCGGCTGCTCGGCGGCGAGATCCACGCGGCCAGCGAGCCCGGCCGCGGCTCGACCTTCACGCTGTACCTGCCGCTGAACCCGACCGAGCTGCCGCCCCAGAACTATTCGCAGCTGACGCTCGCCGGGCACGCCACGGGTCCGCTGGCGCTGGAGGGCGGTCCGGCGGACGAGGGGTCCGGGGCGCAGGAGCGGGAGAACGGGGCGGCGTCGTTCGGCGCGCAGCAGCCGGGCGCCGCCGGGCTCTTCCGGCGGCGGCAGCGGGCGGCCCAGGAAGCGGAGCAGCAGCCCGCCTCGCCGCCGGGCCAGGGGGCGGCGGACGCGGCGGCCGGTGAGCCGGCGGCGTCCGGGGCCTCGGCCGCGTCGCAGCCGTCGTCCGAGCCGTGGCTGAGCAACGGCCAGGATCTGGTGACCGCCGAGTTCTCGGGCGGATTCCACGGCGAGAAGGTGCTCATCGTCGACGACGACATCCGCAATGTGTTCGCGCTCACCAGCGTGCTGGAGCAGCACGGCCTGTCGGTGCTCTACGCCGAGAACGGCCGGGAGGGGATCGAGGTCCTCGAACAGCACGACGACGTGGTGGTCGTCCTGATGGACATCATGATGCCGGAGATGGACGGCTACGCCACGACGACGGCGATCCGGCGGATGCCGCAGTTCGCGGGGTTGCCGATCATCGCGCTCACCGCGAAGGCGATGAAGGGCGACCGGGAGAAGGCCATCGAGTCGGGCGCGTCCGACTATGTGACCAAGCCGGTCGACACTGATCATTTGCTGGCGGTGATGGAGCAGTGGATGCGCGCGGAGTGACGGATGGCTGAGCGAACCACGGCGGAGTGTTGACTGACTGTGGCCGAACACGTGTGGGAGCGCGGTATTCGGGGAACCTTCTGGTCTCCCACCGCGTTTCTGCTACGTGCACAGTGACTTCGCGGTGACAGGGTGTGGCGACAAGCGGGGTGCGGCTACCATGACCGGCACAAGGACGGGCGGCGCAAGGGAGTCGTCCTCTGGGGCGGCACCCGGCGCATTTCCGGGGCGAGGAGGACGGGCCATGGTGCAGAAGGCCAAGATCCTCCTGGTCGATGACCGGCCGGAAAATCTGCTGGCGCTGGAGGCCATCCTCTCGGCGCTCGATCAGACACTGGTCCGGGCATCGTCAGGGGAGGAGGCGCTCAAGGCGCTGCTGACGGACGATTTCGCAGTAATCCTGCTGGACGTCCAGATGCCGGGCATGGACGGTTTCGAGACCGCCGCGCACATCAAGCGGCGGGAGCGGACCAGGGACATCCCCATCATCTTCCTCACGGCCATCAACCATGGCCCGCACCACACCTTCCGTGGTTACGCGGCCGGCGCGGTGGACTACATCTCCAAGCCCTTCGACCCCTGGGTGCTGCGGGCCAAGGTCTCCGTCTTCGTCGAGCTGTACATGAAGAACTGCCAGCTGCGTGAGCAGGCGGCCCTGCTCCGCCTCCAGCTGGAGAGCGGCCAGGGCGCCGCCGTCGACGCCAGGGAGCCCGCCGGGCTGCTCGCCGAACTCTCCGCGCGGCTCGCCGCCGTGGAGGAACAGGCCGAGGCGCTCTCCAAGCAGCTGGACGAGTCCGCGGACGCCGCGGCCGTCGCCACCGCCGCCCACCTGGAGCGCAAACTCACCGGTCTGCGGCGGGCGCTGGACGCGCTGGAGCCCGGCGCCGGCAGCGGCGCCAGTACGGTCCCCTCACAGAACTGAGCTATTGACGCCGCGTCACCGCGAGGCCCGCCGACACGCGACACGAACGGGTGAAGGCGTAGACACACGTGTCCCTCGCGGTCGACAACGGTAACCTCAACACCATGGCCTCACGTACGTCCGGCAAGGGTTCCCAGAGCACGGCGGGCACCTCGAAGCAGCGCGCCGGACGACCCGGGAGCGCTGCCAAGAAGGCGCCCGCGAAGAAGGCACCGGCCAAGAAGGCGGCCGCGCCCGCGAAGAAGGCGCCCGCGAAGCGCGCCCCGGCCAAGAAGGCCGCGCCCAGGCCCGCACCGAGGCCGGCGCCGTCTCCCACGAACGGCATCTTCCGCCTCGTACGGGCCCTGTGGCTCGGCCTGGCGCACACGGTCGGCGCGTTGTTCCGCGGCGTGGGGCGCGGCGCGAAGAACCTGGACCCGGCGCACCGCAAGGACGGCCTCGCGCTGCTGCTCCTCGGCATCGCGCTGATCATCGCGGCCGGCACCTGGTCCGACCTCCGGGGGCCCGTCGGCGACCTGGTGGAGATGCTGGTCACCGGCGCGTTCGGCCGCCTCGACCTGGTCGTGCCGATACTGCTCGGCGCCATCGCGGCCCGCCTGATCCGCCATCCGGAGAAGCCGGAGGCCAACGGACGGATCGTTATCGGGCTCTCCGCCCTGGTCATCGGCGTCCTCGGCCAGGTCCACGTGGCGTGCGGAGCGCCCAGCCGCGGCGACGGGGCGCAGGCCCTTCAGGACGCCGGAGGCCTCGTCGGCTGGGCGGCGGCCAGCCCCCTGATCTACACGGTCGGCGAGGTGCTGACCGTGCCGCTGCTGATCCTGCTCACCGTCTTCGGGCTGCTCGTGGTCACGGCCACCCCGGTCAACGCCATCCCGCACCGGCTGCGCCGGCTCGCCGTGCGGCTCGGCCTGGCGGAGCCGCTGTCCGAGGAGTACGACAGCGGCGTCCACGAAGCGGGGGAGTACGGCGAGGAATGGCGTGAGGCCCCTGCCAAGCGGTCCCGGCGGACCTCCCTGGACAAGAGCGCGCCAGGCGGCGGCAGCGCCCCTGAGCAGGCCGAGGAGGCGGCGCCGAACCAGCGCCGCCGGCCGCGCCGTCCGTCCGTACAGCCGGAGCTCGACCGGCCGCTCGACGCGGTGGACGTGGCGGCCGCCGCCGCGGCGGCCCTCGACGGCGCCGTGCTGCACGGAGTGCAGCCCTCGCCGCTCGTCGCCGGGCTCAGCAGCGGCATCTCGGCCGAGCGGGAGCGTACGGGCTCCGTGCCGACCGCGCGCGGCGCCGAGCGGGCCTCGGCGGCCGACGCGCCCGTACCGGGAGTGAAGCGGGACAAGAACGGACAGAGCGGCGGCGTCCCCGACCTCACCAAGTCCTCGCCCGATCCCTCGCCCGTACTCCCCTCGCGCGCCGAGCAACTGCAGTTGGCCGGCGACATCACCTACTCGCTGCCCTCCCTGGACCTACTGGAGCGCGGCGGCCCCGGCAAGACCCGCAGCGCCGCCAACGACGCGATAGTGGCCTCGCTGACGACCGTGTTCACCGAGTTCAAGGTGGACGCGTCCGTCACCGGCTTCACCCGCGGCCCGACGGTCACCCGCTACGAGGTGGAGCTCGGCCCGGCCGTCAAGGTCGAGCGGATCACCGCGCTCACCAAGAACATCGCCTACGCCGTGGCCAGCCCGGACGTCCGGATCATCAGCCCGATCCCCGGCAAGTCCGCGGTCGGCATCGAGATCCCGAACACCGACCGGGAGATGGTCAACCTCGGCGACGTGCTGCGGCTGGCGGACTCGGCGGGCGACGAGCACCCGATGCTCGTCGCGC
This sequence comes from Streptomyces sp. NPDC044033, assembly GCF_056434425.1. Classification (NCBI taxonomy): domain Bacteria; kingdom Bacillati; phylum Actinomycetota; class Actinomycetes; order Kitasatosporales; family Streptomycetaceae; genus Streptomyces; species Streptomyces sp. NPDC044033. The sequence goes on along the minus strand of NZ_JBWKFF010000006.1, from coordinate 338,114 downwards.
TCGGCAAGGACGTCGAGGGCGGCTACGTCATGGCCAACCTGACGAAGATGCCGCACGTCCTGGTCGCCGGCGCCACCGGCTCCGGCAAGTCGTCCTGCATCAACTGCCTGATCACCTCGGTCATGGTCCGCGCCACGCCCGAGGACGTACGGATGGTGCTGGTCGACCCCAAGCGCGTCGAACTGACCGCCTACGAGGGCATCCCGCACCTCATCACGCCGATCATCACCAACCCGAAGCGCGCCGCGGAAGCGCTGCAGTGGGTCGTGCGCGAGATGGACCTGCGTTACGACGACCTCGCGGCGTACGGCTACCGGCACATCGACGACTTCAACGCGGCCGTGCGCAGCGGCAAGGCGAAGCCGCCGGAGGGCAGCGAGCGGGAGCTGTCGCCGTACCCGTACCTGCTGGTCATCGTGGACGAGCTGGCCGACCTGATGATGGTCGCCCCACGCGACGTCGAGGACTCGATCGTCCGTATCACCCAGCTCGCGCGGGCCGCGGGCATCCACCTGGTGCTGGCCACGCAGCGCCCGTCCGTCGACGTCGTCACCGGTCTGATCAAGGCCAACGTGCCGTCCCGGCTGGCCTTCGCCACCTCCTCGCTCGCCGACAGCCGCGTCATCCTCGACCAGCCGGGCGCCGAGAAGCTCATCGGCAAGGGCGACAGCCTCTTCCTGCCGATGGGGGCGAACAAGCCGACCCGTATGCAGGGCGCCTTCGTGACGGAGGACGAGGTCGCGGCCGTCGTCCAGCACTGCAAGGACCAGATGGCGCCGGTCTTCCGCGACGACGTCACGGTCGGCACGGCCAAGAAGAAGGAGATTGACGAGGACATCGGCGACGACCTCGACCTGCTGTGCCAGGCGGCGGAGCTGGTCGTCTCCACCCAGTTCGGCTCGACCTCGATGCTCCAGCGGAAACTGCGTGTGGGCTTCGCGAAGGCGGGCAGGCTCATGGACCTGATGGAGTCGCGGAGCATCGTGGGGCCGAGCGAGGGCTCCAAGGCGCGCGACGTGATGGTCAAACCGGACGAGCTGGACGGCGTGCTCGCGATCATCCGCGGTGAGTCCCAGCCGTGAGAAAACGGCGAGCAACCGTTTCCCTCGGCCGTGCGTCAAGTTGAGGAAGGGGCAGGGCTGATGTACCACCGTCGGTGTCTGAGAGCGTTCCGATGGCGTACGTCAGAGCATTCTGATGGCGTACAAAGGCCGGCTTTCCGCTTGCCCGTCCCTTTCGCATCCCCCCTAAACTGAACCTCCAGCAGGTGGCTGCACGCTCGAAAGGCGCTCACGTGTCCATCGGCAACTCTTCCGACGACGGCCGCCCCTCCATCGGCCGCCGCCTCCGGCAGGCCCGCGTCGAGTCCGGACTGACCGTCGACGAGATCAGTGCGACCACGCGCGTACGCGCCCCGATCGTGCGCGCGATCGAGCAGGACGACTTCTCGCGCTGCGGCGGCGACGTCTACGCCCGGGGACACATCCGTACGGTCGCCCGCGCCGTCGGCCTCGATGCCGCCGCCGTCATCGAGCAGTACGACGCCGAACACGGCGGACGGCCCTCCCCGACCCCGGCGGCCCGGCTCTTCGAGGCCGAGCGGATCCGGTCCGAGCCCCGGCGGCCCAACTGGACCGCGGCCATGGTCGCGGCGATCGTCGCCGTCGTCGGATTCGTCGGCTTCACCCTCTTCAGCGGCGGCGGCGACGAGGGGAGCGGCCAGCCCGTCGCGGCCGACAGCCCGACGGCGCGCCCCTCCAGCCCCACCCCCAGCCCGAGCAAGCCGGCCGATCCCAAGCCGGACCCGTCCGACAGCGCCATCGCCGCGGCCCCTGCCAACAAGGTCACGGTCAAGGTCACCGCCACCGCCGCCGCCAGCTGGATCTCCGCCAAGGACCACAACGGCCGGCTGATGGACGAGCTGGTGCTCAAGCAGGGCGCCTCCAAGACCTTCACCGACGACAAGCAGATCGACCTCGTGCTGGGCAATGCCGGTGCCATACAGCTCTTCGTGAACGGCAAAGAGATCAAGCATGTCGGCGACAACGGGCAGGTCCAGCGGCTGAGCTACACCAAGGGCGATCCCGAAGCAGGGTGATCATCAGCACGTGGCAGCGGAGGCGGCCTCGGGACAAAGTAGGCTGAGCCCTATGCCCGAACGCCGTACCGTCGCTCTTGTCACACTTGGCTGCGCCCGTAATGAGGTGGACTCGGAGGAGCTGGCAGGCCGCTTGGCAGCGGACGGCTGGGACCTCGTCGAGGACGCCGCCGAAGCCGATGTCGCCGTCGTCAACACCTGCGGATTCGTCGAAGCCGCCAAGAAGGACTCCGTCGACGCGCTTCTCGAAGCCAATGACCTCAAGGACGCCGCGGGCGAAGGGAGAGCCCGAACGCGGGCCGTGGTCGCTGTCGGCTGCATGGCCGAGCGGTACGGCAAGGAACTCGCCCAGGAGCTGCCCGAAGCCGACGGAGTGCTCGGCTTCGACGACTACGCCGACATCTCCGACCGGCTCCAGACCATCCTCTCCGGCGGCGTCCACGCCTCCCACACGCCGCGCGACCGGCGCAAGCTGCTGCCGATCAGCCCGGCCGAGCGGCAGGACGCCGCCGTCTCGCTGCCCGGCCATGCGCAGGACACGCCCCCCGAGGACCTCCCGGAGGGCGTCGCCCCGGCCTCCGGCCCCCGCGCGCCGCTCCGCCGCCGCCTGGACTCCAGCCCCGTCGCCTCGGTCAAGCTCGCCTCCGGCTGCGACCGGCGCTGCTCGTTCTGCGCCATCCCCTCCTTCCGCGGCTCCTTCATCTCGCGCCGCCCTTCCGACGTGCTGGGCGAGAGCCGCTGGCTGGCCGAGCAGGGCGTGAAGGAGATCATGCTGGTCTCCGAGAACAACACCTCGTACGGCAAGGACCTCGGCGACATCCGGCTGCTGGAGACGCTGCTGCCGGAGCTGGCGGCGATCGACGGCCTGGAGCGCGTCCGGGTCAGCTACCTCCAGCCGGCCGAGATGCGGCCCGGCCTGATCGACGTGCTGACCTCCACGGAGAAGGTCGCGCCCTACTTCGACCTTTCCTTCCAGCACTCCGCCCCCGGGGTGCTGCGCGCGATGCGCCGGTTCGGTGACACCGACAGGTTCCTGAGCCTCCTCGACCAGGTGCGGGCCAAGGCGCCGCAGGCCGGCGCCCGCTCCAACTTCATCGTGGGCTTCCCCGGTGAGACGGAGGCCGACGTCGTGGAGCTGGAACGCTTCCTCACCGGCGCGCGGCTGGACGCGATCGGCGTCTTCGGATACTCCGACGAGGACGGCACCGAGGCGGCCGGCTACGCGGACAAGGTCGACGAGGACGTCGTCGCGGAGCGCCTGGCGCGCATCTCGCGGCTGGCGGAGGAGCTCACGGCGCAGCGCGCCGAGGAGCGGCTCGGGGAGACGATCGAAGTGCTCGTCGACCGGGTCGACGAAGAGGACGGAGTGGTCGGCCGCGCCGCGCACCAGGCGCCCGAGACCGATGGCCAGACCATCCTCACGGGTGACCGTGATCTTGCGCCGGGCCGTATGGTCGTGGCAAAGGTGGTCGCGACCGAGGGCGTGGACCTGGTCGCCGAGCCGCTGGGCGACGACGGCTGTACCGAGGAGGCGCGCAGATGACCGGAGTCCCGGCCTCCGCCGCCGGTGCGCATACGGCGACGGCGACAGTGACACCGGCGGGACTATGGAATATCGCCAACATCCTCACCATGGTGCGGCTGTTCCTTGTGCCCGGCTTTGTCTTGTTGCTGCTCCACAATGGCGGCTACGACCCGGCCTGGCGCTCCTTCGCCTGGGCCGCGTTCGCGGTCGCCATGATCACCGACCTCTTCGACGGCCACCTGGCGCGTAGGTACAACCTGGTCACCGACTTCGGGAAGATCGCCGACCCGATAGCGGACAAGGCGATCATGGGGGCGGCGCTGGTCTGCCTCTCCGCCCTGGGCGATCTGCCCTGGTGGGTCACGGGCGTGATCCTCTTCCGCGAGATCGGCATCACGCTGATGCGGTTCTGGGTCATCAAGCACGGCGTCATCCCGGCCAGCCGCGGCGGGAAGATGAAGACGCTCGCGCAGGGCACGGCCGTGGGCATGTACATCCTGGCGCTGACGGGGCCGCTGGCCACCTTCCGGCTCTGGGTGATGGCCGTCGCCGTGGCGCTGACGGTTCTCACGGGCCTCGACTACGTGAAGCAGGCGGTTGTGCTGCGGCGGGCGGGGCTGGCGGCCGAGCGCGAGCGGGCCGGCCGGGAGTCCGTGCGGTGACGGAGAGCGGTGCGGGCGGCGCGGCTGACGCAACCGGTGGCAGCGGTGCGACCGGGGCCGGGGAGGGCGCCGAGGCCGGTGCCGCGGGGGCGCGGGCCGTGGGGACGTGGGCCGCGGCCGAGGCGCTGAGGACACTGGCGGAGCGAGGCGAGACGGTGGCCGCCGCCGAGTCCCTCACGGGTGGCTTGGTGGCCGCCGAGCTGACGGCCGTACCGGGGGCCTCACGAGCTTTCCGGGGTTCGGTCACCGCGTACGCGACCGACCTCAAGGCGACCGTGCTGGGCGTGGACGCCGCGCTGCTCAGTGCGCGTGGTGCGGTTGACGGAGAGGTCGCCCGGCAGATGGCGGACGGTGTGCGCGCGGCGCTGGGCGCCGACTGGGGCGTTGCCACGACGGGGGTGGCGGGACCCGAACCGCAGGACGGGCACCCAGTGGGAACGGTGTTCGTGGCGGCCGCGGGCCCGGGCGGCGCCGGGGCCGTACGGGAGCTGGCGCTCCACGGCGACCGGGCCGGCATCCGGGTGGAGAGCGTCCGGATGGCGCTGGAGGTACTGCTGGGCGAACTGATCGAAAATGCGCGGACACAGGATACGGAACACGGTGGGGGTTCTGGATGTTTGCAGCCCTGAGTGAACACGACATCGCTCCCCGCACGGCTGGACCCCGAGGCGGTACGGTGGGGCGTGAAGGATCCGGATTCGCGGTCCAAGGAGGGAGCCACCGATGATTTTGCTCCGTCGCCTGCTGGGTGACGTGCTGCGTCGGCAGCGCCAGCGCCAGGGCCGCACTCTGCGCGAGGTCTCCTCCTCAGCCCGGGTCTCGCTCGGTTACCTCTCAGAGGTCGAGCGGGGGCAGAAGGAGGCGTCCTCCGAGCTTCTCTCCGCAATCTGCGACGCTCTGGACGTACGGATGTCCGAGGTCATGCGCGAGGTCAGCGACGAACTGTCGCTCGCCGAGCTGGCGCAGTCGGCGGCGGCGAGCGAGCCGGTACCAGCGCCGATGCGGCCGATGCTCAATTCGGTATCCGTCACCTCCGTGACGGGCGTCCCCGGGGAACGGGTGACCATCAAGGCGCCGGCAGAAGCCGTGGATGTGGTCGCGGCCTGACAGCGACGCTTGTGCTTTTCCGGGGCCCTGGTCAGTGAACCTGACCAGGGCTCCTACCTTTTTCGACCGGTTCTGTTCAATTGTGCGATGGTGGGAACACGGGGGATGAATGGATCAGTCAGCCGAAGAGGAGTAGCCGGATGTCTGTGGTGAAGAGCACGCTGTCCGAGGAGGACCGCAAGATCGTCGGCGAGGCGCTGCAGGGTGCACTCGTGGACCTGGTCGACCTTTCGCTTGTCGCCAAGCAGGTCCACTGGACCGTGGTGGGCCCTCGTTTCCGCTCGATCCACCTGCAGCTGGATGACGTAGTCGTCTCCGCGCGCCAGCACGCCGACACGGTGGCGGAGCGCGCCTCGGCCCTCGGCATCGCCCCGGACGGCCGAGCCGAGACCGTCGCGAAGACGAGTGGCATCGACGCGGTCGGCGACGGCTGGAACAAGGACACCCAGGCGGTGCAGATCCTGGTATCGGCGCTCGGCGCCGTGATCGGCCGGATGCGCGAGCGCATCCAGTCCACCGACAAGCCGGACCCGGTCACCCAGGACCTCATCATCGGCCTGACGGCCGACCTGGAGAAGCACCACTGGATGTTCCAGGCAGAGAACGGCTGAGAACGGCTGAGCGTGCCGACGCGCTGAGGGGGCTCCGACCTGCGGGAGAGGTGCTTCCAGCGCTCTGCGCAATGTCGTGATCGTTTACGCTGCGTCCCACTATGCGGACGTAAGAGTGTGAGCCAGGAGTAACGCAGCGGCCCTCACCCCGATGGGTGAGGGCCGCTTCTCGTTGTCTGAGGGAGCCGGCTCCTCGTACGGACGACGGCGCCAGTCCGTCTGGGCGGACAGCCGGTGGGGCGCTCGATGTCCGGGAGCGAGGCGAGCGGTGCCGTCAGACGTGGAGGTCGGGTGGGAAGCCGGCGCGGCGAAGTTCTGCGGGGAGGTGCCCCGTGTCGTTGAAGAAGAGCAGGGAAGCGGGCCGGCCGGGTGCGTAGCGGATGACCGTCAACGCGGCATTGGCGTGGTTGAGGCCGATCCAGCGCCAATCCGGGGCGTCCAGGGCGGCTCGTACGAACCAGCCGATGAGGAAGGCGTGGGTGACGACGAGCTCGTGGCGCGGCTCGTCACCGTCTACGGGGCCGGTGAACCGCGCGAGCGCCGCCTGAGCCAACTCCGGACCCCGGTCGCACTCTTCGGCTGAGAATTGGGACAGGCGGGTGAACAGGGCGTCTGCGGAATCCGGTGGGAGTTCTTCTCTCCGGGGCAGGTAGGGGATGTAATCCCCGGCCGGCTCCGACGGCTGCGGGCGAACGCCGTCGAGTTGGTCGCAGATCAGCTGAGCGGTCTGCTCCGCCCGTGGCAGCGGGCCGTGATGGACGGCGGAGAGGGGGCTGCGCCGGAGCCGCTCACCGAGCAGTACGGACTGCCGGGCGCCGTTGTCCGTCAGCGCGCTCTCGTCCGGTGTGGCCTCGCCGTGCCGCGCGAGGTAGAGGTAACGGGTTGCCGTTCCGGTCATGCTCGGTCCTCTGTCAGTGGTCGTGATCTTGGGGTGATCTGATCGACGCCGATGCGTGCGGCGTGGTTCCGTCGGTCGCGGCACGGTCCGCGAGGCGGGAGCGTGTGGGCAGGGGCGTCGGTGGTCGGTGTTCCGTCGGGCCGAAGGCGTTTGGCCTGGTGAGAAGGGGGGCGGCCCGTCGTGACCACTGGTGCGGATGCGGGATCCGGGCTGGTCGGTGATGCTGAGGAGCACAGGTCCAAAGGCAAGGAGGTTGATCATGTCCATGCTTGACAAGCTCAAAGGAATGATCAAGGGCCACGAAGATACCGCCAGCAAGGGTGTGGACAAGGCGGGCGACGCCGTCGACAAGAAGACCCAGGGCAAGTACAGCGGTCAGGTCGACAGCGCCCAGCAGAAGCTCAACGACCAACTGGGGTCGGGGGACGACCGCCCGTCCGGTTCCTGACGGCCCACGTCGGCCGCGGCGGGTCGGCGCCGGTGGCGGCACCGGGGGTTCACGGGCGCGTGCGTACATCCCGCACGCCGCTTCTGCCCCCGGTGCGCCCTCCCGAGGCGGTGGAGCGCCGGTCTAGCGTCGGCCGAAGGAGGCAGCCATGGCCTGGCGTGACTTCTGGGGCTTGTACCGGTCTCGCGGGCCGGTGGGGTGGGCGTTGGCGCTCGCCGCCTGCGGTATGTGGTGGTGGGCCGCGCTCCGGCTGCTGGTGGAGCCGGGACGGGTCGGCCCCGTCGAAGGGGCTGTCGCCGCCGGGGGCTGGGGGCTGAGCCTGCTGCCGGTGCACTGCGTGCCGTGGTCGAAGAAGGACCGTGCGGGCCGAAGCGGAAAGCCGCGGGCCGAGGGCGTACGGCCGGGACGCGCGTCGCCTTGGGGCCGCGTACGGCCTGGAATCTCGCCGCCGCCCGAGGGTCCGCCCGAGGGGCGCGGGTGCGGTACGGCGGAGATCACCAAGGCATGTCGACGCCGCCGTTGGGGCGGAGGAGCTGGCCCGTCGTGAAGGCGGAGGCGTCCGACGCCAGGTGCAGTACGGCATGTGCAATGTCCTGGGGGTCACCCACTCGGCCGAGCGGAGAGAGCCGGACCATCGTCCGCTCGCCGAACGCCTGCTCATCGTCGGCGTGCCGGTCGGTCATGGGCGTACGGACCCAGCCCGGCGCGACGGCGTTGACGCGGATGCCGTGGCGGCCGACCTCGGTGGCCAGGGTCTTGGTGAGCTGGAAGACGGCGGCCTTGGCCGCGCCGTAGCAGAGCAGTTCCGGTGCGCCGCTGTCGATCACCCCCGAGGCCATCGTGACGATGCTGCCGCCGTTCCCCCGGGCGATCATCGCGCGCGCCGCTTCCTGGCAGCCGTACAGCACCCCCTTGAAGTTGACGGCGAGTACCCGGTCGAGGTCGGCGTCGGAGGTGTCCAGGACCGTGCCGCGGTGCATGATGCCCGCGATGTTGGCCATGATGTCGAGGCGGCCGTCGGCCCGTACGGATTCCTCCACCGCCGCCGCCACTTGGGCGCGGTCGCTGACGTCGAGTGGGTAGGGGCGGGCCTCGCCGCCGCTTGCGCGGATCTCGTCGGCGGTCTGCTCGGCGCCCTGCGCGTCGAGGTCGGCGCAGTGGAGCGAGGCCCCGGCCTCGGCCAGCAGGAGCGCCGTGGCGCGGCCGATCCCGCTGGCGGCTCCGGTGACGAAGGCGGTGCGTCCGGTGAGGTCGTACGCCGTGAGGGGCATGGCGGGACCGTACGACTCGATCTGACGCACCGTCAACTGGTGGGCGGGTTCCGGAAAGCGTCGGGCTCCGGCTGGCAGCGCGGGCACCAGTAGGTGAGGCGCTCCCGACCGCCGTCGCCCTGGTCGGCGGCGCGGACGGGGCTCGTGCACCGCAGGCACGGCCGGCCGGCTCGCCCGTACACCCATAGGCGGCGGTCCGGGTGCGGGTCGGCGGTCGTGACGCGGGAAGGCCGGGCCTTGTTGACTTCGAGCAGCTTCTTCGCGAGCGCCGGAAGCCGCTCGGGGGCGGACAGCCGGCCCATCGGCAGCCAGGGGGAGACGCGCAGCACAAAACACAGCTCCGACTTGTACACATTGCCGATCCCGGCCAAGTTGCGCTGGTCCAGCATCGCCTCGCCGACGGTGCGCGCGGGATCGGCGAGCAGCCTGCGCAGCGCCTCGGCGAGGTCCCAGTCGGGGCCGAGCAGGTCGGGACCCAGATGGCCGACCACCTTCGGCTCATCGGCGGTGCGCAGGAGATCGAGGACGGGGAGGCGGTAGCCGACGGCGGTGCGGTCGGCGGTGGCGAGGATGGCGCGGATCTGGTGCCGCGGACCGCCGCGCCACCGTTCGCCGGGGGCGTAGATCTGCCAGGAGCCGTCCATGCGCAGGTGGGAGTGGAGGGTGAGGCCGCCCTCGAAGCGGGTCAGCAGGTGTTTGCCGCGCGCTGTCACATCGGTGACGCGGCGGCCGGTGAGGTCGGAGGTCGCCAGGCGCGGTACGCGCAGATCGCAGCGGACCAGGCACTGGCCCGCGAGGGCCTGATGCAGTCGGTGCGCGGCACGCCAGACGGTGTCTCCTTCGGGCATACGGACCATGATGCCGCGCTGCACGGCCCTGCGCGGTTCGTGGCACTGCGCTGAGCGGCGGCCCGGATCCCCCGGCGCGGGAAGGCCCGAAGCGGTTCCCCGGTGTGGGCCCCGCCTGCCGTGGTGGTCCGCTCCGCGGCCCCTGCTCACGGCGCGCGCAGGCGCCAGCCCCGTGGTGTGGCATGGAAGCCCGCGCCTTCCAGCGCGCTGCCTATGGGGGAGGAGAGCGCGGCGGAGCCGTTGATCCGCTCGACCGTGACGGTGCCCAGGGCCCCGGCGCGGGCCGCTTGGGCCAGGGCCTGGGTCGCCGCCCGGAGCCGCGGCTCGTCCCCGGACCCGGCGGCCTGGTGCTCGTCGGCAGGCCAGGCCAGGAGCGTCTTGCCGCCGCGCTCCATATAGAGAACCAGGTCCCCGTCGAGGAGGACGACCAGGGAGCCGGCCTTGCGGCCCGGTTTGTGGGTCACGCCCGAGGGCGGGTCCGGCCAGGGGAGAGCGGCCCCGTAGGCGTTGGCGGGGTCCGCCGCCGCCAATACGACGGCACGCCGGCCGTCCTTCGCGTCCGGCTGTCCGTCGCCGGCGATGGCGCGGTCGCGGGCGTTGCCCACCGCGCGCAGCCGGTCGACCGCACCGTCCATGGCGAACTGGGCCGCGCCCAGCCCCTCGACCACATAGCCGCGGCGCGCCTGGCCGTTCTCCTCGAAGACGGACAGCACGCGGTACGCGGCGGAGAAGCCGCCCTCGACGCCCTCCGCGGCCACCGCGCCGCGCGTCACGACGCCGTGTCGGTCGAGGAGCGTACGGGCCAGGGCGTGGGCCCGGTGGGTCGGCTCGCTCTCCGGGGAGGGGAGCAGCGACCAGCGGCCCGCGACGGTCGGTGGCCCGGTGCGCGACGCGGTGGGCCGCAGACCCGCGCCCGAACGGCCGGTGAGAGCGCCGTAACGGCCGCGTGGTACCGCGCGTTTCGCGCGGTGCGCCGTGGAACCGACGGTACGGCCGGAACCGAGGAGGGAGCGCAGGGGCGCGAGGGTGTCGTTGGTGAGCCGCCCGGACCAGGCCAGATCCCAGACCGCGTCGGCCAGTTGGGCGTCCGCCGCCTCCGGACGCGATGCGCGGACCTGGTCGGAGATCTGGCGGAAGAACAGGCCGTAGCCCCCGGCCAGGGCGTCCAGAACGGCCTGGTGGAGGGGGGAGAGCTCCAGTGGGTGCGGGGCGGGGAGCAGCAGGGGTGCGGCGTCGGCCACGTACAGGGAGATCCAGCCGTCCTTGCCGGGGAGCGACCCGGCGCCGGCCCAGGCGACCTCGCCGGAGGCGGTGAGCTCGTCGAGCATGGCGGGGGCGTAGTCGGTGACGCGACTGGGCAGCACCAGTTTCTCCAGGGCGGAGGCGGGGATCGGCGCGCCCTGCAACTGCTCGACCGCGCGCACCAGTCCGTCGACGCCGCGCAGGCTGTGCGTGCCGATCTGCTGCCACTGGGGAAGGAACGCGGCCAGGGCCGGCGGTGGCACCGGCTCCAACTCGTGGCGGAGCGCTGCCAGGGAGCGGCGGCGCAGCCGCCGCAGCACCGTGGTCTCGCACCACTCCTGGCCGATGCCCGAGGGGTGGAACTCTCCTTGCACGACGCGGCCGCTCGCCGCGAGCCGGTGCAGCGCCCCGTCCGTTACGGCCGTGCCGAGGCCGAAGCGCCCGGCGGCCTGCGCCGAGGTGAACGGGCCGTGGGTGCGGGCGAAGCGGGCGAGGAGGTCGCCGAGCGGGTCCTTGACCGGCTCGGTGAACGCCTCGGGCACCCCGACGGGCAGCGCCGTGCCGAGGGCGTCGCGCAGCCGTCCCGCGTCCTCGACGGCCGCCCAGTGGTCATGCCCGGCGATACGGACCCGAATGGCGCGGCGGGCGTCGGCGAGGGAGGCCGCCCACTGCGGGTCCGCGCCGCGCTCGGCCAACTCGGCGCCGGTGAGCGGCCCGAGGAGCCGCAGCAGGTCCGCGACGCCTTCGGCGTCCTTGGGGCGGCGGTCCTCGGTGCGCCACTGCAGTTCGTTCTCCAGCTCGGTGAGCACGTCGGCGTCGAGCAGCTCGCGCAGCTCCGCCTGGCCGAGCAGCTCGGCGAGGAGGCGGGAGTCGAGGGAAAGGGCGGCGGCGCGCCGCTCGGCCAGCGGGGAGTCCCCCTCGTAGAGGAACTGGGCGACGTAGCCGAAGAGCAGCGAGCGCGCGAAGGGGGACGGCTCGGCCGTGGTGACCTCGACGAGCCGGACCCGGCGGGCTTCGATGTCCCCCATCAGCTCGGTCAGGCCGGGGACGTCGAAGACGTCCTGGAGGCACTCGCGGACCGCTTCGAGGACGATCGGGAACGACCCGAACTCGCTCGCCACCTGGAGGAGCTGAGCGGCGCGCTGCCGCTGCTGCCACAGGGGGGTGCGCTTGCCCGGCGAGCGGCGCGGCAGCAGCAGGGCCCGGGCGGCGCACTCGCGGAACCGGGAGGCGAACAGCGCGGAGCCGCCCACCTGGTCCGTGACGACCTGCGCGATCTCGCTCTTGTCGAAGACGACGTCCGCCGCGCCGACCGGCGACCGCTCGGGGTCGGACTCCGCGCCCCGCGCCCCCGGATCGGCGTCGAGGAGGTCGAGCCCCATCAGGTCCGCGTCGGGCAGCCGCAGCACGATCCCGTCGTCGGCGTGCATGACCTGGGCGTCCATGCCGTACCGCTCGGTGAGCTTGGCGCCCAGGGCCAGTGCCCACGGGGCGTGCACCTGTGCGCCGAAAGGGGAGTGGACGACCACCCGCCAGTCTCCGAGCTCGTCCCGGAAGCGCTCCACGACGACCGTACGGTCGTCCGGCACATGCCCGCAGGCGCGGCGCTGCTCGTCCAGGTAGGCCAGGACGTTGTCCGCGGCCCACGCGTCGAGGCCGGCCGCCAGGAGCCGCTCCCGCGACTCCTCGGGTGCGCGGCCGCCGATCTCGCGGAGGAACGCGCCCAGGGCGCGGCCCAGTTCGAGGGGGCGGCCGAGCTGGTCCCCCTTCCAGAACGGGAGGCGGCCGGGCACGCCGGGCGCGGGGGAGACCAGGACCCGGTCCCGGGTGATGTCCTCGATCCGCCACGAGGTGGTGCCGAGCGTGAACACGTCGCCCGCGCGCGACTCGTAGACCATCTCCTCGTCGAGCTCGCCTACCCGGCCGCCGCCCTTCTTGGGGTCCGCTCCGGCCAGGAAGACACCGAAGAGGCCGCGGTCGGGGATGGTGCCGCCGGAGGTGACGGCGAGGCGCTGCGCGCCGGGGCGGCCCACGATCGTACCGGCGACACGGTCCCACACCAGGCGGGGGCGCAGCTCCGCGAAGGCGTCGGACGGATAGCGCCCCGCGAGCATGTCGAGGACCGAGGTGTAGGCGGACTCGGGGAGCGAGGCGAAGGGCGCCGCGCGCCGCACCAGGGCCAGCAGCTCGTCGACGTCCCAGCCGTCGAGGGACACCATGGCGACGATCTGCTGGGCGAGCACGTCCAGGGGGTTGGCCGGCACCCGCAGCGACTCGATCGCCCCCTCGCGCATCCGCTCGGTCACCACGGCGGCCTGCACCAGATCGCCCCGGTACTTGGGGAAGACGACACCGGTCGACACGGCGCCCACCTGGTGTCCGGCGCGGCCCACCCGCTGGAGCCCGGAGGCGACGGACGGCGGGGACTCGACCTGGACGACCAGGTCCACCGCGCCCATGTCGATGCCCAGTTCAAGGCTGGAGGTGGCCACGACGGCGGGCAGCCGGCCCGCCTTGAGGTCCTCCTCGACCACGGCCCGCTGCTCCTTGGACACCGAACCGTGATGCGCGCGGGCCAGCACGGGCGGCGCCCCCTTAGCCGCGCCCGATTCGGCCATCAGCTCGGCCGGGGAATGGTGCTCCGGCAGGGGCTCGCCGGTGGCGCGCTCGTACGCGATCTCGTTCAGGCGGTTGCACAGCCGCTCCGCGAGGCGCCGGGAGTTGGCGAAGACGATCGTGGAGCGGTGCGCCTGCACGAGGTCGGCGATCCGCTCCTCCACATGCGGCCAGATCGAGGGCTTGTCGCCGTCCCCGGCGTCCTCCGAGCCCCTGGCCGGAGCGCCGCTCAGCTCGCCCAGGTCCTCCACCGGGACGACCACCGAGAGGTCGAACTCCTTTCCGGAGGCGGGCTGGACGATCTCCACCTTGCGCTGCGGCGACAGATAGCGCGCCACCTCGTCCACGGGGCGCACGGTGGCCGACAGCCCGATCCGCCGGGCCGGCCGGTCCAGGAGCGCGTCGAGCCGCTCCAGGGACAGCGCGAGATGCGCGCCGCGCTTGGTTCCGGCTACGGCGTGCACCTCGTCGAGGATGACCGTCTCGACCCCGGCGAGGGCCTCCCGCGCCGACGAGGTGAGCATCAGGAACAGCGACTCGGGGGTGGTGATCAGAATGTCCGGCGGCCGGTTGGCGATGGACCGGCGCTCGGCGGGCGGGGTGTCCCCGGAGCGGATGCCCACCCGGACCTCGGGCTCGGGCAGCCCCAGCCGCACGGACTCCTGGCGGATGCCGGTGAGCGGGCTGCGCAGATTTCGCTCCACGTCCACCGCGAGGGCCTTGAGCGGCGACACGTACAGCACCCGGCAGCGCTTCTTCGGCTCGGCCGGCGGCGGCGTGGCGGCCAGCGCGTCCAGCGAGGCGAGGAACGCGGCGAGGGTCTTGCCGGACCCGGTCGGGGCGACCACCAGCACGTCCGACCCCTCACCGAGCGCACGCCAGGCCCCGGCCTGCGCGGCCGTGGGCGCGGTGAAGGCTCCCTCGAACCACGCACGGGTCGCGGGGGAGAACGCTGCGAGGGCCGAAGCCGGGTCGTCCGCCATGACCCCATCGTGCACCGCCCCACTGACAATGAGCTGTTGGCCAACAGAACCCCAGGTCAGGGGCGAGGTCGGCCGGGTCGGCGCAGAATGGGGCCATGACGAGGGGCGCGGGGCGATGACGGAGAACAGCGAGTGGGCCCGGCACTGGCATTTCGCGGCGCTGCCGGGCCTCGACCTGCTGCGCGCCCGATATATCCGGCACACCTTTCCGCGCCACGCACACGACGGGTTCACCTTCGGCGCGGTCACGCGCGGCATAGAGCGGGTCGGGCTGCCGGGCGGAGCCGTACGGGTCGGCTCCGGCGGCGTCATCATGATCAACCCGGAGGTCGCCCACACCGCCCGGGCCGGGGCGCCCGACGGGTGGGCCTACTCCACGCTCTACCCCGCAGCGCACGTGATCCGGGAAATCGCCGCCGAGCTGGGCACGATCCGCGGCACGCCGGGGTTCGCCGAGTTCGTGGCCGACGACCCGGGAGCCGCCCACATGATCAACGCCGTGCACCGGGCGGCCGAGGAGGGCAACGCGCTCGCCGCCGACAGCCCGCTGCGCGTCGTTCTCGCCCGTCTGCTGCGCCTGCACGGCGGCGCTCTCCCCGCTCGCGCGACCCGCACGGCGGGGGCGCGCAACGCGCTCCTGGCACGGGCGGCACTGGAAGAGCGCATAGCCGACCCGCCGTCCCTGGCGATGCTGGCGGCCGAGCTGGACACCAGCCCCTTCGCCCTGCTGCGTGCCTTCCGTGACGCCTACGGCATGCCGCCGCACGCCTGGCTCACCAACACCCGGGTACGCCGGGCCCGCCGGCTCCTGGAGGCCGGGAGCGCCCCCGCCGAGGCGGCGGTCGCCGTCGGCTTCGCCGACCAGCCGCACCTCAACCGGCACTTCACCCGGATCGTCGGCGTACCGCCCGGTGCGTACCGCCGAGAGCGCACCGCTGCCCGCGAGCTCACCCCGCCGCCCCCTCCCGATGATCAGCTAGTCGGCTGACGCGATCGGCGAGGAGGGAGCCGTGGGACTTCCCGGTGAGGCGCCGGGACACCAACGGTGTCGCGGTCAGCCGCGTCCCGCTCGGGACAGGGCTTCCTCGGCCTGAGCGGCCAGGGTGGCCACGAGATCGGCCGCGGGGGGCCGGTCGGTGATGAGGTCGACGCCCTCTCCCGCCCACACCGGATGCGGCGGCACCTCGCCCCGTGCCACGTCGCCCTGGTAGTCCCGCTGAGCCCGAGCGTCCGCGGCGAGTTCCGCCTCCCGGCCACGCCACCGGTCGAGGTAGCGATGGCCCAGCGTGCGAGCGGTGTACCGGGAGGGCCAGCGGGAGCCGCGGGCGATGTCCAGTACATGGCTGCGCTCGGTGTCCTCCGCGCGGCCCTCGACGATCGCGGTGGCGGTCCCGGGATCGACCAAGGCTTCGGGCGTGGCCTGGAAACGGGTGCCGATGACCGCTCCGGCGGCGCCCAGGGCCAGGGCGGCCGCCACACCGCGGCCGTCGGCTATCCCGCCCGCCGCCAATACCGGAACCGGCCCCGCCAGATCCACCACCACCGGAACGAACGGGAGGGTCGACCTCCCCCGCTCGGCCCCATGCCCACCGCTCTCGGTGCCCTGCGCCACGATCACATCGGCACCCACGTCCACCGCTCGCCGGGCCTCCTCCAGGTCGGTGACCTGGAGGATGAGTTTGGCCCCGGCCCGGCGGACGCGCTCGGCGAACGGGCCCGGGTCTCCGAAGGACAGCATCACCGCCCTGGGACGGTGCTCCAGCGCCCGCTCGACCGTGGCGACATCGATCGTCCACGTCAGAAAACCGATGCCCCACGCGTTGTGCGCGCCCGACACGACGAGGGGCAGCTCGCGGGCCAGCCACTCGGGGGCTCCGTCCTCGGCGCCGAGCAATCCGAGCCCACCGCCGCGCGAGACCGCCGCGGCCAGCGCGCCACCGGCCGATTTCCCCATGGGCGCGAGTGCGATCGGATGCCGCACCCCGAACAACTTCGTGAACGCAGTCGACAACGCCATGGCCGCCATCATCACACCCACCGTCGAGCCGAGACACCCCGCCCCGACGGCCCACGAGTGGGGGATTTCCCGATGAGTCGCGTACCACCGCTCACCCGTGAAAGACGGAGCGCAAGAACGTACAAGACCGGGTCAGGCCCCCGCTCCTAGCGTGCGGGCGTGGCAGAGCAGACGGCAGGTACTGATCAGACGGTGGGCCCCGAAGACAGGGGCCGGGCAGAGCGGTCACCGTGTTCCCAGGAGCCGGACACCCCTCCCGAGCCGAGGGCCCGCGAGGACCGGGCCGTCGTAAGGGACGCCCTGGGCGTCGGAGTGGCGGTCGGCCTCTCCGGTTTCGCCTTCGGGGCGGCCTCGGCGGGGGCCGGGCTGAGCCTTCCGCAGACCTGCGCGCTCAGCCTCTTCGTCTTCACCGGAGCCTCGCAGTTCGCCCTGGTGGGCGCGCTCGCGGCGGGCGGCAATCCGCTGACCGCCGTGGCGGGCGCGTTCTTCCTGGGCGTCCGCAACGCCTTCTACGGGCTGCGGCTCTCGCGACTGCTGCGGCTGCCGCGCGCCGTGCGGCCCTTCGCCGCTCAGCTGGTCATCGACGAGACCTCGATCGTGACGTTCGTACAGCCGGACCGGCGCAGCGCCCGTATCGGCTTCACCGTCACCGGCCTGACCCTGTACGTGCTGTGGAACCTCTCCACGCTGGCGGGAGCGGCCGGTGCCGCCGCGCTCGGCGACACCGACGCCTGGGGCCTGGACGCGGCCGGCCCGGCCGTCTTCCTCGCCCTGCTCGCCCCGCTGCTGACCAGCACCGTCGAGCGGGCGACGGCGGCACTGGCCGTTCTGCTCGTGCTGGGGTGCACCCCGCTGCTGCCCGCGGGGGTGCCCGTGCTGGCCGCCGGGCTCGCCGCACCCCTCGTGCTCGCCCTCAAGGGACGCGCGATTCGTCCGACGCGACCCCCGGAGAGGCCCGGCAGCGCCCACGACGCCTATAGGGGCGCCCAAAACGAACAAAACGAACGCGAGGACGTTCACGACGCCCCCAAGGGCGCTCAAAACGCTCCTGGGGACATTGAAGTCTCCCGCGACGTCCCCGAGGAGGGCAGCAGCCGGTGAACGTCTGGATCGCCATCGCAGCCACCGCCGTCGGCTGCTATCTCGTCAAGCTGCTCGGCCTGTCCGTACCCGCCGGGGTGCTGGACCGCCCCTTCGTCAAGCGACTCGCCACTCTGGTCCCCGTGGCGCTGCTGGCCGCCCTCACCGCGCAGCAGACCTTGAGCGAAGGGGCCGGACTCGTCATCGACGCCCGCGCGGCGGGGCTCGGCGCGGCGGCAGTCGCACTCCTGCTGCGCGCCCCGTTCCTGCTGGTGATCGCCGTCGCCGTCATCGTCACCGCGGCTGTACGCGCACTCGGCGGCTGACGGCCCCCTCCCGGGCAGCCGCCAGGCCGCCGGCTTCCGGCCGCCCGCCGCCGGGCTCATCGCCCCGGCCCCGCGCCCGTACCGCCGCACCGTCCTCGGCGGCCCCGCTGCTGCGCGCGGAGACGGACGGGGGACCCGGGGCCTACAGGGGCCGCCCGTACGCGCGCAGGGTCAGCAGCGACTCGATGGTCACCATCGGGCGGCTCTCCAGGGCCGTGCCCGGCGCCCACTGACGCCAGTTGACCGGCCAGCCGCCGTCCTCCTCCTGCGACTGCGCGAGGAACTCCAGCGACCGGTCCATTTCCGCGTCGGAGAACCAGTGGCGGGCCAAGGAACCGGGGGAGCGGGCGTAGTCGTACGGGAAGTGATGCTCGCCCGGCGCGTACCCCTCGGACAGCGGATGGTCCGCCGCCCGCTCCGGCTCCAGGACGGCCAGCCGCTGCTCCCGTACGAGCTCGCCGAGGCGCTGGGCCGCCGCCTGCGCGCGCGTACGGTCCGGGGCACCGTCCAGGAAGGCGACGGCCGCCAGTACTTCGTAGGGGTGCGTCTTCGTCAGCGACTCGACCGCGGCCCAGCAGAAGTCGGTGGCTCTGAACAGCCACGCGTGCCACACCTCATTGCGGTGCAGCAGCCCCACCACGGGGCCGGTCGTCAGCAGTTCGCTCGGCGGATCGTCCACCACCGGCATCCAGGGGGCCGCCGGGTAGCCGCGCAGCGAGGGGTGGAGCGCGGGCAGCGCGCCGTCCGGGGTCGAGATGCCGGTCAGGTAGCGGCAGACGCGCTCCACCCGCTGCCCGCCGCAGCGTCCGATGCCGTCGAGTACGCGCAGCGCGTGCGCGACGTGCAGCGGCTGGCTCACCGGGCCCCGCAGATCGGGCTCCAGGGCGTAGCCGTATCCGCCGTCCGCCCCCAGGTAGGCGGTGAGCGCGGTCTCGACGGCATCGGCGGCGCGGTCGCTGTCGTCGAGGAAGTGGTAGGCGAATCGGCGTTGTTCGAGCACGCGGGCGGTCAGCCAGACGAAGTGCTCGGCGCGGTCTGCGTGTGATGCTCCGGAACGGGCCATGGTCAGACCGTAGGGCGGAAAACGGCGGCGGTCAGCGGCTCGTGCCGGGCTGCACCCGCAGGGCGGGGACCGGGCGCACGCGGTTGACGGTCCGCGGGTTCCCCATGCCGCCGCGGCAGGCTCGCGGGGGCCGTTCTGCTCGCCTATGCGCGCCGGCCGCCTTGCCCGCCGGTGCCCTGCCTGGACGGGCTCGCCGGCCCGTCTCGTTCCCGGCGGCGCCTCAACGGGCGGTGCGCGCCGCGCCCAGGGCGGCGGTGGTGGCCCGCGCGAGCCCGTCCAGATAGCCCGCCGGGAGGGGGGAGCGCACCATGACCAGGCGCCAGTAGAGGGGGCCGCAGGCCAGATCGAGGGCGAGGTCCACGCTGGTGTCGGCGGACAGCTCTCCCCGGGCCACCGCGTGGCGGACGATCGCTTCCGCTATGCCGCGCTGGGAGTCGCGTACGGCCGCTTGCAGCGCCTGGGCGATGTCCGGGTTGCGGGCCGCCTCGGCGAGCAGGTCAGGGAGGATCTGGGCGGCCATCGGGTGCTGCAGCAGCCGCGCGGTCACCTTCAGCAGCGCTTGTACGTCACCGAGCAGGGTGCCGGTGTCCGGCGTCGGCATGCCCTGGACCGCGAGGGCGGAGACCACATCGAGGACGATGGGCAGCTTCGAGCGCCAGCGGCGGTACACGGCGGCCTTGCCCACCCCGGCCCGGCGGGCGATGCGCTCGATCGACATGCGCCCGTACCCCACGGTGGCCAGCTCTTCGAAGACGGCGGCGCGGATCGCCTCGGTGACGTCCTCACGGAACGCGGCGGCCCCCGCGGGGGCGCGACGCGGCTTCTGGGACTCCTTTTCCATGCACTGAGCCTAACTCGGCGATGGAACGCTTGTGTTCCATCGTCTCCTCCTCTAGCGTTGACGAAACGACGGAACGCACCCGTTCCGACGTGATGTCATCTGCCCTCACGCCGCCCCGGGTCCGCGTGTCGCGCCCCGGCTGCCTTCCGGCGTGCCCCCCTACCGAAAGTTCCCAGGTGACCGAGTTCTCCACCGCCGTCCTCGAACGGTCCGCAGCCGCACCACTGACCCCATCGGAACTCGCCGCCGCGCATGGTCTCGCGGTGAGTGGTGCCCGGCCGGGGCTCGGGGAGTATGTGCGGCAGTTGTGGGATCGGCGGCATTTTATTGTGGCCTTTTCCCGGGCGAAGCTGACGGCGCAGTACAGTCAGGCGAAGCTGGGTCAGGTGTGGCAGGTTGCGACGCCGTTGCTGAATGCCATGGTGTATTTCTTTATCTTCGGTGTGTTGATGCAGCGGGGTAAGGCGATGGGCGGGATGGGGATTTATATTCCCTTCCTGGTGACGGGTGTTTTTGTTTTTACGTTCACCCAGAGTTCGGCGATGGCGGGGGTGCGGGCCATCGCGGGGAATTTGGGGCTGGTGCGGGCGCTGCATTTTCCGCGGGCGGCATTGCCGATTTCTTTCGCGTTGCAGCAGTTGCAGCAGTTGCTGTTCTCGATGTGTGTGCTGTTTGTGGTGCTGATCGCTTGCGGGCATTATCCGGATGCGGCGTGGCTGATCATTGTGCCGACGTTGGTGCTGCAGTTCGTGTTCAATACCGGGCTGGCGTTGGCGATGGCGCGGATGGGGAGCAAGACGCCGGACTTGGCGCAGTTGCTGCCGTTCATTCTGCGGACGTGGATGTATGCGTCCGGGGTGATGTACAGCATGACGGATCAGTTGCGGAAGGCGCATGCGCCGCATTGGGTGATCGAGGTGCTGGGGGCGAATCCGGCGTCGGTGTTCATTGATCTGATGCGGTTCGCGATGATCGACAGTTTCGGTGCGGGGAAGCTGCCGCCGCATGTGTGGGCGCTGGCGGTGGGCTGGGCGCTGGTGGTGGGGGCCGGGGGCTTCGTGTATTTCTGGAAGGCTGAGGAGCAGTACGGCCGTGGCTGAGCGGAACGCAGAACAAGACGCAGCGCCGCAGGACGCGGGGCAGAGTGCAGTGCAGGACGCGGGGCTGGGCTCGGGGCGGGGTGTGGGGCGGGTTCCGACGGTGATCGCGGATGAGCTGCATATCGTGTACCGGGTGTATGGGGGGAGTTCGGGGCGGGGGACTGCGACGGCCGCGCTGAACCGGATCGTGCGGCGGAAGCCGGGTGCGGGGGTGCGGAAGGTGCATGCGGTGAAGGGGGTGAGTTTTGCCTCGTACCGGGGGGAGGCGATCGGTTTGATCGGGTCGAACGGGTCGGGGAAGTCGACGTTGCTGCGGGCGATCGCGGGGTTGCTGCCGGCGGAGCGGGGGCGGGTGTACACCGATGGGCAGCCGTCGTTGCTGGGGGTGAACGCGGCGATGATGAATGATCTGACGGGTGAGAAGAATGTGATGCTCGGGGGGTTGGCGATGGGGATGTCGCGGGAGGAGGTCCGGGAGCGGTATCAGGGGATCGTGGACTTCTCGGGGATCAATGAGAAGGGTGATTTCATCTCGTTGCCGATGCGGACGTATTCGTCGGGGATGGCGGCGCGGCTGCGGTTCGCGATCGCGGCGGCGAAGGATCACGATGTGCTGATGATCGATGAGGCGCTGGCGACGGGGGACCGGTCGTTCCAGAAGCGGTCGGAGGCGCGGATCCGGGAGCTGCGCAAGGAGGCGGGGACGGTGTTCCTGGTCAGTCACAACAACAAGTCGATCCGGGACACCTGCGACCGGGTGCTGTGGCTGGAGCGGGGCGAGCTGCTGATGGACGGTCCGACGGACGAGGTCATCAAGGCGTACGAGAAGGAGACCAACCGCTGAACCCGCCGACACCCCGCCGGTCCCAGCGGTGATGTCATGGACGGTGCCGGCGGGCCGGGCGGAAGCGGGTGCGGAGGCCCGTACGGGGGCGCCGGGCAGGCACGGGCACAGAGGCCGTGCCGCGGGCGCGAGTGGCGGATGGCAGCGGGGCTGAGCGGTATGGAGCGGAACGGATGCGGTTGACGGTCTTCTGGCAGCGGATGGCGGATCACTTCGGTGAGGCGTACGCCGACTCCTTCGCACGCGATCATGTGATGGCGGAGCTCGGAGGGCGGACCGTGCACGAGGCGCTCGCCGCGGGCTGGAGCGCCAAGGACGTGTGGCGCGAGGTGTGTGTCGCCATGGACGTGCCCCGCGACAAGCGCTGAGCAGCGGGGCGACGCGGGGACATCGCGGCAGATGGGCCAGACTGGCCTCCGTGGCCCCGACAGATGAGACCGCTCAGGATGACCGCCGGCCGCCCGCGTCCGGCTCGCGTATGCCTCGCTGGCTGCCGCGTGCCATGGCGCTCGCGCTGGTCCTCTTCGCCTGCTTCCAGCTCGCCAGCTGGGCCTTTCACCAGCTCATCGGGTTGCTGCTGAACATCCTGATCGCGTTCTTCCTCGCGCTCGCGGTCGAGCCCGCGGTGGATCGGCTGGCCGCGCGCGGCATGCGCCGCGGCCTCGCCACCGGCCTGGTCTTCCTCGGGGTCGTCGTCGTTTCCGCCGGCTTCTTCGCGCTGCTCGGCTCGATGCTCGCCGACCAGATCTCCAACATGGTCGACGACTTCCCCTCCTACCTCGACTCGGTGATCAACTGGGTCAACAAGACCTTCAGCACCAGCCTGAACCGGGTCCAGGTCCAGGACAGCCTGCTGCACTCGGACTGGTTGCAGAAGTACGTGCAGAACAGCGCGAGCGGTGTGCTCGACGTCTCCGCGACCGTGCTCGGGGGCCTGTTCAGGATCCTGACAGTGCTGCTGTTCTCGTTCTACTTCGCGGCCGACGGGCCCCGGCTGCGGCGCGGGCTGTGCTCCGTGCTGCCGCCCAGCCGCCAGGCGGAGGTGCTGCGCGCCTGGGATCTCGCGGTCGCCAAGACCGGCGGTTACATCTACTCGCGCGCTCTTATGGCCGTGGTTTCCGGCGTCGCCCACTACATACTGCTGGAGATCCTGGGCGTGCCGTACGCCCCGGCGCTCGGGATCTGGGTGGGGTTCGTCTCGCAGTTCATCCCGACGATCGGCACCTACCTCGCGGGCGCGCTGCCGATGCTGATCGCCTTCACGGTGAACCCCTGGTACGCGGTGTGGGTGCTCGGGTTCGTCGTGGTGTACCAGCAGTTCGAGAACTACGTGCTGCAGCCGCGCATCACCGCGAAGACCGTGGACATCCACCCGGCCGTGGCCTTCGGGTCGGTGATCGCGGGCACCGCGCTGCTGGGCGCCGTGGGCGCGCTGATCGCGATCCCGGCGACCGCGACGCTCCAGGCGTTCCTCGGCACGTATGTGAGGCGCTACGAGATCACGGACGAAGCGCGTCTGCCCGACCGCCGGCGGCCCAGGCCGGCGGGGCGCGTGCGCCGGGCCCTGCGCCGGAATCCGCCGCCCGACGGCCACGACGACGAGGGCTGAACCCCGTCGCTTCCGCCGCCCGCCCCGCCATTCCGGGCGGCGTGGTGCGCTTGACACCGAAATCGAACAGCCATTCTTATAGGGGCTCCGGCCCTGGTTACCGGGACGGTCCCGGCCGAGTTATCCACAGGGCGGCACGACGTCAGGGCCGATTGTCAGTGGCAGGCGTTAGCGTCGTGGACGTGAAGCGATCGACTCAAGCAAATCGGGTGGAACCCATGGCAGGTACCGACCGCGAGAAGGCGCTCGACGCCGCACTCGCACAGATTGAACGGCAATTCGGCAAGGGCGCCGTGATGCGTCTCGGTGACCGGCCGAACGAACCCATCGAGGTCATCCCCACCGGGTCGACCGCGCTCGACGTCGCACTCGGCGTCGGCGGGCTGCCGCGTGGCCGCGTGGTGGAGGTGTACGGCCCGGAGTCCTCCGGTAAGACGACCCTCACGCTGCACGCCGTGGCCAACGCGCAGAAGGCCGGCGGCACGGTCGCCTTCGTCGACGCGGAGCACGCGCTCGACCCGGAGTACGCCAAGGCGCTCGGCGTCGACACGGACAACCTCATCCTCTCCCAGCCGGACACCGGGGAGCAGGCGCTGGAGATCGTGGACATGCTGATCCGCTCCGGCGCCCTCGACCTGATCGTCATCGACTCCGTCGCCGCCCTGGTGCCGCGCGCGGAGATCGAGGGCGAGATGGGCGACTCGCACGTCGGTCTCCAGGCCCGGCTGATGAGCCAGGCGCTCCGCAAGATCACCAGCGCGCTCAGCCAGTCCAAGACCACCGCGATCTTCATCAACCAGCTCCGCGAGAAGATCGGCGTCATGTTCGGCTCCCCGGAGACGACGACCGGTGGTCGGGCGCTGAAGTTCTACGCGTCGGTGCGGCTCGACATCCGCCGTATCGAGACCCTCAAGGACGGCACCGACGCGGTCGGCAACCGCACCCGCGTCAAGGTCGTCAAGAACAAGGTCGCGCCGCCCTTCAAGCAGGCCGAGTTCGACATCCTCTACGGGCACGGCATCAGCCGCGAGGGCGGTCTGATCGACATGGGCGTCGATCACGGCTTCGTCCGCAAGGCCGGTGCCTGGTACACGTACGAGGGCGACCAGCTCGGCCAGGGCAAGGAGAACGCCCGCAACTTCCTGCGGGACAACCCCGACCTCGCCAACGAGATCGAGAAGAAGATCAAGGAAAAGCTGGGCGTGGGTGTGAGGCCCGGGGCGGTGCCGGCCGAGCCCGGCGCGGACGCGGCAGGCACCGTGGCCGACGAGCCGGCCAAGTCGGTCCCGGCCCCGGCCCCGGCGACGAAGGCCGGTACCAAGGCCGCCAAGACGGCGGCGGCCAAGAGCTAGCCCATGACACGGCGAACCGACTGGCCGGACAGCCCCGGCGCGGATGATCAGCCGGGCGACCGGGAGGGGGAGTGGGAAGGGAGCCCAGGCCGGGGCCGCGCGGGCGGCAGACGTACGGGCGGTCGCGGGGGCGGCCGTACGGGCGGAGGCCCGGGCCGGGGGACGAGCAGACGTGCGGGCGGCGGCACCTCGCCGGACTCCGGCGCGGAGGACGCCGAGCCGGACGGCAGGCATGAGGCGCCGCGCGACCCCGGTGAGCAGGCACGGGCGATATGCCTGCGGCTGCTCACCGGATCACCGCGCACCCGCAAGCAGCTCGCGGACGCCCTGAGCAAACGCGACATCCCGGAGGACGTGGCGGAGGAGGTGCTGTCCCGGTTCGAGGACGTCGGGCTGATCGACGACGCGGCGTTCGCCGAGGCATGGGTGGAGTCCCGGCACCACAGCCGGGGTCTCGCCCGTCGGGCTCTCGCGCGCGAGCTGCGCACCAAGGGAGTGCACACCGCGCTCATCGACGAGGCCGTCGGGCAGCTCGACGCCGAGCAGGAGGAGCGCACCGCCCGCGAGCTCGTCGCGCGGAAGCTGCGCGCGAGCCGCGGACTGGACCGTGAGAAGCGGCTCAGGCGTCTCGCCGGGATGCTGGCCCGCAAGGGGTACCCGGAGGGCCTGGCCCTGCGGGTGGTGCGCAGTGCGCTGGAGGAGGAGGGCGAGGACCCCGAGCTGCTGGAGGCCCACCTGCCCGACGCCTAGCTCCAAGGCGCGTACCGCCGTGCCGGGCCGGACAGCACGCAGGCCGTGGCCCGCCGAGGCGGCCAGGGCGAAGGTATGGCGGCGGGGGACCCGCACGCCCGTACCACCAGCCCGCCCCGGCATACCGGCGCCGCCGGCTCACCCCTGCGCGCCGCCAGAGCCACCGGTCCGCTTCGGCATGCCCGGCCACCAGTCCGCCCCGGCGTATCGGCGCCACCAGTCCGCTCCCGCGCGCCGCCCGTACCACCGGCCTGCCCGGCCCGGTATTCCGGTGCCGCCAGCTTCCCTCTCGCCACCAGCCTGCCCCGGCATGCCCGTGCCGCCGGCCTGGCCCGACCCGGGACTACCGCTCCCCGCCCCGCTTCTCCACCGGCAGCCCGGCCTCCCGCCAAGCCTGGAAGCCGCCCGCCAGGTCCGTCGCGTGCCGAAGGCCCAACTGCCGCAGGCTGACGGCCGCCAGGCTCGACGCGTAGCCCTCGTTGCAGATCACGACCGCCCGCAGGTCATGGCCGCTCGCCTCTGCCGCGCGGTGGTCGCACGCCGGGTCGAGGCGCCATTCCAGCTCGTTGCGCTCCACGATCAGGGCGCCGGGGATGACGCCGTCCCGGTCGCGCAGCGCCGCGTAGCGGATGTCGACCAGCAGCCCGCCGCCGTCCTGGACGGCCGCGGCCTCGTGCGGGCCGAGCCGGTTCAGTGAGGCCCGCGCCTCGGCCAGCAGTTCCTCGACCGTCATGCCCACTCCTCCCTCCTCCGTCATGCCCCCCGCCATGCTCCCCCCGTCATGCCCATTCCTCGGCGCGCTCGACCTGTTCGAGCCGCAGCAGCGGGCCGGTCCGGCTGTAGCGCCGCATGAGCGGCAGCGGCGGGTAGTACGCGTGCACCGACACCGCGTGCCGGTCCTCGGACGCGTTGAACACCTGGTGCACATGGTGCGGCCCGAAGGCCCGGCCGCGGCCGTCCGAGAGCTGCCGGCGGCGGTCGACGCCGTCCGCCAGTTCCAGCGTCTTCCAGCCCTCGGTGGGCAGTTGGGCCGCCAGGGACTGCTCGGTCAGCTCACCGGCCGCCGCGGCGAACGCGCCGTGCGAGCCGCCGTGGTCGTGCCAGCCGGTGCCGGTCCCCGGCGGCCAGCCGATCAGCCACGCCTCGCTGCCGCCCGGCCCCTCCAGCCGCATCCAGGTGCGGCCTTCGGGATCCAGGGGGAGCGAGGCCACCAGCGCGGCGTCCCCGGCGATCCGCCGTGCGTAGCCGAGGAGTTCGGCGGCGGTGGGCGCCGCCCCCGCCGCCGCGGCAGACGACGGCGGTACGGGCGCCCCACCCGGCG
Source organism: Streptomyces sp. NPDC044033 (assembly GCF_056434425.1). Lineage (NCBI taxonomy): Bacteria > Bacillati > Actinomycetota > Actinomycetes > Kitasatosporales > Streptomycetaceae > Streptomyces > Streptomyces sp. NPDC044033. Next base: position 311,502 of record NZ_JBWKFF010000006.1, on the reverse strand, counting down.
GCGCGGTCGGCGCGTCAGAGGGAGTGGGGTCCGCCGCGGTATCGGGCGCGGGAATACGGACAACAGGAAGTGACACAGAAACCGTCCTGAAAGATCGCGAAGATACGCGGCTCCGCACGGCCGCGCGAGTGCATGCTGGATCAGCAGGACGGACGACAGACGCAGCCCGCGTAGCGGACCAGGTCCAGATGGACCCTCCGCCAGAAACGCGCACCACTTTCAGTCACGTTCCGGAGTCAATCACGGCGGTTCGGGCAGGTCAACGGTTGGCCGTAGCCTCACTCGCAGGCGCGGACACCGGCGCCGTGACGGCGCCGCCGCGCGCCGCGTCCGCGCACGCGTACAGCTCCGCGGGCCGCACCCCGGAGAGCGCCGCCACCAGATGCCCGTCCGGTCGCACCACCAGCACCGTGTGCGCGGGCGCACCCGGGTACCCCTCGGCGACCAGCAGCTCGGCCCGTACCGGCAGCGCGGCGACCGCGGCCGCCAGCCGCGGCATCAGCCCGGCGCCCAGCCAGTGCCGCCGCTCCCACACCCCCGTGCCGGGAGCGACGAGCACCACCAGCAGGTCCCGCCCCAGCCGGTCCACGAGCCAGGCCGCCGAGCCGTCCGGCGCGGTCACCGGCACATCGGCGGCGGTCGCGCCGACGGCCGTGCCGACGGTCACGGAACCCGTCGGCTCGGCGGAGGGCGCCAGGGGCGTACGGGTGTGCACCGGCGGCGCCCCCAGCGCGCCCCGCCCCAGATGCCCGTCGGTGAGCAGCCCGTCGCGCCCCCGCCCCGAGCCCGGCACCACCGCGCGCCGCACCACCCGCCAGCCGCCCGAGCCCCGCAGCCCGGGAAGCGCCTGGTCGGCGGCGCGCAGCCGACGGCCGACGGCGGTCCGCCGCTCCGCCTGGTAGCTGTCGAGCAGCACATCCGACGCCCCGTGGTGCTGTGCCACCCCCAGCTTCCAGGAGAGGTTGTCGACGTCCCGCAGCCCCTCCTCCACCCCCTGCGTCCCGAGCGCCCCGAGCAGGTGCGCGGCGTCGCCCGCGAGGAAGGCGCGGCCGGTCCGCCAGCGCCTCGCGAGCCGGTGGTGCACGGCGTGCACGCCGGTGTCCAGAAGCTCGTACGGTGGTACGTCCCCGCACCACCCCGTCAGTGAGTCCCGCACCCGGGAGATCAGGGCGTCCGGGGTGACCAGGTCGCGGCCCGGCGGCAGCAGCCAGTCCAGCCGCCACACCCCGGCCGGCAGCGGCCGGGCCGTGACCTCGCCGCCGTGCGGCGGCGAACGGTGCAGCACGCCCTCGCCGGGCCAGGGCAGTTCGCAGCGGAGTGCCGCCACCGCGTGCCGCTCCACGGCCGTACGTCCTGGGAAGCGCACCCCCAGCAGCTTGCGGACGTTGGAGCGGGCGCCGTCGCACCCGACGAGGTAACTCCCGCGCCACCAGGTGCCGTTGTCGCCTCGGGTGCGTACGGTGATGCCGTCGGCGTCCTGTTCCAGGCTGTCGACGCGGCTGCCCTGGACGAGCCGGACCAGCGGTTCGCCGGCGAGGGCCACACGCAGGGACCGCGTCAGTACGTGCTGCGGGATGTGCAGCGGCGAGAGGCCGGCGGGCTCCGCCTCCGCCTCGTCGTCGGCGTCCGCCCCGGCCCCGTGGAGCCGCGAACCGAGGCTCTCACCGGCCGGGCCGCCCGCGACGGTCTCCTCGTCCTCGTCGCCGAAGGCCAGCCGGTACACCACGCTCCGGCGGCGCAGCGTGCGCCATCCGCTCCAGCGCGCCCCGCCGTCCAGCGGGCACCCCAGCCGGGCCAGCAGGGCGACGGTGTCCGGCCGCAGCAGGACCGTACGGGCCGCGCGCCGCTCTTCGTCCCCCGTGCCCTCGTCGAGGACGATGACCGGCACCTCGTGGCGCGCGAGCCCGAGGGCGAGGGTGAGGCCGACCGGCCCGGCCCCGACGACGATCACCGGGTCCACTGAACAGCCCCCTCGGCGCCGCGGAGCGCGCAAGCGGCGCCGCTGGGTGTGCGGCCCGGATGGGGCGTACGGGCCGTGCGGGGGCTGGCAGTTGAAGCCGGGGGCGCGATCACAGAACGTATGCAACCCACTGCGCGTGCTTGCGTCAAGTGACACCAGCCTACTCGGCGGCGCACCGGAACGAGTGCGCCCCGTCGGCCGCGCACGGCAGTCGACGGGGCGTCACCAGGAGGCGCGTCAAGGAGCCTTGGGGCCCGTTCCCGCGTCGTCCTGCCCGGGCGCGGCGCTGTGACCGGGGTCGACCATGACGGTCGCGGCGGTGGCCTTGAGCGCGGGCGGGCTGCCCTTGCGGCTGCGCCGGCTGCGCCGCTCGACCCAGGTGGCGAGCGACGACAGGGCGAGGCAGAGCAGGATGTAGAGGGAACCGAAGACGATCACCATCGGAATGAAGGCGTACACGCCGTTCACCGGCGGGGTCTGCTGGGCGAACGACTTGCCGACGAAGAGCAGCTCTTCGTAGAGGATCACGAAGCCGAGCGAGGTGTCCTTGAGGGTCACCACGAGCTGGCTGATGATCGACGGCAGCATCGAGCGGACCGCCTGGGGGACCAGGACGGTGGTCATCACCTGGGTCTTGCGCAGCCCGATGGCGTACGCGGCCTCGCTCTGGCCCTTGGGCACGGCGTTGATTCCGGACCGGAAGATCTCCGCCTGCACCGAGCCGTTGTAGAGCGTCAGGCCGATGATCAGCGCCCACATCGGCTCGGTGGTGAAGACCGCCGCGAACAGCAGGAAGATCATGATGAGCAGCGGCATCGCGCGGAAGAACTCCACGACCACCGTCGCCGCCCACCGGACCGGCTTGTGGTCGGAGAGCCGTCCGGTCGCCAGCACCGCGCCGAGCGCCACCGAGAGCGCCGCGGCGATCGCGAAGGTCTTGAGCGTGGTCAGCAGGCCGTCGACGATGCGCTGCTGGGTGTCGGTGTACTCGTACGCCTCCCACAGCCCGGTCTGGAACTGCCCGGTGTCGTTGAACTTGTAGATGACCAGGGCGATCAGCCCGAGGATCGCGACCGAGGAGACCAGGCCGTAGAGCCGGTTGCGTACCCGGGACTTCGGCCCCGGAACGTCGTAGAGAACGCTGGAACTCATCGGGCCACCGCCAGCCGGTTCTCCAGCAGCCGGAAGAGGCCGCTGAGCGCGAAAGTGATGATCATGTAGCTGATCGCGATCCACACGAAGATCACATAGATGTTGTAGCCGGCGGCCGCGTTCAGCGTCTGCTGCACCGAGCCCAGCTCGGAGACGTTGAAGCCGGAGGCGATCGCCGAGTTCTTGGTGAGGGCGATCAGCAGGCTGCCGATCGGCGGCAGCGCCGTGCGCCCCGCCTGCGGCAGCACGATCTGGCCGAGCGTCTGGCCGAAGGTCATCCCGATCGACCGGGCGGCCTCGGCCTGCCCCACCGGCACCGTGTTGATGCCGGAGCGGAGCGCCTCGCAGATGAACGCGGAGGTGTAGCACCCCAGCGCCATCACGGCGAGCCAGAAGGAGTCCCACCCTTTGAGGCCCAGTGCGGGCAGGCCCAGGGTGACGACCAGGAAGAGGAGCACCAGCGGGGTGTTGCGCAGCAGCGTCACCCAGGTCGTGCCGAATATGCGCAGGGCGGGCACCGGAGAGACGCGGAACGCGGCTATGAGGGTGCCCAGCACCAGTGCGAGCAGTGAGCTGAGCACCGTCAGCTCGACGGTTCCGAAGAACCCTTCGCGAAACATCGCGAAGTTGTCCACCAAAACGTTCAAGTCAACTCTCCGGGGATCGCGCGGCGGACGCCCGCGGTCGTGGCGTCCGGTCCTCGGGGGACCGGCGCCGCGTCCGCGGAACGATCAGGCGTCAGCCGCCGCCGCTGGGCGGGTCAGTAACGGTCGACCGAGGGGACGGCCGGGGCGGCGGCACCGGAGAGACCGAGCGTCGCGTCGTACGCCTTCTTCCAGTCGCCGTTCTTCTCGTGTGCCTCGATCGCGTTGTTGACCGCGTCGCGCAGCGCCTTGTCGCCCTTCTTGAGGCCGACGCCGTAGGGCTCCTTGGAGAACGTCTTGCCGACGACCTTCAGCGCGCCCTTGTTCTGCGCGGCGTACCCCTTGAGGATCGAGTCGTCGGTCGTGACGGCGTCCACCGAGCCGTTGACGAGGTCCTGCACGCAGACCTGGTAGGTCTGCTGCGACTTGACCTCGGCGGCGCCGTACTTCGCTTCCTTGATCCGCTGGAGCGGGGTGGAGCCGGTCGCCGAGCAGACCTTCTTGCCCTTGAGGTCCTCCGGGCCGGCGATCTTGCTGTCGGCCTTCACCAGCAGGTCCTGGCCGGCGATGTAGTACGGGCCACCGAAGTCGATCTGCTTCTTGCGCTCGTCGTTGATCGTGTACGTGCCGACGTACAGGTCCACGCCGCCACTGGCGATCTGGGTCTCGCGGGCCTCCGAGGGCACCGTCTTCCAGGCGATGTGGTCCTCGTCGAAGCCGAGGTCCGCGGCGATCATGCGGGCGATCTCGACGTCGAAGCCGGTCCGCTTCTTGGTGGTGGGATTCTCGAAGCCGAGGCCGGGCTGGTCGGCCTTGGTGCCGATGGTGATCTTCTTGCCCTTGATCTTCGAGAAGACCGACGAACCCTTCACGTCCGCGGCGGTGTTCACCTTGTAGGGCGGCAGCGCCGAGGCCGACTTGCCGCCGCCGGCCTTGTCGGAGTCGTCGTTGGGGCTGCCCGACTTGCCGCAGGCGGTCGCGGACAGCGCGAGCGCGACTACCGCGGCGGCCACGGATGCGGTCCTGCTGAGCTTCATGGTGAACATCCTTTGCGTCGGAAGAGGTTGGCGTCGGGCGCGATCAGCGGGTGATCGGGCGGCCGGCCGACGGGCGGCCGAGGCGATCGGCGAGCGATCGGCCTTCGATGCGTGGGCGGTGCGCGAGGTGCGTACGGACCGGTGCGGACCCGGCGCGCGAGCGGGGCGCGATCAGTGCGTGACCGGCGCGCGAGCGGCGTGCCCCCGGCGCGCGGCCGGGACACGTCAGCGCCCGGTCAGTGGTGCAGGATCTTCGACAGGAAGTCTTTCGCCCGGTCGCTGCGCGGGTTGCTGAAGAACTGGTCCGGCTGCGCCTCTTCGACGATGCGCCCGTCCGCCATGAAGACCACACGATTCGCCGCGGAGCGCGCGAACCCCATCTCGTGAGTGACCACGATCATCGTCATGCCGTCCCGGGCGAGCTGCTGCATGACCTCCAGCACCTCATTGATCATCTCCGGGTCGAGCGCCGAGGTCGGCTCGTCGAAGAGCATCACCTTCGGGTCCATGGCCAGCGCCCGGGCGATCGCCACGCGCTGCTGCTGGCCGCCGGAGAGCTGGGCCGGGTACTTCTCCGCCTGGGCCCCCACACCGACCCGGTCGAGCAGAGCGCGGGCCTTGTCCTCGGCGGCCTTCTTCTCCACCTTGCGGACCTTCGTCTGACCGAGCGTCACGTTCTCCAGCACGGTCTTGTGGGCGAAGAGATTGAAGGACTGGAAGACCATGCCCACGTCCGCGCGCAGCCGGGCCAGCTCCTTGCCCTCCTGCGGCAGCGGCTTGCCGTCGATGCTGATCGCACCGGAGTCGATCGTCTCCAGCCGGTTGATCGCCCGGCACAGGGTCGACTTGCCGGATCCGGACGGCCCGATGACCACGACGACCTCGCCGCGCTCGATGGTCAGATCGATGTCCTGGAGTACGTGCAGTGCGCCGAAGTGCTTGTTGACGTTCTCCAGCGCGACCAGGACGTCCGCCGCGGGTGCCGTGTCTTTGGTGCCCTTGGTCACCGGTACTTCGCTCATCGGCGTTCCTCGCTCCGTCCTCCGTGGTTGAAAGGACAGTAATGAGGGGCGTCGCGCAGCGTCATTACATCTGAGCTGGAATTGAGCATAACGATCCGGCTGCAAAGCGACACTCCGTCGCAAGGCGGCGCACTGGCGTACCGGCTGCATAACAGAAGGCCGCGTGGGCAACGGAACCTCTTGACGAGCACCGCTTCCATCAGCGTGGATTCGGTGTCGGCGCATCGCGGAGCCGTCGGCGCGCGATGAACGAAGAGGGGACCGGAGCGATGCGACTGCTGCTCGTGGAGGACGACGAGCGTGTCGCCGCGGCGCTCGCCGCGGTGCTCGCCCGGCACGGCTTCGAGTGCGTGCACGCCCGCAGCGGCGAGGAGGCGCTGGCGGCGCTGCTGCCCGGCGCGGGCGCGCCCTTCGGCTGCGTGCTCCTCGACCTCGGCCTGCCGGACCAGGACGGCTTCGAGGTGTGCGGCAAGATCCGCAAACGCACCAGCACCCCCGTCATCATGGTGACCGCGCGCGCCGACACCAGGTCCAAGATCCACGGACTGAACCTCGGGGCCGACGACTACGTGGTCAAGCCGTACGACACCGGCGAACTGCTCGCCCGCATCCACGCGGTCGGCCGCCGCACCCCGCCCGCCGGCGGCGCGAGCCGGCCGGGCCCCCGCGACGACGCCAGACGCGCGCTGCGCATCGGGTCAGTCACCATCGAACTGCCCAACCGCCTGGTCAGAGTGGACGGCGCGCCCGTATCCCTGACCCGCAAGGAATTCGACCTGCTCGCGCTGCTCGCCCAGCGCCCCGGCGTCGTCTTCCGCCGCGAACAGATCATCAGCGAGGTCTGGCGCACCAGCTGGGAGGGGACCGGGCGCACCCTGGAGGTGCACATCGCCTCCCTCCGCTCCAAGCTGCGGATGCCCGCGCTGATCGAGACGGTCCGCGGCGTCGGTTACAAGATCGTCGATCCGGTCGGCTGACGGCCGCGACGAGCCTGTGCGCACCCGACTCCTCCCCCTGCTCATCGTCCTGATGGCCGGGGTCCTGATCGCCCTCGGGCTGCCGCTCGCCGGCAGTCAGGCCGCCGCCGAGCAGCAGCGCGTCGTCGTCGACCGCATCGACGACACCGCGCGCTTCGCCTCCCTGGCCCAGTACGTCACCACCCGGCCGGCGCAGGGCGGCGAGGAGGAGGACGAGCGGCTCACCACGCTCACGGACGAACTCGCCCGGTACGAGAGCGTGTACGGCATTCATGCCGGTGTCTTCTACCGCGACGGTACGGCCATGGCCGCAGCGCCGGCGGGGTGGGCCGTACCGTCGGAGTCCGAGGGCGAGCAGGCGTTCCAAGAAGCGCTCGCCGGCCGCCGCAGCCACGACCCCAGCCAGGTCTGGCCCTGGCGGCAGCACGCCCGCCTCGCCGTCGCCTCACCCGTCGTCCGGGACGGCGATGTCATCGCGGTCGTCGTCACCGACTCGCCCACCGGGCAGCTGCGCTCCCGGATCCTGCACGGCTGGCTGCTGCTCATCGCGGGCGAACTGGCGGCGATGCTGCTCGCCGTCGGGGCCGCGTTCCGGCTCACCAGCTGGGTGCTGCGGCCCGTACGGACCCTCGACGCGGCCGCGCACGGCATCGCCACCGGCCGGATGAAATCCCGCGTCGCGCCCGGCGGCGGCCCACCGGAACTGCGCCGTCTGGCCAGGTCGTTCAACGAGATGGCCGACAACGTCGAGAACGTCCTGGAACAGCAGCGCGCCTTCGTCGCCGACGCCTCGCACCAGCTCCGCAACCCGCTCGCCGCGCTGATGCTGCGCATCGAACTCCTCGGCCTCGAACTCCCCGACGGCAACGAGGAGATCGCCTCCGTCAAGAGCGAAGGCAAACGGCTCGCCCAGGTCCTCGACGACCTCCTCGGCCTGGCACTGGCCGAACACGCCCCCGCCAACCTCCAGCTGACGGACGTCGCGGAACTCGCGTCCGGCCGCGTCGGCGCCTGGTCCCAGCTCGCCGCCCGGGAAGGCGTCGACCTCGCCTACCGAGGGGCCGCGGCGGCGACCGGCTGGGCCGATCCGATCGCCCTCTCCAGCGCCCTCGACGCCGTTCTGGACAACGCCCTGAAGTTCACGCCCGAGGGCGAACGGGTCCGTGTCGGCGTCCAGGCGGACGGCGGCAGCGTCACCCTCGTCGTCGCCGACGGCGGCCCCGGCCTCACCGACGATGAGCTCGGCCGCGTCGGCGACCGCTTCTGGCGCAGCAGCCGGCATCAGAACATCTCCGGCTCGGGGCTGGGCCTGTCCATATCCCGGGTCCTGCTCGCCGCGGGCGGCGCCACCATCGCGTACGAGCCGAACGAGCCGAACGGTTTGCGGGTGACGATCACGGTGCCACGCCACGGCGACGAATGAGCCCGCGCCCCTTGTCGCCTTGCCGCCGCTCCTGTCCGCGTCCCCGCGTCAGGGCTTGACCGAGAGGTAGTACCGCCGCGCCCCCTCGTGCAGCGGCAGCGGGTCGGTGAAGACGGCGGTGCGCAGGTCGACCTTCTGCGCGGCGTGCACCTCCACGCCGATCCGGTCCCGGCTCTTGATCACTGTCCGTGTCACGCTCTCGGCGAGCGCCGCGTCCGTGCGGTCCGTGGTGACCAGGAGGTTCGCGACCGCGATCGTCTTCACCGCGTGCTCCGCGTGCAGCTCGGGATAGGCGTCGACGGGCATGACCGCCGCCCGGTAGTAGCGCGCCTTCGCGCCGAGCCGGTGCAGCGGACCGATCAGGTCGCCGAGCTGCACGAGCCGGATCGGGTGGCGCAGCGCCAGATTCTGGACCGCCGCCGTCGGCAGCCCCCCGGACCAGAAGAACGCGTCGAGCTTCCCCTCCTCCAGCAGCTTCGGCATCTTGTCGATTCCGACCCGTACGGGCGTGATGTCCCGCTCGAAGTCCAGCCCCGCCGCCTCCAGCAGCCGCCGCGTGATCAGCTGCACGCCGGAGCCGTCCTCGCCGACCCCGATGCGCAGCTTCCGCAGGTCCCGCGCGGAGCCCACCGCCGAGCCCTTCGGGACGACCAGCTGCATGTAGTCGTCGTAGAGCCGCGCGCACGCGCGCAGCCGGTCCGCGTCCCGGCCGTGCTCGTCCAGGTACGCGGAGACCGCGTCGGCCGTTGCGAACGTGAAGTTCGCCTGCCCCGCCGTGAGCTTGCCCAGATTGTCGACCGAGCCCTGACTGCGCGTGAGCCGCACATCCAGCGCGGGCGAGTCCCGCCCCAGATCGTCCTTGAGCAGGTCCCCGTACCGCGAGTACACCCCCGACGGCACCCCCGTGGCCAGCGCCACCTGCCCCTTGACCACCGGCGCACCGTCGGACGGCAGCAGCCACCACCCCAGCAGCGCGAGCACAGCGGCGATCACGGCGGCGCCCATCAGGGCGCGACGCCTGCCCAGGCGGGGAAGTGCGGTGACCATGGGCGGGATACTGCCAGTCACCCCCCTCCCTGGGGAGGGGCGTGGAGAGCATCGATCAGGTAACGAGTGCGCAGGTCCAGCGCGTACAGGGCTTTCACCCTCCGTAGTCGTACCGCCGGTCCGACGGCCGGCCCGGGGGCCCTTACCCTGGACGGGTGAGCGGTGACGAAGTGGGTGGCGGAGCAGTGGGCGGCTTGAAAACGTACGAGGTGCGCACCTACGGGTGCCAGATGAACGTCCACGACTCGGAGCGACTGTCCGGCCTGCTGGAGGGCGCGGGCTATGTCCGCGCGCCCGAGGGGACCGCCGAGGGCGACGCCGACGTCGTCGTCTTCAACACCTGCGCGGTGCGGGAGAACGCCGACAACAAGCTGTACGGCAACCTCGGCCGGCTCGCCCCCATGAAGACGAAGCGGCCCGGCATGCAGATCGCCGTCGGCGGGTGCCTCGCGCAGAAGGACCGCGACACCATCGTCGAGCGGGCCCCCTGGGTCGACGTCGTCTTCGGGACGCACAACATCGGCAAGCTGCCGGTGCTGCTGGAGCGCGCCCGCGTCCAGGAAGAGGCGCAGGTCGAGATCGCCGAGTCGCTGGAGGCGTTCCCCTCCACGCTGCCGACGCGGCGCGAGAGCGCGTACGCGGCCTGGGTGTCGATCTCCGTCGGCTGCAACAACACCTGCACCTTCTGCATCGTCCCGGCGCTGCGCGGCAAGGAGAAGGACCGCCGTCCCGGCGACATCCTCGCCGAGGTGGAGGCGCTGGTCGCCGAGGGCGTCAGCGAGATCACCCTGCTCGGCCAGAACGTCAACGCGTACGGCTCCGACATCGGCGACCGGGAGGCGTTCTCCAAGCTGCTGCGCGCCTGCGGCACCATCGAGGGGCTGGACCGGGTCCGCTTCACCTCGCCGCACCCGCGCGACTTCACCGACGACGTCATCGCCGCCATGGCCGAGACGCCGAACGTGATGCCGCAGCTGCACATGCCGCTCCAGTCCGGCTCGGACACCGTGCTCAAGGCGATGCGCCGCTCGTACCGGCAGGACCGCTTCCTCGGCATCATCGAGAAGGTGCGCGCCGCCATGCCGGACGCCGCCCTCTCCACCGACATCATCGTGGGCTTCCCCGGCGAGACCGAGGAGGACTTCGAGCAGACGATGCACGCGGTGCGCGAGGCGCGCTTCGCGCAGGCGTTCACCTTCCAGTACTCGAAGCGCCCCGGAACCCCCGCCGCCGAGATGGACGGGCAGGTCCCCAAGGCCGTCGTGCAGGAGCGGTACGAGCGCCTGGTCGCCCTCCAGGAGGAGATCTCCTGGGCGGAGAACAAGAAGCAGGTCGGCCGCACCCTGGAGGTCATGGTCGCCGAGGGCGAGGGCCGCAAGGACGGTGCCACGAAGCGGCTGTCCGGACGCGCTCCCGACAACCGCCTGGTGCACTTCAACCCCAGCCGGCGGGCGGCGGGCGACGCCGAGGGCACCGCGCCCGAGGAAGCGGTGCGCCCCGGCGACACGGTGACCGTCGAGATCACCTACGCCGCCCCGCACCACCTGCTCGCCGAAGGCCCCGCCAAGGCCGTCCGCCGCACCCGCGCGGGCGACGCCTGGCAGCGGCGGCAGGGCGCCCCGGCCGAGCCGCCCAAGGGCGTCATGCTGGGCCTGCCGGGCATCGGAGCGCCCGCGCCGAGCCCGGCGCCGGCCGTGCCGGGCTGCGGCTGAGCGGGCAGGGGGCGGCCCGCCCGTACGGACGGCAGCGGGCGACGGACAGCGCGAGCGGGGGAGCGGCGATGGCCATCTGCGCCTGATCGTGGAGACGATGGACGGCCGTCGCGAGCGTGCGCGCTGGGTGGCCGGAGTGATGGGCAGCGTGGAGGGCACCCGCGTGGAGGCCATGGCGGCGCCGGAGGCGCACGTACGGCACCACCTGCCCACGCGTCCGCGCAACGCACGGACACGGCGCACCCGGCTGTTCCGGGACGGCGACGGCCTCCTGATGGTCGTGGACACCTCCTGGCGGGACTTCTACAGCCGGTTCACCGTGGCGGAGATGGTCTACGACAGCGACGCCCCGCCGCCCCCGGCCCCGCCGGAACCTGACCCCCGGGAGCGGGAGCGGGAGCGGGAGCGGGAGCGGGAGCGGGAGCGGGCGGAGGAGCGGGAGCAGGCCGCCGAACAGCCGGACGGCCAGGCTCCGGACACCGACCGGTACGCGGACGGCATACCGGTCAAACCGTCCTGGCTGGGCCGCGACGACCTGCCCTGACACGGCCGCGTACGGCTGTGCCGCGGGCGTCCTCGCCGCACGCGGCCGCATGGAGCCACCGCCTTGTTAAGGTGCGCCCATGCTCGTAGCCGCCGCCGTCTGCCCCTGCCCGCCGCTGCTCGTCCCGGAAGTCGCCGCCGGGGCCGCGCCCGAGCTGGCGGAGCTGCGGGCCGCGTGTGTGGACGCCATCGCCGTGCTCGCCGCCGCCCGCCCCGAACGGCTCGTCGTCATCGGCCCCGCCGAACAGGCGGGGCGCGGTCCGCACCCTCAGGGCGCGGTGGGTTCGTTCCGCGGTTTCGGCGTGGACCTCGACGTACGGCTCGGGCCGGGCGAGGCCGCGGGGGAGCGGGAGCTGCCGCCCTCGCTCGCCGTCGGCGCCTGGCTGCTGGAGCGTACGGGCTGGGCCGCCGCGCCGGTGGAGGGGCTGGGCGTCGGCGAACCGCTGGCGGGCGACCGCTGCCGGGAGGTGGGCCGGGAGACGGCCGCCTCGGCCGAGCGGGTCGCCCTCCTCGTGATGGGCGACGGCAGCGCCTGCCGCACCCTGAAGGCCCCCGGCTATCTCGACGAGCGCGCACCGGGCTTCGACGCCGCCGCCGCGCGGGCCCTGGGCGCGGCGGACGTCGAGGCGCTGGCCGCGCTGGACGAGGAGCTGGCCTGTGAGCTGAAGGTCTCCGGCCGCGCCCCCTGGCAGGTCCTCGCCGGCGCGGGTACGGGCGCGGGGCTCGGCGGAGCGCTGCTCTACGACGAGGCGCCGTACGGGGTGGGGTACTACGTCGCGGCCTGGTCGTAACACCGGCGGCGCGGGAAGCGCCGAGGCGCGGCGCGCCCCGGCGACGCGGGCGCGGAGTCTCCGCCCCGCGTCCGCGTCGCGGAGGGATCAGGAAGGTGCCGAGCCGCCTCCGGAGCCCTTCCCGTCGTTCTCGTCCTTCCGGGCGAGGCGGTCGAGGGCTTCCTTGGCCTTGCCCGTGCCGGTCTCGATCTGGCTGCTGTACTTGCCCTTGGTCTTGGAGTCGACCGTCTGGGCCGCCTTCGCCAGACCCTGCTCGATCTTGCCCCCGTGCTGCTGCGCGAGGTCGCCGGCCTTGTCCTTCACCGGTCCGAGCTTGGATTTCAGATTGTCTAGCAGGCCCATGGGCCACCTTCCCTCTCGGAGGACTTAACTACGGGCGCTCTCACCGGCCTCGCTGTCGGCCGCCGCCTGCGCGGACTGCTGCTTCGGAATCTCCACCGCCTCGGCCGGGGCCTTGGCGCCGCCCGACTCCTCGGGCCGCTCCGTGCCGCTGTCGGCGCTCGCCTCCGCGGCCTCGTCGGCTGCCGTGACCGCGTCCGCCGCCGTGACCGCGGCCTCGGCCGGCTCCGCCGTCAGAGTGGCGGTGGCCGCCTCCTCGGTTGACGCCTCGGCCGACTTCCGGCGAAACCTTGCAAACACGCCCATATCTGCTCCATAACCTTACTCGTGTGGGCGAAATCCCGCGTGGCCCTGGGCGTCCCCTTACGACGCCACCGGGGCACCGGCCCGTAAACCGGCTGTCGGAACCTCGCAACAGGCAACGAACCCGACAGCACCGCGTCACGTCGCTCATTCGAGGAGTGTGCCCAAGGTTTGCGAGACTGACCCCGTGAACAGCGCAGTTCCCGCACCGCGGGTCATCGCAGTCGTCGGTCCCACCGCGGCGGGCAAGTCCGATCTGGGCGTCGCCATCGCCCGGCAGCTCGGCGGCGAGGTCGTCAACGCCGACTCCATGCAGCTCTACCGCGGCATGGACATCGGCACGGCCAAGTTGACGGTGGACGAACGCCAGGGGGTGGTCCACCGGCTCCTCGACATCTGGGACGTACAGGAGGCGGCCAGCGTCGCCGAGTACCAGCGGCTCGCCCGCGCCGAGATCGACCGGCTGCTCGCCGAGGGCCGCATCCCGGTCCTCGTCGGCGGCTCCGGGCTCTACATCAAGGGCGCGATCGACGTGCTCGACTTCCCCGGCACCGACCCCGAAGTGCGGGCCCGCCTGGAGGGCGAGCTGGAGCGGGACGGCTCCGGGGCGCTGCACGCCCGGCTGGCCGCCGCCGACCCCGCCGCCGCCCACGCCATCCTGCCCGGCAACGGACGCCGCATCGTGCGCGCCCTGGAGGTCATCGAGATCACCGGCCGCCCCTTCACCGCGAATCTCCCCGGCCACGAGGCGGCGTACGACACGCTCCAGATCGGGGTCGACGTGGAGCGGCCCGAGCTGGACGAGCGGATCGCCCTGCGCGTCGACCGCATGTGGGAGGCCGGGCTCATGGACGAAGTGCGGGAGCTGGAGCGCGCCGGGCTGCGCGAGGGCCGCACCGCCTCCCGCGCCCTCGGCTACCAGCAGGTGCTCGCGCACCTTGCGGGGGAGAGCACCGAGGAGGCGGCGCGGGCCGAGACCGTACGGGCCACCAAGCGGTTCGCGCGCCGTCAGGACTCGTGGTTCCGGCGTGACCCGCGGGTCCACTGGCTCAGTGGGGCGGCCGGCCGGCAGGCGGAACTGGAAGGGCACGCGTTGGCGTTGGTCGAACGGACGGTCACAGCCTGATCACGTGATGGCATCGGGACGCTCCGGGCGGTCTCGCGGCCTCCGTGAGCGTGCCATCATCGAGCTCCGATCGAGCTGTAACGAGCCGTGAAATCCGAGTTGGGAGGGCGTGTGGCGATGGAGGCCGGCCCTCGCGGCAGACCGCAGCCGCAGCCGCGGAACGAGCCGGAACCGCTGACTCCCGACGGCCCCGGCGGCATCGCCGACGACGGGCTCGCAGCCGTGGCCGACGACGGCCCCGAGGAGGGGGCGGGCACCGCCCCGGAGGCGTTCCGCGACCTGCGCCCCCAGCGCCGGCTGCGGATCTGGCAGCTCGCGCCGATCGTCATGCTCGCGGCCCTCGGCTCGCTGATGTTCGCCTTCCCGCTCGCCTTCGAGTTCGGCGACGGCGGCCGCGTGGTCGCCATGCTCGGGCTGCTCATCAGCTGCTGCGGGGCCGGCTGGGGCGTGATGGCCGCCCGCCGCGTCGGGTACACCTGGCCGGGCCTGCCGCCCCGCGGCTCCGGGCGACGCCCGGACTGGCGGTATGTGGCGCTGTACGCGGCCGTCGCCGTGGCCCTGGTCTCGCTGGCCGTCTGGCGCGTCGCCCGCCTGCGATAACGGCTCCCGCAACCCGTACCATCGACGTGTGAGCACCGCGCGCATCGCCTTCCTCAAGGGACACGGCACCGAGAACGACTTCGTGATCCTCCCCGACCCCGACGGGCAGCTGGAGCTGTCCCCGGCGGCCGTCGCCCGGCTGTGCGACCGGCGGGCCGGGATCGGCGCGGACGGGGTGCTGCGGGTCGTACGGTCCGCGGCGCACCCCGAGGCGCGGCCGATGGCGGACGCCGCCGAGTGGTTCATGGACTACCGCAACAGCGACGGCTCCGTCGCCGAGATGTGCGGCAACGGCGTCCGCGTCTTCGCGCGCTACCTCCAGCGCGCCGGTCTCGTCGAGGCGGGCGACCTCACCATCGCCACGCGCGCGGGCACCCGGCGGGTGCACGTGGCCAAGGCCGACGCGGACGGTGAGGCCGGTGAGTTCGGCGATGTCACCGTGGAGATGGGCGCGGCGCGGCTGCCGGCGGGCGACGTCACCGTGGCGGTCGGGGGCCTTCGCTGGCCCGCCCGCAACGTGAACATGGGCAACCCGCACGCGATCTCCTTCGTCGGCGATCTCGCCGAGGCGGGCGACCTGCTCAGTGCCCCCGTCGTCAGCCCGGCCGCCGCCTACCCGGACGGTGCCAACGTGGAGTTCGTCGTCGACCGCGGCCCGCGCCACGTCGCGATGCGCGTCCACGAGCGCGGCTCCGGCGAGACCCGGTCCTGCGGTACGGGCGCGTGCGCCGTCATGGTCGCCGCCGCCCGCCGCGACGGCGTCGACCCGGCCGTCACCGGCCTCCCCGTCACGTACACCGTGGACGTGCCGGGCGGCCGCCTGCGGATCGCCGAGAACCCGGACGGGACCATCGAGATGACCGGCCCCGCCGTGATCGTCGCCGAGGGCTTCCTCGACCCGGCGTGGCTGGATTCGGCGCTCGCCTCCTAACGCCCCTCCCGCGTTGCGGCGTTCGCTCCGGCGCGCCGCCCGGCGGAGGCCCCGCGGTCACCACCGGGCGGAACGCCGGCCGCGTCGGCGGAAGGGCCGAGTGGCCGTGCCGCGAGGGCCCTTGACTGCTTCGCGGCCGTAGCCGCCGGACCGTCCTCATGGATGGGCGAACATCGCCGGGAGCGGCACTTGTTCGCTCGAATGGGTGATCCGTTTCACTCTGGGCGAGAGCCGGTGAGCGGTGCGTGATGGGGTCGGTAGCATCAAGCACCGGCCCGGAGGCGCCAGCCGACCGCCGGTCGACGCTGCCGGAGGTGCGCATGAGCGCAGAGGCCACCAACCACGCCGCTCTCGGCCGCAGGCGCGGCCGCCCCCGCATCGATCTGAGACGGCTCGGGCGCGCGGCGCTCAGCGGCCCCGGATCGCGCGACGGGCTGCCCGATGCCATCGACCACGTCGCGAAGGTGCACCGCGGGCACCACCCCGGCGCCGACCTCGACGTGCTGCGCCAGGCGTACGTACTCGCCGAGACCTCGCACCGCGGCCAGACGCGCAAGAGCGGCGAGCCATATATCACCCACCCGCTCGCCGTGACCCTCATCCTCGCCGAACTCGGCGCGGAGACCACGACCTTGACCGCCTCCCTGCTCCACGACACGGTCGAGGACACCGAGGTGACGCTCCATCAGGTGGGGGAGCAGTTCGGCGAGGAAGTGCGCTATCTGGTCGACGGCGTCACCAAACTGGAGAAGGTCGACTACGGCGCCGCGGCCGAGCCGGAGACATTCCGCAAGATGCTCGTCGCCACCGGCAACGACGTCCGCGTGATGTCCATCAAGCTCGCCGACCGGCTGCACAACATGCGCACTCTCGGCGTGATGCGCCCCGAGAAGCAGGCGCGCATCGCCAGGGTCACCCGCGACGTCCTCATCCCGCTCGCCGAACGGCTCGGCGTGCAGGCGCTCAAGACCGAGCTGGAGGACCTGGTCTTCGCGATCCTGCACCCCGAGGAGTACGCCCGCACCCGCGACCTGGTCACCGCCCACGCGGCCCGCGCCGACCCCCTGGAGGCCACCGCCGCCGGCCTGCGGACCGTGCTGCGCGAGGCGGGCATCGCGGCGGAAGTCCTCGTCCGGCCCCGGCACTTCGTCTCCGTGCACCGGGTGCTGCTCGGCCGCGGCCAGCTGAACGGCGCCGACTACGGGCGGGTGCTGGCCCTCGTGGCGGAGGACGCCGACTGCTACGCGGTGCTCGGCGAACTGCACACCTGCTTCACCCCGGTCATCTCGGAGTTCAAGGACTTCATCGCGGTACCGAAGTTCAACCTCTACCAGTCCCTGCACACCGCCGTCGCCGGCCCCGGCGGCGACGTCGCCGAAGTCCTCATCCGCACCCATCAGATGCACCGGGTCGCGGAGGCGGGGGTCATCGCCCTCGGCAACCCCTACGCCGCCGCCGAGGGGCCCGCCCGTCCGGTGCCGGACGGCGAGCGCGAGGACCCCACCCGCCCCGGCTGGCTCTCCCGCCTCCTCGACTGGCAGCGCGCCACCCCCGACCCCGACACCTTCTGGACCTCGCTCCGCGCCGACCTCGCGCAGGACCGCGAGGTCACCGTCTTCCGCGCGGACGGCGGCACGCTCGGCCTGCCGGCCGGCGCGAGCTGCGTGGACGCCGCGTACGCGCAGCACGGCGAGGCGGCCCACGCCTGCATCGGCGCCCGCGTCAACGGCCGCCTGGCGACGCTCAGTACGGTCCTGCGCGACGGCGACACCCTGCACCTGCTGATGTCCCGGGACGCGGCCTCCGGGCCCTCCCCGGACTGGCTGGAGCACGCCCGTACGCCCGCCGCGCGGATCGCCATCGCACGCTGGCTGGCCGCCCACCCGGTGCCGGAACCGGTCGCTCCGCGTGTGCCGTCCGTACGGCCCGGCGGACGGCGGTCCAGGCCGGCCGCCGAGAGCGAGGGCCGCTCCGCCGACGGGGAGTGGCGGCCGGGGAGCCACCCCGCCGCCGTCACCGCCCGGCGGAACGCGACCGTGCGGCTGGCGGGGTGCTGCACGCCCGTACCGCCGGACGAGATCACCGGCTTCGCCGTCCGCGGCGGCGTCGTCACCGTGCACCGCGCCCACTGCCCGGCCGTCGGCCGCATGGCCGCGACCGGGCGCCCCTCCGTCGGCGTGCGCTGGGCCGGAGCGCGGGGCGAGGAAGCCCACGGCTACCGCGTCACCCTCCTCGCCGAGTCCTTCAGCCGCCCGCATCTGCTCGCCGACCTCACCGAGGCCATCGCGGCGGCGGGCGCGGCCGTCGTCTCGGCCGCCGTCGAGGCGCCCCATGAACAGCGGGTACGCCATACGTACACGCTCCAACTGCCCGCCGCGGCACAGCTCCCGGAGCTGATGCGCGCGATGCGCCGGGTGGCCGGGGTCTACGACGTGACGCGCGCGGGACGGCAGGTGGCGGCCGTCGGACCGTAGCGGTGCGGGGCCCCGCCGCATCGCTACCGGCGGCACCGCGCCCCGCCCGGCACGCTCGTACGGGTGGGATCCTGTCGCGCCGCCCACGGCCCCGGCCCGCGCGCTGGTACCGGTTGACCCATGCCGCACACCGCCGGGGAACGCGCCCCGAAACCGCCGGGGGTCCGCGCCCCGGCGCGCCGTACCGCCCGTACGCTCCTCACCGCGGTCGCCATGGCCGCCCTCGTCGCGGCCGCGACGCCGTCCTCCGAGACCCCGCGAGGGATCGGAGACCGGCTCTTCCCCGCGCTCGGCAACCCCGGTTACGACGTCACCGCCTACGACATCGCCTTCGACTACCACGGCAACGACCGGCCGCTGGACGCCGTCACCACCGTCGACGCCCGCGCCACCGACCGGCTGCACACCCTCAACCTGGACTTCACGCACGGCACCGTGCGCTCCGTCGACGTCGACGGCAGCCCCGCCCGCTTCGCCTCCGCCGGCGAGGACCTCGTCGTGACCCCCGCCCGCCCGGTGCGGCCGGGCGAACACCTGCGCATCACCGTCCGGCACACCAGCGATCCGCGCGACGGCGCCGGCGGCTGGGTCCGCACCCGCGACGGGCTGGTCATGGCCAACCAGGCCGACGCCGCCCACCAGGTCTTCCCCTGCAACGACCACCCCTTCGACAAGGCGTTCTTCACCTTCCACGTCACCGCCCCCAAGGACCTCACGGTCGTCGCGAACGGGCTGCCGGCCGGCCGTACGAGCCGGGGCGCGGACACCACCTGGACGTACACGTCGGCGCACCCCGTCGCCACCGAGCTCACCCAGGTCTCCATCGGCCGCTCGGCCGTCCTGCGCCGCACGGGACCGCACGGACTGCCCGTACGGGACGTGGTGCCCGCCGCCGACCGGAAGCGGCTCGAAAAGCGGCTGGCGAGGACGACGGAACAGCTCGCGTGGCTGGAGGGGAAGGTGGGGCGGTACCCCTTCGAGACGTACGGGCTGCTGATCGCCGACGCGACCACCGGTTTCGAGCTGGAGACGCAGACGCTGTCCCTCTTCGAGCGCCGGCTGTTCACGAACCCCGCGTACCCCGCCTGGTACGTCGACTCGCTCATGGTCCACGAGCTGGCGCACCAGTGGTTCGGCGACAGCGTCAGCCCGCGCCGCTGGTCCGACCTCTGGCTCAACGAATCCCACGCCACCTGGTACGAGGCGCTGTACGCCCAGGAGAAGGCCGGGAAGCCGCTCGCCGCCCGGATGCGCGCCGCGTACGCCAAGTCGGACACCTGGCGCGCCGCGGGCGGCCCGCCCGCCGCCCCCAAGGGCCCCGACCACGGCAAGAAGATCAGCATCTTCCGTCCGGTCGTCTACGACGGCGGCGCGCTCGTCCTCTTCGCGCTGCGCGAGGAGATCGGCGCCCCCGCCTTCGCCAATCTGGAGCGGGCCTGGGTCGCGCTGCACCGCGACTCCGACGCCTCCACGGCCGACTTCGTCGCCCTCGCCTCCCAGGTCGCGGGGCGCGACCTCGGCCAGTTCCTGCACCCCTGGCTGTACGGGCCGAAGACCCCTCCCATGCCCGGCCACCCGGACTGGAAGGCCGCCCGGAAACCCGCGTGACGCTCCCGGCCCGGCATGGGACCATCGATGACGTCGGCGAGGCGGCCGGTCCGGGGAATCTCCCGGGCCTCCCGCGCGTTGCCGCAGATGAGAGTTCCCAACACGTAAAGGATCAAATGACCTCCTCTTCTTCCCTTCCGCAGGACCGGCAAGACCGGCAGGACGCGCCGGACCGGCAGAGCCTCCCGGAGAGCCTTCGGGCCGACGCCCTGATGGAAGAGGACGTCGCCTGGAGCCAAGAGATCGACGGAGAGCGCGACGGCGACCAGTACGACCGCTCCGAGCGGGCGGCGCTGCGCCGCGTCGCGGGACTGTCCACCGAGCTGGAGGACGTCACCGAGGTCGAGTACCGGCAGCTGCGCCTGGAGCGCGTCGTGCTGGTCGGCGTCTGGACGTCGGGCACGGCACAGGACGCGGACAACTCCCTCGCGGAGCTGGCGGCCCTCGCCGAGACGGCGGGCGCGCTCGTGCTCGACGGCGTCGTACAGCGCCGCGACAAGCCCGACCCGGCCACGTACATCGGCTCGGGCAAGGCCCGTGAGCTGCGTGACATCGTGCTCGAAAGCGGGGCGGACACCGTCGTGTGCGACGGTGAGCTGAGCCCCGGCCAGCTCATCCACCTCGAAGACGTCGTCAAGGTCAAGGTGGTCGACCGTACCGCCCTGATCCTCGACATCTTCGCCCAGCACGCCAAGTCCCGGGAGGGCAAGGCACAGGTCGCGCTCGCCCAGATGCAGTACATGCTGCCCAGGCTGCGCGGCTGGGGCCAGTCGCTGTCCCGGCAGATGGGCGGCGGCGGCTCGGCGGGCTCCGGCGGCGGCATGGCCACCCGCGGTCCCGGTGAGACGAAGATCGAGACCGACCGGCGCCGCATCCGCGAGAAGATGGCGAAGATGCGCCGGGAGATCGCGGACATGAAGACCGGCCGCGACATCAAGCGGCAGGAGCGGCGGCGCCACAAGGTGCCGTCCGTCGCCATCGCCGGTTACACCAACGCGGGCAAGTCCTCGCTGCTCAACCGGCTGACGGGCGCGGGCGTCCTGGTGGAGAACTCGCTGTTCGCCACGTTGGACCCGACCGTGCGCCGGGCCGAGACGCCCGGCGGGCGGCTCTACACGCTGGCCGACACCGTCGGCTTCGTACGGCATCTGCCGCACCACCTCGTCGAGGCGTTCCGCTCCACGATGGAGGAGGTCGGCGACTCCGACCTCATCCTGCACGTGGTGGACGGCTCGCACCCCGCGCCGGACGAGCAGCTGGCCGCCGTGCGCGAGGTGATCCGCGAGGTGGGCGCGGTGGACGTGCCCGAGATCGTAGTGATCAACAAGGCGGACGCGGCCGACCCGGTCGCGCTCCAGCGGCTGCTGCGCATCGAGAAGCACGCCATCGCGGTCTCCGCGCGCACGGGCGAGGGCATGGAGCGGTTGCTCGCGCTCATCGACGACCAGCTGCCGAGGCCCGAGGTCGAGATCGAGGCGCTCGTGCCGTACACGCAGGGCGGTCTGATCGCGCGGGCGCACGCCGACGGCGAGGTCATCTCCGAGGAGCACACGGAGTCCGGCACGCTGCTCAAGGCGCGGGTCCACGAGGAGCTCGCGGCCGATCTCCAGCCGTACGTGCCTGCTTCCGCCTAGGAGCGCCCGGTCCGTTCACGAGAGGAGCCCGGTCCCCAACGGTGTTGGGGACCGGGCTCCTTCGTCTTCGTCACGGCACGTCACGGCACGGCCCGCGGAGCGGTCAGCGGTTCGCGAACTTGTTGCTGATCGCGTCGTAGATGCCCTTCGCCTCGGGGCCGAGGTGCGGACCGGCCAGCCAGGTGCTCGTGGCCGGGCCGATCGAGGTGTTGGAGACCAGCGCCAGCTTGCCGTCCGCGCCCTTCGCGAACCAGCCGCCGCCGGACGAGCCGCCCGTCATGGTGCAGCCGATGCGGTACATCGTCGGCTGCTGGGCCCGCAGGGCGAGCCGGCCCGGCTTGTCGACGCAGTCGTACATCTTCTGGCCGTCGAACGGCGCCGCCGCCGGGTAGCCCCAGGCGCCCATGCTCGCGATCTCCGGCACCTTCGGGGCGTCGAAGTCCACCGGGAGCGCCGCGCCGACCGTTTCCTCAAGCGACTTGCCGGTGCCGTTCTCCTGCTTCACGTGCAGCACCGAGAAGTCGTACGGCGCCCCCGCGCCGCCGGACTCCGCGCCCTGCGCGATCCACTGCGAGGAGGTCTGCGCCCAGTTCGCCCACCACACGCCGTACGGAGCGACGTCCTGCACCGGCGCGCCGTTCAGCTGCGAGGCCGGCAGGCCCTTGTTGTTGTATGCGGGGACGAAGGCGATGTTGCGGTACCAGCCGCCCTTCTTGCCCGCGTGCACGCAGTGACCCGCCGTCCACACCATGTTGGACTTGCCGGGGTGCGCCGGGTCCTTCACGACCGTCGCCGAGCAGACCATGTGGCCCTGGGGGCTGTCGAAGAAGATCTTGCCGACCGGGGCCGCGTTGCGGGTGTACGGCAGGCCGACGGCCTTGGCCTTGACCGGCTGGGGCTCGGCGTCGGTGACGCCCTGGTCGTCGGAGAAGTCCTTCGTGCCGAGCGTCTTGTCGCTGGTGTGCGCGTCCTTCATCGTCTCGGGCTTCCAGTGCCCCTTGATGATCGGGTTGACGAAGTCCCGCGCCTCGCGCAGCCAGTCGTCCTTGCTCCAGTTCTTCCAGGCTCCGTTCTTCCACTTGTCCAGGTCCTGGAGGGACGTCGGCAGGTCCTTGGGCAGCTTGAAACCGTCGTCACCGGACTCGTCGCCCTTGTCTCCCGTGCCGGTCGACGCGGAGGCACTGCCGCTGCCTGCGGCCTTGTCGTCGGACGGGCCGCAGGCGGTGGCGGTCAGCGCGAGTACGGCGGCCAGCGCGGCCGAGGCCAGTACTGGGCGGCGGATGGATGACATGGAGTGGGCTCCCCGTGTTGTTCTTTTTGATCTGTTGTTCTGCTGGTCTGTTGTTCTGCTGGTCCGTGCGATCGGGCTGATCTGGTGCGTGATGTGAACTTGTCATGCCGAGTCCGGCACGTCCGTCCCGGCATCAGGACAGCGGGCCCCAACTATGCCGGTGCGGTGGGAGACGGTCGCGGGCGGGTCCGTGGTTCCGCGCCGCCAAGGATCTTGCTCCGGGCCGTGATCCGTGGCCCGCGCCGTCGTTGGTACATACGGGGGACAGCCGACCGGCGTTCAGCAGCAGGTTCAGCAGCAGGAGGACACAGAGTCGTGGCCTTTACCCAGCTCCCGGTGACGCAACCGCCCGCGGCCCAAGAAGGAGCCCACGAATCCATCCTGCGGCGCCAGTCGTCACGGGAGTCCGCGGCGCGTACGTACGCCCGCTCGCTGCCCATCGTGCCGGTGCGCGCACGGGGCCTGACGATCGAGGGCGCGGACGGCCGCCGGTATCTCGACTGCCTCTCCGGCGCGGGGTCGCTGGCGCTCGGCCACAACCACCCCGTGGTCCTGGAGGCCATCCGCGGCGTGCTCGACTCGGGGGCGCCGCTGCACGTACTGGACCTGGCCACCCCGGTGAAGGACGCCTTCACCAGCGAACTGTTCACCACCCTGCCGCGCGGGCTGGCCGACTCCGCGCGCATCCAGTTCTGCGGACCGGCCGGCACGGACGCGGTCGAGGCCGCGCTCAAGCTCGTACGGACCGCCACCGGACGCGACGGACTGCTCGCCTTCTCCGGCGCGTACCACGGCATGACGGCCGGGGCGCTCGCCGTCTCCGGGGGAGCGCACAGCGCGCGAGTGACCCGGCTGCCCTATCCGCAGGACTACCGCTGCCCGTTCGGTACCGGCGGCGAGCAGGGGGCGCG
The DNA here is from genome assembly GCF_056434425.1 of Streptomyces sp. NPDC044033. Lineage (NCBI taxonomy): Bacteria > Bacillati > Actinomycetota > Actinomycetes > Kitasatosporales > Streptomycetaceae > Streptomyces > Streptomyces sp. NPDC044033. The sequence goes on along the minus strand of NZ_JBWKFF010000006.1, from coordinate 287,977 downwards.
GCTGGCGGCGCGCTGGACCGAATCCCTCCTGGACGACCCCAAGAGCGGGGTACGCACCCCCGCCGGGATGATCGTCGAACCCGTGCAGGGCGAGGGCGGGGTGATCCCGGCCCCCGACGGCTGGCTGCGCCGGATGCGGGAGATCACCGCGGACCGGGGGATCCCGCTCATCGCCGACGAGGTCCAGACGGGGGTCGGGCGTACGGGGGCGTTCTGGGCGGTCGAACACAGTGGTGTCGTACCCGATGTGATGGTCCTGTCCAAAGCCATCGGCGGCAGCCTTCCGCTCGCGGTCATCGTCTACCGCGAGGAACTCGACACCTGGCAGCCCGGTGACCACGCCGGCACCTTCCGCGGCAACCAGCTCGCCATGGCGGCGGGCACGGCGACCCTGAAGTACGTGCGCGAGAACGGACTCGCCGAGCGCGCCGCCCGGCTCGGCGAGCGGATGACGGCCCGGCTGCGCCGGCTGGGCGAGGAGTACGAGCGGGTCGGCGACGTGCGGGGCAAGGGGCTGATGATCGGCGTCGAATTCGTCGATCCGGGCGGGCACGGTGGCCGGGACGGGGGTGGCAGTGCGGACGGCGTACGCCCTCATCCCGCCGATCCCGTGCTCGCCGCGGCGGTCCAGCGGGAGTGCCTGCGCCGCGGGCTCATCGTCGAGCTCGGCGGCCGCCACTCCAGCGTGGTCCGCCTGCTGCCCCCGCTCACCATCAGCGACGAACAGGCGGAAGCGGTGCTCGACCGGCTCGCCGACGCCATCGCCTCGGCTCAGCGCTCCGCGCGGAGCGCTCCCTCAACGGCAGGGGACGTCCCCGCACCGAGGGGCACGCCCGGCGAGGACATGGGCCGCTTCCCGGGCTGACCGTTTCCGGGCCGATGCGGCGCAGTGGCACGACGGAGCAGTGGCACGAGGATCAGTGGCGCGACAGGGCAGCACGACAGACCAGCAAGCCGCAGCAGCCGTAACAGCCGTAACAGCAAACCCTTACAGCACATCGTGAACATCAGATGTGAACAACAGACGTGACGACCAAACGTGACGACCAGACATAACGACATCGCGAGGCAGAACTCAGTGAACGCATCTCCCGGAAACGGTGCGTCCGCCGCCGTGGCCCCGTCGGTACCGCGACAGGGCCGCCGCCCCGATGCGGCGGCCCCGGAGCGCCGCAACACCGCATCGGCCGACCCGCTCGAACACCCCGATCCGCACGGTGCCGCCGATGCCGCCGCGGTCGAGAACCTCCTCCGCTGCTGGGTACGCGAGAACGGCACCGCGCGCCCGGACTGCGACACCCTGGACCTGCCGCTCACCGCGAGCGGCACCGCGCTGCACGTGCCTGTGCGGTACTGGTCGGCGACCGGCTGGCACCGCTTCGGGCCGGCCGTACTCAAGGGCAGCCCGGCCGGAGCCCCGGCCGTCGACGCTGTCACCGTGGCCGCGCTGCTCGGCCGCGAGGCCGCGCACCGCGCTGTGCTGGAGGGCCGCGCCCCCGCCACCGAGGGCTCCGAACTCGTCGGACGCGTCGCCGACTCCACCCGTCGCACCGCGGAGTTCATCATGGAGCGGCGAGCGGCCCCCGCCGACCCGCCGACGGGTGACCTCTTCCTCACCGCCGAGCAATCGCTCCTCCTCGGCCACCCCCTGCACCCGACGCCCAAGAGCCGCGAGGGACTCTCCGACACCGAAGCCCGCCTCTACTCACCGGAACTGCGCGGCTCCTTCCCCCTGCACTGGCTGGCCGTGCACCGCTCCGTCCTCGCCTCCGACTCCGCCTGGACCGAGCGCGGCCGGGCCGTCGCCGCCGCCCACCTCACCGCCCGGCTGGCCGGGCCGGGACTCGAACTTCCCCCCGAGAGCGCCGCCCTGCCACTCCACCCGTGGCAGGTCCGCGAGGTCCGCAACCGCCCCGCCGTCGCCGAACTCCTCGACGCGGGGCTGCTGCGCGACCTCGGACCGCACGGCGACCCCTGGCACCCCACCTCGTCCGTACGTACCGTGTACCGGCCCGGCGCCGTCGCGATGCTGAAGCTCTCGCTCGGGCTGCGCATCACCAACTCCCGCCGGGAGAACCTCCGCAAGGAACTGCGGCGCGGTGTCGAGGTCCACCGGCTGCTCCGCTGCGGCGTCGCGGCGCGGTGGCGGTCGGCCTGCCTCGCCGGGCCCGGCTTCGACATCGTCCGCGACCCCGCCTGGCTCGCGGTGGACTCGCTCGACGGCGAGGCCCTGCCCGGCCTCGACGCCGTCATCCGGCACAACCCCTTCGGGCCCGGCGACGACGCCGTGTGCGTGGCCGGGCTCGCCTCGCCCCGCCCCTGGCCCGGCCTGCCGGACCCCTCGGCCATGCGCTCCCGGCTCGCCTTCATCGTCGCCCGGCTCGTCGCGCGTACCGGCAGACCCGCGGGCGCCGTCGCCGCCGAGTGGTTCCTGCGGTATCTGGAAACGGTCGTACGGCCGGTGCTCTGGCTCGACGGCGAGGCCGGGATCGCCCTGGAGGCGCACCAGCAGAACACCCTCGTCCTCCTCGACCGCGACGGCTGGCCGGCCGGCGGCCGCTACCGCGACAACCAGGGCTACTACTTCCGCGAGTCCCGCCGAGCGGAGCTGGAGCGCAGGCTGCCCGGCATCGGCGGCAGGAGCGACACCTTCGTGGCCGACGACGTCGCCGACGAACGCTTCGCCTACTACCTCGGCATCAACAACGTCCTCGGCCTGATCGGCGCCTTCGGCGCGCAGCGCCTCGCCGACGAGCAGATCCTGCTGGCCGGCTTCCGCCGCTTCCTGCGCGACGTGGCCGCCGGCCCCGCCGCCATCCGCTCGCCGCTGCCCGCCCTCCTCCTGGAGACCCCCGACCTGCGCTGCAAGGCCAATCTGCTGACCCGGCTGCGCGGGCTCGACGAGCTGGTGGGCCCGGTCGACACCCAGTCCGTCTACGTCACCATCGCCAACCCTCTTGTCACTCCGGCCCCTTCGGCCGCATCGGGAGCGACGGCCATGCATCTCTCCGCACCTGACGCGCCCCCTTCGCCCTCTGCATCCCCTGTGCCCACCGCCACCTCCGTCACTTCTGTCACCCCCGCTACGTCCGGCGCATCCGTTCCGCCTGTCGCGGGCTGACCCGGGAGCCCCTGCGCACCGGCATACGCCCTTGAGCCCGGTCCACCTCGAAAGGAGAGCGCCGCCGTGCAGCAGCCCACCGACTCAAGCACCGGCACCACTACCGATCCCGATGCCGACGACACCATCGATCTGAACCTGTCCGAGGAACTCGCCGCGGCCTTCATCACCCCCGAGTGCCCCGACGCCGGAGAGCCCCTTCCGCCTCCGGGCAGCCCTGACCTTCTCGACGGGCTCGCCGCTTGGGGGCCCGTCGGCACCGACGCGGGCCCTTTCCAGCTCGTCCCCGTACGCCTCGAACGCGACCTGCGCCTCCTCGCCGACTGGATGAACGACCCGGCCGTCGCCGCCTTCTGGGACCTCGCGGGCCCCGCCGAGACCACCGCGGCCCATGTCCGCGCCCAGCTGGACGGCGACGGCCGCAGCGTGCCCTGCCTCGGCGTGCTCGCCGGGGCGCCCATGAGCTACTGGGAGGTGTACCGCGCCGACCTCGACCCGATCGCCCGCTACTACCCGGCCAGACCGCACGACACCGGCCTCCACCTGCTCATCGGCGCGGTCGCCCAACGCGGCCGTGGACTCGGCACCACCCTGCTACGGGCCGTGGCCGACCACATCCTGGGCCACCGGCCCTCCTGCGGCCGGATCATCGCCGAACCGGACCTCCGCAACACCCCCTCCGTCGCCGCCTTCCTCAGCGCGGGCTTCCGCTTCTCCGCCGAACTGGACCTCCCCGGCAAACGTGCGGCCCTGATGATCCGCGACCGCTCCCTGTGCGACGTCCTGTGAACCCATACCCAGCCCCCACGAGGGCCCCGCGACTCATATATCCGCCTGGCGCGCCCAGGTTCCGCACCCGAGGAGTCCCGTCTTGCCTCCTTCACCCCGTCCCCCGCAGTCAGCCTGGCACCACGCGTCACGCGAACTCCTCGCCAAGCTCCTCGCCGAACTGAGCTACGAAGGCGTCCTCACCCCCGAGCCGGACGGCGAGCCCCAAGACGGCGCGGCCGCCTACCGGCTCCCCGTGACCGACCAGGTCACCTACCGCTTCCGCGCGCGCCGCGGCGCATACGGACACTGGCGGGTGGAGCCGGACTCGATCACCCCGCAAGGCGACGCGCTCCAATTCCTCGCCGACGCCCACGACACCGTGCTCGACCTCACCGGCGACACCACCGGCCACCTCGTCCGCGAGCTCACCGCCACCCTCGCCGCAGACGTCCGACTGCGCACCACCGCCCTCTCCGCACCGGCCCTCGCCGATCTGGGCTACGCCGACCTCGAAGGCCACCAGACCGGCCACCCCTGGCTCATCGCCAACAAAGGGCGCTTCGGCTTCTCGGCCTCCGACGCCGCCCGCTGGACGCCGGAGGCCCGTGTACCCCAGCGCCTGCCGTGGCTCGCCGTCCACCGCGACCTCGCCCGCTACCGAGGCATCCCCGCCCTCGCCACCCCCGATCTCCTCTACCGCGAAGAACTCGAACCCGGCACCCGCGCCGTTTTCGCCCGCACCATCTCCGACCAGGGCCGCGACCCCGCTGACTACCTCTGGCTCCCCGTCCACCCCTGGCAGTGGGACGAGACCATCGCGCCCCTCTTCGCACCGCATCTCGCCGACGCCAGCATCATCCCCCTCCCCACTGACAATGACCTCCGGCTGCCGCAGCAGTCGATCCGCACCTTCCTCAACACCAGCCGCCCGCACGCCCGTACGGTCAAGCTCCCGCTGTCCATCCTCAACACCCTCGTCTGGCGCGGACTGCCCACCGAACGCACCCTCGCCGCACCCGCCGTGACCGCCTGGGTGCACTCCCTCCGCGACGCCGACGAGTTCCTCCGCGACGAGACCCGCGTGATCCTCCTCGGCGAGACGGCCTCCGTCACCGTCGAGCACCCCCTCTACGACCGGCTCCCCGGCGTCCCGTACCAGTACAAGGAGCTGCTCGGCTGCATCTGGCGCGAGCCCCTCATGCCTCAGCTCGCACCGGGCGAGCGGGCCCGTACCCTCGCGGCCCTGCTGCACACCGACGCAGGCGGGCGCGCCGTCACCGCCGAGCTGGTCCACCGCTCCGGGCTGCCCCCGGCCGTCTGGCTGCGGCGCCTGTTCGCCGCCCTGCTGCCGCCGCTGCTGCGGTTCCTCTACCGCTACGGCACCGTTTTCTCCCCGCACGGCGAGAACGCCATCGTCGTCTTCGACGACAACGACGTCCCCGTCCGCCTCGCGGTCAAGGATTTCGTCGACGACGTCAACATCAGCGCCCAGCCGCTGCCCGAGCACGAGGACATGCCGGCCGACGTCCGCGCGGTGCTGCTCACGGAACCGCCCGCCTTTCTCACCCAGTTCATCCACGCGGGTCTGTTCGTAGGCGTATTCCGCTATCTCGCGCCGCTCTGCGCCGACCAATTGGGCGTACCCGAAGCCGAGTTCTGGACGCTCGTACGGGCCGAGATCCTGCGCCACCACGAGCGCTTCCCCGAGGGCAAGGAACGCTATGAGACCTTCGACCTGCTGACGCCCCGCATCGCGCGGCTCTGCCTCAACCGCAACCGGCTCCATCTCGACGGATACCGCGACCGCCCGAAACGCCCGCACGCGGCCGTGCACGGAACCGTCTCGAACCCGCTCCACGCACCATGATCACCACCCCCGGTACGAGGGCCGCGTGGACGGCGATGTCAGTGCCGCGTCGTAGGGTGTCAGGGCTATGACGACGAAGCCCTCCCTCCCCGATCTGCTGCACGCCGCCGTCACCGCCGTAGGCGGTACGGAGCGCCCCGGACAGGTCACCATGGCCGAAGCCGTCGCCGAGGCCGTGGACGACAACGCCCACCTGCTGGTGCAGGCCGGCACCGGCACCGGCAAGTCCCTCGGCTATCTGGTGCCGGCCCTCGCGCACGGCGAACGCGTGGTGGTCGCCACCGCGACGCTCGCCCTCCAGCGGCAGCTCGTCGAGCGGGACCTGCCCCGCACGGTCGACTCGCTGCACCCGCTGCTGCGCCGCCGCCCCGAGTTCGCGATGCTCAAGGGCCGCTCGAACTACATGTGCCTGCACCGGCTCCACGAGGGGGTGCCGCAGGAGGAGGAAGAGGGGCTCTTCGACCCGTTCGAGTCGGCCACCCCGACCAGCAAGCTCGGCAAGGACCTGCTGCGGCTGCGCGACTGGTCCTCGGACACCGAGACCGGCGACCGCGACGACCTCACCCCGGGCGTCTCCGACCGCGCCTGGTCGCAGGTCTCCGTCACCTCACGCGAGTGCCTCGGCGCCAGCAAGTGCGCGTACGGCGCGGAGTGCTTCGCCGAGGCCGCCCGGGAGCGCGCCAAGCTCGCCGACGTCGTCGTCACCAACCACGCGCTCCTCGCCATCGACGCCATCGAGGGCGCGCCGGTGCTGCCCAGCCACGAGGTGCTGATCGTCGACGAGGCCCACGAGCTGGTCTCCCGGGTCACCGGCGTCGCCACCGGCGAGCTCACCCCGGGCCAGGTCAACCGGGCCGTCCGGCGCGCCGCCAAGCTCGTCAACGAGAAGGCCGCCGACGCTCTGCAGACGGCCGCGGAGACCTTCGAGCGCCTCATGGAGCTCGCTCTGCCGGGCCGCCTGGAAGAGATCCCCGAGGACCTGGGCTACGCCCTGATGTCGCTGCGCGACGCCGCGCGCACGGTGATCTCGGCGATCGGCGCCACCAAGGACAAGTCGGTCCAGGACGAGGACGCCGTGCGCAAGCAGGCGCTCGCCGCCGTGGAGAGCGTCCACACGGTCGCCGAGCGGATCGTGGAGGGCTCCGAGTACGACGTCGTCTGGTACGAGCGCCACGACCGGTTCGGCGCCTCCCTGCGGGTGGCTCCGCTCTCGGTCTCCGGGCTGCTGCGGGAGAAGCTCTTCAGCGAGCGCTCCGTGGTGCTCACCTCCGCCACGCTCAAGCTCGGTGGCGACTTCAACGGGGTCGGCGCGTCGCTGGGTCTGGCCCCCGAGGGCACCGGAGGCGACGACGTGCCGCAGTGGAAGGGCATCGACGTCGGGTCGCCCTTCGACTACCCCAAGCAGGGCATCCTCTACGTCGCCAGGCATCTCTCCCAGCCCGGCCGGGAGGGCGGCCGCACCGACATGCTCGATGAGCTGGCCGAGCTGGTGGAGGCCGCCGGGGGCCGGACGCTGGGCCTGTTCTCCTCGATGCGGGCCGCTCAGGGCGCGGCGGAGGCGATGCGGGGCCGGCTCGACATGCCGATTCTGCTCCAGGGCGAGGAGACGCTGGGCGAGCTGATCCGGACCTTCGCCAACGACGCTCGTACGTGCCTGTTCGGCACCCTGTCGCTCTGGCAGGGCGTCGACGTCCCCGGTGTGAACTGCCAGCTGGTCGTCATGGACCGGGTGCCCTTCCCGCGCCCCGACGACCCGTTGATGAGCGCCCGGCAGAAGGCGGTGGAGGAGGCGGGCGGCAACGGCTTCATGGCGGTCGCCGCGACCCATGCGGCGCTGCTGATGGCGCAGGGGGCCGGCCGGCTCGTACGGGCTTCCGGGGACCGGGGAGTGGTGGCGGTGCTCGACCCTCGGCTGTCCACGGCCCGCTACGGCAGCTTCCTGCGGGCCTCCATGCCGGACTTCTGGTACACGACGGACCGTAATCAGGCACGCCGCTCACTGGCGGCCATCGACGCCGCCGCGAGGGCGGCGGACGTGCCGCAGGAGGCGGGGGAGTAGCCCCGCCATGGGCCCGCCACCGAAGCCCGTCAGCGGCCTGCCGCAAGTCCCGTCAGCGGCCTGCCGCAAGGCCGCGTCACAGGGCCCCGGAACCGGCGCAGTGGTTCCGGGGCCGGTCTCTCGGTGCGCCCTCACACCCGCCGCAGTACCGCGACCACCTTGCCCAAAATGGTCGCCTCATCGCCGGGGATCGGCTGATAGGCGGCGTTGTGCGGGAGCAGCCACACGTGGTTGTCCTCGCGCTTGAAGCGCTTGACCGTGGCCTCGCCGTCCAGCATGGCGGCCACGATGTCGCCGTTCTCCGCGACCGGCTGGCGGCGCACGGTCACCCAGTCGCCGTCGCAGATCGCGGCCTCGACCATGGAGTCGCCGACCACCTTGAGGACGAACAGCTCGCCGTCGCCCACCAGTTGGCGGGGGAGCGGGAAGACGTCCTCGACGGACTCCTCGGCCAGGATCGGGCCGCCCGCCGCGATCCGGCCGACCAGCGGCACGTACGACGCGGCCGGCTTGCCGGTGGTGTCGGTGGGCTGGCTGCTCGGCTGGTCCGAGCCGCGCACCTCGTATGCGCGCGGACGGTGCGGGTCGCGGCGCAGGAAGCCCTTGCGCTCCAGGGCCATGAGCTGGTGGGCCACGGAGGAGGTGCTCGACAGCCCGACCGCCTGGCCGATCTCGCGCATGGACGGTGGGTAGCCGCGGCGCTGGACGGAGTCCCGGATGACCTCGATCACGCGGCGCTGCCGGTCCGTGAGCCCCGAGCTGTCGGCCCTGATTCCGGGAGGCCGGCCGGGTAGCGAGCGGGTGGGCTTCTGACCCTCGGGATTCATGGTCCCCTCGTTCAGCGGATACGCCGTATCGAGTCGGCTCTGGGAGCGGTCCTGGGCGGTGATGGTCGCGCTGCCTGCGGTGGTGGTCACGTCGGCCCCTCTCGAAATGTTCTCCCTAGTTGGACAACGGTAGTAGCTTTCGAAAGGTTGCGCCAAACACACGTTCGAGTGAAATTTGGCAAATTGGCTGACGTGATCACGGGAATGGGTGTACGGCCATGTGGTAATTCACCCCAAGGCGGTACTCTTCGCCGCGAAACTCGTAACCCGGGGTGGAAGCGATCAGTCCGGGCGTCCGAACCGGCGGCGGCGAGTCCCGCCGCGTCGGGCCCCAGTGTGGCACCCTCGCCCCCGTGGAGCCGTGACCGGGTGGCTTCCCGTACTCTCTTGGATGCCGCCGAGGCGCGACACGCGCCGGGCGCAGTTGACTGCCAGACACCAGATCTAGTGGTTTGATGAGCGTCAGCCACCTACAAGTTGTGGTCCCCGGTCAATCTTGGTCGAGGGCATCACCTATGCTTGGGGCTGCTTCGGGGGATCCGTACGGACCCGCCGGAGCCCTTGGTCGTGCACCGTTTTCGAGGGTGAGGAGGGTTAGAGAGCCATGCACTGCCCCTTCTGCAGGCACCCCGACAGCCGCGTCGTCGACAGTCGGACCACGGATGACGGCTGCTCGATCCGCAGGCGTCGTCAGTGCCCGGACTGCTCCCGCAGGTTTACGACCGTGGAGACCGCGTCACTGATGGTGATCAAGCGGAGCGGGGTCACCGAGCCTTTCAGCCGCAATAAGGTCATCTCCGGAGTCCGCAAGGCGTGCCAGGGGCGGCCGGTCACCGAGGACGCCCTGGCCCAGCTCGGCCAGCGAGTCGAAGAGGCGGTCCGCGCCACCGGCAGCGCGGAGCTGTCCACCCATGACGTGGGACTCGCCATACTCGGCCCGCTCAAGGACCTCGACCTCGTCGCGTACCTTCGGTTCGCATCCGTGTATCAGGCTTTCGAATCGCTTGAGGACTTCGAGTCCGCGGTCGCCGAACTCCGTGAGCAGCGGTCCGGCACGGACGCGGGCGGGCCCGCAGGGGACCTGGACGTCCCCGCGCCCGCCGCGGCCGCCGACTGAGCGGCCACCAAACAGACCTGTCCGGGGCGCGCCGCGCTCCCGGGCGAAAGACAGACACCGCGCCACGGAAGAAATAGGCGCATTAGGGCGTTTTGCCCGTACAGGGAGGCGGAATGACAGAGACGGCGAGTGGCCCGGCACGTGGCTCCCGTTCCAAGGGAACCAAGGCGAGCAAGGGTCTGCGTATCGAGCGCATCCACACCACCCCCGGCGTGCACCCGTACGACGAGGTGGTCTGGGTACGCCGTGACGTCGTCATGACCAACTGGCGCGACGGCTCGATCAACTTCGAGCAGCGTGGCGTCGAGTTCCCCGACTCCTGGTCGGTGAACGCGGTCAACATCGTCACCAGCAAGTACTTCCGCGGCGCGGTCGGCTCACCCGACCGCGAGGCCAGCCTGAAGCAGCTCATCGACCGCGTGGTGCGCACGTACCGCGAGGCCGGCGAGCAGCATGGCTACTTCGCTTCCCCCGCGGACGCCGAGATCTTCGATCACGAGCTGACCTATGCGCTGCTGCACCAGGTCTTCAGCTTCAACTCGCCGGTCTGGTTCAACGTCGGCACCAAGCAGCCGCAGCAGGTCTCCGCCTGCTTCATCCTCTCCGTCGACGACTCGATGGATTCGATCCTCGACTGGTACAAGGAAGAGGGGATGATCTTCAAGGGCGGTTCTGGCGCCGGCCTGAACCTCTCCCGCATCCGCTCCTCCAAGGAGCTGCTCTCCTCCGGCGGCAATGCCTCCGGCCCGGTCTCCTTCATGCGCGGCGCCGATGCCTCCGCGGGAACGATCAAGTCGGGCGGCGCCACCCGCCGCGCGGCCAAGATGGTCGTGCTCGATGTCGACCACCCCGACGTCGAGGCCTTCATCGAGACCAAGGTGAAGGAGGAGGAGAAGGTCCGCGCGCTGCGCGACGCCGGCTTCGACATGGACCTGGGCGGCGACGACATCACGTCCGTCCAGTACCAGAACGCCAACAACTCGGTCCGCGTGAACGACGAGTTCATGAAGGCCGTGGAGGCCGGCTCGAAGTTCGGCCTGCGGGGCCGCATGGACAACGAGGTCATCGAGGAGGTCGACGCCAAGTCGCTCTTCCGCAAGATGGCCGAGGCGGCCTGGGCCTGCGCCGACCCGGGCATCCAGTACGACGACACCATCAACCACTGGCACACCTCGCCGGAGTCGGGCCGCATCACCGCGTCCAACCCCTGCAGCGAGTACATGCACCTGGACAACTCCTCGTGCAACCTCGCCTCGCTCAACCTCATGAAGTTCCTGCGCGACGACGACCAGGGCAACCAGTCGTTCGACGCCGAGCGCTTCGCCAAGGTCGTCGAGCTGGTCATCACCGCGATGGACATCTCCATCTGCTTCGCCGACTTCCCGACCGAGAAGATCGGCGAGACCACCCGCGCCTTCCGCCAGCTGGGCATCGGCTACGCCAACCTCGGCGCCCTGCTCATGGCCACCGGCCACGCGTACGACTCCGACGGCGGCCGTGCCCTGGCCGGCGCCATCACCTCGCTGATGACCGGTACCTCGTACAAGCGCTCCGCCGAGCTCGCCGCGGTCGTCGGCGCCTACGACGGCTACGCCCGCAACGCCGACGCCCACAAGCGCGTCATGAAGCAGCACGCGGACGCCAACGGCGTCGCCACGCGCGTGGACGACCTGGACACCCCGGTGTGGGCCGCGGCCACCGAGTCGTGGCAGGACGTCATCCGGCTGGGTGAGAAGAACGGCTTCCGCAACGCGCAGGCATCCGTGCTCGCGCCGACCGGCACCATCGGCCTGATGATGGACTGCGACACCACGGGCGTCGAGCCGGACCTGGCCCTGGTCAAGTTCAAGAAGCTCGTCGGCGGCGGCTCCATGCAGATCGTGAACAACACGGTCCCCAAGGCGCTCAAGCGGCTCGGCTACGCACCGGAGCAGGTCGAGGCGATCGTCGCCCACATCGCCGAGAACGGCAATGTCGTCGACGCCCCCGGCCTGGACCCGGCCCACTACGAGGTCTTCGACTGCGCCATGGGCGATCGGTCGATCTCGGCCATGGGCCACGTGCGGATGATGGCGGCGGCGCAGCCGTTCCTGTCCGGCGCGATCTCCAAGACCGTCAACGTCCCCGAGGCGGCCACTGTCGAGGAGATCGAAGAGGTCTACTACGAGGGCTGGAAGCTCGGCCTCAAGGCTCTGGCGATCTACCGCGACAACTGCAAGGTCGGCCAGCCGCTCTCCGCCAAGAAGAAGGAGGAGGTCAAGGCCGAGGCCCCCGTCGCGGAGAAGGTCGTCGAGTACCGCCCGGTCCGCAAGCGCCTCCCGAAGGGCCGTCCCGGCATCACCACCTCCTTCACGGTCGGCGGCGCCGAGGGCTACATGACTGCCAATTCCTACCCGGACGACGGGCTGGGCGAGGTCTTCCTGAAGATGTCCAAGCAGGGTTCGACCCTGGCGGGCATGATGGACGCCTTCTCGATCGCCGTCTCGGTGGGCCTGCAGTACGGCGTCCCGCTGGAGACCTACGTCTCCAAGTTCACCAACATGCGCTTCGAGCCGGCCGGCATGACGGACGACCCGGACGTGCGGATGGCGCAGTCGATCGTCGACTACATCTTCCGCCGCCTGGCGCTGGACTTCCTGCCCTTCGAGACGCGCTCCGCGCTCGGCATCCACTCCGCCGGTGAGCGCCAGCGCCACCTGGAGACGGGTTCGTACGAGCCGAACGACGACGAGATGGACGCGGAGGGCCTGGCCCAGTCCGTGCCCCGGCCCGTCGAGGCCGCCAAGGGTGCGACGCCCGCCTCCGAGGTCGTCGAGGTCACCGCGGCCCCGGCCCCGAAGCAGGCGCACAACAGCACCGAACTGGTGGAGATGCAGCTCGGCCTCAACGCCGATGCTCCGCTCTGCTTCTCCTGCGGCACCAAGATGCGCCGCGCGGGCAGCTGCTACCTCTGCGAGGGCTGCGGCTCGACCAGCGGTTGCAGCTGATTCGCGGCCGCGTCGGGTGATACACCGCCCGATGTGACGCGTGATGATGGGTAAGGGGCGTCGGCTATAGCCGACGCCCCTTACCCATGGCCGAACTCACGGCCGGGCCGCCGCTTACACTCCTGCGATGACTACCGAACGGATCGATCCGCCCCTGGTGGGCGGCGAGCGGGAGACGCTGCGCGCCTACCTCGACTTCCACCGCGCGACCCTCGCCATGAAGTGCGACGGCCTCGGGGACGAGGACCTGCGCCGCCGGTCCATGCCCCCGTCGACGCTCTCCCTGCTCGGACTGGTGCGGCATATGGCCGAGGTGGAGCGCACATGGTTCCGCCGTGTGATCAACAAGGAGGACATCCCCTTCGTCTGGTCCGCCGAGGGCGACTACCAGGAGGCGTACGACGCGAGCGCGGCCACGCGGACGGAGGCGTTCGGTGCCTGGCAGACGGAGGTCGAGCACGCGCGGCGAATCGAACGGGAGGCGGAATCACTCGACATCACCGGCTATCAGCCCCGGTGGAGCGAGCATGTGTCGCTGCGGCTGGTGATGCTGCACCTGATACATGAGTACGCCCGGCACAATGGTCACGCCGATTTCTTGCGCGAGGGAATCGACGGGGTTACGGGGGCTTAAGAGTTCAAACGCTGAAGGCTGAGAGCTCTGGGGCTCGGGAAGGTCGAAGGCGGTGGGTCGACGGTTCGGCCGGACTGATCGGACCGGCCGCGCCGTCGCCACATTCTCCCAGGTCAGCGCCGCGATCAGGAGCTGCTGCCGCCCATTTTCGCGGCAAAGGATGTCGGGTCGGCGTCGAATCCGCGGACGGACTCGTTGAATTTCCACTTCCCCGCAGCGTCCCGGTTGAATTCGGCCACCGTCGAGGCGGTCGATTCGGAGACGGCGGAGAAATCGTTTTCCGCCAGCACTGTATATCCCTCAAGGATCTTTATTTCGGTGTTCGTGATTTCGCCGAACGCCTTCCGGCCGTCGCGCTGCTGAATGGCCACGCCCACGACCACCCGCGTGTACGCGGGCGCCAATCGGTTGAGCTCTAACGTCATGACCTCATCGGAGCCGAAGCCCTGACCGGTCCGGCTGTCCCGGTTGAGGGTGATCGTGCCGTCCGGCGACCGGCTGTCGAAGTGCACGAGGTACGCGGGTTCGCCGTGCGGGGCGTCGCCGGAGTAGGTGGCGGCGATGATGTCGAGGTCGTTGGCGGGGGAGCCGGAGGGGCTCGGGTCCCATTTCAGCGTCACCTTGACCTTCTCGAAGCCTTTGTTGAGGCCGCTCATTGGTCTTCCCTTCTTCGTAACTTCCCGGGGCCCAGCGCTGGTTGACCATGTTGCCACCCCTGCTGCGGCGGGGGGCCCGTAAGGCTTCGGCGCCCCAAGGCGTGATACGGGCCACTGTCAGCGCCGTACGATGGCGCCGTGCTGGTCAAGTGGATTCGCTGCACCGTGGTGGACCGCCGCGGTTTCGAGCGAGGGCAGCGGAAATGGGCGGGGTTGCTCGGCGAACCGGGGTTCCGGGGCCAGGGTGGAGGTTGGAGCAAGGGGCGTCCGCACGTGGCGCATCTCTTCGGGTTCTGGGAGAGCCGGTCGTTCTACGACTCCTTCATGGCGCGCTCGCACGACAGGCTCGCGGCCGCTCAGGCAGGTACGTACAAAGACATCCAAGTCAGGCTGTTCGAGCATCAGTTCGATGTGAAAGTCGGCTTTCGGCCGCACTTCGCGGACGCGGACGTGGTGCGCGTCGCCCACTGCCGCGTCCGCGAGGAACGGCTGGATCACTTCACCCTGATGCAGGAAAAGGTATGGAACCCGGCGATGGCCGGCTCACCGGGCATGCTGCGCGGATCGTTCGGCCGGGCCCCCGGCGGCGAGTTCCTGGTGCTGTCGATGTGGGACTCCCAGGCCGAACACGGCAAATACCGCACGGACCGGGTCGAGCGGCTCGCGTCAAGGGCGCAGATCGAGGCGGACATGACGGCGATAGCCGGGGACGTGGTCGCCATCGAACCCTCCTGGACCGTGTGACGGAACCCCCTCGCGACACCTGTACGCCGACGGCATGAGGCAGGCCGCCGCCACTCGATCTAGGCTGGAGTGCATGGCACGGCCCCGGCGCATAGTCCTCATCCGGCACGGAGAATCGGAGGGGAATGTCGATGACACGGTGTACGAACGAGAACCCGATCACGCCCTGAGCCTGACGGAGGCCGGGCGCAAGCAGGCCGAGGAGGCCGGTACAGGGCTCCGCGCGGCCTTCGGTGACGAACGCGTCTCCGCCTACGTCTCGCCCTACCGACGCACCCACCAGACCTTCCAGGCGCTGCGCCTCGACGCCTCCCGGGTCCGGGTCCGCGAGGAACCGCGGCTGCGAGAGCAGGACTGGGGAAACTGGCAGGACCGCGACGACGTGCGCAAACAGAAGGCGTACCGCGACGCGTACGGGCACTTCTTCTACCGCTTCGCCCAGGGTGAGTCCGGCGCCGACGTGTACGACCGGGTCGGGGCCTTCCTGGAGAGCCTGTGGCGCAGCTTCGAGGACCCCTCCCACCCGCCGAACGTCCTGCTCGTCACGCACGGGCTGACCATGCGCCTCTTCTGCATGCGCTGGCTCCACTGGAGCGTCGCGGAATTCGAGTCCCTGTCGAACCCCGGCAACGCCGAGTCCCGCGCCCTGCTCCTCGGCGCCGACGGCCGCTACCACCTCGACCGCCCGTTCGAGCACTGGTGCACCCCGGAGCCGTACGGCATCGCGGGTTAGAGTCGCTGCGATGACCGCTGACCGTTTCTCCCGCTCCCTCGCCAGCCTCCGCGGGCTGACCGTGGGCGACGCCCTCGGCTCCCAGTTCTTCGTGCCGGCCAACTACCCGTCCCTCAAGCGCCGCGAGCTGCCGCCCGCCCCCTGGCAGTGGACCGACGACACCGAGATGGCCTGCTCGGTGGTGGCCGTCCTGTTCGAGCACGGACGCGTCGACCAGGACGCCCTGGCCCGCTCCTTCGCCGTCCACCACGACTTCGACCGCGGCTACGGTCCCGCGGTGAACCGGATGCTGCGCCTGGTCCGCGAAGGCGGAGACTGGCGCGAACTCGCCGCCGGCCTCTTCCAGGGGCAGGGCTCCTGGGGCAACGGCGCGGCCATGCGGATCGCCCCGCTGGGCGCCTGGTACGCGGACGATCCGGAACAGGCGACGCACCAAGCGGAAATCTCGGCCTACACCACACACCAGCACCGCGAGGCCGTGGCCGGGGCGATGGCCGTAGCCGCCGCGGCCTCCCTGGCCGCCGCTCCCGAGCCGCCGAGCCCGGGCGACCTGCTGGACTCGGTGGTCGCGCTCGTACCGCGCAGCGCCGTCCAGGCAGGGCTGCGCCGGGCCCGCGGCATGCTCGACTACGGCGACGCGAGCACCGTGGCCGCGGTGCTCGGCTGCGGCCGTCGCACCAGCGCACACGACACCGTGCCCTTCGCCCTGTGGGCCGCGGCCCGCAATCTCGATTCCTTCGAGACGGCGTTCTGGACCACCGCCCAGGTGGGCGGGGACGTGGACACCACCTGCGCCATCGTCGGCGGAGTGGTCGCGGCGGGGGAGCGGGGCGCCCCGCCGGTCGAGTGGCAGGAGCGTGCGGAGCCGCTGCCCGACTGGCTCCCGGCCGCGGAAAACTGACCACCCGAGCCCGCGAACGCGTCGATCGAGACACGGTCCCGCACCCCGTCTCGGCGTCCGACCGGTACCGGGGGCGGACACAGCGGCTCAGGGGGCGTACGCTTGCTCGCGCCATGCCGTACGAACCGCCCACCCACAGCGTCGAGCGCTCGCTCCGTGCCACCACCGGAGCCAAGACCGTCGCCGGAGTCGACGAAGTCGGACGCGGGGCCTGGGCCGGCCCCGTCACCGTGTGCGCCGCCGTCACCGGACTGCGCCGCGCCCCGACCGGGCTCACCGACTCCAAACTGCTGACCCCCAAGCGCCGTACCGCGCTCGCCGGGGAGCTGCGGACGTGGGTGACCGCGCACGCGCTCGGCCACTCCTCCCCGCAGGAGATCGACGAGTTGGGCATGACGGCGGCCCTCAGGCTGGCCGCCGCGCGAGCCCTGGAGGCCCTGCCGGTACGGCCCGACGCGGTGATCCTCGACGGCAAGCACGACTACCTCGGAGCGCCCTGGCGCGTGCGTACGGTCATCAAGGGCGACCAGTCCTGCATCGCCGTCGCTGCGGCCTCCGTGATCGCCAAGGTCACGCGGGACGCGATGATGGCCGAACTCGGCGTCGACCACGCGGATTTCGCCTTCGTCGACAACGCCGGATACCCGTCGCCGGTGCACCAAGCCGCCCTGGCGGAGCTGGGCCCGACTCCGCACCACCGATTGTCCTGGTCCTATCTGGATGCGCTGCCCCGATGGCAGCACCTAAAGCGGGCCCGCAGCGCCCCGAAAACTGCTGCTCTGGAGGCCAGCGGCCAGCTCGGATTCGATATCTGAGCGGCCCGACCGCCACCCGCCGACGCGACCCGCACCGGCGTTTGATTAACATCAGCCCATGCCTCTCATCCCCGAGGAGCCTCAGATTCACGAGAGTGTCCCGGGTCCCCGCGTTACTCCGGCCGCCGGCCGCACCGCGCCGACCCCCCGTCCTGTCCCTGGTCCTGGCCCCCGCCCGGCCCCGAAGCGGCCCGGTGTTCCGGGCCCGAGTCGGAGCTCGGCCACAGCCCCGTCCCAGCGCACCCCGCGCGATGCGGCGGTGACTCCTCAGGCGACCGCTCCGGCCGCCGAAGCCGCCACCGCCCCCCAGGCCACCGCGACCGCTGTGGCCGACACGGCCACCACGGCCGCTCCCGCGACGCCGCAGATCCAGCTGATTCCCGCCACCCCGGAGGGAGCTCTGGACGCGGCCGACGAAGCAGTCGACCTGCTGCTGGACTCCGGCCGGGCACCCGGCGAGATCCTGGTGCTCACCACCGGAGACCCGCACCCGTGGGCGGCACATGAGCTGTCCTTCGGCGAGGCCTCCTACTGGAAGCAGCACGACGCCGGTGACGATGTCTTCTACGCGGTCGCCGCCGCCGAACGGGCCCAGGCCCGCCCGGTCGTGGTGGTCGCCGTCAACGGCGGTGCGGACGAGGCCGTGTCCGGCTCGCTGCCGGCCGCGATGGCTCGCGCCGGTGTGCTGCTGATCATCTGCGGCGACCCGCAGCGCATCAACGCCGTGATCTCCACGACCGTCTAGCGCGCGGCAACCCGTATCAGCGGATCGTCGGTCGGCCGCCCCCGTACCAGGAGGCGGCCGGCCGACGCTTTCGCATCCGGACCACGGCCCCGTTCGTCAGCGGGCGGCCGTACCGCGCAGCGCCTCCGGCACCCCGTCGCCCGGGAACACCGAGGCGCTCAGGCGCTCCATGCCTTCCCCGTCGTCGCCCCTTTCCGTCCCGTCCCCGGCGCGGAATACCTCCTGGTGCGCGGCGGAGCGGGAGTGCGGCCGCCGGCCGCCCCGCCCTTCCCCCAGGACCTGCCACCCGGTCCCGGTCAGCGTGATGTACGCGCCGCAGCGCAGTCCGTGCAGCGTGCAGGCGTCCCGCAGCCCCCATAGCCACGCGCCGTCCTCCTCCGTCCAACGAGCCTCGCCCTCGCGGCAGTAGAGCAATACGGCCGTACGGACCGGAGCCCGCAGCCGCAGATCGTGCGGGATGATCCTGCGCAGTCGCGCGAGGAGCGCGTTGCGGAACTCCCAGCCGTCCGCCACGGTGGACCGCCGGACGAACGACGCGCTGGCCGCCAGGTGCTGCTCCGGGTCGAGAACCGCGACGACGGCCGTGCGCGGGGCCGGCAAGTGGCGCGAGTGCAGGCTGGTGACGAGCTCGCGGGGGTTGCGCAGCAGGGGTATCCCGGCCGCGGCCCACTCGGCGGGTTCGAGCATTCTGCCCAGCCGGGACGAGGAGGCGCCAGCCGGGGGCGGGGCGAAACCGAAGGTCACCTTCCTCCCTTCGTCTGCGCGTCCATGGTCCGGGCAGGGCGTCCGATACGGGCGCCCGCCCAATTCTTGCGGCCGCGTCGGCAGGCGACAATGAGTAATCCGCGCCTGTGCCCGGTATTTGACGCCCCGCTCCCTATATTCCTTCCCGAACGGTGGGCCTGCCACGCGTATTCACCCTTGTACCGCGAGGACCAGGGGGAAGACCCCCGGTGCCCCGGCCCGGCGCAGCAGCCGTGCGGCCACCGCGAGCGTCCATCCGGTGTCGGCCGGATCGTCCACGAGCAGGACCGGCCCGGTGACCCCGGCCAACTCCTCGGCGGGCGCGGGGGGCACGGTCAGCGCGCCGTCCAGCGTCCGCAGCCGCTGGGCGCTGTTGGTGCGCGGCACGTGGGTGTCCGCTTCCGTGTCGCGGTAGGCGACCGTGCCGAGCGGCGGCATCAGGGACACCGGGCGGTCCGATGCCGCGAGCACGTCGAGTGTGCGGCGTACCTGCTCTCCGGAGGGGAAGGCCGGCGAGGCGAAGTACTTCCAGATGGCTTCGTCAGCCGGTCCGCGTTCCCGGCCTTTCCCGTGTACGAGGCCGCGGTGTGCCCTCGGCGGCGCAGGAACACCGTCACTTCCTCGGCGGCGGCGACCGTGAGGGTATAGATGATCCCGGAGCCCGGCAGCTCGTCGATGTGGTCGGCGAGCCAGCCCAACCGGTGCGCTGCGTCCGGCGGTTGCAGAACGCCCAGGCTCAGGCCGTTGTTCGACCGCACCGGGCCGCCGAAACGGGGAGGCATTCGAATTCGAGGCTGATCTGAGGCCCTGACCTGCACTGTCGTGTCAATCGGGGGTGGCCGTGGCCGAGTGCCCCGCCCTGGCCGTTCCCTATCTGCGTTAGCCGAGGGTCCATCCGTGAGCTGGCGGTCACGCGGAGTGAAGTGGCCGAGTGTCAGTGCTATCGGGTTGCATGTAGGCATGGACAACCTGGAGCTCCGTACTGAAGCCGATGCCATCCTCGCTGAGCTCGTCGGTGACCCGAGTGGGTCGGCGCGGTTGCGGGAGGATCAGTGGCAGGCGGTGGCGGCTCTGGTGGAGGAGCATCGGCGTGCACTTGTGGTGCAGCGCACCGGCTGGGGCAAGTCGGCGGTGTACTTCGTCGCCACCGCTCTGTTGCGCCGGCGGGGCTCAGGCCCCACGGTGATCATCTCGCCGCTGTTGGCGTTGATGCGTAACCAGGTCGAGTCGGCCGCTCGGGCGGGTATCCAGGCGCGGACCATCAACTCGGCTAATCCGGAGGAGTGGGACACCATCTATGGTGAGGTCGAGCGGGGTGAGACGGACGTTCTCCTCGTAAGCCCGGAACGCCTCAATTCAGTAGATTTCCGTGATCAGGTGCTGCCTAAGCTCGCGGCCACGACCGGTCTGTTGGTGGTCGACGAGGCACACTGCATTTCCGACTGGGGCCACGACTTCCGGCCCGATTACCGTCGACTGCGCACGATGCTGGCGGAGCTGCCGGAGGGTGTGCCCGTCCTGGCCACGACGGCGACTGCGAACGCGCGGGTGACCGCGGATGTGGCCGAGCAGTTGGGCACGGGGGGCGGCGATGCTCTGGTGCTCCGTGGCCCGCTCGACCGGGAGAGCTTGCGGCTGGGGGTACTGGAGCTGTCGGATGCGGCCCACCGGCTGGCGTGGCTGGGGGACCGGCTGGGGGATCTGCCGGGTTCGGGAATCATCTACACGCTGACGGTCGCGGCGGCGGAGGAGGTCGCGGCGTTCCTGCGGCAGCGTGGATATCCGGTGGCCTCCTACACGGGGAAGACGGAGAACGCCGATCGGTTGCAGGCGGAGGAGGATCTGCTGGCGAACCGGGTGAAGGCGCTGGTGGCGACCTCGGCGCTGGGGATGGGCTTCGACAAGCCGGATCTGGGGTTCGTGGTGCACCTGGGGTCGCCGTCGTCACCGATTGCGTACTACCAGCAGGTGGGGCGTGCGGGGCGTGGTGTGGACCATGCGGACGTACTGCTGCTGCCGGGGCGGGAGGACGAGGCGATCTGGGCGTATTTCGCTTCGGTGGGCTTCCCTCCCGAAGAGCAGGTACGTCGCACCCTGGCCGTCCTGGAGGAGGCGGGCCGTCCGTTGTCGCTGCCGGCGCTGGAGCCTTTGGTGGATCTTCGGCGCTCGCGCCTGGAGACGATGCTGAAGGTCTTGGACGTGGACGGGGCGGTCAAGCGCGTGAAGGGGGGCTGGACCGCGACAGGCCAGCCGTGGGCGTACGACGCGGAGCGGTATGCCTGGGTCGCGAAGCAGCGGGCGGCGGAGCAGCAGGCCATGCGGGACTACGTGGCGACCACGAGGTGCCGGATGGAGTTCTTGCAACGGCAACTGGACGACGAGAAGGCGGCCCCGTGCGGCCGCTGCGACAACTGCGCCGGGCCCTGGTTGGAGGCGGCCGTGTCTCCCGCGGCCCTCGCCGCGGCGGCGGGCGAGCTGGACCGCCCGGGAGTGGAGATCGAGCCTCGCAAGATGTGGCCGACCGGGCTCGCCGCGGTCGGGCTGGACTTGAAGGGCCGTATTCCTGTGGGCCAGCAGGCGGCCACCGGGCGTGCGCTGGGCAGGCTGTCGGACATCGGCTGGGGCAACCGCCTGCGTCCTTTCCTGTCGCCGCAGGCTGGGGACGGGCCGGTCCCGGACGACGTGCTGGCCGCCGTCGTGACGGTGGTGACCGACTGGGCCCGCTCGCCGGGCGGCTGGGCCGGCAATACCCCTGACTCGGTGGCTCGGCCGGTCGGGATCGTCGCCATGCCGTCCCGCACCCGTCCGCGGCTGGTCGCCTCACTGGCTGAGGGAGTGGCCCGGGTCGGTCGGCTCCCGCTGCTGGGCAGCCTGGCCTACACGCCGCAGGCGGACGAGTATGCGGCGTACCGCAGCAACTCCGCTCAGCGGCTGCGTGCCCTGGCCGCCTCGTACGCAGTGCCCGACGAACTCGCCGCCGCCCTGGCCGGCACCCCTGGCCCGGTCCTGCTCGTCGACGACTACACCGACTCCGGATGGACCCTGGCCGTAGGCGCACGCCTCCTGCGCCAGGCCGGTGCCGGGCCGGTGCTCCCACTGGTTCTCGCCCTGGCCGGGTAGACACCTGCATGTGAATCGAGCACTGGCCTACCTGCGGCGCATGGTGAAGCCATTTTCGAGTCAGGCCACGGCATGCACGCTGCTCAGTCGGTGGAGTTGCTCTCGGCCTCCTGGACGAGTACTCGGAGTGGCCACGTAATTGACATGATGGCTGTTGGGGCCGCACCGATTTCACATGCGGTCCCAACAATCCATATCTACTACGTCTCGACTTATTTCAGGCGTCGAGTTTCAGCTCAGCGCCATTCAGGGAGGATATTGGCTATGTCCACCCACAGCTCATAGCCGAGGCGCAGCGGGCGGATGTGCCGGTGCACGCACTGACATGGTTCCAGGCCCTGGACGCAGCACACGACATCGACGAGATGTTCGCGGTGGTGCTCAAGGCGAATGATCACGCCCCGTCCATCGCTGTGCCTCTTTGGAGGGCGATGGCCGACGCCGGCATCAGTCGGGCCGGGAACAACTTGGGTGTCGTCCTGGCAATTCTCGGCCGATATGCGGAAGCCGAGCGGGCCTGCCGAATGCAGGCGGGCATGAAGGATCCCGCTGTCCTGCTGAACCTTGGGAACCTCCTGGGGAAGACCGGCCGATACGAAGAGGCGGTCAAGGTACTGCGGGAGGCGGGAGGCGGGAGGCGGGAGGCGGGAGGCGGGAGGCGGGAGGCGGGAGCGTCAGGCCCCGGCATGGCGCACACGACCTCAACCGTCAGCAGGACCAGGACCCCCACCATTGAAGATCTCTAGCGGTGTCGACACCCCGCCTGCTTCACGGGACGGGCGACGTCCTCCATGCTCGCCTGCGGGCCACGGACACGGCGCGCGCAGTGTCGAGGACAAGCCGGTCGCTGTACACCGCGTCACGACGCGGCGCGACACAAGCGGGCACGGTGGGCTCGACGGCTATTCTTCGAGAATAGTCGAAACGGATGGACGAATTCGGATAGCGGCGAACGGTGTCGGTACCATCCCGTCGTCACCTGGAGCGAACTCCGTATCCGCGGATGAACAAGCGGACCCCGTCGACCATCGTCTGTCGGACCCGATCGGTGTCGACACTGCCAGGATGGGGTTGCTGATTGTAAGCGCGCAACATCGTCAGGGCGACGAAGTGATCGGCGGCCAGCTGCGGGTCATCGATATCGAGAAGACCGGCGTCGACGAAATGTGCGATGCGTTCAGCGAAGGCTTCCTCCATCGCGTCGGTTGAGACGTCACCTTTGGGGCTCGGCGAATCCCGATGTTGCTGAGCGACGAGCGCGAAAACGTCCGCATAGTCGGCCGAGCCGACCATCGTCGTGCCGAGATCGACCGCGGCAGCCACGAGCGCTTGCTCCAGTTGCCCGACATTCATGATCCCGGCATCGTCGGAGAGGTGCTCGTCGAGCACCCGCTGCCCGGAGGCGTTCAACGATTCGGAGGCGTCGGTGAGAATGGCGAGAAACAAGCGACGCTTGTCACCAAAGTAGTCATAGACAGTGGCTTTTGAAACCTTGGCCCGAGCCGAGACGGCATCCATGCTGACGCGGTCCACGCCGTCGCGCACGAACAAGTCCCGAGCTGCAGCAAGGATTGCCTCTCGCTTGGCGGCGGAGCCCTCACGTACTGCCTTGGCGGTGCTCGCGGCGGCCATGCTCTCCTCATCCTTCCGGGCGGTTCGACCCACCTATCGAACTGTACCGTACAGTCTTGCAGGACTGAACTGAACGGTTTAGTTTGATTCGCATGACCTCAGCTGCGACACACCCGGCGGCCGTCTCCGTGACGGATCGCCGGCTGACCTTGCTCAGCCTCGTGCTGGCCCTCGGGATGTTCATCACCCTGCTCGACACGACGATCGTGAACATCGCGCTGGATCGATTGCGCACGGTCTTCGATGCCACCGTCACCCAGACCCAGTGGATTTCGACCGGATATCTGCTGGCGTTCGTCGCCGTAATCCCGGTGAGCGGGTGGCTGTCGGAGCGGTTCGGCGCCAAACGCATCTGGATGATCGCGATCGCCGTCTTCCTCGTCGGATCGGCACTCTGCGGACTCGCCACGACGCTGCCCGAACTGATCGGGTTCCGTGTCCTCCAGGGCGTCGGCGGCGGCATGGTGATGCCGATCACGATGTCGATCGCGATACGTGCCGCAGGTCCGGAGCGCGTCCACCGCGCCACGGCGGTCGTCGCACTGCCGGGCCTGCTCGGCCCGGTCCTGGGATCGGTGCTCGGCGGCGCGATCGTCGAGTACTGGAGCTGGCACTGGTTGTTCTTCGTGAACGTTCCCGTCTGTGTCGCCGCGCTCGTGTTCGGCGCGATCCTGCTGCCGAAGATGCCGGTCGTGCGCGGTCACCGCTTCGACGTCCTCGGATTCCTGCTGCTGACCCCCGCCGTCGTCGCCATCGCCTACGGCATCAGCGAGGCGGCCGGCACGGACGGTTTCACCGAGCCGAAGGCATGGTTGCCGCTTGCGGTCGGCGTCATCCTGCTCACGGCCTTCACGGCGCACTCGCTGATGACCCGCCGCCCGGCGCTCATCGACGTCCGCGTGTTCGCCCGGCGCAGCTTCGGCGTGGGCAGTCTCATCACCTTCATGAGCGGCTTCTCCACCTATGCCCTGGCCTTCCTGCTGCCGCTGTTCTACCAGCAGATCCGCGGTGAGACCGTCTTCCATACCGGCCTGCTGCTCATCCCCACCGGCGTCGGCACGATGTTCTTTTTCCTCGTCGTACGCAACCTCACCGCCCGCCTCGACGGACGGATCGTCGTCGCCGGCGGCGTTGCGCTGACCATGCTCGGCACCCTCCCGTTTGCCCTCGCCGGTACCACCGGCGACGAGTTCCTCCTCCTGCTCGGACAGTTCGCTCAGGGCCTCGGGTTCGCCGCCACCACCTTCCCCGTGCTCGCTATCGCCCTGTCTGGCCTCGGCCATGACGAGGCACCGCACGGCAGTGCCGCGTTCAGTGTCGTGCAGCGTGTCGGCGCTCCCTTCGGTGTCGCCGTTATCGCCGTCATCCTGCAACGCCTCGCTGCCGACGCCATGTCGCTCGACGCCTTCGCCGGCACGTTCTGGTGGACCTTTGGGCTGGCCACCATCCCGCTCCTGCTCGCCCTCCTCCTCCCAGGGAAGAAGGCCGTTGAGCTCAATGACTCCATCCCCCAGGCCTGAGAGAGCGATGACATGTCCAAGGCTCCGACAATCACCGGCAACCGGCGTCTCTTTTCAGATCGTCTGACCGTTGGTCCGGGTGTGCCGTTGGCTGACCTGCAATGGGAGCGAATCGAGCCTCTCTTACCGGACCGGACCGGACCGGACACCGAAGCGGGGTGGACGGTGGCGGGATCACCGGTAGGCGATCGAGGCGATCGCCTTCAAGTACCGCACCGGGACACCGCGGGTGGACCTGCCCGAGCGGTTCGGCAAGGTAAGTGCGTGTTTCCAAGCCCCGGTTCTGAGGAGCCTGGAGTCCTAAGCTGACCTGGTGTCCGAGGACGCCGGTCGGGTCGGGGAAAGGATCTGCCGGGGCTGCGGGGAACGGCTGAGGCCGGGAGCCCGACCCGGAGCGGAGTTCTGTTCTTCGGCCTGTCGGTCCAGGTGGTGGCGTCGGGAACGGCGGTTGCGCCAGCGCCTGTCGGCTGTTCAGGACGGCACGGGCGAGGTGGAGTGCCCGGAGCGTGAGGCCCGGTGGGTGGCTGGCGTCGACCGCCGCTCGGACGCGGTGGTCTGCTCGCCGCGGTGCAAGGTGCGGGCCTGGAGGCACCGGGCGGGAACCGTTCGACGAACGGTCACAGTAACCGCTGGCCGAACGCATCCTGAACCCAACCCCGGTCACCAAACGGCCATTTGCGATCGTTCATTGTGATCCTGAGATTTTCGGTCCGACTCTCAGTAGGGGATGCGAGCCCTGTCCCGACACGGCCCGAAGCGCCGTGCCCTGGCCCGTACTTGAGTGGTGAAAGCCATGTCCGACCTGCTGAGGCCCTGCGCGTTCATGCCACTGCAATCCAGCTGCACATCGACATCATTGAACAGGCGGCTAAGCGTCAGCCCTGGTGTCGTACGCCCGCTGGCAGGACTGGATCTCTCCGCTGTGCTCGACGGTCCAGTCGTAGAGCCGGGCGAACGGCTCGCGCAGGGATGCGCCCAGGGGTGTGAGCGAGTACTCGACGCCGACCGGTGAGGTCGGCAGCACCGTGCGCCGAATCATGCCGTTGCGCTCAAGACGGCGCAGCGTCTGGGTGAGGACACGTTGCGTGACGCCCCCCAGATCCCGCTTCAGCTCATTGAACCGGGTGGGCCGCTCCAGCAGTGCCATCACCATCATCGACCACTTGTCCGCTATCTGGTCGAGGATCGGCCGGCTGGGGCAGTCCGCCCGGAAAACCGTCCGTGCTTCGGCGTCGATGCCGTACAGATCGGTGTCCTTCATGATCCTAGGTGCTCCCAAAGTGCGTTCTTGACCGTCTGGGCGCCGTCGTCGACGGTAGGTATGCATTGCAAACCTACATGCCCAACGGTAACCAACGGAGAGCCTCATGACGAACGATGCCTACTCGACCCTGCACGTGAGCAGCGAACACGGCGTCGCCCGGATCGTCCTCGATAATCCCCCGGTGAACGCGCTCGGAACGACGATGATGCGTGAGCTGCGGACGGTGCTGACGGGCCTCAAGAACGATGCTTCCGTCCGCGTGATCGTCTTCTCTAGCGCCAACTCGGAATTCTTCATCGCTCACGTGGACATGCACATCGGGGAAGAGATGGACGTCCTCCAGGAACTCGCCGCATTCGCGCCGGCGGACGTCAACGTGTTCCAGGCGATCGGTGAGCTGATCCGCCACCAGCCTCAGGTGACCATCGTGAAGCTCACCGG
This sequence comes from Streptomyces sp. NPDC044033, assembly GCF_056434425.1. NCBI lineage: Bacteria > Bacillati > Actinomycetota > Actinomycetes > Kitasatosporales > Streptomycetaceae > Streptomyces > Streptomyces sp. NPDC044033. The sequence goes on along the minus strand of NZ_JBWKFF010000006.1, from coordinate 261,279 downwards.
GAAGGCCCGCGGAGGCGGGGCGGAATTCGTGGCCGCAGCGGACATGACATTCGCCGCCAGCGAGACCGCTGGGCTGGGTCAGATCGAAGCGCTGATGGGCATCATCCCCGGCGGGGGTGGAACGCAGTACCTCCGGGACCGCGTGGGTCGCAACCGCGCACTGGAGGTGATCCTCACCGCCGACTTGTTCGATGCCCAGACCGCAGCGTCCTACGGCTGGATCAACCGGGCCCTGCCGGCCGACGAGCTTGACGAGTACGTTGACCGTATCGCCCGTAACATCGCCGCGCTGCCCGACGGTGTCATCGAAGCGGCCAAGCACTCGCTGCCTGCCGATGACTTCAAGGAAGGACTCCTTCGTGAGAACGATGCTTGGGCTTCTACGTTCAGCCAGCCGGCCGCTCAGCATCTGATCAGCGGGGGTCTGCGGGACGGGGCGCAAACGCCGGCCGGCGAACGCGATCTTGAGGGACTGATGCGCAGCGTCGCGCGCTGATCGCCGGACGGGCGCATGACACATCGCTGAACGGCCCCACGGCCGTTCTGTTCGCCCATCAAGCCATTGAGCTCCCGATTCGGGTTCGGAAACACGCGGTCACGGGGCCGGCCCGCCGACGCGAAGAACCCGGGCAGCCGTACGGCCACGAGCGGCTTCGCCTCCCGTGCACAGTCGGCCGCGGCCAAGGGCGGCGGAGCCCGGCAACGAGGTGACCGATGAGACGCTGGACCACTTCGGTTGGTCAGTGCTCACTCGCATCATGGGACATCGGGGTGATATGGCGGCTTGGGGCATCACAGGTCAGCTGCCCTGCTTGGCCACGGGGCCACGGATGCGAGGCGGCGCCCCTTGCCGGCCCGGGTGCGCCGGCCTCCGCGAGGAGGCGAGCGGTGCGTTCCGCCGATTTCTGTGCCCAGCGGCCGTTGGTGGCCGCGCCGACCAGCAGGACGGCCGCACCGCAGCCGGTGATGACCCACCAGGCGGGCCGGGCGGCGTCGGCGAATGTATCCGGGTATGCGGCGCTGGTGATGTTCCGGGTGCCGTGGGCCAGGACCGCGCCGATGACGGCCACGCCCAGAGCCTGGCCGACCTGGCGGCTGGTGGTGGCCACCGCGGAGGCGACTCCGGCCTGGGACAGGGGCATCCCGGAGACGGCGGTGTTGGTGATGGGCGCGTTGACCATGCCGGCGCCGATCCCGAGCAGGCAGTAGCCCAGGAAGAGCAAGGGGCGGGATTTTTCGGCATCGCAGGCCGCGAAGAGCACGCTGCCCAGGGCCATGGCGGCGCCGGAGAGGACCAGTGCGGGGCGAGGCCCGTAGGAGGCGACCAAGCGGCCGGATGCAGGCGCGCTGATCAGCATGAACGCTGCCATCGGCAGCAGGTACAGGCCCGCGTGCAGCGCGTCGAGACCACGCGCGTTCTGCAGGTAGAGGGTGTTGAGGAAGAGGAATCCGCCGAGGACCACGAAGCCCGTGACAGCGATGGCGACGGCGCCGCTGAACGGTGCGCTGCGGAAGAACCGGAGATCCAGCAACGGCTCGTCACGGCGCGATTCGTACCTCAGCAGGCCGAGGAGCGAGGCGGTGGCGCTCACCAGGCAGGCCAGGATCTCCGCCGAGGTCCAGCCCTTGCCGGGCCCCTCGATGATGGCGTACGTGACCGTGCTGAGCAGCCCGATGACGAGCAGTTGCCCGATGGGATCGGGCCGGCGTGGCGCGGGGGCGCGCGACTCGGGGACGTAGCGCAGGGTGGCCCAGACGGCGACGACACCGACAGGAATGTTGATGAGGAAGACCGCCCGCCAGCCGACCGTGTCCACCAGCAGGCCGCCGATGAGAGGGCCGGCGGCCAAAGCCAGGCCGAAGACGCCGCCCCAGACGCCGATCGCGCGAGCTCGTTGCCCGGGGACGGTGAAGGTGGTGGTGATGATCGACATGGCGACGGGGTTGAGCATCGAGCCGCCGATGGCTTGCAGTACCCGGAACAGGATCAGCGTCTCCAGGTCGGGCGCCACCGAGCACAGTGCCGAGCCGAGGGCGAAGACGATCAGGCCCGTGGTGAAGACCTTGCGGCGGCCGACACGGTCGGCGGCCGAGCCGGCCGGCATCAGCAGGGACGCGAGGACCAGGGTGTAGGAGTCGACGGTCCACTGCATTCCGGAGAGGGAGGTATCCAGGTCCCGCTGCATCACCGGCAGGGCGACGTTCAGAATGGTGCTGTCCAGGCTGACCAGAAGCAGGCTCGTACAGCAGATCACCAGGATCAGGACGCGCCGCTCGCGTGAGAGGCCCGTCGTGTCCGCGTCCGCTCGGAGTTTCCGTGACCGTGCCCGGGCCGATGCGGCGGAGTAAAGGGGCATCGCCGGATCATCACGGTCGTGTGCGGTGCGCATGGACGTTCCGGGATGGGCGCCGCGGTCGCGCGGTCGGCGGGTCACGGGCTCTCTTCCAGCGCAGGTACGGCATGGGGTACGGGGGTGGGGGCGGCCTCCGCGGGGAGCGGGACGGGCATCGGCATGTCGCACGGGTCGGTCCCGCCGGTGTGCGCGGTGCGAAGCGCCTTGGGCAGGGCGAAGACGCAGACGGCGGTGGTGATCAGGGCGAGCGCGGTGAGGTACCCGCCGAAGAGCGGCATGTCGCCGTGGCTGCTCAGAGCGGTTCCGACCAGAGGCAGGGTGCCGCCGACCAGAGCTGCGGTGGCCCCGTAAGTGGCGCCTATGCCGGTGACGCGGCAGCGCATGGGCAACAAGTCGGACATCACCGCGAGCGACGATGTGGACCACAGTGAGCACAGCAGTGCCCCGCCGCACTGCACGGCCAGGAGCGCGCCCGCCGATGGCCGCAGCAAAAACAGCAGCGGCGCGGTCATCGTGGTGGCCGCGATGCCGAAGGCGATGAGCATCCGGCGATGCCCGATCCGGTCCGCGGCCAGGCCGCTCAGCGGCTGGACGACGACGAAGAACACGAGGGCGATCGTGCTGGTCGTCAACGCGGTCGAGCGGCTGATGCCAGTGGTCAGATGGGCGTAGGTGGGCAGGAAGGTCAGCCAGAGGTACTGGGAGGCGGTGCCCGCGAGGACCACCCCGGCCAGGACCAGGGTCTGGCGGGGATACCGCGTCAGGAACTCCAGGACCTGCGGCCGTTCGGCCCGCCCGGCCCGGACGGCCTCCGCCACGTCGCTGGTCTCCTGGCTCCGGTACCGGATCCATACGCCGACCAGCGCGGCGACCGCGCCGAGGGCGAAGGGGATGCGCCAGCCGTACGTGCTCATCGCCGCCGGCGGTAGCACCTGGGCGGTGAGCGCCGCGGCCCCGGTGGCCGCCATGAGGCCGATGCCCTCCCCGGAGTGCATCAGGCCCGCGTAGAAGCCGCGTCGCTTTCTTGGGGCTGACTCGTTCAGGTACGCGATGGCGGTGGATGACTCCCCGCCGGCGGCCAGGCCCTGTACGACCCGCGCGGCGACCAGCACCGCCGGGCTGAGCAGCCCGGCGCTGCGGTACGTGGGCACTGCCGCGAGTATCAGGCAGCCGAGCCCCATGAGCGACAGCGTGACGGCCATCGCCTCGCGCCGGCCGCGCCGGTCCGCGAGCGCTCCGAGCAGCAGGCCGCCGAGCGGTCGGAAGAAGTAGCCCACCGCGAAGACGGCGAAGGTCTGGAGGAGTGGGACAAAACTGTTGTCCGCCGCGTGCGGGAAGACCTGGCGTGAGAAGTAGACGCCGAGGATGGTGAACAGGGTCCAGTCGTACCACTCCACGCCGTTGCCGAGGCACCCCGCGAGCAACTGGCGTCTGCGGGTGCGGCTGGTGGCGGTCGCGGGGTCGTAGACGGTCGCGGTCATGTGGGCGGCTCCTCCAGAACGTAAATGAAAATGACATTCAGTTCATTCTGATGCGCGCCCTGTAAAGCGCTCACCAAGAAAAGCCCTTTAGAACGAAAAATTCAGGATTTATGACGAGTCGCTGCTTCCACTGCGGCGCCGCTCACGCACGGCAGTCGAACTCGCCCTGCGGCAGGGGGGTACGACCGTGATCGCTCGTCAGCCGCAGTCGGGGCAACGCCGACGCCGTCTTCGCCTACCGTGGAAGCGCCGGGCGGAGCCGGGACCATTCAGTCCGGCTCCGGGCCGCGCTCTCGCAGTACGCCGAGGCGCCGGCCGACCGCGCGGCGAACCCCCGCGGACGCGGCAGCCAAGCTGCTCGCCGTCGCCCTCCTCCTGACCGGGCACCGCACAGGAGGGGCCGCTGGCCGGCCGATCGGTAAATGAGCAGCGTGTTGTCATGGGTGTCGCGACGCTGCCTCCGGGACCCGCCCCGCACTGCCTCAACTGCTGCGCCCTCGCGCCCTGGAGGCCGGAAACCTCGTCGTCGCGACGCTGTCCGGGCCGCTCGATGCCAGATACGCACCCGACCTCGAACAGGCGGTGGACGAGCTCGAACGGAGGGGGTTCCGTGTGCGTCTCGCGCCGCTCCTCGAAGCCGGACGGCACCGCTGGTGGAGCGCGACGCGGCCGGACGAGATCGCCGAGGAGTGCTCGTGTTGATCAGCTTGCCCAGGAGCGATTCGGCGACGGCCGGGTTCGGGAACAGCGAATACCAGCCCTGGGGCACCCAGTTGGCGGTGATCGCGTTCGAGCGGCCCGCGGCGATGCGCCGGAAGATCAGCTGCAGAGGTCGCCGACTTGAGTGGGAGTGGAGGCCAGACACGGTGGAGCAGAGAGTGAGAGGACCAGCCACTGCGGCTCTGCCGATCCGCTCATGCGCGGACGCCGCCTCCAGGTCGTGGAGAACTGGAACTCCGCCAACCATGACCTGTTCTCCGGCAAGGACGGCGACCTGACCGGCTCCGACAAGGAGTCGCAGGAGGTCTCGATGCTCTCCCTGCACCTGCTCCAGTCCGCGTTGGGGCACGTCAACACCCCCTCCGTGATCAGCCTCTGGCCCTCAGCCCGTGACAGCCCAAACCCTTCGGCGATCAGCGGCACGCGCCAACTCGGGCTGTTCGAATATTCGTTTGTCGTAGGCGAGCCAAGTCGGATAGGAATCCCGCATGCTAAAGGGCAGCAAGATCGGGCTGAGAGCTCGGCACGAGGACGACATCCCCACTCTGCGGACCGAGCTCTACGACGACGTGGTCAACTCCGCGCGGGCCGAGGCCGAGCCGTGGCGGCCGATCTCGCCCGGTTCGAAGGACCCGCGGCTCGTGGTGGACGACGCGGCGCAAGGTAGCGTCGCGTTCTCCGTGGTGGAGCTGGAAGGTGGCGCCCTGGCCGGCACCGCGGCGCTGTGGGGCATCGACAACCACCACCGGTCCGCCCACATCGGACTCGGGCTGCTGCCGGCGGCACGCGGCAAGGGCTACGGCACGGACGTGGTCGCGACGCTCTGCTACTACGGATTCGTGGTCCGCGGCCTGCAGCGGCTGCAGATCGAGACGCTGGCGGACAACCACGCCATGCTGCGCTCCGCCGAACGCAACGGCTTCATCCGCGAGGGCGTACTGCGCTCCTCGGCCTGGGTGCTGGGCGAATTCCTGGACGAGGTAGTCCTCGGGCTCCTCGCCCAGGACTGGAAACCGGACTCGCGGGGCTGAAACCCAAGGTCTTCATGAGTCTTCCAGCCTGGGAGCGAGTTGGCTCCCAGGCTGGATCCCCGTCCAGATGCGTGGTGCTCAGACGGGGACGGCGAGTTCGCCCCTCGTCCCGCACCTGCGATCAGAGCGTGGTTACACGATGTCTCGTAGCCTCCCACTCCCGGTGTTCGGCGCGGACGCGATGCCACAGCCGGGCCCGAGCGGAAGCGTCGACATCGGCCAGGTTCAGATGGAACACATCGGCCAGTACGTCGTACCACTCGGCGGCCGCGTCGATGATCCGCTCGTGCGTGCCTTCGGCGTCGATATGGGCAGCTCCGCCCCGGATCAGGCGAGTTCATTCCGCCAGAGTTTCGCAGCCGGATTCTCCGAGTGCAGCCGCAAGTCCTGATCGAGCAGGAGCACACCCGCCTCGGCCGGGACGAGCCGCGTCAGCCGCTCGGCGACCCGGCGTCGCAGCTCCCGGGAACCGAGGTCGAGACGGCCAGACCGCCTCGATGTCACGCACGGTCTCACGCTGGGCCACCGCGGAACTCACCGGCCGAACGGTATCCAAGAAGTGCGGGATGGCCGCGCGGCTGCCCCGATGCCATCCTCGGTCCGGAAACCAGAAGACAAAGACAACAGGAGATATACAGACATGTCCCCGTCTATACTCATCGTCGGACTTGATCCCGCGCTGGTGGACGACGCGCCCTCGTCACGGGCGGCGTTCCCCGAGATCGACGCCGAAGTGGTCCAGGTCGGCGTGGCCGCGGAGCGGGCCCGGCTCAAAGAACTCGGCTTCACCGTCGTTGTCTGCGCGCTCGACTACGGCCGCACGGCCGAGGCGGTCTATCGCGCCGCGCTGTCCGAGAAGGACTACGACATCGTGGTGATCGGTGCCGGGATCCGGCTGGACCCGGCGCTGACCCCGCTCTTCGAGGTCCTGGTCGTCACCACCCGCGAACTGGCACCCGACGCGAAGCTCTGTTTCAACGTGAGCCCGTCGACAACCGTCGAGGCCGTCCAGCGATGGTGGCCCGAACGCGAACCACTGGCCTAGTATCCGGCCGGACCATCCATCAATGCCGGTCAGCGACTTGGGCGTGGAGAGTGCGGCGGGCTGGACGAGGGCTGGGGCGGTCTTTGCCGGGCGGTCCCCCCGAACGTGTGGCCGCGCTGCTCGTCATGGCAACGCGTCGGGCAGTCCCTTCCCCAGAGGGGGACGTCCGGCACCTCTTCCATGGCTCCGGGTTCTTGTCGCGGCGCGGCAGGAACCCGGAGCGCAGGGGACCAGCGACTGCGGGCCCCGGACTCTCCCCGCAGTCGCTACGGAGAGAGTCCGCTCCGGTCGTTGGAACATCCACGACCAGCAGAATCCCGTAGCGCGCCCACCCAGACATCCAGCCAAAGAAGAGACCCGATGCCGCTCCCCCCGGCAGCCGAAGACGCCGAATAGCAGCATGCTGCCCTCCCCAGTGTCTGCGGAGATGATCGGCCCGACGATCAAGCCGAAGACTGCCAAGACGCATCCAGTCCCCTCGGAGTACGTTTTCGCTCGGGCCTTGGCCGACTCCATCCGGCCGCTCGTGATCGTCACGCTCCCGCCCTGCGGTTCCGATCGCCGGACAGGTTGCGTGGGTTGGCTCCGTGGCGGGTCTTCCGCAGATGTGGGAGCGATACGGAGCAGGGTCCGGGCGTCGGCGGCGCCGCTCCGTCGGGCAGGGTCCTCGTCGAGGAGCCGCTCCAGGAGCGGCCGCAGGCGCCCTGCGAAACGGGGTGGTCGGGGGTGCTCTGTCAGGACGGCCGTCGGGTTCTCGCGCGGGAAGGGCGGTTCGCCTTCGGCCGCCTCGTACAGAGTCACACCGAGCGCGAACAGGTCGGATGCTGCCCCCGGCCTGCCGCCTTGCCACTGCTCGGGGCCATGTATCCGGGGGTCCCGATGATCACGCTCTCACGCGCGACCGCGGCCCGTCGCCCACTATTCGGGGGCACGAGCCCGCACCACGAGCGTCCCGACGTCCTGCGGGTCGGGGGCGGCGAGGATCTGGGCGTCGATGTCGGTGAGACCTTGGTGCTTGAGGAGGTCGGCCCACCACTCGGGTGAGTAAGCCGCATCCCCTGCACGGAGATTACGTGCACCACCCCAATACGGCGCCTTCCGGAACCCTGACCTGCCCACCCGATGCTTGATCCCCCAGAGCGACGCCCGCAGCCACACGCGCAATTGCACGGGGCGGCGTGCCGAGGTGGAGGCGATGAAGGCCCGGCTGGACGTCGGCCCCCGCCTCGTCGGCCGGGCACCCGCTGGTCAGCGGTCGGCGTGGCGGATGCAGTTGCCTTCGGCCCGCACGATGGGGGCGCCGCTGTAGAGATCCGGCCCGAACATCAGGTCGATGCCGTGCTCGTCGGTGGTGCTGATGGTGGGCAGGCCCTGTCCGGGCCTGCCCCTCGCGGGGCCCGGGCTCTCCTTCACCGCGAGCTTGCGCTGGGACCATTCCTCGCGAAGGCTGTGGACCGCCGCCAGATAGTCGCGGTGACTGCCGAACTCAAGCTTCCAGTAGTAAATGGGTTGGCCGCGGGTGACGCCGTCGCCGTCGGCCCCGAAGTCGTCCACACAGGAAGTGCTGCCTTCGTCGTTGGCCGTCGACTCCAGTGAGGCTCCGGGCAGGGTGCCTGCCAGGCGCGGTGCGGGCCGCAGCCGGCTGACGGTGCGCATTCCCGCGTCCTTGGTCGTGGTGACGTGATTCTCGTATGCGGCGGTCGAGCGCACCGACCCACCGGTCATGGATTCGCAGGCCCGGGCCAGCACCACGAGGAGCCCTATGAGGACGAGGGCGACCAACACCGCTATGAGAGGGCCGCGCCGACCATGTCGGCCGGGCGGGGGAGCGGTTGCTGAGTCCGGGGACTCCGGGCGGGCTGTTGTGCACATAGCGTCAATCCAAGCCCCCCTCGGGCAAACCGGGCAGAGTTCACGTACTCACTCTCCCTGCGTACTTCGACCCATTTCCCATTTCCCCTTTTCCCTCAGGCTTCCCCGGTGTGGACCTGAGGCCCGGCAGCGGGGGCGGTAGAGCGGGGAGGCAGCCGGGTGCCATTCGCGGGGTGGAGACCTGGCTGCCGAGTTCCACGGCGTTCTCGCCGTCCCCGGTGCATTCTTCAACTGGAACGACAGCGGTGCTCACGTTTCAGTGCGCTTGGAGGTGGCCGACGGTGACGCCCAGGGCCAGCGCGACCACACCGGCCATGCCGAGTCCGAGCCTCACCTGACCTGCCGGAAGGTGGACCGCCTCGGTGAAGTAGAGCACCCCGGCCGTCAGATAGAGGCCGTAGCCCGTAGCCCATGGTGTGGACGAAGTTCGTGGCCGCGAGGACGCGCTGCGGCGGGGTGTCCGGTACGAGGCGGGGCATGCGGGGCCCACGTCACAGGTGGAGAAGCGGGGGCCCGGCAAGCCTGTGGCACGCCACTCGCAATATCAAGAGTGTTGCCCGGGGCGCCCGGCCGCCCGGCCGCCCCGGCTGATCAGCCGATGGGCTCGGCCACGATGAGCTGGAAACGCTCGAAGGACAGCTTCACGGTGTTGTGCTGAGCAGTGGCAGTTCCGAGTGACTTGCCGGTGAACGGGTCGGTCAGGCGGTACCGCGTGCGGCCCAGACCGCGCAGCTCGACCGTTCCGTCCCACTGGTCGGCGTAGAAGGCGTAGTGGAGGGTCCGCTTCTTGGCCACGACATGCGCCTCGGGCTTGTCGAAGCCGATGTCGTACAGCTCACCGCGGTACTCGCCGGTGGACAGCATGTTCTTCTCGTACAGGGACACCCACTTGCGCCAGAGGACCTCCTTCTCCGGGGTGAGGTCGGTCGCCTTGTCCGGGGCTCCGGTTCCGGGGAGGGTGAACTTGGTCGACAGGACGGCTCCGACCCCGTAAGAGGACGCGAAGTCGTTCCCGCCGTCGCTCAGTTCGACGTGGTCGCCGGCGTAGCTGCTGCCCGTGCCCATCAGCGCCTTCATCGACTTGCCCTTGCTCCGGACCTGGTAGGAGGACTCCGGGTCCGAGCTGGGGTACTGGTCGACGTAGGGCAGGTTGTGGAAGGCGAAGGCGGTGCCGCAGGGGCAGAGCTCGACGAGGGCGTCGGGGTTCGCCTCGTGCGCGGCTTCGTGGATCGCCTTCCAGAACAGGGCCACGCCCTCGGTGGATTCCTCGGGGCGGGCGTGCCGGTGCTTCGGGTTGTAGCAGGGCGCGACGCTGTTGAGGTGCTGGCCGTCGATCTTGAGCCCCTCGTAACCCCAGTCGCCGATGAACCTCTTCGCCTGCCCGACGAAGTAGTCCACCGTCGGCCGGTAGGCCGGACAGAGGGTGTAGGAGTCCCACCAGGTGACGTACTGCTTGTTGCCGTCGCGGTCCAGCAGCAGCATGTCGGACCGGTCCCGGAACAGGTTGCTGTCGGGGTGCGCCGCCAGCGGGGCCCACCACAGGCGCGGCCGCAGACCGGCGTCCCGTATCTCCCTGGTGAAGGCCCGCATGTCCGCTTTGCCACGAGGGAACTTCGCCGTGCTGATGTCCCAGTCGCCCACGTTGGTCTGCCAGCCGTCGTCGAGCGCGGCCCAGCGCAGACCGACCTCGTGCGCCTTCGGCAGCGCTCCGGTGACCTGCTCGGTGGCGAAGCCGCGCTCGTAGCCCCAGGCGCACCAGATGGGCTCGAAGGCCGAGGCGGGGACCTTGGGGGCGCGCTGGCCGATGTCGCTCATGTAGTCGCGGTACCGCTGGAGCGGCATGAAGTGGTCGCCCGGGAGGGCGGTCAGGAACGTGGTGTCGGTGCTGAGCCGACGGCCCGGCTTCAGGGTGCGGGCGGTGTCGTCCTGGATGGCGATGCTCGCTCCGGCGCCCGTCTTGCGGACCGGCATGCGCAGGATCGTCGCCACGGGCTCGACATGTCCGACGGAGAGGCCCGCGTCCCGGCGCCAGACGGTCGCCAGCGGGGTGCCGCCGCCGTAGTCGGAGGAGTCCATCCCCAACGAGTTCTCCTGGACATAGCCGTCCTTCACCGGCATCACCCAGTCGCGGCGGTCCGTGTACGTGGTACCGGAGAAGGTGTAGAAGCCGCCGGGAGTCTCCAGGAGTTCGTGGGCTCCGTTGCGCCACCCGGTCACCTTCAGCGCGGTGGAGGACCTGTTGGTGTAGGTCACCTTCATCACGATCATGCCGGTGAGACGCTCGAAGGAGGTCAGCACGACCGTCTTCCGTACGCCTTCCTTGGACGTGCCCTCGATCGTCACCCGGACGCCCGCGCCGTGGCGGGGGTGGCGGGTGTCGCGGGTCGTGTGCCCGCGGTAGGCGAACGCCTCGATGGCCTTACCGCCCACCAATAGGGCTTCGCCGGCGTCGAAGCGGGTGAGGTCGAGGCCCTTGAGCGCCACCCGGCTGCGCAGTTGGTCGTCGAACTCCAGGGTGATGGAGGTGTCGCCGACTCCGACGAGGTCAGGATCCGAGTTCGGTGCGGCGGCCGCGGGTGAGGCGCCCATGGCCACGACGGGGAAGGCGGCCAGGCCGGCACCCCCCAGCGCCACCTTCAGTACGCTTCGCCGGTTCATGTCCGTCATGTCGAACTCTCTTTCGGTCGTGCGTGCCCGACTGGGGCAGCCGCCTTTTGTCCGTCGTTGGGGATCGTCAAAGTCGAGCCGCACGCTCGCGACGAAGCGACCGTCCGTAAGGCTGGTCGATGCCTGGTCTGCTACCGGTTTTCGCAGCGGGTCGGCTGGGGTGGGGGGACGGCGTATTGTCCGAACGGGTACCCCAGTGTGAGGTCGCCTCCGGCGGTAGCGGGCGGGCATCCTCGGTGAGCTGCGACAACGCTGCCTTGATCACCGGGGTAGGCCGAAACGGAAGGTCGCTCACGGGCGACTTCTCCATCATCGGGTGGCCTGCTTCGAGAACGTAAGTGGTATTCGAGCGGCATGTCAACGAGTGGGCCTCCTGGACGAGGGTTCGCACCGTCGATCGGATTGGTATGCTTCTGGTATGACAGATGAGAGAGCGTCGATGCCCAGAGGTCTATTCGGTGACGACGTCCTCCCGTTGTACGAGCGCACAGCCACGCAGTTGCTCGACGACCTGCGCGCCGCTGCCGCCCGCCCCGGTGACCGGCTGCCCTCCGAGCGGGCTCTGGTCGACCGGTACGCCGTGTCGCGCGTGACGCTGCGAGCGGCCCTCGCGCAATTGGAGTCGCGGGGCATCGTGCGGCCGTCGTCGTCGCGCGGGTGGTTCGTCGCCGAGCTCGGTCTGCTCCCCGAGGCGACGATGGCGTCCGCCTCGACGGCCCCGCAGGTCCAGGGGTTCGCCGACTATGCGCAGGCCAACGGCTTGACGACGACCGGCAAGGTGCTCTCCGCCACCGTTCGCCCGGCCACGGTGTCCGAGGCCGAGCAGCTCCGGATCGCTCCGGGCGCCGACCTCTTCGACCTCCGCCGACTGCGCTTCCTCGACGGTCTGCTCGTCGTGCTTGAGCACAACCGGCTTCCGTTGGCGGCCTGCCCTGCCCTGGCCGAGACCGACTTCAATACGGCCTCGCTCTACGCCACCCTGCGCGCCGCCGACCCGCCGCAGCTGCCCCGCGTCGCCGACTATTCGGTCGAGGCCCGCCACCCGACGCCACGGGAGATCGAGCTGTTCGAGATCGGGGAGACCATGCCGATGCTCGTCGCGACCCAGCTGACGTCGAACCAGGAATCACGCCCGATCGAACTGACCGTCCAGGTCTACCGGGGGGACCGCTACCGGTTCCGGGCCTCCATCACCAACCAGACTTGAACGATCACCAACCGGACTTGGGCGATCGCCGCGGATCTGCCGGTTCGGCTATGCAATACCAGATGCATACCAGAATAAGACTATTGACGACCCTAAATAAGACCAGTACTGTCCGAAATGAGCCGCAGGCCATGACGGCGCATTGGCTTGAGAAACACGTTGCGTAAGGGGTTGGCAATGCAGAGCCCATTGACAGAGGTGGTCCGGCGTCAGAAGGCCGGACAGCCGCAGGGCATCACCTCGGTGTGTTCGGCTCATCCGCTGGTCATCGAGGCAGCCGTGGTGCAAGCACGGGAGACCGGCGGTCATGTACTGGTGGAGGCGACCTCGAACCAGGTCGACCAGTACGGCGGTTACACGGGCATGCGGCCCGCGGACTTCCGCGACCTCGTGTACGGCATCGCCGCCGAAAGTGGTCTGCCACTGGACCGCGTGATTCTCGGCGGCGACCACCTCGGACCGAACCGGTGGCAGTCCCTGACGCCCGACGAGGCGATGGAGCGGGCCGACGCCCTGGTCGCCGCCTACGTGGCGGCGGACTTCACCAAGATCCACCTGGACTGCAGCTTCGCCTGCGCCGGTGACCCCGTACCGCTGACCGACGACGTGGTCGCCGAACGCGCCGCGCGGCTGATCCGGGTGGCCGAGGAGACGGCCGGCCCCGAGCGGGCCGAGCGCATCCGGTACGTGATCGGTACCGAGGTGCCCACACCCGGCGGCGCGCACGAGACGCTCGACGCGCTCGCCCCGACCACGCCCGAGGCGGCGCGCACCACTCTGGAGCAGCACCGCAAGGCGTTCGCCCAGCACGGCATCGACGAGGTCTGGCCGCGCGTCATGGCCCTCGTGGTCCAGCCGGCCGTCGAGTTCGACCATGTGCAGGTCGTCGACTACCGGCGCGAGCTGACCGAGGAGCTGCGCAAGGTCCTCGACGACGAGCCCACCATGGTCTACGAGGCCCACTCGACCGACTACCAGACCGCCGAGGCGCTCACCGCGCTGGTCGAGGACCACTGGGCGGTCCTCAAGGTGGGCCCCGGGCTGACCTTCGCCCTGCGCGAGGCGCTGTTCGCCCTCGCCGCGATCGAGGACGAGCTGGTCCCGGCCGCCGAGCGGTCACGCCTTCCCGAGGTCGTCGAGGAGCGGATGCTCGCCGAGCCCGCCAAGTGGGAGGGCTACTACCCGGGCAGCGCTGCCGAGCGGCGCCTCGCCCGCCGCTACAGCTACAGCGACCGGATGCGTTACTACTGGCCCGACCCTGAGATCGAAAAGGCCCAGGCCCGGCTGATGGACAACCTCTCGGCCGTGGACATCCCCCTGCCGCTGCTCAGCGCCCACCTCCCACTCCAGTACGCCCGCGTCCGCCACGGCGGGCTCGCCGCCCGGCCGCGCGACCTGGCCGTGGACCACGTCCGCGACGTTCTGCGCGACTACGACCGCGCCTCCCACCCCCACCTGATGGAGCACGTGTGACCACGCCCTCCGGCGCCCTGTCCCTGGACGACGGCGCCGCCCACACCGTCCGCGAGATCGTCCAGCAGTCCGCCCTGTGGCGGGAGGTCGACCGGATCGTCGCGGCCTCCCGGGAGTCGCTGGACGCCTTCTTGCGTCCGCTCGTCGCCCGCGGTGACCTGCGCGTCGTACTCACCGGTGCCGGCACCTCCGCGTTCGCCGGCCAGGTGCTCCAGCCCGCCCTGGCCCGGCGCCTGGGACGCCGCGTCGACGCGGTCCCCACCACGGACCTCGTCGCCGACCCCCGCGGCTGCCTCGCCGAGGACGTTCCCACGCTGCTGGTCTCCTTCGCGCGCTCGGGTGACAGTCCGGAGTCTGTGGCCGCCACCGCCCTGGCCGACCAGGTCCTCTCCGAGGTGCACCACCTCGTGATCACCTGCAACGAGCAGGGCCGCCTGGCCCGCGAGCACGCGGAGCTGCCGAAGTCCCACGTGCTGCTGATGCCGGCCGCGTCCAACGACCGCGGTTTCGCCATGACGTCGAGCTTCACGTGCATGACGCTCGCGGCACTGCTCGCTCTCGGCGGCAGCGCCTACGACGGGGTCGCCGAACGCCTGGCCGAGGCGGTCGAGTCGATCTGCGAGAGCGACGCCGTGGACCGCACCGTCGGCGCCCTCGTGGCCCGCGCGCCCGAGCGCATCGTCTTCCTGGGCAGCGGCCCGCTGAAGGGCCTCGCCGAGGAGTCGGCGCTGAAGGTGCTCGAACTCACCGGTGGGAGGCTCATGGCCGTCTCGGAGACCTCGCTGGGATTCCGGCACGGTCCCAAGGCGGTGCTCAACGACCGTTCGGCTGTCGTGGTGTACATGTCGAACGACCCCTACACCCGCAAGTACGACCAGGACATCTCCGCGGAGCTGCGCGGAAATCTTCCCGCCGGCAGCGTCGTCACCGTCTCCGCGGGCCCCGACACGGAAGCGGACGGCAACGACGCCTGGCCGCTGCCGGGCCTCGATGGCGTCGAGGACGTCGCCCTGGCGCTGTCCGCTGTGGTGTACGCCCAGCTCATCGCCCTGCGCGCCTCCCAGGCCCGGGGCCTGCGGGCCGATAACCCGTTCCCCTCGGGTGAGGTCAACCGCGTCGTGCAGGGCGTGACCCTGCACTCCTTGCACAACTGATCAAAGGCATCAACGGCGCGGATCCAGGGCGCCGGACGGAGGTACAACGATGTTCCTAGGTGTCGACGGTGGCGGTACGAAAACCGCATTCTGCCTGGTCGACCGGGGCGGACAAGTCGTGGCGCGAGCGCAGGCGGCAAGTTCGTACTACTTCTCCCACGGCATCGAGCTCGTCGAGCGTGTGCTGGGGGAAGGCGTCGACGCTGTCTGTGCGGCGGCCGAGCTGACCCCCGCCGACATCGAGTACGCCTTTTTCGGCTTGCCCGGTTACGGGGAGGCGGCCCGCGATCTGCCCGTCCTGAACGCGACCCCGCGAGCCGTGCTCGGACACGACCGCTACGCCTGCGACAACGACATGGTCTGCGGCTGGGCCGGTTCACTGGGCGCGGTCGACGGCATCAACGTCATCAGCGGCACCGGCTCCATGACCTACGGCGAGCGGCTGGGCCGGGGCGTGCGCGTCGGTGGCTGGAGCGAGATGTTCGGCGATGAGGGATCGGCGCACTGGATCGCGGTCCGCGGCCTCAACGCCTTCTCGCGGATGGGCGATGGACGGCTCCCCGAGGGCCCCCTGGCCGAGGTGTTCCGACGCCACCTGGATCTCGCGTCCGACCTCGACGTGATCGACGTCGTCCACAACCAGTGGCAGGGCGACCGCGGCCGGATCGCCGCGCTCAGCCGCTCGGTGGCCGAGGCGGCCGGTCTGGGCGACGAGGCCGCCTCGTCGATCCTCGCCGAGGCCGGCCGGGAACTCGCCCTGCTCGTCGAAGTCACCCGCGAGCGGCTGGAGTTCGGCCCGGACGAGACCGTACCGGTCTCCTACTCGGGCGGCACCTTCGGCGCGGACGCGGTTCTGGAGGCGTTCGCCACCGGACTGAAGAGTCGTTTCACCCACTACGAACTGCGACACCCGTTGTACGAGCCCGTCGTAGGTGCCGCCCTGTACGCGGCGAAAATCGCCGGAACCCCGCTCGACCAGCCCGCGCTCGACGCGCTGCGCATGGCCTCCGGGATCTCTGCCTCAGGAGGGGAAGACCGATGAACAGAGGCAAGAAGAGCTGGATCCTGTACGCGTCGCTGCTGGTCCTGTTCTGGGGTGTGTGGGGCGCCTTCTCCAGCGAGCCGAACAGCAGGTACGGCTACCCCAACGAGATGATCTACATCATCTGGGCTTTGACGATGCTCATACCGGCGTACTTCGCGATGCGCGGCAACACGTTCGACCGCCGGCCGATCGCCGCCGTGTACGGACTGATCGCGGGACTGACCGGCGCCGGCGGCCAACTCCTGCTGTTCCACGCGCTCGCCAACGGCCCGGCGTACCTGATCTTCCCCCTGGTGTCGCTCTCCCCGGTGATCACCGTCCTCATGGCGATGGCGCTGCTGCGGGAGCGGATCAACCGGCTCGCCCTAGTGGGTGTCGTCGCGGCGCTGGCGGCGATCGTGCTGCTCAGCATTCCCAGCGGCAAGGACGACTCGAACTCGCACGGCCCATGGCTGCTGATGGCCATCCTGATCTGTGTTGCCTGGGGCGTGCAGGCGTTCTGCATGCGCAAGGCCGCGGTGGTCGGGGTCAACGACGCGACGACCTTCGGCTGGATGACCATCAGCGGACTGCTGCTGGTTCCGGTGGCGTTCGTGATGATGGGCGATTTCCCGTCCGACGCTCCGTGGCAGGCGCCGGCACTCACCGCGGTGACGCAGGTCCTCAACGCGGTCGGCGCGTTGTTCCTGGTCATGGCGTTCAGCCGGGGCAAGGCCACGGTCGTCGCCCCCATCACCAACGCGCTGGCCCCGGTGCTGACCATCGTGCTGTCCCTGGCGGTCTACCGGACGCTCCCGAACGTGTGGGGCGCCCTCGGTATCGTGCTGGCCCTCGCGGGCTCGACCCTGATGGTCTACAGCGACGAGAAGAGCGGCGAGAACTCCGTGGCCCCGGACGCGGCGGACGACGGCGCGGACGTGCGTCCGGTCCCGCAGAAGTCCTGATCGCTCACATACCCGTACCGGCCGAACCACGTAGCGGTATGGGCCGACACCGGCCCGTACTCACCGAACCGACATGAAAGCGAGGGGACACCTTTATGCCCCTGGTTCCCACGCGCGAACTCGTATCGAAGGCCGCCGCCGCAGGCCGGGCCGTCGCGGCGTTCAACGTGATCACGCTGGAGCACGCCGAGGCGATCACCGCCGGCGCGGCCGCCGCGGGCGCCCCGGGGGTGATCCTGCAGATCAGCGAGAACGCCGTACGGTTCCACGGCGGCCGGGTCGAGCCGATCGCGCGGGCCGCGGCCGAGGTCGGCAAGGTCTGTGACGTCGACGTCGCACTGCACATGGACCATGTGACGGACATGCGGCTGCTGCGCACGGCGGCCGACGCGGGGTTCTCCTCCGCGATGTTCGACGCCGGGGCGCACCCGTACGCCGAGAACCTCGCCGCCACCCGCGCCGCGGCCCAGTGGGCCCACGGCGCGGGCCTGTGGCTGGAGGCCGAACTCGGCTATGTGGGCGGCAAGCCCGACGCTCCCGCGAGTGCCCACGCGGCCGGGGTGCGCACCGACCCGCAGGAGGCGGCGCGCTATGTCGCGGACACCGGCGTGGACGCCCTGGCCGTCGCCGTCGGCAGCAGCCACGCGATGACCGAACGCTCCGCGACCCTGGACCACGCGCTCATCGAACGCCTGCGGGAGGCCGTGCCCGTACCTCTGGTGCTGCACGGTTCGTCGGGTGTCGGCGACGACGATCTGCGACAAGCCGTTCAGGCGGGCATCGTGAAGATCAACATCGGTACCGCTCTCAACGTCGCGTTCACCGGCGCGGTCCGCGAGACGCTGGCGGAGCGCCCCGACCTGACCGACCCCCGCCCCTACATCGCCCGAGGCCGGGAGACGATGGCGGAGACGGTCCGGGTCCTGCTCGGCGTGGTGAGTGGCTGAGTGGCTGAGCGGGGCCGAAGCTTTCCCCGCACCTGATCGCCCAGTAGTAGTGCTTCGTTAGGTTTTGGTTCTGCTGGCCGGCAGGGGACGGCCGCAGGTGGTGCAGATGCCGGTCCAGCACCTGAGCCGGTCCTGAAGGACGTCGAGGACCTGGTAGAGGGGCAGGCCGGCGTCTGGGCTTTCGGGGCGGAGCCGCCGCAGGGTGAGGATGCCTGGGCGGCGGTGACGAGGGTGATGTGGTGGTGCCAGCCGCGCCAGGTGCGGCCTTCGAAGTGGTCCAGGCCCAGGCCGTGCTTGAGCTCGCGGTAGTCGTGCTAGCGCATCTTCGCCCACCGCACCAGGTCGGCGATTGGGGCGTCGTCCCCGCACAACTGCCCACCGCCGAACGCCGCGCCCGCTACTTCCGACACCGCCCGCATGTGGCACCGGAGCCCACCGGGGCGTGAACCTGTCGTGACGCGACAGGCAGCGCGCAGCAGGGCGGTCGCGACGCAGTACACCGCGGACTTGCCCCAGCTGGTGCGCTGCACGACCAGCGCCCGGCGGTGGTCCGCGACCAGCGCTTCGATCGCGCCACTGGTCTTCGCGCAACTTCGCCTCACCTGCCGTGTCCCCGACGAGACGGGACAGGACGGTGCCAGCCGCGGTGCGGAGGTCTTCGTTGCTCATGCCCCCACGCAACACGAGGCCACCGACAATGCGCGAACGAGTCGGGAGACCTGTGGATAACTTTATCCACGTAGCAAGTAAGACAATATGCGACTTATCCACAGGGCTGGCGAGGCTTGACAAATGTGCGGGACTGTCTGGCCATGACGAAGCACAACGAATCAACTCGCCGTCCCGCCGCGCCGACCGAGCAGCAGATCACGCTCCGCAGCGCCGCCGAACTCGCTGACGCCCTGCCCTACCTTGTCGGCTTTCACCCGGATGACAGCGTGGTGATGGCCGCGCTGCACGGCGAGCGCGGCCGCCTCGGCGGCCGGCTCAGGCTCGGCATTCCCCGTACCCGCGAGGAGTGGCCGGACGTGTGTGATCAACTCGCCGAAACCCTCGTGACCAACTGCGAAAAGCGCGGAAACCGGCCCGACGGCATCGTCCTGTTCTTCTGCCAGGACCCCGAGCCCGGGGAATCCGGCCAGGCCGTGATGGAGCGGCTGCGTCCGCTCGCCCAGCGTCTGCGCGTCGCGTGCGGCGGGTTCGAAGTGCCCGTGTACGAGGCGCTGTGCATCTCCGACGGCCGTTTCTGGTCCTACTGCTGCCCGGACAGCCGGTGCTGTCCGGCGGAAGGAGTGCCGATGGCCCTGCCCGGCACCTCGGCGATGGCCGCCACCGCCACCTACGTGGGCATGCGGGTGCGCGGATCGCTGAAGGAGATGGAGGCGCGACTCGCACCGATGACCGGGAAATCCGTACCCGAGCAGGAACGAGCGCTGGACGCCGCGGGGGGCCGGCTCGTACCGCGGATCCTGGACGCGGGAGGCTGTGAGGCGGTGCGGGAGGAGACGCTGGATATCCTGCGCCTGGTCCTGGGCCGCTTCCGGGACACGCCGCCCCTCGCGCATCCCGCAAAGTCCGACGCGCACGACGACACCCTCATCAGCCACGACGAAGCCGCCACGGTCATCGTCGGGCTACAGGACCGGACCACGCGGGACCAGGCGGCGGAATGGATGGAAGGACCGGACGGCCAGGCCGCGCTGCGGGTCTGGCGAGCACTCGCCCGCCGCTGCGTGGGCTCCTACACCGAGTACGGCGCGGCGCCGCTCGCGCTCGCGGGCTGGGTCGCGTGGTCGGTGGGGGAAGGGCCGGAGGCGAGGGTGGCGTTCAGCCGCGCCCTGCATCTCGATCCTGATTACCTCTTCGCGCACCTCCTCTTCCAGGCGTGCAACGACGGACTGGACCCGGAGACGCTGCGAGACTGCCTGCGGCGGGAGCGCGCCGACCGCGCGGTGCACACGGCGGTTCACGCCGAACTGGAGCGTGCGGCCACCGCTGACGGAGCCTCCGCGATCGGACGGCGCCGTCGGCCGCGACCGAGGACCGGCCCCGCGACCGGCCCCCGTACGCCTGCTGCTCGTACGACCGGGCCCGCCCGCGCGACTGCCTCCGGCCGAGCGGCCGGAGCCGCCCGCACGGCTGGGTCCGGCGGTACGACCGGGCCCGCCGGACCCGGCCCCGGGAAGACCGCCGGGGCCGCAGGCAAGCCGCGAGTACGGAGCAAGGACGGCCGGCGGGACGGACAGCCCGGTACGCGCAGCCCCCAGTAACACCCCACTGGTCCGTCACCGTGTCCTGCGCGACGACCGCGCCGTTCATATCAGTGGCCGCGATCCTCATCAGGTCCGACACGTCCCCCAGGGAGCGCACTCAGTGCAAGGCATGGTCCCCATCGGTCAGCCGGCCCGTCGCCCAACCGCACCGGCTCGGCCCGGTACGAGTCGCACGGAACCACAGCCCGTACACACGGCGCTGATCTGCGTGGCCATGCCGTCCCTGGCCATCTCCGCCGAACACGGTCAGCTCTCCGGTCAGGGACTCGACGGTTTCTACCGTTCGGGCCGGAGGGCCCTGGCCCGGTGCCGACTGCGTGTCGCGGGGGCGGAGCCACTACCCGTGCAGGCGCGGCTCCTCGGTTCGGACCGAGCCCGATTCGTGGGCACGGTGCGTACGACGGCCGATCTCGGACCGGACCCGTCCGTCACCGTGGAACGGCTGCGCCACGCCGACGGCACCGAACGCATCACCTTGCACAGCACCGCTGTTCGCCCCATCAGGCTGCCGATCGAGGTCTCCCTCGGCACCGACCTCGCAGAGCTCGGCGCGGCCGCGGCCGGGCTCATCCGGCCCGAACTCCCCGCCTGCGTCCACGACAGCGGCATGCGCTGGTCCATGCCGGGTCTGCACGCGGTCGTCACGGCCGACCCCGCGCCCAAGGACGCGCTGGCCTCGGCGGGGCTGCTCTGCTGGGAACTGGAGCTGCCGCCCGGCGGCTCGCGGAGCATCCACCTCCAGGTGCGGCTGGAGTGGTCCGACCGGCCGCGGATCGGGCCGCCGCGGGGGCCCGCGGCCGGGGCCGCCCCACGCGGACGCGGCACCACTCCGCCTTGGGGGCCGGCGCAGGCAACGGGTGACGACACACGCGTCGAAACCCTGCTCCGTATCGCCCTGGACGATCTCGGAGCGCTGCTCTTGCGCGACCCCCGCCGCCCAGGTGACGCCTACGCGACAGGGGGCGTCCCCTGGCGTTGCGGCCTGGCCCCCGCCGAAGCGCTCTGGGCGGCCCGTATGACGCTGCCGCTGGGAGTGCGCCTCGCGGCCGGGACACTGCGCACCCTGGCCCGTACGCAGCTGGGAGGGTCGGGGGCGGAGGGGGGCCGCATCCCCGGTGCGCTGCGACACACCGGGGCGCATCTGCCGCCCGGTTGTACGGGCGTCGAGGCCACCTTGCTGTTCCCCACGGTCCTGGCGGAGGCCCGTCGGTGGGGCCTGTCCGACAAGGACGTCGAACCACTGCTGTCGGTCGCCGAACGCTGCCTGCTGTGGTTGCGCACCGCGGTGGGGGACCGTGGCTACCTCGCGGACCCGTCGCCCGGCGGTCCGTACCGCTGCGAGGCGCAGGCACACGCGCACCGGGCGGCGTTGCTCGGCGCGGACCTCCTGGACGCGTACGGCCGTCCTGGAGCATCGGGCTGGCGGGAGTGGGCGGCGGATCTGCGTCGCCGGTTCCGGGAGGAGTTCTGGATCGAGGACCGGATCGGGGGGCGTCCGGCAGCGGCTCGTATGCCCAACGGCGGCCTGATGACGCAGCTGGGGGCGGCGGCCTCCCACCTCCTCGACACGGGCCTGCTGGGCGGGGGCGCCTACGCCGTGGGGCTGCTCGACAAGGTCCAGACAGAGCAAGTGGCCCGGCTCCTCGGCGGCCCGGCCCTCGACTCCGGGTGGGGGCTGCGCTCCCTCGCCGCCAGGGAGCCCGGATACAACCCGTTCGGCCACCGGAGTGGTGCCGTGCGCGTCCATGAGACGGCCGTGGCCGTCGCCGGGCTGGCTGCCGCCGGCTACGAGAAGGAGGCGGGCTCGTTGCTGCGCGGAGTCCTCAACGCCGCTGTCACCTTTGATCACCGTCTTCCCGAGATGTACGCGGGCGAACAGCGCACCTCGGGGAGTGCCCCACTGCCGCACCCGGCCGCGTGCCGCCCTGCCGCGGTCGCGGCGGCGGCCGCTGTGCGGCTGCTCACGACGCCTGCCGGGGTGCTCCCGGACGTGCCGGCGGGGACCGTGTCGGTTCGTCCGATGCACACCGCTCCGCTCGGCGCGTTGCAGTTCACCGGGTTGCGCGTGGCCGAGCAGCCCTTCGCCGTACGCATCAGCAGGCTGGGCCTGGGCATGGTCGAGGAAGCCGCCGACGGTCTGCAGTTGGGGGTCTGAACGGTATGCGCGTCGCACAGCCCGATCAGTCTCCAGCGGACGACGCTCAAGGGCCTGTTTATCGTCAAGCAGACGACTATGATCGCGTCATGCCCTACGACCCGTCGGCCTTCCCGCCCTTCGCCGTAACTGTCGACCTGGTCGTACTCACCGTGCGCCGCCACGCGCTGTGCTCCCTGGCCGTCCGCCGTGGCGAGCCGCCCTACCAAGGACGATGGGCCCTGCCGGGCGGCTTCGTGCGAGTCGACGAGGATCTGGAAGCCGCCGCCGCGAGAGAGCTGGCCGAGGAGACCGGGCTGCTCGCGCAGGACACCGCGGGCACAGTGCCCGCCAACGCCGCGCACCTCGAACAACTGGGGACCTACGGCGACCCCAGGCGCGACCCGCGGATGCGGGTGGTGAGCGTCGCCCACCTGGCGCTCGCCCCGGACCTGCCCGCGCCCCGGGCCGGGGGAGATGCGCGCAGCGTGCGTTGGGCGCCGGTGGACGATCTGCTCGATCAGGAGAGCGGCTTCGGTCGGGACGGGGAACAGGCGGCCCCGCTCGCGTTCGACCACGCCCGCATCCTGGCGGACGGTGTGGAGCGGGCCCGGTCCAAGATCGAGTACTCGTCGCTGGCGACTGCCTTCTGCCCGCAGGAGTTCACGGTGGGAGAGCTGCGCCGGGTCTATGAGGCGGTGTGGGGCGTAGCGCTGGACCCCCGCAACTTCCATCGCAAGGTGACCGGCACGCCGGGCTTCCTGGTGCCCACGGGCGGGACGACGACGCGTCAGGGCGGCCGGCCGGCGCAGTTGTTCAGGGCGGGAGGTGCGACGCTGCTGAACCCCCCGATGCTGCGGCCTGACGCCTGACCGGCGGGGCGCCCGGTTCGGAGTGTGGGGCGGAGCCCCCGATGCGGTGAGGGAGGTTGGGTGCGGCTCCCTGGGTGAGGGGGCGGGGCGAGCGGCGGGGCGGGGATCGGACACGGCCAGCGCCGGGAGGCGCTCGCTACGCGGCAAATGGGACATAACGGGTTACCGTGCTGGGGTATGTCCCCCCGCCCTTCCGCATGTGCCGCCAAGCGGTCTCACGCCCCGCGAGAGAAGCCATGATCCAGGCCATCGGGCTGACCAGTGTCCCCCGCCGCAATCAGCCACCCGCCGTCGACGACCTCACCTTCGAGGCGCACCCCGGGCGCGTCACCGTGCTGCTCGGGGTGTCCGGGGCCGGTAAGACCAGCGCGCTGCGTCTGCTGCTCCGGCTCGACCCGGGCCGTGGCGTAGCCCTCTTCAGGGGGCGCCCGCTGCACAGGATCCCGCACCCCGCCCGGGAGATCGGTGTGCTCCTCGGTGACGTCCCCGGCCACCCCGGCCGGACGGCCCGGGGGCATCTGCGGATGCTGAGCGCGGCCGTCGGGGTGCCTGCCGACCGCGCCGACGACGTCCTCGAAGTCGTCGGCCTCAGCGGCCTCGCTGATCAGCGGATCGGTGACTTCTCGCTCGGCATGGAGCGCCGCCTCGGCCTTGCTACGGCGCTCCTCGGCGACCCGCACACCTTGCTGCTCGACGAGCCCGCGCAGGGGCTCTCGCCGCGCGAAACCGCCTGGCTGCATGGTTTGTTGCGGGGGTACGCGGGTCAGGGCGGTGTCGTGCTGGTCACCTCGCGCGAGCCGAAGGAAGCCGCTCGGATCGCCGACCGGGTGGTCACCGTCGAGGCCGGATGCCTGCTGGCCGATCAGGAGGTCGCGGACTTCGCCCGTACCCGGCTGAGGCCCCGGGTCGCCGTCCGGTCGCCGCTCGCGGAGCGGCTCGCCGCACTCCTCGCGGATGAGTCGCGCGACGCGGACCGGCCCGTCGAGGTCGTGCGCGAGGGCGGAAGTCGCATCTCCGTATACGGCAGTACGTGCGCGGCTGTGGGGGAGGCCGCGTACCGGAATGGCATCGTGGTGCACCGACTCGCCGAGGAGAGCGGTGACACCGCCCCGGTGGCCCCCCTCCAGCGGGCCGACGGCCGCAGTGCGGGCGGGGGTGAGCAGCTGTCGGCGGCGTCCGTGGCGGATGCGGAAAGGGAGGAGGCCGCGGCCGGGGAGATTCCGGCTCCGGTCGGTGCGGTCCCCGATGCCGAGCGGCCTGAGGCGTCCGCCGTGCCGCCCGCCCCGGCGTCGCATGCGTTCGGTCGGCTGCCGCCGCCGGGGCCGGCGCAGCCGTTCCGCTACGAGCTCCGCCGGGCCGTCGGGGCGCGCCCCGGCTGGGCCATCGCGGTGACCTCCCTGACTGCCTCGCTCCTCGCCTCCGTGCTGATCGCCCGTAACGGGCAGTCCTCGTCGCTCCCCCTGTTCACCGGCTGGCCGGCCGTCTTCCCGCTGCCCCCGGCCGCGGCGGGGGCCGGGGTTCTCGGCGCCCTCGCCTTCGGCCAGGAGTTCCGCTACCCCGCGCTCTCCCCGGACCAGGGCGCGCTCCCGCGCCGCCTCGGTCTGCTGGGCGCCAAGCTCGCGGTCAGCGCCGCCATCGCGCTGCTGCTCGCGCTCGCCGTCCTCGTCCTCGACGGCCTCGCGCTGCGCTTCCTCTACGGGGCCGAGGCCGCAGCGCTCCCCGCCGACTGGCCTGCCTCCGCCGCGGGTTGGGCCGGGCTCGTAGTGGGCTGCGCCTGGGCGGGGCTGCTGGCCGCGGGCGCCTTCCGATCCGTGCTGATGGGGCTGGTGGCCGTTCTGGCGGTGCCGGTGGTGATGGTGCCGGTGGCGCGTCAGGTGCTGGCCAATCCATCGGCCCGGTCGATCATCGGGCTGCCGGACCGGCTCCGGTCGGTAGCCATGATGCAGTGGCCGACCGGTGTTGATCATGGGATGTCCGTCGTCCTCCGGCTGCTGGCCCACCCCGCGGGCTGGGCGCTCGCGCTCTCGCTCGCCGTACTGCTCTGCGGGTATGCGCTGACCGCGCTCCGGGGCCGGCCGCGTCGATGGCGTGCCAGGGTTCCGTCGCATGATCGGCCCGCCATCCCCGAGGGTCGCCCGATTGCATCCGATAAGGCGTCAATTATGCGGTAATGCGCGATCACCCTTTCGTGTGCTTTTCACCAAAGAACTCAAGGGTTTCTGGAGCGTCGCCGACAAAGGATGCGTGAGTACCCTTGCGCACACCATGATGACCGCGGCTCGCCCCGCCGACACCGGCCTCGCAGCTCCGGGCGAGCTTGACCGCTACTCCTACGCGGGCGCCCCCGGCGCCGACCGCGGCGGCGCCCCGTCCTGGGACGGAGGCGACGCGGAACTGGGCCGGAGCGGCCGCAGGGCCGCCGGCAGCCGGGGCCGCGGGCTGCACGGCCAACTCGTCCAGCAGCTCGGCCAGATGATCGTCTCCGGGGACCTGGGCGCCGACCGCCCGCTGGTCCCCGAGGAGATCGGCCAGCGCTTCGAGGTCTCCCGCACCGTCGTCCGTGAGTCGTTGCGCGTCCTTGAGGCCAAGGGGCTGGTCAGCGCCCGGCCCAATGTCGGCACCCGGGTCCGGCCCGTCAGCGACTGGAACCTCCTCGACCCGGACATCATCGAGTGGCGGGCCTTCGGGCCGCAGCGCGAGGACCAGCGCCGCGAGCTGTGCGAGCTGCGCTGGACCATCGAGCCGCTCGCGGCCCGGCTCGCCGCCGGCCACGGGCGCGAAGACCTCCAGCAGCGCCTCGCCGACATGGCCGAGATCATGGGCCACGCGCTGGCCCAGAACGACTCGCTCACCTTCTCCCGCGCGGACACCGAGTTCCACTCGCTGCTCCTTCAGGTCGCGGGCAACCGCATGCTGGAGCACCTCTCCGGCATCGTCTCCTCCGCCCTGCACGTCTCGGGCGGCCCGGTCGTGGGCTGCGACCGGCCCAGCGAGGCCGGAGTCGGCCACCACCTGCG
The DNA here is from genome assembly GCF_056434425.1 of Streptomyces sp. NPDC044033. Lineage (NCBI taxonomy): Bacteria > Bacillati > Actinomycetota > Actinomycetes > Kitasatosporales > Streptomycetaceae > Streptomyces > Streptomyces sp. NPDC044033. The sequence goes on along the minus strand of NZ_JBWKFF010000006.1, from coordinate 235,043 downwards.
GATCGTCGAGGCGGTCGGCGCGGGGGACCCGTCCGGCGCCGAGGCCGCGATGCGCCAACTGCTCACCGTTCACCCCGAGGTCGAGCGCGTGGTGCCGGCGCCGCGCGAGCACTGACCGTACGGGCTCCATGAGCGGTACCGGCGCCGCCGGACCCTGGCCCGGGTCCGGCGGCGGGGGTGGGTTCTCCCCTTCTGGTACTTATCGTCCTGGTGTGCGGTGTGACTCGGGCCACGATGATTGGGCGTAACGCTCTTTGAGGCAGTGCGATGACTAAAGAGGTGGCAGCAGAGGAGGGAATACAGCTCTCGTCCGAGACGCTGTACAGCTCCGCACTCCCGCCCGCGCCGTCGGTTCATCCTTGCCGTCGGTCGTCGGCTCCGGTCCATTGTGGGCGGGGCCGGAAGCCATTTCCATCGTTCCGAGAGGTTGTTCGTGTCGGCCAGCACATCCCGTACGCTCCCCACGGAGATCGCCGAATCCGAGTCTCTGTTGGCGCTCATCGAGCGGGGAAAGGCTGAGGGGCAGATCGCCGGCGATGACGTGCGTCGGGCCTTCGAGGCTGACCAGATTCCGCCAACCCAGTGGAAGAACGTTCTGCGCAGCCTCAACCAGGTCCTCGACGAGGAGGGTGTGACGCTGATGGTCAGTGCCGCAGAGGCGCCCAAGCGCACCCGCAAGAGCGTCGCAGCGAAGAGCCCGGCGAAGCGCACTGCCACCAAGACGGTGGCGGCCAAGACGGTCACGGCCAAGAAGGCCACCGCCACCACGTCCGCGGACGAGGTCGCGGACGGCGAGACCGACGACGCCATGGCATCGCCCGCGAAGAAGGCCGCCGCCAAGAAGGCCGTGGCCAAGAAGACGGTGGCGAAGAAGGCCACCGCGAAGAAGACGGCCGCGAAGAAGACCGCCGGCAAGAAGGACGCCGACGAGATCCTCGACGACGAGGTCGAAGAGGTGCCGGCGCCGGGCAAGCCCGAGGAAGAGGAAGAGGGCGGCGAGAACAAGGGCTTCGTCCTCTCCGACGACGACGAGGACGACGCCCCGGCCCAGCAGGTCGCCGTGGCCGGCGCCACCGCCGACCCGGTCAAGGACTACCTCAAGCAGATCGGCAAGGTCCCGCTCCTCAACGCCGAGCAGGAGGTCGAACTCGCCAAGCGCATCGAGGCGGGGCTGTTCGCCGAGGACAAGCTGGCCAACTCCGACAAGCTCGCGCCGAAGCTCAAGCGCGAGCTGGAGATCATCGCCGAGGACGGCCGCCGCGCCAAGAACCACCTCCTGGAGGCCAACCTCCGTCTGGTGGTCTCCCTGGCCAAGCGTTACACCGGCCGCGGCATGCTCTTCCTGGACCTCATCCAGGAGGGGAACCTCGGTCTGATCCGCGCGGTCGAGAAGTTCGACTACACCAAGGGCTACAAGTTCTCGACGTACGCGACCTGGTGGATCCGCCAGGCGATCACGCGCGCCATGGCCGACCAGGCCCGCACCATCCGTATCCCGGTGCACATGGTCGAGGTCATCAACAAGCTCGCGCGCGTCCAGCGCCAGATGCTCCAGGACCTGGGCCGCGAGCCCACCCCGGAGGAGCTGGCCAAGGAGCTCGACATGACCCCCGAGAAGGTCATCGAGGTCCAGAAGTACGGTCGTGAGCCCATCTCGCTGCACACCCCGCTGGGCGAGGACGGCGACAGCGAGTTCGGCGACCTCATCGAGGACTCCGAAGCGGTCGTCCCGGCCGACGCGGTCAGCTTCACGCTCCTCCAGGAGCAGCTGCACTCCGTGCTCGACACGCTCAGCGAGCGCGAGGCCGGTGTGGTGTCCATGAGGTTCGGCCTCACCGACGGTCAGCCGAAGACCCTCGACGAGATCGGCAAGGTCTACGGGGTGACGCGCGAGCGCATCCGTCAGATCGAGTCGAAGACCATGTCGAAGCTGCGCCACCCGTCGCGCTCCCAGGTGCTCCGCGACTACCTGGACTGAGCCTGACTCGAAGAAGCGCCCCTGACCACTGAGCTTTACGGTCAGGGGCGCTTCGCCGTGGCACAGGGCCCCGTGGTGTCGGGATGCGACGACGGCTGTACGGAGTGACGCTGGGTACGCACTACACTCCGCACGGTCAGGAGGTCCGTATGCGTTCCCATATTTCTGCGCTGCTTGGTGCCCTCGCGCTGGTGGTGGCGATTCCGAGCCCGGCGCTGGCGGACCGGATAGTCGTCGGGGGGCAGCAGGTGCAGGTCGCGGACGCCCCCTGGGTGGTGGCGCTGGCCAGCCGGAGCCGCTTCGGTGCGGCGCGCTCGGGGCAGTTCTGCGGCGGCGTGATGGTCTCGCCCACGGCGGTGGTCACCGCCGCGCACTGCCTGGGCCGGGAGGTGCTCGGCGTGGATCGGCAGGAAGTCCAGGACCTGCGGGTTCTCGTCGGCCGTGAGGACCTGGGGGGCGACGGAGGGCGCGAGATCGCGCTGAAGGGGGACTGGGTCAACCCGGACTACGATTCCGTGAGCAACGCCGGAGATGTGGCGGTACTCACGCTGGCGGAGCCGGTGCCGGCCTCCGACGTCATCCGAATGGCCCCGAAGGGAGACACCGCGTACCGACCGGGTGCCACGGCATCGGTCTACGGCTGGGGTGACACCACGGGCAAGGGGCGCTACGCCTCGACCCTGCACGCGGCCCAGGTGCGGGTCCTGGAGGACGCGCGGTGCCGGAGCGCGTACCCGGGCAGCGCTGACGGTACGTACCGGCCTACGTCGATGCTCTGCGCGGGTCAGCCGGGGGGTGGGCGCGACGCCTGCCAGGGGGACAGCGGAGGCCCTCTGGTGGCCCGTGGGCGGCTGATCGGCCTCGTGTCCTGGGGCAGCGGCTGCGGGGAGCCGAAGAGCCCCGGTGTCTATACGCGGATCTCAGCGGTCGCCCAGCTGGTGGCAGAGCGCGACTGAACCGCGCCGTGGGCAGGCCCGGCCCCGCTAAGGGCCGGGCCTGCCCACGGGCGTACCGGAACACGAGAGCGGGCGGCGTTCCCTGGGTCGGGATAGCCGCCCGCGGCTGTCCGGCCTGGCCGGACCTCGCTCGTCGTGGATGCGATGTGTCAGCGTTCCTCATCGGACGCGGACTCGGACGCCGGGGTAGCGGTCAGCCGCTCCGTCTCGTCCTGTATTTCCGCGGCGATCTTCTTGAGTTCTGGCTCGAACTTGCGCCCGTGGTGAGCGCAGAACAGCAGTTCACCGCCGCTCATGAGAACGACGCGCAGGTAAGCCTGGGCGCCGCAGCGGTCGCAGCGGTCTGCGGCCGTCAGCGGGCTCGCGGGGGTCAGAACAGTAGTCACGTCGCCTCTTCTCTAGCTCGACGAGCTGTCGTACCAGGGTCAACATCCAACCAGGCCGAAAACGTTCCCGCTTCCGGCTTTTCCTCGAAACTTCCTTCCGAGGGGTCGGATCCAGACGGTTTGGCGGCGAATGAGCCGTAGTGCGTTGGCTTACGGTTTCACGTCGCTTGTCGGTATGTGTCCTCCCGGCTGGGTTGCCGGCTTGTTGAAGAGGACGTGCCCGGAGCCTAAATGGTTCATGCCTCCAAGGGAACGTGATGTGGGCGTCACCCCATTGAGGGATCGAACGTACGAGCGATCCTGGACTACCATGGGCGTTCTCATGGGTGGCGGCACAAAGGCTCTATCAGGCGTCGGTACCCTCTGAACGGCGACCGAGCCAACCTCTGAACCCGGACTCGGGTCAGACAGAAATTCAGCGAGGAGCGAACCGCGTGACCGCCGATACGTCCGTGCCGTCCACCGCATTGCTGACCGGGGCAGACCGGGACGAATCCAACTACACCGCGCGGCACCTACTCGTCCTTGAGGGCCTGGAAGCCGTTCGCAAGCGCCCCGGGATGTACATCGGGTCGACCGACAGCCGCGGCCTGATGCACTGCCTCTGGGAGATCATCGACAACTCCGTGGACGAGGCCCTGGGTGGTCACTGCGACCGCATCGAGGTGATCCTCCACGACGACGGGTCCGTGGAGGTCCGGGACAACGGCCGCGGCATCCCCGTCGATATCGAGCCGAAGACCGGCCTGTCCGGCGTCGAGGTCGTGATGACCAAGCTGCATGCCGGTGGCAAGTTCGGCGGCGGGTCCTACGCCGCCTCCGGCGGCCTGCACGGCGTCGGCGCCTCCGTCGTCAACGCCCTCTCCTCACGGCTCGACATCGAGGTCGACCGGAACAGCAAGGTCCACTCGATCAGCTTCCGCCGCGGCGTCCCCGGGATCTTCACCGAGTCCGGCCCGGACGCGCCCTTCGACCCGGCGAACGGCCTCCTCAAGGGCAAGCGGGTGCCCAAGGCCCGTACCGGCACCAGGGTCCGCTACTGGGCGGACCGGCAGATCTTCCTCAAGGACGCCAAGCTCTCCCTGGAGACGCTGCACGGGCGTGCCCGGCAGACCGCCTTCCTGGTACCGGGGCTGACCCTCGTCGTGCGCGACGAGCGCGGCCTCGACGGGGCGGGCAAGACCGAGGAGACCTTCCGCTACGACGGCGGAATCAGCGAATTCTGCGAGTACCTCGCCCAGGACAAGGCCGTCTGCGATGTGCTGCGCCTCACCGGCCAGGGCAGCTTCAAGGAGACCGTCCCGGTCCTCGACGACCGCGGCCACATGACCGCCACCGAGGTCACCCGCGAGCTCGGCGTCGACATCGCGCTGCGCTGGGGCACCGGCTACGACTCCACGGTCCGGTCCTTCGTGAACATCATCGCCACCCCCAAGGGCGGCACCCACGTCTCCGGCTTCGAGCGCTCCCTGACCAAGACGGTCAACGAGGTGCTGCGCTCCGCCAAGCTGCTGCGGGTCGCGGAGGACGACGTCGTCAAGGACGACGCCATGGAGGGGCTCACGGCGGTCGTGACCGTACGGCTGGCGGAGCCGCAGTTCGAGGGGCAGACCAAGGAGGTGCTCGGCACCTCGGCGGCGACCCGGATCGTCGGCAACGTGGTCGCCAAGGAGCTCAAGGCGTTCCTGGCCTCGACCAAGCGGGACGCCAAGCAGCAGGCGCGGTCGGTCATGGAGAAGATCGTCGCCGCGGCCCGTACGCGCATCGCGGCGCGGCAGCACAAGGAGGCCCAGCGGCGGAAGACGGCGCTGGAGTCCTCCTCCCTGCCCGCGAAGCTCGCGGACTGCCGCAGCGACGACGTCGACCGCAGCGAGCTGTTCATCGTCGAGGGAGACTCGGCGCTGGGTACGGCGAAGCTCGCGCGGAATTCGGAGTTCCAGGCACTGCTGCCGATCCGCGGCAAGATCCTCAATGTCCAGAAGTCGTCCATCTCGGACATGCTCAAGAACGCCGAGTGCGGATCGATCATCCAGGTCATAGGGGCCGGCTCGGGACGTACCTTCGACATCGACGCCGCGCGCTACGGCAAGGTCCTGCTGATGGTCGACGCCGACGTCGACGGCGCGCACATCCGGTGTCTGCTGCTCACCCTGTTCCAGCGCTATATGCGTCCGATGGTCGAGGCCGGCCGGGTCTTCGCCACGGTGCCGCCCCTGCACCGGGTAGAGCTGGTGAACCCCAAGAAGGGGCAGGAGAAGTACGTCTACACCTACTCGGACAGCGAACTGCGGCAGACCCTGCTGGAGTTCGACCGCAAGGGGACGCGCTACAAGGACAGCATCCAGCGGTACAAGGGCCTCGGAGAGATGGACGCCGACCAGCTGGCCGAGACCACGATGGACCCGCGCCGACGGACGCTGCGGCGGATCAACATCAGCGACCTGGAGGGCGCCGAACAGGCCTTCGACCTCCTCATGGGCAACGAGGTGGCGCCCCGGAAGGAGTTCATCACCAACGCGGCGTCCACCCTGGACCGCTCTCGCATCGACGCCTGAGCGCCGACGCCTGAGTATCGGCGCCTGAGCATCGACGCCTCGGCATCGATGCTTGAGTGCCGGCGCCTGGGCAGCGGTGCCCGAGCCCGGTCCACCCCCGGGTGGAGAGTCGGCCTCCACCCGGAGCCAACCCGTGCGCTGATCCGCCGGCCGCCGGGTCTCCGTAGTTTCGGGAGCGTTGCCCGCTCCTGCCGCTACGGAGGCTCTCACCATGTCCGGTCTGGTCGATGTCGCGGTGGTCGTCGCGGTCCTCGTGCTGGTGCTGCTGCGCCAGTTCACGCCGCGGCGGGTGGCTTCGGACGTCCGGCGCTGGTGGGTGCTGCCCGCCGTGCTGATCTTCATGGCGGTACGGAAGCCGGGGCTGGTCGACCACGCGCACGAAGCCGTCTCGGTGGCGCTGCTGGCGGCCGGGGTGCTGACCGGCCTCGCGGCCGGCGCGGGCTGGGCGTGGACCACGCGGGTATGGTCCGACGCGTCGGGCGCGGTGTGGGCCCAGGGCGGCAAGGCGTCGGCTCTGGTGTGGGCCGGCGGCGCGGCGCTGCGGATGGCCCTGCACGCGGCCGGGGCGGCGGCCGGGGTCCACCAGGGCGGGGCCGCGACCATGCTGACCGCGGCGGCCATGCTGCTGGCCCGCAGCGGTCTGGTGGTCTGGAAGGCTCAGGGGGTGCGGCCGGCGTACCGTGTCCCGGCCGGTGGCTGAGAGCGCCGCCGCGGCGGAAGGACGCTACGTGCCCGTCGAGAACTGGACCGCCTGGCCCTACCGGGAGTCGCTGTCCCGTGAGGGGGTTCCGCGCCGTCGGATCGCGATGAACCAGTGCGTGAGGTTCGCGCTGGTCGTTCTGATCGCCTGGCGGGCGTTCCAGGAGGGCACCTTCCACGGGTGGGGCCTGCTGGTGCTCGCCGGCGGCATCGTGGTCTTCGCGGCCGCGGCGCACGGCTACTTCCGGTCCACCCTGGAACACCGGCTGCTGCCCTCACTGGGGTTGTTGGGGCTGCTGTTCGCCTTGGGTGTCGTGGCGGAGTCGTTCGGATCGCACAGCCCCGCCCGAGCGCTCTGGGCCGTGTGCGCGATCTTTGCCGTGGAGCGGCTGCCGATGGCGTACGGGCTGCCCGTCGCCGCGCTCTACGTGCTGGCGTATGGACTGGTGAGCGACGACGGGCCGGTGGTGACCGCGGGGACCTGCCTCGGCCTCACACTGGTCGGTTACGCGCTCCGCCTCGACGCGGAGGCGCGCGGCACCGGCTACCGGCTGCTGGCGCAGGAGCGCGCCGCGCGGGTCGCGGAGGCCGAGTCGGCGGCGCTCGCCGAGCGCGCCCGGATCGCCCGCGAGATCCACGACGTGCTCGCCCACAGCCTCTCCGCGCAGCTCGTGCACCTGGAGGCCGCCCGGCTGCTCATCGAGCGCGGTGAGAGTGACGACCGGATCCTGGAGCGCGTCGTCCTGGCCCGCGGCATGGCCCGCGAGGGACTGGCCGAGACGCGGCAGGCGCTCTCGGCGCTGCGCGGCGAGATGGCCCAGGCCGGGGAGTTCCTGCGGGAGGTCGCCGAGTCCCAGGGAGCCGCGATCGAGGTGTCGGGCGAGCCCCGGCACCTGCCCGCGGAGGCCGGGCTGGCGGTGCGCAGGGTCGCGCAGGAGGCGCTGACGAACGTCCGCAAGCACGCTCCGGGGGCCGCGGTCCGGATGAGATTCTCCTATCTGGACGGCGCAGTGGAGCTGGAGATCCGGGACGGGGGAGCGCGGCATAAGACCGGGGGGCTCGCGTCCACCGGTTCCGGGTACGGTCTCCTGGGGATGCGGGAGCGCGCCGAACTGCTCGGCGGCACCCTGGAGGCCGGTCCGGCGGGACCGGGACAGGAGGGGTTCGTGGTACGTCTGCGGGTGCCCGGGTGACGCGCGTGACAGAGGACGACGGGTCGCGACCGGCGGCACGGGTCGTCGTGGCCGATGACCAGACCGTGGTGCGCGAGGGCATCGTGATGCTGCTGGGTCTGTTGCCGGGCATCGAGGTGGTCGGTTCGGCCGGTGACGGTGAGGAAGCGCTGCGGCTGGTCGCCGAACACGCCCCGGACGTGGTGCTGATGGACCTGCGCATGCCGCGCTGCGACGGCGTGGAGGCGACGCGCCGGATCCGTGCCGAACACCCCGCCACACAGGTCGTGGTCCTGACGACCTACGCCGACGACGACTCGCTGTTCCCGGCGCTCCGGGCCGGCGCCCGCGGCTACCTCACCAAGGACGCCGACGGCGACGAGATCGTACGGGCCGTGGCCCATGTCATGTCCGGCGACGCCGGGCTGTCACCGCAGATCCAACGGCGGCTGCTGGAACGGCTCGACACACCCGTCTCCGAGGCCGCCCCCGCGGAGTCCCGCGAGCTGCCGGACGGGCTGACCGCCCGCGAGGCGGAAGTCCTCGCGCTGGTCGCCGACGGGCTCTCCAACGCCGAGATCGCCCGCGGCCTGCATGTCTCCACCGCGACCGTGAAGACCCACATCAACAACCTCTTCGCCAAGACGGGGGTGCGCGACCGGGCACAGGCGGTGCGCTACGCCTACCGGCACGGAATCGCGACACCGCCCGGCGCGCCCGTCGCTTGACGGTGGGACGACCGCTGTCGGACGGCCCGGGGCTCCCCGGCCAAGGCCCCGCGTCCGTTCTGTCCGTGGGCCTTGCTTCCGTGCCGTCCGCTGCCCGTACCGAACCCGTACCGAAGCCGATGGGCCGTGGACGCGAGCCGATAAGCCGTGGGCGCGCGCGACGGCCGGCCTCGTCAGGGGTGGAGGGTGATCTTGCCGAACACGGCGGTCGATTCGAGGCGTTCGTGCGCGCGGCGGGCTTCGGCCAGCGGGATCCGCTCGTCGACGACCGGCCGCAGGTCGCCTCGGGCCGCTTGGCCGAAGAGTTCGGCCGCCGCCGCCCTGACCGTGTCGGCGTCGGCGGAGTTGAGGCTGAAGGAGAAGAGCGTCGGCGAATTGTGGAACGTGGTCGTGAGGCTGCCGAGGGCGTCCGGTGTCGGTGCGCCTCCTGCGGCTCCGCACAGCACGTACCGGCCGTTGGGCCGCAGCATCTCGATGTAGCGGCCGAGCTCCGGCCCGGCGACCGGGTCGACGATGATGTCGTAGGCGTCCGCCCCGCCGTCCTGGCCTGCCGTGCGGTCCTGGATGTGCGCGACGCCGAGGCCCCGGAGGCGGTCTCCGCGCTCGGGCGAGGAGGTGATCGCGGTCACCGTGCCCCCGGACAAGGCGGCCAGTTGTGCGGCCATCAGCCCGATGCCTCCGCCGGCGCCCCTGATCAGTACCCGCTCGCCCTTCTCGATGTTCGCCCTCTTCAGGCCCAGGCCCGCGACCAGCGCGTTCACGCCGAGCGCGACGGCGTCCGCCGCGCTGACGGCCTCCGGCAGGCGCACGGCGCCACGGGCGTCGGCGACGACCGCCTCGGCGTACGCTCCGGTTCCGGTCAGCGCGAAGACCCGCTGACCGATCCACTGCTCATCCACCCCCTCACCGACCGCGGTGACGGTGCCCGCCGCCTCCACGCCGGGAATGAATCCGGGCTCGGAGAGCGGCTGGTAGTCGCCGTTGCGAGCCATGATGTCGACGTAGCCGACCCCTGCCGCCTCCACCTGGATCAGGAGTTGACCCGGTTCCGGCCGGGGCTCGGCCCGGTCGATGATCCGCAGCACGTCGGAGTCTCCGAACGACGGCACGATGACGGCCTTCATGGCAACACCACTTCCGTAGAAACTGGCACTCAGTGGCGAAAGCCTATCAGTAGCAGATTGTCTGATAGGGTGATGGCATGTCTGATGGCCTCTCGAAGCCGGCTCCCCGGCACCCCACCTCGCTGCGGGAACGCAAGAAGCAGCAGACCAGGGACGATCTCATCGACGCAGCCCTGCGGCTCTTCCAAGAGCGGGGCTTCGCCGAGACGACGCTGGACGAGGTCTGCGCCACGGTCGAGGTCTCCAAGCGGACGTTCTTCCGCTACTTCGCCAGCAAGGAGGACGTCGCCCTGGCCCCCAGCCACGAGCTGTGGCTGACGTTCCTGAGTGAAGTCGAATCCCTCACGCCTACTCGCGGCACCGTCTTCGCGGCTCTGCGGGAGGCCCTGGTCACCGCGTTGGAGAAGATGACGACGCCAGGCTGGGCGGAACGGGTCGCCGCCTGCCAGCGGCTCGCCGAGGTCTCGCCTTCGATCACCGCGCACAGCCTCAGCTTCTGCGACCGCGTCAGCGGTGAAAGCCGGCGGACTCTCTGCGCCAGGCTCGAACTGGCCGACCCGGAGGACCTGCGTCCGCGACTGGCCCAGGACCTCCTCGTCGCCGCGTTCCACTCCGCCCTGGAGCAGTGGGCGAAGCAGACCGGACCGAAAACCCTCCCCGGCCTGCGTTCCCGGCTGGAGATCACGCTCGTGGCGGCAGCGCAGGCCACTACCTTCACCGGCGGCCCCGCGCCCGACGACGGGCGGGCGTGAACCGGGCGTGAACCGGGCGTGAGTCGGGCGTAACGACGATGGGCCTACGGCGGGCCGCCGCTGTGCAGGGCCGCATCTCGTCCTCGCGAGGGGTACGCCGCGTGGCGGGTGAGGGTGCGGTGCGATGAGGGCCGTGCCTGGCCGGCCGCCCGTCGGCGGGGCTCAAGCGGCGGCGCGGTCAGCGTGCGGCCACTCGCGCGGCGATGCCGTCCAGGACGTACGTGAGGCCGGTGTCGAAGACGGCGTCCGCGTCGCGCGTGGCGGCGTCCACGACGGCCTCGGCCAGGGTGGGGTAGCGGCCGGTGGCCAGCATCCGGCCGATGTACGGGCCCGCGGCGACCTGCCACTGCTGCTCGTCCATCCCGGTGGCCCGTTCGGCCCGCAGTTCGGCGACCTCCTTCCTGACCGCCCCGACCAGGTAGGCGTCCACCGCCTCGACGGCGGCCAGAACCGCGTCGATCCCGTCGAATCCGGGGGCGCGGCGCAGCGCGGCCAGCGACGCCTCGAAGTTGGCCAGCGCGTTCGGGCCGAGGTGCGGCCGTCCGCCGAGCAGATCGGCGAACCATTCGTGCCGCAGCGCGGCCGCCCTGGTGCGGTGCGCGTGCGACCGCAGGTCGCGGCACCAGTCGCCGCCGGTCGGTTCGGGCGCGTCGATCTCGCCGTAGACCGCGTCGACCATGAGGTCGAGCATCTCCTCCTTGGTGGACAGGTAGCGGTACAGCCGCATGGGGCCGGCGTCGAGCGCGGCGGCGACCTTGCGCAGGGACACCGCGTCCAGCCCGTCCGCGTCGGCCAGCTCGATCGCCGCCCGTACGATCCGGTCCCTGCTCAGGGGGGACGGCGTCGGCCGGTTGGGCGGCTCGGGGCGCTCCCATACGAGCGTGGGCGTGTCGGCCGCCGACTCGGCGGCCCCCGCCGCGGGCTCGTCGCCGTCGGCCCCGGGGCCCTCGGGCGCGGCCTGTCGTCGTGTCGCCATCACGCCTTCTCCTTCCCCTGGCTCCGTCTGCCCTGTCCATCGAATTCGGGGGCTAACGATACAGCGCACGGTTCGATACGATGTATCGAAAAGTTCACTGTATCGATGCGGTGCCCGCCATGGCGAGGTGCGTCACAACGCCGCGCGCGTCGACGCGCGGAGAGCGGAGAATCATGAACATCGCCATCATCGGAGCCGGCCTGGGCGGCCTGACTCTCGCCCGCACCCTGTACGTACACGGCATCGACGCCGTCGTCTACGAGCGCGAGGCATCCCGTGCCGCGCGCTCCCAAGGCGGCATGCTCGACCTGCACCGCGAGAGCGGGCAGCGGGCCATGCGAGAGGCTGGCCTGGAGGCTGAGTTCCAGGCCATCGCCCGCCGGGAGGGCCAGGACATGCGCCTGGTCGACCCCGACGGAACGGTTCTCCTCCAGGAGGACACCCCCGACGACGCGCCGATGGACCGCCCCGAGGTGGACCGCGCCGACCTGCGGAACGTGCTGCTCGACTCGCTCCCCGAGCGGGCCGTCACATGGGGGCGCTCGTTCCAGTCCGCCGCCGCCCGGCCCGGCGGCGGGCACCGGCTCCACTTCGCCGACGGCTCCGGCGCCGAGTGCGACCTGCTCGTCGGCGCGGACGGCGCGTACTCGCGGGTCCGGCCGCTGCTGACCGATGCCCGGCCCGTTCACATCGGCCTCAACACGATCGAATGCGTCATACCCGATATCGATCGCGCCCACCCCGAACTGGCGGCCATGGTCGGGCGCGGCAACTACTGGGTCCTCGGCTCCGGCCGGTCGCTCTCGGCCCAGCGCAACGGCGACGGGTGCGTCCGCGTCTACCTCGGCTTCCACACCCCCGAGGACTGGCTCACCGGCCGCGGTGCCCCGCTCGCCGACCCCGATCGAGCCCGCGCGGCCCTCCTGGAGCTCTTCGCCGACTGGGCCCCGCAGTGCGCGGCCCTGATCCAGGCGTGCGACGGCACCTTCGTGCCCCGCCCGATCGCCGCGCTGCCCGCCGGCCTGACCTGGGACGCCGTCCCCGGCGTCACGCTGCTCGGCGATGCCGCCCACCTGATGCCGCCCGTCGGACTGGGCGCGAACACGGCCATGCTCGACGCCGCCGAACTCGCGCTGCGGCTCGCCGCCGGCCGCCCCGACGACGTGGCCGCCTCCGTCCGCGGTTACGAGGAGGAGATGTTCGTCCGCGGGGCCGCTGCCGCGCGAGAGGCCGCCAAGATGATGAAGATCCTGATGTCCCCCGAGGGCGCACGCGGCCTGCTGAAATTCTTCCAGCCCCAGAGCTAGCCCGTTTCCGCTCGTTCGCCGGTGTCGGCCGTGGCGGCGTTCCGGTGCGCGGTCCTGGTCCGGTCGGCCGCGATGGCGGGGCCGGGACCACTGGAACGGAAGGGCAGCCCGGCCTACGCCGCCGGGCTGCCCTTCATCCAGCTGTAGCGGTGCTCGGGGCGGCCCGTCTCGCCGTACCTCAAGGTGAGACGCAGCCGCCCCGAGCCCTCCAGCTGTTTGAGGTAGCGCTGTGCCGTCGAACGGCTCAGCCCCGAACGCTCGGCGACCTCGTGCGCCGAGAGCGGCAGCGACGCGTCCGACAGGACCCGGCGGATCAGCTCGGCGGTCGGCGCGGAGTGGCCCTTGGGCAGCGGCGCGGCCGTCACGGCGGTGCGCAGGGTGCCGAAGATGCGGTCGACCTGGTCCTGGCCCGCCTCTTGAGCGCCGTCGAGAGTACGGCGCAACTGTGCGTACGCGTCCAGCTTGACGCGCAGACCGGCGAACGTGAACGGCTTGACGATGTACTGCAGCGCCCCGAAGCGCATGGCCGCCTGCACGGTGGCGACGTCGCGGGCGGCCGTCACCATGATCACGTCGGCGAGGTGGCCGGACTGCCGGATGCGGCGGATCAGCGACAGGCCCGTCTCGTCCGGCAGATAGTGGTCGAGCAGCACCAGGTCGACGCCGCCGCGCTCCAGCAGCGCCAGCGCCTGGGCCGCGTTGTGCGCCGTGCCCAGGACATGGAAGCCGGGCACCTTGGTCACGTACGCGGCGTTGATCTCGGCGACGCGGAAGTCGTCGTCCACGATCAGGACCTCGATCATCGGTTCACTCCTTCGAGTACATGCAGTGCCTCCGGCAACTCCACCGTGAACACCGCCCCGCCGCCTTCGCGCCGGGACACCACCGCCGTACCGCCGTACCGTTCGGCGAGCCGCCGCACCAGCGCCAGACCGAGACCCCGACGGCGGTGCGGGGGCGGCTCCTTGGTGGACCAGCCGTCGGTGAACACCAGCTCCCGCGCCGCGGCCGGGACGCCGGGGCCGTTGTCCGAGACGCGCAGCCACAGCGTGGCGCCCTCGGCCCGCAGCTCCACCTCGACGAAGGGCGCGTCGCCCGGCCCCCGCCGTACGCGCGCCCCCGCCGCGTCCAGCGCGTTGTCGACCAGGTTCCCCAGGACGGTGACCAGGTCGCGCGGGTCCACGACCCGGTCCGGCAGATCGGTGGACGGCGCGATCCGCAGCGCCGCCCCCCGCTCCGCGGCGACCGCGCTCTTGCCCACCAGCAACGCGCTGACCAGCGGTTCGTGTACGCGCTCGGTCACCTGCTCGGCGGTCGCGCGGTGGGCGCAAGCCACCTCGGCGACGAACTCCGCGGCCTCCTCGTGCAGCCCCAGCTCCAGCAGCCCCACGATGGTGTGCAGCCGGTTGGCGTGCTCGTGGTCCTGGGCCCGCAGCGCCTCGGTGAGGCCGCGGGTGCCGTCCAGCTCCCGCCCCAGCTGCTCCAGTTCGGTACGGTCGCGCAGCGTCGCGACCGTACCCCCGTCCGCCGTGTCCATGCGGTTGGCGACCAGGACCCGGCCGCCGCAGACCGTGAGCAGGTCCGTGCCCGCCACCCGGCCCGCCAGGACGTCCGTCGTACGGCCCGGGGGAAGGACCTCGTCGAGGAGGCGGCCGGTGACGCGGGCGCCCGGCGCCAGACCGAGCAGCCGCTGCGCCTCGTCGTTGACGAGCCGGACCCGCCCCCACCGGTCGAGTGCGACGACGCCCTCGCGGATGCCGTGCAGCATCGCCTCCCGCTCGTCCAGGAGCGCGGAGATCTCGGACAGTTCGATGCCGTGGGTGCGCCGCCGCAGCCGCCGGGAGGCGGCGAGGGCGGCCAGGGCCCCGACGCCCAGGGCCGCGCCGGCGTATTCGAGGATGCCGGGGACGGCGTGCAGGAGCAGGGCGCGCACGCTGTCGTAGGCGATGCCGACCGAGACCGCGCCGACGACGGCGCCCGCGGAGTCGCGCAGCGGGACCTTGCCGCGGGCGGAGCGGCCGAGCGTACCGCGGTCGATGCCGGTCCACTCGTGGCCGGCCAGCGCCTCGCCCGGGTCCGTGGAGACCGGCCGGCCGATCTCGGCGGGGGTGGTGTGGGAGTAGCGGGTGCCGTGCGCGTCGACGATCACCACATAACTGGCGCCGGTCGCGTGCCGGACGCGTTCGGCCGCGCTCTGCACCGGGCCGTCGACGGAGGGCCGGGTGGCCAGCACGTCGTGGACGATGCCCGGCTGGGCGGCGGTGGTCTGGGCGATGGCCAGCGCACGGCGCGCCGCCTGGGTGTCGAGCTGGGCGCTGAGCGGGGCGAGGAAGAGGCCGGCCGCGAGGACGGTGACGCCGGTCGTGATCAGCAGCTGTACGAGCAGGACTTGGGCGAAGACGCGGCGGGGCCATCGGATGCGCATGCGTGCCCCTTCCCTGCCGTCGCCGACCCACCTCGGAGCGCTGTCTCCACCGCGTGCACTGCTTTCACCGCGTGCACAGCATTCACCGCGGGTCCGGCATTCATGGCGCGCCGCCTCGGTGGCGTGCACAGAATCCGGCCGCGACCTGCGCCGAATGCGGCCGCGACCTGCCTCGGGCGCTGCCGCGACTTGCCCGGGTGCTGCCGTCCCGGGTCGCATGTGCTGTTGTAGCGCGAGCAAAACGAGCAGAACAGGGTTTGCGCGCTCAAGCCGCACAGTGCTCACAAGACTCCCGCCGCGCCGCGGGTCGCACCTAGCCTCCAGCCCCAGTCGCCCCGCACGGGACCGCGGGGCAGGGAGGTGAGCGATGACCATGAACAGCGACCCGGGCCCCGGCGCCGCCCCGGCCATCGAACTGCGTGGCGCGAGCAAGGTGTTCCGTACGCCCTCGGGCGCCGGCCACACGGCCGTACGGGACCTCGGTCTGACCGTGCGGCAGGGCGAGTTCGTGGCCGTGGTCGGGCCGACGGGCTGCGGCAAGTCGACCACGCTGACGCTGGTGAGCGGGTTGGACGAGCCGACCGAGGGGGATGTGCTGGTCGGCGGCGAACCCGTGACCGGGATCAGGCCGGAGGTCGGCTTCGTCTTCCAGCAGGACGCCGTCTTCCCCTGGCGCACGGTGCTCTCCAACGTCATGGCGGGGCCGCGCTTTCGCGGCGTACCGAAGGCGGCGGCCAAGGAGCGGGCCCGCGACTGGCTGGGCCGGGTGGGCCTCACCGCCTTCGAGGACCGCTACCCGCACCAGCTCTCGGGCGGCCAGCGCAAGCGCGTGGCGCTGGCCCAGACGTTCGTGGGCGAGCCGCGGATCCTCCTCATGGACGAGCCGTTCTCGGCGCTCGACGTGCAGACGCGGGCGCTGATGTCGGACGAACTGCTGGAGTTGTGGGGCGGCGCCTCGGCGCCGGACACCGCCGCCTCGGTCGTCTTCGTCACGCACGACCTGGAGGAGGCGATCGCGCTGGCCGACCGGGTCGTGGTGATGACCGCGGGCCCCGCCACGGTCAAGGAGACCTTCGCGGTCGATCTGCCGCGCCCGCGCCGGGTCGAATCGGTGCGGCTGGAGCCGCGGTTCATCGAGATCTACCGGGAGATCTGGTCCTCGCTCGGCGAAGAGGTCCGCATCACTCGTGAGAGGGGGGCCGGCCATGCCGCCTGAATCGTTGGATCCGCCCGCCGCATCCGCGCCCGAGCCTGTGCCCGTATCCGCATCCGGGCCGGCGCCTGAGCCCGTGCCCGTATCCGCATCCGAGCCCGTGCCCGTATCCGGGGCGGCGCCCGTATCCGCATCCGAGCCCGGGCCCGTGCCCGCCGCCGTATCGGAGAAGGGCGGTACGGGCCGTACGGAGGCCAGGGCGCGCGCTGCCCGTACCCGTCGGCTGCTCGTCCACACGGCGCGCGTACTGCTGCTGGTCGCGGTGGTCGCCGCCTGGGAGACCATGGCCCGGAACGGCGTCATCGACGCCTTCAACTTCTCGATGCCGTCCAAGATCTGGGATCAGATCGTCCAGTGGGTGCAGCACGGGACCGCGCAGGGCTCGCTGGGGGAGCAGATCTGGTACACGCTCTACGAGGCGCTGCTCGGCTGGTTCATCGGCGTCATCGGCGGCGTGCTGCTGGGGATCGCGCTCGGCCGGATCTCCTTCCTCGCCGATGTGCTCGGCCCGTACATCAAGGTGCTCAACGCGCTGCCGCGGATCGTGCTCGCGCCGATCTTCCTGATCTGGTTCGGCCTCGGCCCGGCCTCCAAGGTCGCCTCGGCCGTGGTGCTGGTCTTCTTCCCCGTCTTCTTCAACGCCTTCCAGGGTGCGCGCGAGGTGGACCGCAATCTGGTCGCCAATGCCCGCATTCTGGGCGCGAGCAACCGGCGGGTGACGCTTCAGGTGGTCGTTCCTTCCGCGACCTCGTGGATCTTCACCAGCCTGCATGTGAGCTTCGGCTTCGCGCTGATCGGCGCCATCGTCGGCGAGTACATCGGCGCGACGAAGGGGATCGGACTGCTGGTCTCCGCCTCCCAGGGCACGTTCAACGCGGCCGGGGTGTACGCGGCGATGGTCATCCTCGCCGTTGTCGCGCTGCTGGCGGAGGGGCTGCTGACGTTCGGGGAGAAGAGGCTGTTCCGGTGGAAGCCGGACGACTCCGGCGCCGACCGCTGACCGGGGACCCGAGCGCGTCACCGGTCTCCGTGACCATCGCCCCGGGTCCCGAGGACATCACCGGCCCCCGTGACCGTAGCCCCGGGGCCCCAGCGGAACCACCGCCTCCCGACCACATCTCCAGCGCACGATCTCACCCCAAGGACACGATGATGCGCACTCTCAGCAGGATCTCCGCGGCCGCCGTCGCCGGAGCGCTGTGCCTCACCCTGGCCGCGTGCGCCAACGACGCGCAGGTGGGCGGTGGTTCGGGCGGTGGTTCAGGCGGCGACAAGGTCAAGATCATGGTCGGTGGCCTGGACAAGATCATCTACCTGCCGGCCATGCTCACCCAGAAGCTCGGCTACTTCCGGGCGGAGGGCGTGGACGTCCAACTGCTCACCGAGCCCGCCGGTGTGCAGGCCACCACCTCACTGGTCGCCGGGGACGTACAGGGCGTCGTCGGCTTCTACGACCACACGCTCGATCTGCAAGTGAAGGGCAAGCACGTGGAGTCGGTGGTCCAGCTCGCGCGGACGCCCGGCGAGGTGGAGGTGGTCTCCAAGAAGGCCGCGTCCCGGCTCGGCTCGCCGAAGGACTTCAAGGGCAAGAAGCTCGGCGTGACCGGCCTCGGCTCGTCCACCGATTTCCTCACCAAATACCTGGCCGTCAGGAACGGCGTCGACGTCAGCGAGTTCACGCCGGTCGCCGTCGGAGCGGGCCAGACCTTCATCTCCGCGCTCCAGCAGGGCTCGATCGACGGCGGCATGACCACCGATCCGACCGTCGCGCAGGTGCTGGCCAAGGATGTCGGCAAGGTACTCGTCGACATGCGCACCCCCGAGGGCTCCCGGGCCGCGCTCGGCGGCCTCTACCCCGCGGCGAGCCTCTACATGAACACCGACTGGGTCCAGGGCAACGAGGCGACCGTGCAGAAACTCGCCAACGCCTTCGTCAAGACGCTGAAGTGGATGCGGAACCACACGCCCGAGGAGATCGCGGCGAAGATGCCCGCCGACTACGCGCAGGGCGGCAAGGAGCTGTACGCACAGGCGATCAAGAGCTCCCTGCCGATGTTCACCGAGGACGGGGTGATGCCCGCCGACGGCCCCAGGACCGTGCACGAGGTGCTCAAGGCGTTCAACCCGACCCTGAAGAACGCCTCGGTGGACCTGGCGAAGACCTACACCACGGAGTTCGCCAAGAAGGCGGGCTGAGGGCGGCTCCGGCGCCCCCCGTGCTCGGCGGCGACCGCGAACACGCCTGTCACGTCCATCCGGGCCGGGGTGCCGAGCGCCCTGCCGCAGCTCTCGGGCCGGGGCGGCTCCGCGGCGCCCTGCTCGACCGCGACCCACCACTGACGGCCGTCCCGGTGGCCGACCGTCACGGTCCACGAGGGCGCCGCGCCGTCGGTTCGTACGACCGTGAACGCGTCGGCGCCCTCCTCGCGGGTGAGCTCCCGGACCGCCAGCTCGGCGGCCTGCGCCGGGCGCTCCCAGGAGGATCGGCCGCGGCAGCCGTCGGTGACGATCCGGCCCTCGCGCACCGCCTCGACGACCTCCTGCACGGCCGCCGCGGTGGCCCGCCCGTACGCGTAGCCGTACGGCAGCACGACGAGCGTCGGCGAGAAGCGGTGGCCGCCGATGTGGGTGATCTCCCAGACCGCGGCGGTCTCCGAGGCCGCCAGTTCGGCGGCGAGCGGGCGGCCCAGCAGGGCGCAGCAGCGGTCCCGCTTGCCGTTGGTGCACACGAGCACGAGCGGGTCGCCCGCATACGCGCGCCAGTCGTACGGGCCGCGCAGGCCCCGCTCGTCGCCGGCCCCGAGCGCCGCGAAGTCCAGCTCCGTCAGGCGCGCCGGGTCGGTGATCTCGGCCGTACGCACCCAGGAGCGGCCCGGCAGGGTGTGGGCCACGAAGACCCGTCGGGCCGCCGGTTCACCGCAGTCCGCGCTGCGCGCGGGGCGGCGGATCAGCGCGACGCGCACGCCGTTGGCCTCGGCTGCCGCCTCCAGGGCGCGCCCGAGGGCCGGTTCGAGGCGGCTGGAGGTGAGGGCCTCCGTGCCCCAGGGACCGGGTTGTTCGATCAGCAGCCAGGTCCGAGCGGTGGCGGCGGTGCCGGCCAGCGGTTCGGACAGGTCACGGGAGGCGGTCGCGCACGTGCTCACATAGGTAAGCCTAACCTGATCTGCGCGGCGGGGCTTACCACTTGGACGCGGCCGTGCGGTTCACGGCGGGACGGTGCGGCTCACGGCGAGGGCGGTGCGGCTCGCGGCGGGGCCCGTGCGGCTCACGGCAGTGGCTGCGGCGGGCGCGGGCCGCGGTAGTTGCCGCTGGGGCGCATGCGCAGGGGGCGTTCCTCGTACTCCTCCAAGGCGTGCGCGATCCAGCCCGCCGTGCGGGCGACGGCGAAGACGGTCTCGCCCGCCTCCACCGGCATCCCCGTCGCGACCGACAGCGCGGCCAGCGCGAGGTCCACATTGGCGTGCAGCGAGGCGTGCCGCGCCGTGGCCGCCACCACGTCCCGGGCGGCCGCCAGCGCGTCGGCGGCCCTCGGGGCCTCCGCCAGCATGCCGAACAGCGCCTGCGCGCGCGGGTCCTCGGCGGGGTAGAGGCGGTGGCCGAGCCCCGGCACCCGGCGGCCCGCGCGCAGGTGGTCGGCGACGACCGCCCCCGCGCTGCCGCGCTCCAGCACCTCGGCGAGCATGCGGTGCGCGAGCCCGCTGGCCGCGCCGTGCAACGGGCTGTCGAGCGCGCCGAAGCCCGCGGAGACGACGGCGTACGGGTGCGCCCGCGCGGAGGCCGCGACCCGTGCGGCGAGCGTGGAGGCGGCCAGGTCGTGGTCGATCAGCAGCACGAGCGCCGCCTCCAGGACCCGTAGCGACGGCTCGTCGGCGGGCTGCGCGGTCAGCCGGAGCCACAGCCGGACGGAGAGCCGGCCGGCCTCCGCGGACGCAGCCTGCCCGGCACGCCGATCGTCCTCCCCGCTGCCGGGCCGCCCGGCGGGCGGCAGCGCGTCGACCAGGGTGGGGATCAGGCCGCGCGCGGCGCCCAGCACCGCCTCGGGGGAGAGGTCGAAGCGCAGCGGATCGGCGGCCGCGGCGGCGATGGCCGCCACTCGCAGCCGGTCCATCGGGCCGCTGTGCGCGGGCAGCGCCGCCACCGAACGGCGCGCCGCGGCCAGCGCCTCGGCGGGGGCCGTGAAGCGGGTGCCGGGGCGCATCCGGCCGGTCCACAGCCAGTCGGCGACCTCCTCGTAGCCGTACCGCCCGGCCAGCTCCGTCGCGTCCACGCCGCGGAAGTAGTAGCGGTCGGCGTCGATGAGCGTGATGCCGGTACGGACCGCCGGTTCGCCCCCGGCCCCCGCCGCCTCGCGCCGGCCGCCGCGCCGTACGAGCGCGTCGACCTCCTTCGCGTCGAAGGTGGAGCCGCGCCCGCCGGGGCTGCGGCGGCTGGCCAGCTGGCCCCGGCTCACATACGCGTAGACCGTCTCGGGCTTCACGCCGAGCCGCTCGGCCGCCTCTCGCGTGGTCAGCCGCTCACGGCTCGCCCCACCCGCCCCGCCCGCCTCTTGATCCACCATGCGTCACACCGTATCGATAGCGATCCGACATTGACTCAATCAACATTGACAGCGAATGAGTCAAGCATAGACAGTCGAATCAATAGAGAAAACGGACCGAGGGAGACCGAACATGCCGACCACCGCGGCGAACGCGCCGATCGACGTACCCCGCGGACTCGCGGGCGTCGTCGTCACCGAGACCGCGCTGGGCGACGTCCGGGGGCGCGAGGGCTTCTACCACTACCGCCAGTACTCGGCCATCGAACTCGCCGAGAACCGCGGCTTCGAGGACGTCTGGCACCTGATGTGCCACGGCACCCTCCCCGACGCCGGGCAGCGCGCGGCGTTCGCCGCCGAGACCGCCGCCCTGCGCCACCTGCCCGCCGACGTCCGCGACGCACTGCCCGCCATCGCCCGGTCCTGCGCGCTCACCGGCCCGCTCGCGGGGCTGCGCACGGCGCTCTCCCTGCTCGGCGCCTCCTCGGGAGGCCGCCCGCTGTACGACATCGACGTCGAACGCCGCCGCGCGGACGCCCTCGCCGCGTGCGCGGCCGTGCCGACCCTGCTCACCGCGCTGCACCGGATCAACCAGGGGCTCGCCCCCGTGGAGCCGCGCGACGACCTGTCGTACGCGGCCAACTACCTCTACATGATGACCGGCACGGAGCCCGACCCGGCGCGCGTACGGGCCATCGAGCAGTATCTGGTCTCCACCGTGGACCACGGCTTCAACGCCTCCACCTTCACCGCCCGCGTCATCGCCTCCACCGGCGCGGACCTCGCCGCCTGCCTCGTCGGAGCCGTCGGGGCGCTCTCCGGCCCGCTGCACGGCGGCGCGCCCAGCCGGGCCCTGGACACCCTCGACGCCATCGGCACCCCGGACCGCGTCGACCCCTGGATCCGCGAACGCGTCCTGGCGGGTGAGCGGATCATGGGCTTCGGGCACCCCGTCTACCGCACCGAGGACCCGCGCTCCCGCATGCTGCGCGGCATCGCGGAGCGGTTCGGCGGCCCCCTGGTCGAGTTCGCCGTGCACGTCGAGCGGCGCGTCCTGGACATCCTCGCGGAGCTCAAGCCGGGCCGTGAGCTGCACACCAACGTGGAGTTCTACGCGGGCGTCGTCATGGAGCTGTGCGGCGTACCACGCGCGATGTTCACCCCGACGTTCGCCGCCGCCCGGGTCGTCGGCTGGAGCGCCAATATCCTGGAGCAGGCGGAGGACTCGAAGATCATCCGCCCGGCGGCCCGCTACGTCGGCCCGCCGCCGCCCCAGCCGGTGCCCGCCGTGCGCTGACGACGATGGAGACGCCCCCTTGGCCAAGCGACAGATCCCGGTCATCGTGCTCGCGGGATTCCTGGGGTCCGGCAAGACCACCCTGCTCAACCACCTGCTGAGCAGGGCCGGGGGCAGCCGGATCGGGGCGGTGGTCAACGACTTCGGCAGCGTCGAGATCGACGCGATGACCGTCGCCGGGCAGGTCGACTCGATGGTCTCGCTCGGCAACGGCTGCCTGTGCTGCGCCGTCGACACCAGCGAGCTGGACGACTACCTGGACCGGCTGGCCCGCCCGGCGGCGCGCATCGACGTCATCGTCATCGAGGCGAGCGGCCTCGCGGAGCCGCAGGAACTCATCCGCATGATCCTGGCCAGCGAGAACCAGCACATCGTCTACGGCGGGCTCGTCGAGGTCGTGGACGCCGCGGAGTTCGCCCGTACCCGCGCCGCCCACCCCGAGCTCGACCGCCACCTCGGCCTCGCCGACCTCGTGGTCCTCAACAAGGCGGACCGCGTCGAGGACGCGGAGCGTACGGCCCTGCTCGCCACGCTGGCCGGGCTCGGCCCCGGAGTGCCCGTCATCCCGGCCTCGTACGGGCGCGTCGACCCGGAGCTGCTCTTCGACCGCCGTCCCCGCGCGGACCACCTGGAGGCGATACGGCAGCTCTCCTTCGAGGACCTGGCCGCCGACGACCACGACGACGATGACCACAGCGGCCATCTGCACGCCGCGTACGACAGCCTCTCCTTCGTCACCGACGCCCCCATGAACCCGCGCAGGCTGATGGATTTCCTCGACAGCAGGCCGTCCGGGCTCTACCGCATCAAGGGCTTCGTCCGCTTCGAAGTGCCCGGCAGCCGGCAGAAGTTCACCCTGCACGCGGTCGGCGACTTCCTGCGCTTCTACCCGTCCCCCTGGGCGCGCGGCGAGGAACGGCTCACTCAACTGGTGCTGATCGGCTCCGGGATCGACGCCGAGGCCCTGCGCAAGGAGCTCGAAGCCTGCCAGGAGACGGCGGGCGAGGCGCGGGACGCCGGTGAGCAGAGCATGTGGGGCGTACTGCGGTACGTACAGGACCCCGAGGAGCAGCGCGATCCCGAGGGGCGGGCGGAGGCGGAGACGGAGGAGTAGCGCGGCCCTCGGGAGGGGACGGAAGGGCGCCAGGGGAGACGGGCGGGCGCCATCCAGCGGCGCCGGGGCAGGGCGCAGGTCGGACGGCCGTACGTACGGTCGTACGGCAGCGGGGGGGGGGGGGGGGGGGGGGGGGGGGGGGGGGGGGGGGGAAAAGGGGGGGGGGGGGGGGGGGGGGGGGGGGGGGGTGGGGGGGGGGGGGGGGGGGGAGGGGGGGGGGGGGGGGGGGGGGGGGGGGTGGGGGTGGTTTCCGTCGGGGGTCGTGGGGGGGGGGAGGGGGTTGGAGGTGTGTCGGGGGGTTTGGCGGGCGGTGGCGGGCCCCGTGCCCCCCCCCGCTGCCACACTCGCACCGGTCCGGCGACGGCCGTCTCTGCACCTCTGCACCGGTCCGGTGGCCACGGCGGCTGCACCGGTCCGGCGGGCATGACCACCACCCCGGTCCGGCGACCTCCGTGCCTACACCGGTCCGGCGACCACCGCGACCGCCTTGGGGATCGGGATGCCGGACCCGTCGCGGCGCGGATCGATCTCCGGCAGCTCCACCGGGGCGCCGTTCGAGGCCGCGGCCCGCGCGGGCGTCGCTCCCGCCCAGGCGGTGACCAGGCAGTCCTCGCCCTTGAGGAACCGCTGGCAGCGGACGCCACCGGTCGCCCGCCCCTTGCGCGGATACTGGTCGAACGGTGTCAGCTTCGCGCTCTGCAAGGAGTCGTCCAGCGTGCCGTGCGAGCCCGCGACCGTGAAGACCACCGCGTCCGCGGCCGGGTCGATCGCCGTGAAGGAGAGGACCTTCGAGCCCGCGCTCAGCTTGACGCCCGCCATGCCGCCCGCCGGCCGGCCCTGCGGCCGCACCTGGCCCGCCGGGTAGCGCAGGAGATGGGCGTCGTCCGTGATGAAGACCAGGTCCTCCTCGCCGGTCCGCAGCTCCACCGCGCCGACGACCCGGTCGCCGTCCTTGAGGCCGATGATCTCCAACTCTTCCTTGTTCGACGGATAGTCGGGGACCACGCGCTTGACCACGCCCTGCTCCGTGCCGATGGCGAGGCCCGGCGAGGACTCGTCCAGCGTGGTGAGGCAGACCAGCCGCTCGCCGTCGTCCAGGGACAGGAACTCCGAGACCGGCGCGCCGCCCGACAGGTTCGGCGCCGCCACCGTGTCCGGGAGCTGCGGCAGGTCGATCACGGCCAGCCGCAGCAGCCGGCCGGCCGAGGTCACCGCGCCCACGTCGGCCCGCGCCGTGGCCGGCACCGCCGAGACGATCACGTCGTGCTTGACGCGCTTGGCGTCGTCGTCGAGCGACAGCTCGCCGTTGGCCGTACGGGCCAGCAGCCCCGTCGAGGAGAGCAGCACCCGGCACGGGTCGTCCGCGACCTCCAGCGGCACCGACGCCACCAGCGAGCCCGCCGAGGCCAGCAGCACCGTGCGCCGGTCGGTGCCGAACTTCTTGGCGACATCGGCCAGTTCCGAGGAGACGAGCTTGCGCAGCTCCGTGTCGGAGTCGAGGATGCCGGTGAGCTCGTCGATCTCGCCGCTGAGCCGGTCCCGCTCCGACTCCAGCTCGACCCGGTCGAACTTCGTCAGCCGCCGCAGCGGGGTGTCCAGGATGTACTGGGTCTGGATCTCCGACAGCCCGAACCGCGCCATCAGGGCTTCCTTGGCCTGCGCCGCGTTCTCGCTCGACCGGATGAGGCGGATGACCTCGTCGATGTCGATGAGCGCGACCAGCAGCCCCTCGACCAGGTGCAGCCGGTTGCGGCGCTTGGTGCGCCGGAACTCGCTGCGCCGCCGGACCACCTCGAAGCGGTGGTCTACATAGACCTCCAGCAGCTCCTTGAGGCCCAGCGTCAGCGGCTGGCCGTCCACCAGCGCCACATTGTTGATGCCGAAGGACTCCTCCATCGGCGTCAGCTTGTAGAGCTGCTCCAGGACGGCCTCCGGGTTGAAGCCGTTCTTGATCTCGATGACCAGCCGCAGGCCGTGCTCGCGGTCGGTGAGGTCCTTGACGTCCGCGACGCCCTGGAGCTTCTTCGAGCCGACCAGGTCCTTGATCTTGGAGATGACCTTCTCGGGGCCGACCCCGAACGGCAGCTCCGTGACGATCAGGCCCTTGCGGCGCGCCGTCACATTGTCCACCGAGACCGTCGCGCGGATCTTGAAGGTGCCGCGCCCCGTCTCGTAGGCGTCCCGGACCCCGGTCAGCCCCACGATCCGGCCGCCGGTGGGCAGGTCCGGCCCCGGCACGTACTTCATCAGGGTGTCGAGATCGGCACCCGGATGCTTGATCAGGTGCCGGGCGGCGGCGATGACCTCGCCCAGGTTGTGCGGCGGCATGTTCGTCGCCATGCCGACCGCGATGCCGGAGGCGCCGTTGACGAGCAGATTCGGGTAGGCGGCCGGGAGGGCGACCGGCTCCTGCTCGCTGCCGTCGTAGTTCGGCGCGAAGTCGACGGTGTCCTCGTCGATCGAGTCCGTCATCAGCGACGACGCCGCCGCCATCTTCGCCTCGGTGTACCGCATGGCGGCCGGCGGGTCGTCATTGCCGAGCGAGCCGAAGTTGCCGTGCCCGTCGACCAGCGGCACGCGCATCGAGAAGGGCTGCGCCATGCGCACGAGCGCGTCGTAGATCGAGGCGTCGCCGTGCGGGTGGAGCTTGCCCATCACCTCGCCGACGACGCGCGCGCACTTCACGTGCGGGCGCTCCGGGCGCAGGCCCATCTCGTTCATCTGGAAGAGGATGCGGCGGTGCACCGGCTTCAGCCCGTCGCGGGCGTCGGGCAGGGCGCGCGAGTAGATGACCGAGTAGGCGTACTCAAGGTAGGAGCCCTGCATCTCGTCGACGACGTCGATGTCGAGGATGCGCTCCTCGAAGTCGTCCGGCGGCGGGGTCTTCGTGCTGCGGCGGGCCATCGCGGCTGCGGCTCCTTCATATACCGGTGCGGGGTGGTGACGCCGACCATTGTGGACCGCCCCACTGACAACGCCGACCGCGACCCGTCCGTAAGAGCGTTCCTCGACGGGAACTTCGCCAGATGTCAGCGCGCTTGCATACAGTGACAGGACCGATTTGAACGCGGGACATCACGCGGGTCATCACGCAGCGAAGGGACGTACATGCCCATGGGTCACACGGCCACGCAACAGGCCGGCTCCAGCGGCCTGACAGCGACCGAGCACCGCCTGGCCAATGGCCTGAGGGTGGTTCTCTCCGAAGACCACCTGACCCCGGTCGCCGCTGTCTGCCTCTGGTACGACGTCGGTTCCCGCCACGAAGTCAAGGGCCGTACGGGCCTGGCTCACCTCTTCGAGCACCTGATGTTCCAGGGCTCGGCGCAGGTCAAGGGGAACGGCCACTTCGAGCTGGTGCAGGGCGCCGGCGGCTCCCTCAACGGCACCACGAGCTTCGAGCGCACCAACTACTTCGAGACCATGCCGACCCACCAGCTGGAGCTCGCGCTCTGGCTGGAGGCCGACCGGATGGGCTCGCTGCTCACCGCGCTCGACGAAGAGTCCATGGAGAACCAGCGCGACGTCGTCAAGAACGAGCGCCGCCAGCGTTACGACAACGTGCCCTACGGCACGGCGTTCGAGAAGCTGACGGCCATGGTCTACCCCGACGGCCACCCTTACCACCACACCCCCATCGGCTCGATGGCCGACCTGGACGCCGCCTCCCTGGAGGACGCCCGGGCCTTCTTCCGCACGTACTACGCCCCCGGCAACGCGGTCCTCTCGATCGTCGGCGACATCGACACCGAGCAGACCCTCGCCTGGGTCGAGAAGTACTTCGGCACCATCCCCTCGCACGACGGGAAGCAGCCGCCCCGCGACGGGTCCCTGCCCGACGTCATCGGCAGGGAGCTGCGCGAGGTCGTCGAGGAAGAGGTTCCCTCCCGCGCCCTGATGTCCGCCTACCGCCTCCCGCACGACGGCACCCGCGAGGCGGACGCCGTCGACCTGGCCCTGACCGTCCTCGGCGGCGGCGAGTCCTCCCGGCTTCACAACCGCCTGGTCCGCCGGGACCGCACCGCTGTCGCCGCGGGGTTCGGCATGCTGCGCCTCGCGGGCGCGCCCTCCCTGGGCTGGCTGGACGTCAAGACGTCCGGCGGGGTCGAGGTGCCGGACATCGAGTCCGCGGTCGACGAGGAGCTGGCCCGGTTCGCGGCCGAGGGACCGACCGCGGAGGAGATGGAGCGGGCCCAGGCCCAGTTGGAGCGCGAGTGGCTGGACCGGCTCGCCACGGTCAGCGGCCGCGCCGACGAACTGGCCCGGTTCGCCGTGCTGTTCGGCGACCCGCAGCTCGCGCTGTCCGCCGTCGGGCGGGTGCTGGACATCACCGCGGAGGAGGTGCGGGCCGTCGCCAAGGCCCGGCTGCACCCCGAGAACCGCGCGGTCCTCGTCTACGAGCCGACCGAGCCGACCGAGCCCGCGGAGGCCGAGCAGGCCGACGAGGACACGGCGGACGCCGGACCCGGCGAGAACGCCGGAACCACCGCGACCACCGCGACCACCGCGACCACCGCGACCACCGCGACCACCGCGACCACCGCGACCACCGTGAACGCAGCGAACGCCGAAGAGCAGGAGGCGGGCCAGTGAGCGACGCCGTGGCCACCACCACCATGCAGTTCCACCCGCAGCCGCAGCCCGGCACCGCCACTCCGTGGGCCTTCCCGGCCCCCGAGCGCGACCAGCTGCCCAACGGCCTCACCCTGCTGCACTGCCACCGCCCCGGCCAGCAGGTCGTCGCCGTGGAGGTCAACCTCGAAGCGCCGCTGGAGGCCGAACCGGCCGGGCTCGACGGCGTCGCCACGATCATGGCGCGCGCCCTGTCCGAGGGCACCGACAAGCACTCCGCCGAGGACTTCGCCGCCGAGCTGGAGCGCTGCGGCGCCACCCTCGACGCGCACGCCGACCACCCGGGCATCCGCGTCTCGCTGGAGGTCCCGGCCTCCCGGCTGCCCAAGGCGCTCGCCCTGCTCGCCGACGCCCTGCGCGCACCGGCCTTCGCGGACAGCGAGGTCGAGCGGCTCGTGGGCAACCGCCTCGACGAGATCCCGCACGAGCTCGCCAACCCGGCCCGCCGGGCCGCCATGGCGCTCTCCAAGCAGCTCTTCCCCGCGGGCGCCCGCATGTCGCGGCCCCGCCAGGGCACCGAGGAGACCGTCCGGAACATCGACGCCGCGGCCGTACGGGCCTTCTACGAGGCCCACGTGCGGCCCGCCACCGCGACCGCCGTGGTCGTCGGCGACTTCACCGGCGTCGAGCTGGCCCAGGCCCTCGCCGACACGCTCGGCGCGTGGACCGGCGGCACCGCCGAGCCGTACCCGGTGACGCCCATCACCGCCGACGACACCGGCCGGGTGGTCATCGTGGACCGCCCCGGCGCCGTCCAGACCCAGCTGCTCCTCGGCCGGGTCGGCCCCGACCGGCACGACCGCGTCTGGCCCGCCCAGGTCCTCGGCGCGTACTGCCTCGGCGGCACCCTCACCTCGCGCCTGGACCGCGTCCTGCGCGAGGAGAAGGGCTACACCTACGGCGTGCGCTCCTACGCCCAGGTGCTGCGCTCCTCGGAGCCCTCGTCCCTCCAGGGGTCCACAGGCGCCTCGCTGCTGGCCATCAGCGGCTCGGTGGACACCGAGTCCACCGGCCCGGCGCTCGCGGACCTGTGGACCGTGCTGCGGACGCTGGCCGAGGGGGGGCTGACCGACGCCGAGCGCGACGTCGCCGTGCAGAACCTCGTCGGAGTCGCCCCGCTGAGGTACGAGACGGCCGCGGCCGTCGCGGGGACGCTCGCCGACCAGGTCGAGCAGCACCTCCCGGACGACTTCCAGGCCCAGCTGTACGCGCGCCTGGCGGAGACCGGCACGGTGGAGGCCACCGCGGCCGCCGTCAGCGCCTTCCCGGCCGACCGGCTCGTCACGGTCCTCGTCGGCGACGCCGCGGAGATCCAGGGGCCGGTCAAGGCGCTCGGCATCGGAGAGGTGACGGTCGTCACCGGCTGACCGGCTGAGCGGGGGCCCGCTGACGGCCTGACCGGCTGAGCGGAGGACCGCTGACCGGTGCGGCCGGTCGGCGGCGAGGGCCCATAACGGGGCGAGCGGGGCGTGAGGGGTCTACGAGACCCTCACGCCCCGCCGTTTGTCCGGATTATTGGAGAGGTTGCCTGTCTGCTGTGTGGCGTAGGGCACAAAACCCCGGTTCTGTTTGCCGATTGAAAGAAGCCCCGTTTAGCGTCAGGGCGGTTGTCCGTCAGATGTGAGTCGCATCCGCGGCCCCGGGCAACCATCGCCGAGTCCCCAATGGCGTGAGCCAGGGGAGCCGGGGACCCACACGTCCCTGGGGTGAATCGGGCCCCTTCCCGGAGGGATCCGTAGGAGACCTTCCTGCTCCGAACCCGTCAGCTAACCCGGTAGGCGAGAAGGAAGGAAAGGATCAGCCGTACCTATGGCGTTCACCCGTGCCACCGGGAAGCACCGTCGTCCGAGCCGCGCCGTGCGCGTCGGAGCCAACGCGGCGGGGGTCGCGACCCTGGCCGCGACCGGCGTCGTCGCCGGCCTCGCCTCCCCGGCCCTCGCGTCCGGCGGCGACCACACCCCCAAGGTCGAGGACACCGGCCTCACCCAGGTCGTCGGCATGAGCAACGACATGGCCGACAACATCGGCGCCCAGGCCGAGGCCCAGCAGCACGCCGCCGAACAGGCGGCCGCCAAGGCCAAGGCCGCGGCCGTCGCCAAGGCGAAGGCCGCCGAGGCCAAGAAGCGCGCGGACGAGGCCAAGCGGAAGGCCGACGCGGAGCGCGCCGCCAAGGCGAAGGCCGCCCGTGACGAGGAGCGCAAGCGCCTCAACACCTTCGTCCTGCCGGTCGACGGCTCGTACGTCTCCACCGGCTACAAGGCGTCCAGCGGACTGTGGTCCTCCGGCAGCCACACCGGCGTCGACTTCCACGCCGGAACGGGCACCTCCGTGCACGCGGTGGGCGGTGGCACCGTGGTCGAGGCCGGCCCGGGCGGCGCGTACGGCAACAACATCGTCATCAAGATGAACGACGGCACGTACACGCAGTACGGCCACCTCTCCTCCATCGGCGTCTCCGTCGGCCAGACGGTGACCCCGGGCCAGCAGATAGCCCTCTCGGGCGCCACCGGCAACGTCACCGGCCCCCACCTGCACTTCGAGGCCCGTACGTCCCCCGAGTACGGCTCGGACATCGACCCCGTCGCCTACCTGCGCGCGCACGGCGTCGGCCTCTGACCTCGCGCACCCCTTCGCGCACCGAAGGCCCCGGCCCGCCCGGCCGGGGCCTTCGGCATGCGCGGTTCGGCACTTTGGCGTGCGTGCCGCTGGCCGGAAAATAGCCCCGGGACACCGGCGCCGTCGGAAACCGACCGTTCCTGCAATAGAGTCCGCCGGACAGGCGTCAATCGGCCGTAATTCGCGGTGGTTAAGGCGGAGGTTCACCAATGCGGGACCGTATGTGAAGGGCGACGCGGAAGCGGTCCGCGTCCCTCGCGGCATTTCCGCGCACGCGGTCTGCGCGGCGATCCGGGACGACATCGTCTCCGGCGCCCACCCGCCCGGCGGCCGCCTCATCGAGGGGCTGCTGGCGAGCCGCTACGGCGTCTCCAGGGTGCCCGTGCGCGAGGCGCTGCGCACCCTGGAGTCCGAGGGGTTCGTGACCACCCGCCGGCACGCGGGGGCGTGTGTCGCGCAGCCCACCGAGGAGGAGGCCGCCGACCTTCTCGAAGCGCGCGCCCTACTGGAGCCGCTGGGCGCCGCGCGGGCCGCGCAACGGCGTTCCGAGGCCCATCTGAAGGTGTTGCGCGGGCTGGTGCGGCTCGGTCAGGAGAGGGCGCGGCGCGGGCAGTCCGCCGAGTTGCGGCCGCTGGGAGAATGGTTCGACCAGACGCTTGCCGGGGCCTGCGGCAGCCCGAGCCTGACCGCGCTCCTCACCCAGCTGCGGCGCAAGATCGCCTGGGTGTACGCGGCGGAGTCGCCCGCGCGGGCCGTGGAGGCGTGGCAGGTGCGCGGCGCGATCGTGGAGGCCGTTGCCCGGGGCGACGTGGAGCGGGCACGGGCGGCCGCCGCCGCGCGCGCCGAGCGCGTGCTGGCCGAATACCGGGCGCGCCGCCCGCTGCACACGAACGGTGTGAGGACTTCGAAACATTCCGTAAACGAAAAGAGCGTCCGCTCCTGACGGCGAACGCGTATGGGGCGGGCGGAATTCTCGACGCCTGCCCGGGCCGGTTCCGGCGGGTTTCGCGGCGAAATGCCGGCAGAAGGGGCCGTACGGAAATGCTGGGTAGAGAAGGGCCCGGTGCAGAACAGATCCGTACAGAAGGGCCCGGTGCAGAACAGGCCCGTACAGAAGGGCCCGGTGCGCAGGGGCCCGCCTTGCGCAAACGGACCCGCCTGCCCAAACGGACCCGCCTTGCCCAAACGGACCCGCACAGGAACGCCGCCTGCCAAAGAGCCGCGGCGACCGTAATCGGTCACCGCGGCCCGTCGCGCGGCCGTGCCGCGCCGGTGAACCCGAATCAGACGGTCTCCGGGAGCTCCTCAAGCCCCTCGGTGACCAGCTTCGCCAGACGGTCGAGCGCGGCCTCGGCGTCATCGGCCTCGGAGGCGAGAACGATCTCCTCGCCGCCCTGGGCGCCCAGGCCCAGCACCGCGAGCATGGAGGCGGCGTTGACCGGGTTGCCGTCGGCCTTGGCGATCGTCACGGGGACGCCCGAGGCGGTCGCGGCACGGACGAAGATCGACGCGGGGCGGGCGTGCAGCCCCTCGGCCCAGCCGACGGTGACGCGGCGCTCAACCATGGTGTTGCCCTTCAAGTCGTCATTGGTTGTCTAGACCAGTCTCTCACGGTGCCCCGGTCGCTCCTGCGGTGACGTCCGGCGCCGTGCCGCCCCCTGTTCCATCTTGCATGGTCCGCCCTGCCCGCCTTCACCCGCCTTCACCTGCCGTGCTCCCTCGCCCGCCCGGCTCTCCGTCCACCTTGCCCCGACCCACCGGTGAACGCGAGCGGAGGTCCTGTCAGTGCCCGGTCGTACGCTGGCTCCATGCACACGCCGTCGGAGCACGCCGCGTACCCGACCCACTGGGAGGCCGATGTCGTGCTGCGCGACGGCGGCACGGCGCAGATCCGGCCCATCACCGCCGCCGACGCCCAGCGCCTGGTCAGCTTCTACGAGCAGGTCTCGGACGAGTCGAAGTACTACCGCTTCTTCGCCCCCTATCCGCGCCTGTCCGACCGCGACGTCCACCGCTTCACCCACCACGACTACGTCGACCGGGTCGGCCTGGCCGCCACGGTCGGGGACGAGTTCATCGCCACCGTCCGCTACGACCGCATCGACGCGCACGGCATGGCCGCCACGGCCCCCGCCGACGAGGCCGAGGTGGCCTTTCTCGTCCAGGACGCGCACCAGGGCCGCGGCGTCGCCTCCGCCCTCCTCGAACACATCGCGGCCGTCGCCCGCGAGCGCTCGATCCGCCGGTTCGCCGCCGAGGTGCTGCCCGCCAACACCAAAATGATCAAGGTCTTCACGGACGCCGGGTACACCCAGAAGCGCTCCTTCGAGGACGGCGTCGTCCGCCTCGAATTCGACCTGGAGCCCACCGACCAGTCCCTCGCCGTCCAGCGCGCCCGCGAGCAGCGCGCCGAGGCCCGCTCCGTGCAGCGGTTGCTCGCCCCCGGGTCGGTCGCCGTCGTCGGCACCGGCCGGGAGCCCGGCGGCGTGGGCCGCGCCGCCCTGCGCAACGTCCTGGACGGCGGCTTCACCGGCCGTACGTACGCGGTCAACCGGGCCTTCCCGGCGGGGCCCTCTCGGCTGCGGCCGGAGGGCGTGCCCGCCTACCGCTCGGTCGGCGACATCGAGGAGACCGTCGACCTGGCGGTCGTGGCGGTCCCCGCCGAACAGGTGCCCGCCGCCGTCGCCGACTGCGGTGAACACGGCGTGCAGGGCCTCGTCGTCCTCTCCGCCGGATACGCCGAGAGCGGCCCCGAGGGCCGCGACCGCCAGCGCGAGCTGGTCCGCCAGGCCCGCTCGTACGGCATGCGCGTCATCGGCCCCAACGCCTTCGGCCTCATCAACACCGCCCCCGGCGTCCGGCTCAACGCCTCGCTGTCGCCCGAGATGCCGGCCGCCGGACAGGTGGGGCTGTTCTCCCAGTCCGGCGCCATCGGCATCGCGCTGCTGTCCGGACTGCACCGGCGCGCGGCCTCGCTCGCGGGGGTCTCCACCTTCGTCTCCGCGGGCAACCGCGCCGACGTCTCCGGCAACGACTTCCTCCAGTACTGGCACGACGACCCGGCAACCGCCGTCGTCGTCATGTACCTCGAATCCATCGGGGACCCGCGCAAATTCACCCGCCTGGCCAAGCGCACGGCCGCCGTCAAGCCGGTCGTGGTCGTCAAGGGCGCCCGGCACGGCGGCACCGCCCCCACCGGCCACGCCGTGCCCACGACCCGCATCCCCGACGCCACCGTCTCCGACCTGTTCCGGCAGGCCGGAGTCATCCGCGTGGACACCGTCACCGAACTCGCCGACACCGGGCTGCTGCTGGCGGCCCAGCCGCTGCCGGCCGGCCCGCGCGTCGCCATCCTCGGCAATTCGGACTCCCTCGCCCTCCTCACCTACGACGCCTGCCTCACCGAGCGGCTCCGCCCGCTGCCGCCGCGCGACCTCACCACGGCCGCCGGGCCGTCCGACTTCCGCGCGGCGCTCGCCGACGCCCTCGCCGACGACCTCTGCGACGCCGTCGTCGTCACCGCCATCCCCCGGGTCGGCGACTCCTCCGCGGCGCAGCTCGCGGCAGCCCTGCGCGAAGCGGTGGCCGCCGCGCCGGCGGCGAAGCCGGTGGCCGTCGTCCATCTCGAAATACCGGGCCTCGCCGAGGCGCTGGCCGCCCCGCGGGAGGGCCCGGAAGCCGCACCGGGCGCCGCGGGCGGCATCCCCTCCTACCCCGCCGCCGAGCGGGCCGTCCGGGCGCTGGCCCAGGCCGCGCGGTACGCGCAGTGGCGGAAGGGGGCGGCCGCCCCCGGGCGGGTGCCGGAGTACGAGGACATCGACGAGGCCGGAGCCGCCGCCGACATCGACGTGCTGCTCGCCGCGCACGGCGAGGCCGCGTACGGGCGCCCCGCGCACGCGGGCGGCGGGGGAGGGGAGGCCGGGGCCCCGCTCCGTGCGGCCCCGGCCGCGGCCGGCCCCCGCTCCGTGCAACTGTCCGCCGCGGACACCCAGCGCCTGCTGGCCCGGTACGGCATCGCCGTGCTGCCCGCCCTCCCCGCACCCGGCCCCGACGAGGCCGTACGGGCAGCCGAGCGGCTCGGCTACCCCGTCGCCCTCAAGCCCACCGCGCCCCATCTGCGCCACCGCGCGGACCTCGGCGGGGTCCGCCTCGACCTCGGCGGCGAGAGCGAACTGCGCCGCGCCTACGCCGAGCTGACCGAGCTGCTCGGCAAGCCGGAGGAGCTGCGGCCCGTCGTGCAGTCGATGGCCCCGCGCGGCGTCGACACGGTCGTCCGGGCCACCATCGACCCCGCGGTCGGCGCCGTGCTCTCCTTCGGGCTGGCCGGCGCCCCCTCCCTGCTGCTCGGCGACACCGCGCACCGGCTCGTGCCCGCCACCGACCGGGACGCCGCCGAGCTGATCCGATCCATCCGGACCGCCCCGCTCCTCTTCGGCTGGCGCGGTACCGCCCCCGTGGACACCAGAGCGCTCGAAGAACTCCTGCTGCGCGTCTCCCGCCTGGTCGACGACCACCCCGAGGTCGTCGCCGCCGACCTCGAACCCGTGGTCGTCGCCCCGCACGGCCTCCAGGTTCTGGGCGCGACCCTGCGCCTCGCGCCCCCGCCCGTCCGCACCGACCTCGGCCCCCGCCGACTGCCCGCTTACCGAGACCCATACGCCCCGTAGGATGGGCGTATGGCGAAGACCGGTACGACGACCCAAGGGCTGCGCGCGGCGATCGAGCGCAGCGGCTACTACCCGGCCCTGGTGGCCGAGGCGGTGGAGGCCGCCGTGGGCGGTGAGCCGGTCGTGTCCTATCTGGTTCACCAGGAGACGACCTTCGACTCCAACGAGGTCCGCCGGCATGTCACGGTCCTCGTGCTGACCGACACCCGCTTCATCGTGAGCCACACCGACGAGCAGGCGGCCGACGGCACGTCGCCGTCGCCGTACGCCACCACCTCCACCGAGTCCGTGAAGCTCGGCCGGATCTCCTCGGTGGTGCTCAGCCGCGTGGTCGCCAACCCCGAGTCGTACACCCCCGGCACCCTGCCCCGCGAGGTCGTGCTGACCATCGGCTGGGGCGCGGTGGCCCGCCTCGACCTGGAGCCCGCCGCCTGCGGCGACCCCAACTGCGAGGCCGACCACGGCTACACCGGCTCCTCCACCGCCGACGACCTGAGCCTGCGCGTCAGCGAGGCGGGGGACGGGCCCGACACCGTGCGGCAGACCCTCGCGTTCGCGCAGTCCCTGTCCGAGGCGACGGCGGCGACCGGCCGCTGATGACTGGTTATGCCTCCGGCCCCGCCACCTCCTGGCAGGACCCGAACCCGCTCGACCCCCGTACCGCCCCCCTGCCGCGCTATGGCGCCGGGGCCCTGTC
The DNA here is from genome assembly GCF_056434425.1 of Streptomyces sp. NPDC044033. Classification (NCBI taxonomy): domain Bacteria; kingdom Bacillati; phylum Actinomycetota; class Actinomycetes; order Kitasatosporales; family Streptomycetaceae; genus Streptomyces; species Streptomyces sp. NPDC044033. Next base: position 199,212 of record NZ_JBWKFF010000006.1, on the reverse strand, counting down.
CGACCTCCTGCCCGCCGTCGCGGCGGGCCTGGAGGTACCCGGCCTCGCCTCCGGGCTCCAGCTCGCACCCGCCGACCGCGCCTGCGTCTTCCTGATCGACGGCCTCGGCTGGGAGCTGCTGAAGGCCCACCCCGCCGAGGCCCCGTTCCTGCACTCGCTGCTCGACAGCTCCATGAACGGCACCGGGCAGCCGATGACCGCGGGCTTCCCGTCCACCACGGCGACCTCCCTCGCCTCCGTGGGCACCGGACTGCCGCCCGGCGCGCACGGCCTCCCCGGCTATACGGTCCTCGACCCGGCCGCCGGCCAGTTGATGAACCAGCTGCGCTGGCGCCCCTGGACCGACCCGTACGCGTGGCAGCCGTACCCCACCGTCTTCCAGCTCGCCGACGCCGCGGGCGTGCACACCTGCCAGGTGTCCGCCCCCGACTTCCAGCACACTCCGCTGACCAAGATCGCGCTCAGCGGCGGCACCTTCCACGGCCGGCAGCTCGGCGAGGACCGCATGGACCTCGCCGCCGACCGGCTGGGGGCCGCCGACCGCTCGCTCGTCTACACCTACTACAGCGAGGTCGACGGCAACGGCCACCGCTTCGGTGTCGACTCGGACGAGTGGCGCGGCCAGCTGATGTACGTCGACCGGCTCGCCCAGCGCCTCGCCGAACAGCTGCCGCCCCGCTCGGTCCTGTACGTCACCGCCGACCACGGCATGATCGACATCCCCTTCGACCCCGAGTCGCGCATCGACTTCGACGAGGACTGGGAGCTGAGCGCGGGCGTCTCGCTCCTCGGCGGCGAAGGCCGCTCCCGCCATGTGTACGCGGTACCGGGCGCGGCGGGGGACGTGCTGGCGTGCTGGCGCGAGGTGCTCGGCGAACAGATGTGGGTGGCGGGCCGCGACGAGGCGATCGAGGCCGGCTGGTTCGGGCGGCCCGGGGACGGCGTGGACGAGCGGGTGCGCGGACGGATCGGCGACGTCGTCGCCGCGGCCCGCGACGACATCGCCATCGTGGCCTCGCGGACCGAGTCGAACGAGTCGGGGATGGTCGGGCTGCACGGCTCGATGACCCCCGTCGAACAGCTCGTACCGCTCCTCGAAGTACGCACCTGAGCCCCTCTTCCCCGCCCGTCCCCGGATCCCCCCACGCCCCGTACGACCGAAAGGCCCTCGCCCCCTCATGCCCGAGCTGGTGTTCTTCAGCGGAACGATGGACTGCGGCAAAAGCACACTCGCTCTGCAGATCGAGCACAACCGCTCGGCCCGGGGCCTGCAAGGGATGATCTTCACCCGCGACGACCGGGCGGGGGAGGGCAAGCTCTCCTCCCGGCTCGGCCTGGTCACCGAGGCCGTCGAGGCCGCGGACGGGTTCGACTTCTACGGCTACGTCGTCGCCCACCTCTCCGCGGGCGGCCGGGCCGACTACGTCATCGCCGACGAGGCCCAGTTCCTCGCCCCCGAGCAGATCGACCAGCTGGCCCGCGTCGTCGACGACCTCGCGCTCGACGTCTTCGCCTTCGGCATCACCACGGATTTCCGCACCAAGCTCTTCCCCGGCTCCCAGCGGCTCGTCGAGCTCGCCGACCGGATCGAGGTGCTCCAGGTGGAGGCGCTGTGCTGGTGCGGGGCACGGGCCACGCACAACGCCCGTACCGTGGCCGGCCAGATGGTCGTCGAGGGCGCGCAGGTCGTCATCGGCGACGTCGACGGGGCGCAGGACACCGTGGGGTACGAGGTGCTGTGCCGCCGCCACCACATCCGCCGGATGACGGCGGCGGCCGCCGGAGCGGGGGCGCTCTCCCCGGACGTCCTGCCGGTGGACGCCGAGGCGCGCCGCTGACCCAGCGCTCCGCGCCGCCTTTGTACGGGCGTGAAGTGCCCCGCGCTGCCCTCGTACGGACACGAGCCGGTGCCCCTTGTACGGGCGTGATCCGGCCGCTGACCCAACACCCCGCGCCGCCCCGTACGGGCGTGAGCCCCCGTTGCCCGTACGGCCTCCCGCCCCGGCCCCCGCTCAGCCGGCCTGCGGCACCGGCGTATTGCTGCGGAGCACGGTGAAGACCGCTCCCTCCGGATCCGCGACCGTGGCCAGCCGGCCCGGCGGGGCGTCCCGGGGCGGGGTCAGCACCTGGCCGCCCAGCTCGGTGACCCGGGCGGCCGCCGCGTCCGCGTCCGCCACCTCGAAGTACGTCATCCACCGCGGCCCCTGGTCGCGCGGCAGGGCGCTGCCGACGCCACGGATCGCGGCGGCCGGCGAACCGTTCACGTTCAGGGTCAGATAGTCGAAGTCCGCCGCCACCACGGCCTCGGTCTCATAGCCGAAGACGGACTCGTAGAACTTGGCGATCATCGTGGTCTCGCCGGTCAGCAGCTCGTGCCAGACCGGTGTGCCGGGCACGCCCGCGCCCTGCGCGCCGAGATGGCGGCGCCCTTCCCAGACGCCGAACGTCGCGCCGGACGGGTCCATGGCGATCACCAGCCGGCCCTCCTCCTCCGCTTCGACGGGACCGACGCCCACCGTGCCGCCGCAGCACCGGATCCGCTCGGCCGTGATGTCGGCGTCATCGCTCGCGAGATACGTCGTCCATGAGACCGGCAGCTGCCGGTCGGGCGGCAGTTCGCCGATCCCGGCCACGGGCCGGCCGGCCAGCTCGGCGCGTACGTACGGCCCGAGCTGACCCGGGCCCAAGTGGTACGTCCAGCCGAACAGACCGCTGTAGAACTCCTGGGTCGCGGCCAGGCTGTGCACCATGAGGCTGGTCCAGCATGGCGTTCCAGGGGTGCGCCGAGTAGCTTCCTCGGTCATCGTCACTCTCTCCTCGGACCATCGTGGTGGCCGTGCCGCCCGGGCCGGTCTGCGGCGCACGGGGCAGCGCGGGGACGGGGCCAGTCCAGATGTTCGCACCGCCTGTCATGGTGTGCGCCCCGGCCGCGCCGGATTTGGCGGGTTCCCCCCGGAGCCTGCCCGAATCGGCATGTCGCATCCGTTTCGGCGCCGTTGCCGTCCGGTATCGGCCCATCGCCGCCGCGGGACCGGAACGCCGGACGCGGGCACCGGTCACTGAGCGAGGATGGGCCTTATGAATGCCATCATCACCGCATCCGAACTCGCGAGCGAGTTGGCGGCGGCTCAGCCGCCGGTTCTCCTGGACATCCGCTGGCAGCTCGGCGGCCCGCCCGGCCGCCCGGAGTACGAGGCCGGGCACATTCCCGGCGCCGTCTACGTCGACCTCGACAGCGAACTGGCGAGCTCGGCGGGGGAGCGGGGCCGCCACCCGCTGCCGGACGTCGCGGCCTTCGGCGCGGCGATGCGCCGCGCCGGGGTCGGCGCCGACCGGGGAGTGGTCGTATACGACGGCGGCCAGGGATGGGCGGCGGCCCGCGGCTGGTGGCTGCTGCGCTGGACGGGGCATACGGACGTACGCGTCCTGGACGGGGGCCTGGCGGCGTGGAAGGCCTCCGGCGGAGCCCTCACCACCGAGGCCCCGGACCCCGAGACGGGCGACTTCGAGCCGGAACCGGGGGCGGCGGGGCTGCTGGCGGCCGACGACGCGGCGGCGCTGGCCCGCCGAGGCGTCCTGCTCGACGCGCGGGCGGGGGAGCGCTACCGGGGCGAGGTGGAACCGATCGACCGGATCGGCGGCCACATCCCCGGCGCGGTGTCCGCGCCGACAGCGGAGAACGTGGCGGAAGACGGCCGCTTCCGTCCGGCCCCCGGACTCGCGGCCCGCTTCGCTTCCTTGGGCGCGAACGGCGAGACCGAGGTCGGCGTCTACTGCGGCTCGGGCGTGTCGGGCGCTCATGAGGTGCTGGCCCTGGCGGTGGCCGGGGTTCCGGCGGCGCTGTACGTCGGTTCCTGGAGCGAATGGTCCGCGGACGCCGCCCGCCCGGTGGCCACGGGGCCCGAGCCGGGCTGATCGCGCCTGGACCGGCCGGGGACCGGGCTGCCGCCGCGCGCGGCTCGTACGGGCTCCGAATCCGGGGCTACGGGCTGCGGGCCGAGTCGACGGCGCTCGGCCGGCCCGGGTCCCGGGCGGAGCTGATGGCGCTCGGCCGGCCCGGGGGCCGATCCGCCGCCGTCGCACTCGGCCCGTACGAATTCTCGGTCCGGGGGCGCGGGCTCCGGAGCCGGCCCGCTCCACCCCGAGCGCGCAAGCCACCGCACCCGCTGACCCGGCCGTTCCGAGTCGCGCCACGTACGCCCCACCCGCCCCTCACCCGGGGCCTGAGGCCGCCCGGCGCCACCGGGCGGGTGGGCCGGACGGTCACAGGCGCAACGATTCGGCACCTGCGCAGGAACAACGATTCCGCACTCGGCAAACCAAGGGGCGGTGGCCTGTTACTCCTGCTTTTTTCGGCGGGTGCCGAAGACGATCTCGTCCCAGCTCGGGACGGCGGCGCGCCGCCCCGGCCGTACGCCGTCGGCCTCGGCCTGCCGGTCCGTAGTGCCCGTGAGCCGGTCCCGGTGGCCCCCCACCGACCGCGGCATCAGCACGTCCGCGTAGGCCGATCCGGCGCTGGCCGCCGGGGCGGGCGGTTCGACCGCCTCCGGCTCCTCCTCGTCCGGCTCTTCCGGTACGTCACCGGTGGGCTGCTCGGGCACGATCATGTCGCCCCGGAAGCTGGGCACGGCCTCCAGCAGGCTGGTCAGGGAGTCGCGCTCTCTCGGCGCGTCCTCGGCGGGCGGCTCCGGCTCGGTCTCCGCGGCGGGCGTCGGCGACTGCCGGTCCAGCGCGCGGTCGAGCGGCCGGTCCCGCGGCAGCCGGGCGATACGCGGCACGAAGGGAAAACTCGGCTCGGGCGTGTCGTCGCTCTCGCCGATCAGGACCCGGGCCTCGTCGTCCATGGCCTGAACGATCCGCCGGGGCGGGTCGTACGCCCAGCTCGCCGAGCGCATCTCGCCCGCGACCCGGTAGACGAGGAGGACTTCCCAGGTGCCGTCATCGCGTCGCCAGGAGTCCCACTGGGCGGTGTCCTTCTCGGCGCCGCGCAGCAGCATCCGCTCCGCCACGGCCTCGCCGAGCTGCGGACCGGTGTTCTCGCCGGGGCGCCGTACGGGAGTCTTGCGGGCCCGCTCGGCCATGAAGGCGCGCTCCGCGAGCACGGGGCCCTCGAAGCGGCGGACGCGGTCGACGGGGATGCCCGCCATCTGCGCGACTTCCTCGGCGGAGGCTCCGGCCCTTATACGGGCCTGGATGTCACGCGGGCGGAGGTGGCTCTCCACCTCGATCTCGATCTGGCCGAGGCGGGCGCGGTCATTGCGCACGGCGGCGCGCAGCCGCTCATCGATCGGAAGCGTGTACTCCGTGCTGTCCGCAGCCTTGAGCACCAGCCGTGTGCCGTCGTTTGAGACGGCCACGACACGCAGTTCGGGCATGGGGACCTCCCGGGTGGTGCCTGCCGACGTCACGTGCGTCGCTGCTTCCGCTAGTCGAGTGTGGCCTGCCCGGGTGCAGCCTGCCACAACATTGCCGAGTTGACCGGCGTGTCGGGTCGGGGACCCGATGCGCCACCATGGCACGGTTACCGGTTTGCCACTCTCGGTGATCGTGCCATTTGCCCTGTACAGCCGCTACCCGTACCGAATGGCGTCCTCTTGGAGGAGCGCCCTCCGGGGCCCTCTTCCGTGAGTCCGGGCAGCCGGACGGGGTACCGGGCCAGGGCTCGCCACAGTACTCCATTCGGGCCACCTGGGTGGATCGGCGCGCCATGGAACCTCTCGCGGGGCAAGGGAGTTGATCGCGCGCCCATTCACCCCTGGGGGTGGTGTGAGTGGCGAGGTTCACACAATCGCCTAAATCGGAACTGATCGCATCGGCCATAAGTCTCTTCTCTGTGCAGGGTGGAGCGAATGGGCAAGTAGAGGCTGGAGATGCGAGTAAAGGACGAAAGCGAGGAAAAACCGCAAGGCAAGCGACTGGATCTCAGCGTCGCCCAGGTGGCCGGCAGTGGCCTGGCCGCCGTGATCGCGGCGCTCCTCGCGGGCAAGCTCGGTGTCTACGGAACGATCATCGGTGCGGGCGTGGTGAGCGTGGTGGCCACCACGGGCGGCACGATTTTTCAGCATCTCTTCCGGCGAACGGGTGAACAGATCCGTGATGTGACCGTTCTGGCGAAGCCGAAGGCGCGCCAAGTCCCGGTCATGGACACGGACGGTGACCGCCGGCACAGCGGCCCGGCGGACGACGAGCAGGCGACGACCATGCTCCCGTCGGTCGGCAAGGACGAGGGCAAGGGCGAGGGCAAGGGCAAGGCCCGGGGCGAGGACGGCGCCGGTGACGCCGACCCGGACCGTACGCAGTTGCTCAAGCGGGCCGAGGCCACCCAGATGCTGCCGCGTATCGAGGCGACGCAGATGCTGCCGCGGGCCGAGGACCCCACCCGGCTGCTGCGGCAGGCCGAGGGCCGGGGGCCGCGGCCCGGGTCCGCGTCCGAGCCGGAGGAGTTCACCGCGGCCACCACGCACGGCACCCGGCTGCGGCGCTGGAAGAGCCCGCTGCTCCACGCGGTCGTGATCTTCGTGCTCGCGATGGTCACCGTCACCGTCGTCGAACTGGCCACGGGCTCCACGCCGGACGGCAAGAGCGGCACCACCGTCCAGCAGCTCTTCCGCTCCGGCAGCTCCGGGAAGCACACCCCGTCGACGCCCACCGGCACCCCGGGCACCGGCGGGCCCTCCGAGGGCGGCACCTCCGGCAACGGCTCGTCGCACTCCCCGGACACCGACCAGCCGGGCGGTGCGGACAAGCCGACGCCGGACACGACGCCCTCGAACCCCGCCGGCGGTGACTCGACGCCCACCTCGAAGCCGACCCCCACCCCCTCCCAGTCGCAGGGCGGCACGGACCAGGGCGGCGCGGACGGCGGCACGGGCACCGGCCAGGACAAGGACAAGGGCAAGGGCGACGGGGGCCAGAACGACGGCAAGCCCGGCGACGGGAACCAGCAGCCCGGCGACGGGGCGCCGAAGAACGACGCCGCGGCGGCCGGCGGCCAGGACGCCGGTTCAGGCTCCTAGCACGCGCCGCAGATAGTCATTGCCGAACAGGCGCCGCGGGTCCAGCCGGTCCCGCAGCGCCGTGAACTCGGCGAAGCGCGGATAGACCCCGGCCAGGTACGCGGCGTCGCGGCTGTGCAGCTTCCCCCAGTGCGGCCGCCCGCCGTGCGCCGTCATGATCTGCTCGGCCGCGGAGAAGTAGGCGTGGTGCGGGGTGCCCCGGTACAGGTGCACCGCGATGTAGGCCGTATCGCGACCGGCGGCCGTGGACAGCGGGATGTCGTCGGCGGGGGCGGTCCGCACCTCCACCGGAAAGCTGATCCGCAGGCCCGAGCGCTCGACCATCGCCTTCAGCTCACGCAGCGCCGCCACGGCCCCCTCGCGCGGCAGGGCGTACTCCATCTCCAGGAAGCGGACCCGGCGGGGGCTGGTGAAGACCTTGTACGGGATGTCGGTGTAGGTACGGGCCGAGAGCGCGCGGCTGGAGATCTTGGCGATGGCCGGTACGGTCGCGGGCACCGCCCGGCCCAGCGCACAGACGGCCTGGAAGAGCCCGTTGGACATGAACTCGTCCTCGATCCACGCGCTCAGCGGCGAGGGCGGCGCGGCCGGTCCCGGACTGCGGTTGTTGCGCTTGGTGTTGCAACTTCCGGTGTGCGGAAACCAGTAGAACTCGAAGTGCTCGTTCTCGGCCACGTGCTGCTCGAACTCGGCCGTGACCCGGTCGAAGGACATCGGCTCCTCGCGGGCCGTGAGCCAGAACTCCGGTTCCACGGCGAAGGTGATCGCCGTGATCACCCCGAGCGCGCCGAGACCGAGCCGGGCCGCCGCGAACACCTCCGGGTTCTCCTTCTCGGAGCACACCAGCACCGAGCCGTCCGCCGTCACCAGCTCAAGGCCCTTGATCTGGGCGGCGATCGAGGCCGAGTCGCGACCGGTGCCGTGCGTGCCGGTGCTGGTCGCGCCGGAGACCGTCTGCTCCATGACGTCGCCCATGTTGGTCAGCGACAGCCCGTGCGCGCAGAGCGTCTCGTTCAGGCGCTTGAGGGAGGTGCCCGCCGCGACCGTCACGGTCCCGGCCGTACGGTCGATCTCCCGGACCCCGGTGAGCCGTTCGGGCCGTATGAGGAGTCCGTCGGTGGCCGCGGCGGCCGTGAAGGAGTGGCCCGTGCCCACCGCCTTCACCCGCAGGCCGTCCTCCGCCGCCCCGCGGACCGCCGCCGCCAACTCCTCGGCGTCGGCGGGCGCCACGGTCCGCGCGGGCCGGACCACGACGTTCCCCGCCCAGTTACGCCACGCGCTGCTCGTTTCGGTCATGTGCGCCAGACCCCTCCCGATGCGGCGCCGGCCGCAGCCGGCGGTACCCGAGGAACGCGACCGCGGCCGCGAGTACCCCCGCCACGCCGGGCACCGCGTACCCCGCTTCGGCCCCGGACGCGTCCACCACCCAGCCGGCGGCCGACGAGCCGAGCGCGAACCCGACCGCGAGCCCGGTGCTCGTCCAGGTCATGCCCTCGGTCAGCTGCGCGCGCGATACGTGCTGCTCGACGAGGGCCATGGTGGTCACCATCGTCGGCGCGATGGACAGGCCCGCGACAAAGAGCGCCACGGCCAAGAACGGCAGGTTCCCGACCAGTTGGAGGGGGATCATACTCACGGCCATCGCACAGACGCCCAGCAGCCACCGGCGGGACGGCTCGCTCTTGAGGTGCAGCAGCCCGAAGACCGCGCCGGCCAGGCAGGAACCCAGCGCGCACACGGCCAGCACCAGGCTGGCGGCGGCCTTGTGGCCCTGCTCCTCGGCGAACGCCACCGTCACCACGTCGAGCGCCCCGAAGATCGTCCCCGTCGCGACGAACGTCGCCACCAGCACCTGGAGCCCCGGGGAGCGCAGCGCTGAGCGGCTGGGGTGCTCCCCTCGCGGGTGCGGTACGGGCTCCGTGGAGCGCTGCGCGGTCAGCGCGAAGACGCCGACGACCAGGAAGCAGCCCGCCAGAAGCGGCCCCGCCTCCGGGAACCAGGCGGTGGACAGGCCGATGGAGATGATCGGCCCGAAGATGAAACACACCTCGTCCACCACGGACTCGGCGCTGTAGGCGGTGTGCAGCATGCGCGGCGAGTCCCCGTATATCGCCGCCCAGCGGGCCCGGACCATCGAGCCGACGCTCGGCACGCAGCCGACGCCCGCCGAGAAGACGAACAGCGTCCAGTCCGGCCACCGCTGCTGCACGCTCACCAGCAGCCCCGTGAGGGCCGCCGTCGTGATCAGCGTCGCCGGGCGCAGCACCCGGCGCTGCCCGTGCCGGTCCACGAGCCGGGAAATCTGCGGTCCGGCCACCGCGTCGGCGACCGCGACGGTCGCGGAGAGCGCGCCGGCGAGCCCGTACCGGCCGGTGAGCTGGGAGACCATCGTGACGATGCCGATGCTCATCATCGACAGCGTCATCCGGCCGAAGAAACCGGCGGTCGAGAAACCTTTCGCGCCAGGGGCGGCGAAGATCGCGCGATAGGGACTGGGCAAGGGGCGGGCTCCACCGGTAAGGGATGTTCGTGGCCGATACAGGTTACGGGCGGCCGCCATCTGCCGCACCGGTATTTTCCGCCTGTCAGTGGGGGGTGGCAGGATCGGACGTATGTCGGATCAGCCAGCCCCCGCCCCGTATGACGCCCTCCTCCTGCTCTCCTTCGGCGGACCGGAAGGCCCGGACGACGTCGTGCCGTTCCTGGAGAACGTCACACGCGGCCGGGGCATCCCCCGCGAGCGGCTCGAAGAGGTCGGGCAGCACTACTTCCTCTTCGGCGGGGTCAGCCCGATCAACGCCCAGAACCGCGAGCTGCTCCAGGCGCTCCGCAAGGACTTCGCGGAGCACGGTCTGGACCTCCCCGTCTACTGGGGCAACCGCAACTGGGCGCCGTATCTGACCGACACGCTGCGGCAGCTGGCGGCCGACGGCCACCGCCGCGTCCTCACCCTGGCCACCAGCGCGTACGCCTCGTACTCCGGCTGCCGCCAGTACCGCGAGAACCTCGCCGACGCGCTCGCCGCGCTGGCGGCCGAGGGCATCGAGCCCCCGCGCGTGGACAAGCTGCGGCACTACTTCAACCACCCCGGCTTCGTGCGGCCCATGGTGGACGCGACCCTGGCCGCCCTCGCCGAGCTCCCCGAGGGCCTGCGGGCCGGGGCGCACCTGGCCTTCACCACGCACTCCATCCCGACCGCCGCCGCCGACACCTCCGGCCCCGTGCCCGGCCACGGCGACGGCGGCGCCTATGTCGCCGAGCACCTCGACGTCGCCCGTGTCATCGCCGACGCGGTCCGCGCGGAGACCGGCGCCGAGCACCCCTGGGAGCTCGTCTACCAGTCCCGCAGCGGCGCCCCGCACATCCCCTGGCTGGAACCCGACATCTGCGACCACCTGGAGTCCCTGCACACCGAGGGCGTACCGGCCGCCGTGATGGTCCCCATCGGCTTCGTCTCGGACCACATGGAGGTCAAGTACGACCTCGACACCGAGGCCGCCGCGAAGGCCCAGGAGCTGGGGATGCCCGTCACCCGCGCCGCGACGGTCGGCTCGGACCCGCGGTTCGCCGCGGCCGTGCGGGACCTGGTCCTGGAGCGGGCGGCGACCGAGCGCGGGGCCGCGCCGGAGCGCTGCGCGCTGGGCGCGCTCGGCCCCGGCCACGACGTCTGCCCGGTGGGCTGCTGCCCCGCGCGGACCCCGCGCCCGGCCGCCGCGGGCGCCGAGTGACCGGCGCGAGCGGCGTGCCCGTACGACGCCGGCGGACCCCGCCGCACCACACGATCTAGGAGTGCCGTGACCGACCGCCCCCTCAAGGACGAGCTCCTCGCCGTCGCGCTCGAAGCGGCCCGCCGGGCCGGCGAGCTGCTGCGCGACGGCCGCCCCGCCGACCTCGGCGTGGCCGCCACCAAGACCAGCCCCATCGACGTCGTCACCGAGATGGACATCGCCGCCGAGAAGCTGATCACCACCTTCCTCACCGAAGAGCGCCCGCACGACGGCCTGCTGGGCGAGGAGGGCGCCAGCACCACCGGCAGCAGCGGTGTGCGCTGGGTCATCGACCCGATCGACGGGACCGTGAACTACCTGTACGGCCTGCCCTCCTGGTCGGTCTCCATCGCCGCCGAGCTGAACGGCGAGGCGGTGGTCGGCGTCGTCGCGGCCCCGATGCGCCGCGAGACCTACCACGCGGTCCTCGGCGAGGGCGCGTACGCCGACGGCGAGCGGGTGAGCTGCCGCCCCGCCCCCGCCTTCGAGCAGGCCCTGATCGGCACGGGCTTCGGCTATCTCACCGAACGGCGGGCGGCCCAGGCCGAGGTGGTCCGCGCCCTGCTGCCGCGCGTCCGCGACATACGGCGCGCCGGTTCGGCCGCCATCGACCTGTGCGACGTGGCCTGCGGCCGCCTCGACGGCTATTACGAGCGCGGCCTGAACCCCTGGGACTTCGCGGCCGGCGCCCTCATCGCCCGCGAGGCCGGCGCCCGCACCGGCGGCCGCCCGGGCGACCCCCTCTCCGGAGAGCTCGCCGTCACCGCCCCGCCCGGCCTCTTCGAGCCCCTCCAGGAGCTGCTGGACAACCTGGGCGCGTGGCACGACTGACGCAGGCGCCTTGGCCGCCGACGTGAGAGCACTGCCGGGCGGTCTGTACGGGGGCGTGCGGGCCGTCCGCGGCTCCGGGGTCCCATCGGGTGGACCGGGGCGCGGCAGGGCGGCGTGGGGCCGTATGGGCGTCCGTACGGAAACCGGCGGGGCGTCCGCGGACGGCCCGCCGCACACCTGACGGAGAGCCCGGTGGTCTGCGCCCGCCACCGGCGGTCCGGCCATTCCGACCCCCCCCCCCCCGACACTCGGCCTCAGACC
>NZ_JBWKFF010000006.1:166746-187328 GCF_056434425.1 Streptomyces sp. NPDC044033 | reverse complement strand
AGGGTGGGGGGGGGGGGGGGGTGGGGGGTGGGGGGGGGGGTGGGGGGGGGGGGGGGGGGGCCCCCCGCTCCCCCCCCCCCCCCCCCCCCCCCCCCCCCCCGCCGCACATCTGACGGAGCGCCCGGTGGTCTGCGCCCGCCCCCGGCGGCTCGGCCGTGCCACTGCCCTCCTACTCGACGCTCGGCCGCGGCCGGGCTCGATCCGGGCCGGTGCGCCGCCGATCCGCCCTCGCACGGCGGTAGGAGGAGCGCGCGGGCAAGGAAACACGGAGCGCCTCCGCACCGGGTTCGGTGCGGAGGCGCTCCGCTGCGTGGGTGGTGCTGTTCGGATCGGGTCGGGCCCCATGATCGGGGCGGCGTGACTCAGGCGGCGGTGACCTCGACGCCGTGCTCGGCGGCCAGTCGGCGCAGGTCGTCCAGTTCTGCCTGCTCGACCTCGGCGAGGAAGTCGTCGCCCGACTCGCGGGCCTGGTCGAGATCCGTCTGAGTGCTCTCTATACGCTGCAGAATTCCAGCGGTGAACGCGTCCATTTAGCGCCCCCTCGGCATGGGTCGATGGCACGGGGGTGTGCCGGCGGTGGTTCGATCACGTGCGTGGCCCCTGAGCGGCAACAAGGTGTGGCGCGCCACAATCAGGGCGTGATCGCGGGTGTGTGAATCGTCCTCCCCAGCCCCGCGCGAGGGGAAACCTCGGGCAACTCGTTGAATCCCCGCACCCTCGAAGAAACGCCGAAGAATCCCCGAAGAGCCCTCGGCCATGATCGCCCGCTCGCCCCCCTTACAGCCGGTTTATCGGGCTTGGAGGCAGGATGGAGTGGCTAACAGCCTGCCCACAGGGGCCATACGGAAGGACAGCGCCGTGCGCGTACTCGTCGTCGAGGACGAGCAGCTGCTCGCCGATGCGGTAGCCACCGGATTGCGCCGGGAGGCCATGGCCGTCGACGTCGTGTACGACGGGGCCGCCGCCCTGGAGCGCATCGCCGTCAACGACTACGACGTCGTGGTCCTCGACCGCGACCTCCCGCTCGTCCACGGGGACGACGTCTGCCGCAAGATCGTCGAGCTGGGCATGCCCACCCGCGTGCTGATGCTGACCGCCTCCGGCGACGTCAGCGACCGCGTGGAGGGCCTGGAGATCGGTGCGGACGACTATCTGCCCAAGCCCTTCGCGTTCAGCGAGCTGACCGCGCGCGTACGGGCGCTGGGGCGCCGTACGACGGTCGCGCTGCCGCCGGTCCTGGAGCGCGCGGGGATCAAGCTCGATCCGAACCGCCGCGAGGTCTTCCGGGACGGCAAGGAGGTGCAGCTGGCGCCGAAGGAGTTCGCGGTGCTGGAGGTGCTGATGCGCAGCGAGGGGGCCGTGGTCTCGGCCGAGCAGCTGCTGGAGAAGGCGTGGGACGAGAACACCGACCCGTTCACCAACGTCGTACGGGTCACGGTCATGACGCTCCGCCGCAAGCTCGGCGAGCCCGCCGTGATCGTCACCGTGCCCGGCTCCGGATACCGGATCTGACCCCGCATGGCCTCCACCCCCGCCCCGCCGGCGGCCCCGCCGAAACCCGCGTGGGACCCGCGCCAGCCCGTCGTGCGCCCCTTCCCGTGGTTCCGCCCGACCATCCGGATACGGCTCACCCTGCTCTACGGCGGGATGTTCCTGATGGCCGGGATCGTGCTGCTCACGATCATCTACCTGCTGGCGGCCCAGGCCCTGCACGTCGGCAACGAGCTGCCGTTCAAGCTGCTGGGCGGCAGCGTGCAGTCGACCAACGACACCTGCCCGGGCATCTCCGGCAACCTCAAGACGGACCAGTTCAACGAGGTCCTCTACAACTGCATGCAGGACCAGCGCCGGCTCGCCCTCAACGGCCTGCTGCGCCGCTCGCTGCTGGCCCTGCTGGGCCTGAGCGTGGTCGCCTTCGCCTTCGGCTACGCGATGGCCGGCCGGGTGCTCTCCCCGCTGGGCAAGATGACCCGCACGGCGCGCCGCGTCGCCGGTACGGACCTGAGCCGGCGTATCGAACTGGGCGGTCCGGACGACGAGTTGAAGGAGCTCTCGGACACCTTCGACGAGATGCTCGACCGGCTGGAGCGCTCGTTCACCGCGCAGCAGCGCTTCGTGGCGAACGCCTCCCACGAGCTGCGCACGCCGCTGGCGATCAACCGCACGCTGCTGGAGGTGCACCTCTCCGACCCGGAGGCGACCCCGGAGCTCCAGCAGCTCGGCAAGACGCTGCTGGCCACCAACGAGCGCAGTGAGCAACTGGTGGAGGGGCTGCTGCTGCTCGCGCGCAGCGACAACGAGCTCGTGGACCGCAAGCCCGTCGACCTCGCCGAGGTGGCCGCCCAGGCCGTCGACCAGACCCGCGCGGAGGCGGCGGCCAAGGACGTGGAACTGACGGGCGACCGGCAGCCCGCCGTCGTCCTGGGCAACGGCGTGCTGCTGGAGCGGGTCGCGCTGAATCTGGTGCAGAATGCTGTGCGCTACAACACCCCGGACGGCTGGGTGAGGGTCACGACCGAGAGTCAGCGGGGGCAGGCGGTGCTGGTGGTGGAGAACACCGGACCGGTCGTTCCGGCATACGAGGTGGACAACATTTTCGAGCCCTTCAGACGGCTCCGTACGGAACGTACGGGCAGCGACAAGGGCGTCGGTCTCGGCCTCTCGATCGTGCGCTCGGTGGCGCGCGCGCACGGCGGCCGGATCACCGCGGAGCCCCGGGAAGGCGGTGGCCTCGTGATGCGCGTAGTGCTCCCGGGCTGAGACCCTTCTCTACAGAGGTTCGCTTTGGGCGGAATTTTCATGGTCCGCCGACGCCGTGATCGTGTGTGATCGATCACATGGGCAAACTTCAGGCCATCGACTCTCCGTGATCGCAAAAGCCGTCGTAAGGCCGGGAAAATCCGGGTTTCCGGGGGTCTTGATCACGGGAAGTACTCGGGGTGGCGCGTGACAGTGCGACTTTCGGACCGTGTACGGTCCCGATCGCCACCCAACCTGATCACCTCTTCAGAGGCGCGGTTGGGTGTCGATTGAGTAACAGACCTTGATGTGAGGCAAAATCTCCGCCTCAGGTCGGGCACAAGTCCGGCCTCTCACGCGTTACGTGCGCTGAGACACCGCAGACACCCAGAGGGGGAGAGCGACATGGCAACGGACTACGACACCCCACGTAAGACCGACGATGACGTCAACGAGGACAGCATCGAGGAACTCAAGGCTCGGAGGAACGACAAGTCGGCGTCAACCGTCGACGTCGACGAATTCGACCAGGCCGAGGGCCTGGAACTGCCCGGCGCGGACCTCTCCAACGAGGAGCTGTCCGTACGGGTGCTGCCCCGGCAGGCCGACGAGTTCACGTGCATGGAGTGCTTCCTCGTGCACCACCGCAGCCAGCTGGCCGCGGAGAAGAACGGCCAGCCGATCTGCCGCGACTGCGCGGCCTGAGGCACGGGTCTGCGATGGCAGGCTCGACCCCGTTCCGGAAGCGGCGCTCCCGGCAGCCCGAAACGACCCCCGAGCTGACCGAGGACGCCGCCTTGCAGCGCGCCATGGCCCAGAACGACGAGCATGACGAGCGAGGCCGTACGGCCTCGCTCGCTGCCGCCGTGGGCCGCGGCGCGAAGATCGGCGCCAAGCGGGGCGGACAGGGCGCCAAGGCGGGCCTGACCGCCATTGCCGACCGCATCATCAGCAACGCCCCGCGCATCCCGGTGCGCGACCTCGCGACGCTCCGCGCGCAGTTCCCGGGCCTCGGCCCGGAACAGCTCGCGGACAAGCTGGTGGCCGGCGCCGCGAACGGCACCTCCACCGTAGGCGCCGGCATCGGCGCCGCGGCGATGCTGCCCGTACCGCCCGCGATGCCCGCCGAACTGGCGACCGAGATCGTCGGCGTCGCCGCCGTCGAGTTCAAGATGATCGCCGAGCTCCACGAGATCTACGGAGTACGCGCGCCCGGCACCGTCCGCCAGCGGGCGATCGCCTACCTCGGCGCCTGGGCCGACGAGCGCGGCATCGACATCACCGCCCCCACCTCGGTCAACGCCGCGCTGGGCGGACAGCTCAAGCGCGAGCTGCGGCAGCAGATCCTCAAGCGCACCTTCCGCAACCTGCCCAACCTCGCGCCCTTCATGGTCGGCGCGGCGGTCGGTGCGGTGCTGAACCGGCGCGACACCAGAAAGCTCGCCGGAAAGGTCCGCAAGGACCTGCGGAGCAAACAGGTCCCCTGGGACGCGCTCCTGCGGTCCGGCACCGCCCCGGAGCTGCCGCCGTCGCCCGGGCCCGGAGCCTGAGAACCCCTTCGCCGCGGCGCTTATCCGGCCGCGGCGGCGGAACGCCCGCACCCCGCGGGAACGGGCCCAGGACGCGCGTACAGCCACCGGAGCCGCAGTCGGTCCAGTTGGTCCTAGGACGCGCGTACGGCCGTCAGAGCCGCCGCCAGGCGCTCAGGCGAGCGCGTCGAGAGATAGACATACGGGGTCGGGTCGTCCGGGTCCGTGATCTCGACCCGCAGCGCCGTCGGGATATAGCTGCGCAGCAGCATGAACGCGCGCGTATCGGCCTTGTACGAGCGCCAGGCGCGCGCCTCCTCGGCGTCCAGCACCTCGGGGGTCCCGAGCGCCGCCAGCGGAATCTTCGCGTCGCCCGCGACCAGCGAGTCCGCCACCACCCGGATGCGGAGCGAGCCGTACGAACTCACCACGACGCACGCCACCGCCGCGCCGCCGATCAGACCGCCGAGCATCGGCAGCGTGCCGAACGGCAGCAGGATCAGCGCCATCGCGACCCCGACCAGGACCGCGATGAACCACCAGGTGCGCGGCGCGGTCAGACGCTCTTCGTAAGGCTGCATGCGGTCTAGCTTGGCACGGCAGCGCCCGTGCGCCGCGCGCGCGGGTAAGGTCAGCCCCTGTGAGTGGACGAACGACAGCGTTGACGCCGCCGGCCGGTGCCGTGGAGCCGACGCGGCACCCCGACGCACCCGCGCCCGGCGAGATCATAGGCGCGCACTACGACCGCTGCTTCGGCTGCGGCGACGGGGCGCCGCACGGCCTGCATCTGGTGACGCGGGCGGGCGAGGGGGTGCGGATCACGGCGGAGTTCACCGTCCAGGAGGCCCACCAGGGCGCCCCCGGCCTCGCCCACGGCGGGGTGCTGGCCACGGCGCTGGACGAGACGCTCGGCTCGCTGAACTGGCTGCTGCGGGTGATCGCGGTGACGGGACGGCTGGAGACCGACTTCGTACGGCCCGTTCCGGTGGACACCGTGCTCCATCTCGACGCCGAGGTCGTCGCCGTCGCCGACCGCAAGATCTACTCCTCGGCGACCGGCCGGATCGGTGGCCCGGACGGGCCCGTCGCGGTGCGCGCCGACGCCCTCTTCATCGAGGTGAAGGTGGACCACTTCATCGACAACGGCCGCTCCGCCGAGATCGACGCCGCCCTCGCCGACCCCGACCAGGTAAAGGTCGCGCGAGCTTTCGAGGTGAACCCGTGACCCGTGACCCCCTTGACGTGTTGATCCGCCGGGTGGACCCCGCGGTCCCCGTGCCCGCGTACGGGCACCCCGGCGACGCCGGATGCGACCTCGTCACCACCGAGGCCGCCGAGCTGGCCCCCGGTGAGCGCGCCGTGCTCCCCACCGGAGTGTCGATCGCGCTGCCCGACGGGTACGCGGCCTTCGTACACCCCCGCTCGGGCCTGGCGGCCCGCTGCGGAGTCTCCATGGTGAACGCCCCGGGGACCATCGATGCCGGGTACCGTGGAGAGATCAAAGTGATCGTGGTCAATCTGGACCCGCGCGAGAGCGTGCGGTTCGAGCGGCTCGACCGGGTCGCCCAACTGGTCGTCCAGCAGGTCGAGAAGGTGCGCTTCCACGAGGTGGCGGAACTTCCCGGCTCGGCGCGGGCCGAGGGCGGCCTGGGGTCCACCGGCGGCCATGCCGCCGTGGGCGGTGCAACGGGTGGGAATGGATTCGCTTCGGTCGTAGCCGACCGGGAAGGACAGTGACGTGTTCGGTCGTCGCCGCAAGGGCAGCGAGGAGACCGTCGACCAGCTCGACGACGGCGTGACCTCCGAGGAGCTGGCGCAGGACGGGGAGTCCGGTACGGACGCCGGGGGCGCCTCGGCCGAGGGCTCGGCCAACCTGCCGCCGGGGCCGCGCCCCGACGGCCCCTGGGACATCGGCGAGGTCCGGGACCCCGGCGAGGGCCGGGTGGACCTGGGCGGGATCTTCGTGCCCGGGGTCGAGGGCATGGAGCTGCGGGTGGAGGTCGCGGGCGATGCCATCGTCGCCGCGACCCTGGTGCTGCGCGACAGCGCCGTGCAGCTCCAGGCGTTCGCCGCCCCCAAGCGCGAGGGCATCTGGCGCGAGGTGCGGGACGAGATCGCGGGCGGCATCACCCAGCAGGGCGGTGTCGTGGACGAGGTCGAGGGGCCGCTCGGCTGGGAGCTGCGGGCCCAGGTGCCCGTACAGCTGCCGGACGGCACCAACGGCGTGCAGCTGGTGCGCTTCATCGGCGTCGACGGGCCGCGCTGGTTCCTGCGCGGGGTGATCTCGGGCCAGGGCGCGGTCCAGCCCGACACCGCGGGGCTGCTGGAGCAGATCTTCCAGGACACGGTCGTGGTGCGCGGCGACTCCCCGATGGCGCCCCGGGACCCGATCGTCCTGAAGCTTCCGGACGACGCCCAGATGATGCCCGACGGCGTGCAGCAGGACGAGGCCGAGGGCTCGCGCTTCGCGGGCGGCGTGGACCGCCTCCAGCGCGGTCCGGAGATCTCCGAGGTGCGCTGAACAACGGTCGCGCCCGGACGGTCCACGGACCGTCCAGCGGCCGGATTTGAACGTTCCGATGGGCCGGTTCCCCTTCCGGGGGGACCGGCCCATCGGCGTTTTCGCAGGTCTGAGACGTCTGCGTATGAATCACGTCAACGAGGCGCTAATGGCCGTAAGGGAGGCGTCAACGGGGCATTCGGATGGCCGAAACGGAGGTTTCCTCTAGAGGTCCGTTCATATCCGAACCTCTAGGAGCACACGATGGCCGACGTGGCCTTCGTCGTCACCACGATCGCGGTCTTCGCGCTGGTGGCACTCGTCGCCAAGGGGGTGACGAAGCTGTGAGCGCCGAGAACATCGTCGGCCTCGTCGTGGCCGTCGCCCTGCTGGGCTACCTCGTCATAGCCCTCGTTTTCCCGGAGAGGTTCTGAGCACAGATATGAGCCCCGTCCTCGCCGGAGTCCTCCAGCTGCTCGCGCTGCTCGTGGCGCTGGCCCTGGCCTACCGACCGCTCGGCGACTACATGGCCGCCGTGTACAGCTCCACCAAGCACTTGCGCGTAGAGAAGTGGATCTACCGCTGCATCGGCGCCAACCCGACGGCCGAAATGCGCTGGCCCGCGTATCTGCGCGGCGTCCTCGCCTTCTCCGCCGTCGGCCTGCTCCTCCTCTACCTGCTCCAGCGGGCCCAGGGCGTACTGCCCAAGAGCCTCTCGCTCGGGTTCCACGCGATCAGCCCGGACCAGGCGTTCAACACCGCGGCGTCCTTCGTCGCCAACACCAACTGGCAGTCGTACTCGGGCGAGCAGGCCATGGGCCACGCCGTCCAGACGCTCGGCCTCGCGGTGCAGAACTTCGTCTCCGCGGCCGTCGGCATCGCGGTGGCCATCGCGCTCGTACGGGGCTTCGCCCGCTCCCGCACCGGGAACCTCGGCAACTTCTGGGCCGACCTGGTGCGCGGCACCGTCCGCATCCTGATCCCCATCGCGATCGTCGGCGCGCTCGTGCTCGTCGCGTGCGGCGCCATCCAGAACTTCTCGGGCATCCACCAGATCGGCCAGCTCACCGGCGGCAGCCAGCAGGTCAACGGCGGCGCCGTGGCCTCGCAGGAGGTCATCAAGGAGCTCGGCACCAACGGCGGCGGCTACTTCAACGCCAACTCCGCCCACCCCTTCGAGAACCCCAACGGCCTGACCAACCTCTTCGAGCCGTTCCTGATCCTGGTGATCCCCTTCGCGCTGACCCGTACTTTCGGCAAGCTCGTCGGGAACGTCCGGCAGGGCTACGCGATCCTCGCCACCATGGGGCTGATCTGGATCGGCTTCACGGCGCTGATGATGTGGACCGAGTTCCACCACGGCGGCCCGGCCCTGCAGGCCGCGGGCGGCGCGATGGAGGGCAAGGAGCAGCGGTTCGGCGTCGGCGGCTCCTCGATCTTCGCGGTCGCCACGACGCTGACGTCGACCGGCGCGGTCGACTCCTTCCACTCCTCGTACACCGGCTTCGGCGGCGGCCTCACCATGCTCGGCATGATGCTCGGCGAGATCGCGCCCGGCGGCGTCGGCTCCGGCCTGTACGGCATGCTCGTGATGGCGATCATCGCGGTCTTCATCGCGGGGCTCATGGTCGGCCGTACGCCCGAGTACCTCGGCAAGAAGATCGGCACCCGCGAGATCAAGCTCGCCGCGTGCTACATCCTCATCACACCGACCCTGGTACTGGGCTTCACGGCCCTGTCGATGGCGCTCGCCGGGCCGCCGCACTCCATGCTGAACACCGCGGGCAACTCGGTGCACGACAGCGGCGCGCACGGTTTCTCCGAGGTGCTGTACGCCTTCACCTCCGGCGCCAACAACAACGGCTCCGCCTTCGCCGGCCTCAACGCCAACACGCCCTGGTACAACACCACGATCGGCCTCGCGATGCTGCTCGGCCGCTTCCTGCCGATGGTGTTCGTGCTGGCCCTGGCCGGCTCGCTCGCCGAGCAGCGGCCGGTCCCCGAGACGGCCGGCACCCTGCGCACCCACAAGCCGCTCTTCGCGGGGCTGCTGGTCGGCGTCATCCTGATCATCACCGGTCTCACCTACTTCCCGGCGCTGGCCCTCGGGCCGATGGCGGAGGGGCTGTCATGAGCCGCGTAGACACTTCTGTTGAGGACCCCATGTCCACTGCGACACCCGTACGCACGCCCGAAGGGGGCGAGGCGCGGCACTCGGCGGAGGCGGAGCAGGGCCGCGTCTCCGGCGGCATCTTCGACCCGAAGGCGCTGCTCAAGTCGTTCCCGGACGCGTGCCGCAAACTCCATCCGCGGGTGATGGTCAAGTCCCCGGTGATGTTCGTGGTCGAGGTGGGCTCGGTGGTCACCACCGTCCTCGCCGTCAAGAACCCCGGCGACTGGTTCGGCTGGGCGATCACCGTCTGGCTGTGGCTGACCGTCCTGTTCGCCAACCTGGCGGAGGCCGTCGCCGAGGGCCGCGGCAAGGCGCAGGCGGACACCCTGCGCAAGGCCAAGACGGATACGGTCGCGCGGCGCCTGAACGGCGGCGCCGAGGAGCAGGTGCCCGGCACCGAGCTGCGCGTCGGCGACCTCGTCGTCTGCGAGGCCGGCGACATCATCCCGGGCGACGGCGATGTCGTCGAGGGCGTCGCGTCCGTTGACGAGTCCGCCATCACGGGCGAGTCGGCGCCGGTCATCCGCGAGTCCGGCGGCGACCGGTCCGCGGTCACGGGCGGCACCAGGGTGCTCTCCGACCGCGTGGTCATCAAGATCACGACGAAGCCGGGCGAGACCTTCATCGACCGCATGATCAACCTGGTCGAGGGCGCGGCCCGGCAGAAGACGCCGAACGAGATCGCGCTCAACATCCTGCTCGCCTCGCTCACCATCGTCTTCCTGCTCGCCGTCGTCACCCTCCAGCCCTTCGCGATCTACGCCAAGGCCGAGCAGACGATGATCGTGCTCGCCGCCCTGCTGGTCTGCCTCATCCCGACCACCATCGGCGCGCTGCTCTCCGCGATCGGCATCGCGGGCATGGACCGGCTGGTGCAGCGCAATGTGCTGGCGATGTCCGGGCGCGCGGTCGAGGCAGCGGGCGACGTGTCCACGCTGCTGCTCGACAAGACCGGCACCATCACCCTCGGCAACCGCCAGGCCGCCGAGTTCGTACCGGTCAAGGGCGTGACGGCGGCCGAGGTCGCCGATGCCGCCCAGCTCTCCTCGCTCGCCGACGAGACGCCGGAGGGCCGGTCGATCGTCGTACTCGCCAAGGAGGGGTACGGGCTCCGGGAGCGCCACGAAGGCGAACTGGAGCACGCGGAGTGGGTGCCGTTCACGGCGCAGACCCGGATGTCGGGCGTCGACCTGGAAGAGAACGGGGCGGCCCGCAAGGTCCGCAAGGGCGCTTCCGGTTCGATCATCGCCTGGGTCGAGGAGCGCGGCGGCAGCGTCGCGGACGACGCCCGGCGGCTCACCGAGACGATCTCCGAGGCGGGCGGCACACCGTTGCTGGTCGCCCTCGAAGACGCGGACGGGGCCCGGATCCTGGGCGTCATCCACCTCAAGGACGTCGTCAAGGATGGCATGCGCGAGCGGTTCGACGAGCTGCGCCGGATGGGCATCAAGACCATCATGATCACGGGCGACAACCCGCTGACGGCCAAGGCGATCGCCGAGGAGGCGGGCGTCGACGACTTCCTCGCGGAGGCTACGCCCGAGGACAAGATGGCGCTGATCAAGCGGGAGCAGGCGGGCGGCAAGCTCGTCGCGATGACCGGCGACGGCACCAACGACGCCCCCGCGCTGGCCCAGGCGGACGTCGGCGTGGCCATGAACACCGGCACCTCGGCCGCCAAGGAGGCCGGGAACATGGTGGACCTGGACTCCAACCCGACCAAGCTCATCGAGATCGTCGAGATCGGCAAGCAGCTCCTGATCACCCGGGGCGCCCTGACGACCTTCTCGATCGCCAACGACGTCGCGAAGTACTTCGCGATCATCCCGGCGATGTTCGCGGTGGCCTATCCGGGCCTCGACAAGCTCAACATCATGAGCCTGCACTCGCCGCAGTCCGCGATCCTCTCCGCGGTCGTCTTCAACGCGCTGATCATCGTGGCCCTGGTGCCGCTCGCCCTCAAGGGCGTCCGCTACCGGCCGATGAGCGCCGACTCCATGCTCCGCCGCAATCTCGCCCTCTACGGGCTGGGCGGGCTCATCGCCCCGTTCATCGGCATCAAGATCATCGACCTGCTCATCTCCCTCATTCCTGGCATCGGGTGACGTCATGAACAACTCCGTACGCAGCACGGTCCGGTTGGTGATGGCGGGTCTGCGGGCCATGCTCGTCCTCACCGTGGTCTGCGGCGTGATCTACCCGCTGGCCGTCACCGGCATCGCGCAGGCTGCCTTCCACGACAAGGCGAACGGCTCCGAGGTGAAGGCGGACGGCAAGTCCGCCGGCTCCTCGCTCCTCGGCCAGACCTACACGCTCGACAAGAAGGACAAGGACGGGAACCCGCTGCCCGACCCGGGGTACTTCCAGTCGCGCCCCTCGGCGGCGGGCCCCAACACCGAGAACACCCAGTACCGCCTCACCGTCTCGGGCGCCTCCAACCTGGCCGCCGACAGCAAGGTCCTGCTCACCTCGGTGGAGCAACGCCGCGCGGACGTGGCCGAGTTCAACGGCGTCTCCCCGTCCGCCGTCCCCCCGGACGCCCTGACCGCCTCGGCCTCCGGCGTCGACCCGGACATCTCCCCGGCCTACGCCGAGCTCCAGACCCAGCGCGTGGCCAAGGCCCACCACCTGCCCGCGGCCAAGGTCGCACAGCTGGTCGAGGACCACACGGAGGGCCGCATCGCGGGCTTCCTGGGCGACCCGCGTGTCAACGTCCTGGAACTCAACATCGCCCTCCAGAAGCTCACGAAGAACTGAGGCCCGACAGGCCCCGACCACCACCACGGCCCCCAACGGCGTGCCGTGCCGCACCATTCGTCGCGCTCGCCGCACGTACCTGGTGCCGGCGCGGCACGCCGCGCTGTCATGGGCCATGGACACTCGATACTCGGTACGCCGGGCGTGGTGGTGGGCTCGGGCGAGGCACCCGCAATTGCTCGCGGGCGCGGGCGCGGCAGCGTTCGTGATCGTCGTCGTGCTGCTGATCTGGCGCGGCCCGTGGTGGGTCGACGGCGAGTACCTCGACGCGAAGGGGCTGCGCTCCGGCTCGGCGGCCCTGGTCACCGGATTCCGCATGGCGGTCGTCCAGATCGCCGCGGTCTTCGGGGCCGGGGTGGCCCTGCTGTTCACCATGTTCAACTACCGCCTCGCCCGCCGGGGACAAGTCACCGACCGGTTCACGAAGGCGCTCGAACGTCTGAGCTCCAGCGACCTGTACGGGCGCATCGGCGGCGTTCTCGCACTGGAACAGATCATCCGGGACGCGCCCGAACAAGGGCTGCACGCGGCTCAGGTTCTCAACGCCTTCGTCCGGCAACGTGCCCCTCGCCACCGGAGGCGGCCCGTTCCGCGCGGTACCGGCACGGCGGAGCGCCGGGCGGTGCGACGGCGTACCCTCTCGACGCCCGGTCCGAGGCTCCTCGCCGAACCCGCCCCCGATGTGCGGCAGGCGCTGACGGCCTTGCTGTACCCCTTGCTCGCGACATCGCGACACCAAGTGTCCGGAGCCGTCGTCGACTTGTCCGGGCTGCACCTGGCCGGTGCCTGCCTCACGGGAGAGGACGCTTGGGCGAGGCGAGGGTTCCGCATCGCCGGCCGGTATCGGGCCGGTCTGGCCCTCTCCGGCTTCGCCGGATCGAACCTCTCCCGGGCCGACCTCGCCTACGCCGACTTGTTTCACGCGGACTTCACGCGGGCCGACTTGACCCGAGCGAAACTCACGGGAGCGAACCTGATGACGGCCCGGCTCGCCCACGCGGATCTCACCGGGGCGGATTTCGCCGAGGCAGACCTCAGGAGGGCCGACTTCACCGGCGCGGTGCTCGCGGAAGCGCGCTTCGCCGGGGCCGACCTCTCCCTGGCCGATTTCACGGGGGCGAACCTGGCGGGCGCGGACTTCGGCGACGCCCTGCTGATCGGGGTGCGAGGTGTGAGTGCCCAGCAGTGCAGGGCGCTCGGTATCGATGTGGGGTGGCCGGATTAGCGGGCTCGCGTGAGCGGAGGGTTTCCACCTCGTGAGAACGGCGCGCCGATGCCCGTACGCACTTGGTGGGAAAGGCCGCTTGAGCCCGCGAGGACGGGGCCGGCGGCGCGTACGGACACTTCGTCAGGTACCGGGACCAGTCGGCGGGGCGCTATGAACGGACCTCGCGGCAGGGGCCCGTCAAGGGTGTCTACAAGGCACCCTTGACAGGTGTCCCCACTACCTCAGCAGTCCCAACAGCCCGCAACCGCGCCACATATGGTGGTCTGCGGCGACGACGGATTGGTGCACCGGCTCGCCGCCGAGCTCTCCGGCGTCTACAGCGAGCGCGTCACCGTGCTGTTGCCGGGAGCCCGTACGGACCGCCGCCAGCCCTCCGCCATGGTGGGCCGGGCGGCGGCGCTGTTCGGGCGGGTGACCGGAGCGGTGGGCGGCCGGGGCCCGGCCGCGTCCGGTGGGGAGCCCGCGCAGCCCGTACGGATCGTCGAGGCCGCCGAGCCCGACGACGAGGCGCTCATCGAGGCCGGCGTGCAGCATGCCGAGGCGCTGGCGCTCGTCTACGACGACGACGAGACCAACATCCACGCGGCCCTGCGGGCCCGGCGCCTCAACCCCCGGCTGCGGCTGGTCATCCGGCTCTACAACCGGCGGCTCGGCCAGCACCTTGAGGAACTCCTCGACCAGGCCGTCCTCATCTCCGCCCCCGACCTCGACCCCGAGGCCACCGACGCGTCGACCACCGTTCTGTCCGACGCCGACACCGCCGCCCCCGCGCTGGTGGCCGCGGCCATCGCGGGCACCAGCAAGGTCATCCCCGCCGGTGGCGTACTGCTGCGCGCCGCCGAACGCCCGCCCGCGCCGGGGCGCGGCAGCGGGGGAGGAGGGAGCGAGCGCGCCCTGTGCACCCTCGCCGTCCTCTCCGCCCCGCGCGACGGCCCCGCGGGCGGCGGCGGCTCCGGTACGGGCGGCAGCACCTCCGGCGCGAGCGGCAGCATCTCCGGCGCGAGCGCCGACGAACCGCTGCTGCTGCCCGACGACGACGAGGTGGCGCGGGCGGCGGGCCGCGGCACGATGGTGCTGGAGACCGTCACCCACACCGGGCCGGCGCTCCCGCGGTCCCGGCTCGCGGCCCGCGCCCTGCCCCTCGGCTCGTTCTTCTCGCGCCGGCTCCGCTGGTCGCTCGCCGGCCTCGCGGCCGCCGTCGGCGCGCTGGCCATCGCCTCCTGGCTGGTCACCGACGAGGACCCGGCGCACGCCGCGTACCTCTCACTGCTCGACCTGTTCGCCATCGACGATCCGGCGATCGGCGAACCCCTCGGCCGCCAGATCCTTCAACTGCTCTCCGGGCTCACCGGATTGCTGCTGCTCCCGCTGCTGGTCGCCGCCGCCCTGGAGGGGCTCGGCACCTTCCGGTCCGCGTCGACGCTGCGCCGCCCGCCGCGCGGGCTCTCCGGCCATGTGGTGCTGCTCGGACTCGGGAAGGTCGGTACGCGCGTACTGGCCCGGCTGCGCGAGCTGGACATCCCCGTGGTGTGCGTGGAACAGGACCCGCAGGCGCGCGGCATCGCCCTCGCCCGGAACCTGCGGGTGCCGACCGTGATCGGCGATGTCACGGAGGAGGGCGTGCTGGACGCCGCGAAGATCGGCACCAGCCTCGCGGTACTGGCCCTGACCAGCAGCGACACCACCAATCTGGAGGCCGTGCTCTCCGCCCGCGCCTGCAAGCCCGGCGTACGGGCGGTGATGCGGCTCTACGAGGACCGGTTCGCCGCCGCCGTCTACCGCACCCTGCGCGACTCGCACCCGCAGGCGATGACGCGCAGCCGCAGCGTCTCCTCGCTCGCCGCGCCGGCCTTCGCCGGGGCGATGATGGGCCGCCGGATGCTGGGCGCGATCCCCGTCGAACGCAAGGTGCTCCTCTTCGTCGCCCTGGACGTCAAGGCCCACCCGGAACTGGCGGGGCTCAGCGTCGCGCAGGCGTTCCGGCCCGGCTCCTGGCGGGTGCTCGCCCTGGACACGACCGACCCCGTCGAGCGCCGCCACGACCTGGCGGAGGCCCCGCCGCCGAGGGACGGCGAACGCCGTCCCGGTCTGGACTGGGACCTGTCCGCCGACTACGTGCTGAGCCCGGAGGACCGCGTCGTAGTGGCCGCTACCCGCCAGGGCCTGGCAGATCTGCTGGGCCGCCGGGACCGCGCCCCGCAGCCGGCCCCGACGGGCGGCCGCGCCGCCGACGGGGAGCGGGGCTGAGGCCAGGGCGGCGGCGCGACCGGGCCTCCCGCTACCAGGCGTCCCCCGACCGCCAGTCGCACGCCAGGTCGCCGTCCAGCGACAGGTCCGCGCTCACGGGCAGCACGAAGACGCCGCCCTCCTCGTCCGGCAGCCGCTCGATGCCCGTCGGCCCGAGCACCGACGTCGTGCCCGGCCAGACCTGCCAGCCGCGCGCCGCGTAGAAGCCGACGGCGGAGTCCGAGGCCGACAGCGCCCCCAGCTCGTATCCGCCGCGCAGCAGCCGTTCCGCCTCGTCCATCAGCGCGGCGCCGTGCCCCCGGCCGCGCCGGTCCGCCCGTACCGCCACGCCCTCCACATATCCCGCGCGCACGGCCCGGCCCGCGTGCAGGAACTGCCGGCGCACCACCGCCCCGTGCCCGATCAGCTCCCCGTCCTCCCACAGCAGCACGTGCGTCCCGCCGAGCGTGTGGTCCCAGTCCTCGTCCGACAGGTCCCCGTCGAAGGCGTCGTCGAGCAGTGCCCGTACGGCCTTGAGCGCCGCCGCGTCCAGGTCCGCCGTATGCGCGGTACGTACGTCAGTCATACGGGGCATCCTGGCAGCGCCGACCGGTCGGGGCAGCTGGATTACCGGGGGCCGCGCCCCGCTGCGGCAGGCGTCAGAGCTGCGTCAATACGCGGCCGGGGACCGTCCCCCAGGCTATTTGTCCGAATCCTTGGCCGTAAGGTCGACAGTGCGTGGAGACAAACAGGGCGCAGAACCGGCCCGGGACAGAAGATGGGGCCATGGGACGCGGCAAGCTTCGGATCTATCTGGGGGCGGCACCGGGGGTCGGCAAGACGTACTCGATGCTGTCGGAGGCGCACCGCCGCGCGGAGCGCGGCACCGACGTCGTCGTCGGGTTCGTCGAGTGCCATGACCGCCCGCGCACCGAGGTCATGCTGCACGGCCTGGAGGAAGTGCCCCGCCGCGAGCTCGAATACCGGGGGACCGTCTTCCCCGAGATGGACGTCGACGCGGTCATCGCCCGCCGCCCCGCCGTCGCCCTCGTCGACGAGCTCGCGCACACCAACGTCCCCGGCTCCCGCAACACCAAGCGCTGGCAGGACGTGGAGGAGCTGCTCCAGGCGGGCATCGACGTCGTCTCCGCCGTCAACATCCAGCACCTCGAATCGCTCGGCGACGTCGTCGAGTCCATCACCGGTGTGCGCCAGCGCGAGGCCGTGCCCGACGAGGTCGTGCGCCGCGCCGACCAGATCGAGCTGGTCGACATGTCGCCGCAGGCGCTGCGCCGCCGCATGGCGCACGGCAACATATACAAGTCCGCCAAGGTCGACGCCGCCCTCTCCAACTACTTCCGGCCCGGCAACCTCACCGCGCTGCGGGAGCTGGCCCTGCTGTGGACCGCCGACCGGGTCGACGAGTACCTGCGCCAGTACCGCACCGAGCACAGCGTCTCCAGCATCTGGCAGGCCCGCGAGCGCATCGTCGTCGGCCTCACCGGCGGACCCGAGGGCCGTACGCTCATCCGCCGCGCTTCCCGGATGGCCGCCAAGGGCTCCGGCAGCGAGATCCTCGCCGTCTACATCGCCCGCAGCGACGGACTGACCTCCGCCTCGCCCAAGGAGCTGGCCGTCCAGCGCACCCTGGTCGAGGACCTCGGCGGCACGTTCCACCACGTCATCGGCGACGACATCCCCAGCTCGCTCCTGGAATTCGCCCGGGGCGTCAACGCCACCCAGGTCGTGCTCGGCTCCAGCCGCCGCAAGACCTGGCAGTACATCTTCGGACCCGGCGTCGGCCAGACCGTCGCCCGCGACTCCGGCCCCGACCTCGACGTGCACATCGTCACCCACGAGGAGGTCGCCAAGGGCCGGGGCCTGCCGGTGGCCCGCGGCGCCCGGCTCGGCCGCCCCCGCATCCTCGCGGGCTGGTGCGCAGGTGTCATCGCCCCGATCCTGCTCTCGCTCTTCCTCACCCAGCTGGACGACGACGGCCCGGGCCTCGCCAACGATGTGCTGCTCTTCCTCTTCCTGACCGTCATCGCCGCGATACTCGGCGGGCTGCTGCCCTCCCTCGCCTCCGCGGCCGTCGGCTCGCTGCTGCTCAACTTCTACTTCACCCCACCCACCCACAACCTCACCGTCCAGGACCCGCAGAACATCGTCGCCATCGTGATCTTCTTCGCGGTGGCCGTGTCGGTGGCCTCCGTCGTGGACGTCGCCGCCCGCCGTACGCACCAGGCCGCCCGGCTGCGCGCCGAATCCGAGATCCTCTCCTTCCTCGCGGGCAGCGTGCTGCGCGGCGAGACCAGCCTGGACGCCCTGCTGGAGCGGGTCCGCGAGACCTTCGCGATGGAATCCGTGGCGCTCCTCGAACGGGCCGGCGACGTCGAGCCCTGGACCTGCGCGGGCAGCGTCGGCCCCCGGACGCTGACGCGCCCCGAGGAGGCCGACGTCGACATGCCCGTCGGCGACCACATGGCGCTCGCCCTCTCCGGCCGGGTGCTGCCCGCCGAGGACCGCCGGGTGCTCGCCGCCTTCGCCGCCCAGGCCGCGGTCGTGCTCGACCGGCAGCGGCTGGTCGGCGAGGCCGAGCGGGCCCAGGAGCTCGCCGAGGGCAACCGCATCCGCACCGCCCTGCTCGCCGCCGTCAGCCACGACCTGCGCACCCCGCTGGCCGGCATCAAGGCCGCCGTCACCTCACTCCGCTCCGACGACGTCGCCTGGTCCGACGAGGACGAGGCGGAGCTGCTCGCGGGCATCGAGGACGGCGCCGACCGCCTCGACCACCTCGTCGGCAACCTCCTGGACATGTCCCGGCTCCAGACCGGCACCGTCACCCCGCTGATCCGCGAGATCGACCTCGACGAGGTGGTTCCGATGGCGCTCGGCGGTGTGCCGGAGGGCAGCGTCACCCTCGACATCCCCGAGACGCTGCCGATGGTCGCCGTCGACCCCGGCCTGCTGGAGCGCAGCGTCGCCAACCTCGTCGAGAACGCCGTCAAGTACAGCCCCGGCGACGCGCCCGTCCTGGTGGCCGCCAGCGCCCTCGGCGAACGGGTCGAGGTGCGCGTCGCCGACCGCGGCCCCGGCGTCCCCGACAGCGACAAGGACCGCATCTTCGAACCGTTCCAGCGCTATGGTGACGCACCGCGCGGCGCGGGCGTCGGACTCGGCCTCGCGGTCGCCCGCGGCTTCGCCGAGGCCATGGGCGGCACGCTCACCGCGGAGGACACCCCCGGCGGCGGAATGACCATGGTGCTCACCCTGCGGGCCGCGCCCGGCCGCCCGCCCGTACGCCCGGACCTTCCGGCCCAGGCCATCTCATGAACCCCATCACCGACGCATGAACCCCATCACCGACAGGACAACCCCAGAAAGGCGGGCCACCGAATGAACCGGGTGCTCGTGGTGGATGACGAGCCGCAGATCGTCCGCGCCCTCGTGATCAATCTGAAGGCACGGAAGTACGACGTGGACGCGGCCCCCGACGGCGCGACCGCCCTCCAGCTCGCCGCCGCCCGCCACCCCGACGTGATCATCCTCGATCTCGGCCTGCCCGACATGGACGGCGTCGAGGTCATCCGGGGCCTGCGCGGCTGGACCCGCGTCCCCATCCTGGTGCTCTCCGCCCGCCAGACCTCCGACGAGAAGGTCGAGGCGCTGGACGCCGGGGCCGACGACTACGTCACCAAGCCCTTCGGCATGGACGAGCTGCTCGCCCGGCTGCGCGCCGCCGTCCGCCGCGCGGAGCCCGCCGGCACCCCCGACGACGCCGTCATCGTCGAGACCGACGGCTTCACCGTCGACCTGGCCGCCAAGAAGGTCAACCGCGGCGGCCGGGACGTACGGCTGACGCCGACCGAGTGGCACCTGCTGGAGGTGCTGGTGCGCAACACCGGGCGGCTGGTCAGCCAGAAGCAGCTCCTCCAGGAGGTCTGGGGCCCGTCCTACGGCACCGAGACCAACTACCTGCGGGTCTATATGGCGCAGCTGCGCCGCAAACTGGAGGCCGACCCCTCGCACCCCAAGCACTTCGTCACCGAGCCCGGCATGGGATACCGCTTCGAGCAGTGATGCGGGGCGTTCGCAGCGGTCACCCCCGGTACGCTGGCCGCATGAGTGCCGCACCCCGAACCGAGAAGCCGACCGGCCGCTTCCGCCGGATGCTCGACCGGCTGTCCACCTCCCAGGAGGAGCTGCACTCCGCGGAGCTCCAGCAGGACACCCAGTCCGTCGGCTGCACCCGGATCTGCGACTGCGACGACCGTCAGATCGTCAAGGTCACCGGCACTCTCCGTACGGTCACGCTGCGGCCCCGGGCGGGCGTGCCCGCGCTGGAGGCCGAGCTGTTCGACGGGTCCGCCGCGCTCGACGTGGTGTGGCTGGGCCGCCGGTCCATCGTCGGGATCGAACCCGGCCGCAAGCTCATCGCCTCCGGCCGCATCTCCATGAGCCATGGACGCCGGGTGCTCTTCAATCCCAAATACGAACTCCGACCGCTCGGACAGGAGTAGCCGGTGCCGTCTTCCGACAAGCCGACCACCACCGATGAGGACCCCGGCGCGCGCGATCGCGCGGCGCCCGGCAAGGCGGCGGCCGACACCGCGCTGCTGGAGGCGTTCGGCGGCGTGTGGGGCATGGTGGACACCACCGTGCCCGGCCTGGTCTTCGTCCTGATCTACACGATCAACCGCGACATCCACGTCGCCGCCATCGCGTCCCTGGCGCTCACCGCGCTGCTCGCCGTGGCCCGCCTGGTGCGGAGGCAGACCCTCAAGCACGCGCTCAGCGGAGTCTTCGGAGTCGCCTTCGGCGCGATCTTCGCGATGATGTCCGGCGACGCCAAGAACTTCTATCTGCCGGGCATGCTCTACACCCTGGGCCTGGCCGTCGCGTACATCGTCTCGGCGATCTGCCGGTATCCGCTCATCGGACTGCTGCTCGGCCCGATGCTCAAGGAGAACCTCTCCTGGCGCACCCGCAACCCGGGCCGCTTCCGCGCCTATACGAAGTCCACCTGGGCGTGGGGCACCATCCTGCTCGCCAAGTCGGCGGTCCTCTTCCCGCTGTACTGGTGGGGCGACGCCACGCAGCTGGGCTGGGTCAAGGTGGCGCTGGGCATCCCGCCGTTCCTGCTCTGCGTCTATCTGACGTGGATCTTCCTGGCCAAGGCGCCGCCGCCGATCGACGTGATCGCGGAGCTGGAGGCCGAGGAGGCCGCCGACGGTGTCGCACGCGACACCGTCGTGACGACCGAGGCCGAGCCCGCGCGTCCGGGCCAGGCGCGGCACCGGCGCTGAGGCCCGTACGTACCAAAGGGGGGGGGGGGGGGGGGGGGGGAGGGGGGAGGGGGGGGGGTGGGGGAGGAGGAGAAGATTGCGGAGGAGCGGTGTCCATGAACCCGAGATAGAAAACCCGATCTGC
>NZ_JBWKFF010000006.1:0-166736 GCF_056434425.1 Streptomyces sp. NPDC044033 | reverse complement strand
AGGAACAAAGGACGCGAGACTGGGATCCTAGAACCAAGCGGGCCGAGGAGGTAGAGCCTATAACGGACAAGGGAGAACGAAGAACAACCCCTTCCCCCCCCCCCTTTGGTACGTACAAGCGCGGAGCCTCAGGCGGAGGCGTCCTCCCTGCGGACCGACAGCAGGTCCTCCAGCTGCTCCTCACGCGCGGGCGCGGCCACGAAGAGCAGCTCGTCGCCGGCCTCCAGCGCGTCCTCCTGGCTCGGCGTGAGCACCCGGGTGCCGCGGATGATCGTGACCAGCGAGGTGTCCTCCGGCCAGTCCACGTCGCCGACGCGAGTGCCGACCAGCGCCGCCTCGGGAGGCAGCGTCAGCTCGACGAGGTTGGCGTCGCCCTGG
Source organism: Streptomyces sp. NPDC044033 (assembly GCF_056434425.1). Lineage (NCBI taxonomy): Bacteria > Bacillati > Actinomycetota > Actinomycetes > Kitasatosporales > Streptomycetaceae > Streptomyces > Streptomyces sp. NPDC044033. The sequence goes on along the minus strand of NZ_JBWKFF010000006.1, from coordinate 166,358 downwards.
CTGAAACGCATCAGCCGCACCAGGTCGCCGACGCTCACGGCCTCCTCGACCAGCGCGGACATCAGCCGCGGCGTGGAGACCGCGACGTCGACGCCCCAGGACTCGTTGAACAGCCACTCGTTCTTCGGGTTGTTCACACGCGCCACCACCCGCGGCACGCCGTACTCCGTCTTGGCGAGCAGCGAGACGACCAGGTTCACCTTGTCGTCGCCGGTCGCCGCGATCACCACGTTGCAGCGCTGCAGCGCCGCCTCGTCCAGCGAGGTGATCTCGCAGGCGTCGGCCAGCAGCCACTCCGCCTGCGGCACCCGCTCCACCGAGATGGCGGTCGGCGTCTTGTCGATGAGCAGCACCTCGTGCCCGTTCTCCAGCAGCTCGCCCGCGATGGAGCGGCCCACCGCTCCGGCACCGGCAATAGCGACCCTCACAGCACCTCTCCGTTCGCTTGTGGGCGCACCCGGCGCGGGCACGCGCCGGTGGCCTGCGGCCCGGCGGCCGCGTCGTGCACGCCGTTCACCGGTGCCCCTCCTCGGGCCCCTCGGAGAACGCCGCCTCGACCTGTCCGACCTCGTCGGTGCGCATCATCACGTGCACCAGGTCGCCCTCCTGGAGGACCGTCTGTGAGGTCGGCAGGATCGCCTCGCCCAACCGGGTGATGAACGCGACGCGCACCCCGGTCTCCTCCTGGAGCTTGCTGACCTTGTGGCCCACCCACGCGTCGGAGGTGGGCACCTCGGCGAGCTGCACGCCGCCGCTCGGGTCCCGCCACAGCGGCTCCGCGCCGGACGGCAGCAGCCGCCGCAGCATCTGGTCGGCGGTCCACCGCACGGTGGCCACCGTCGGGATGCCCAGGCGCTGGTAGACCTCGGCGCGGCGCGGGTCGTAGATACGGGCCGCGACGTTCTCGACGGAGAACATCTCGCGCGCCACCCGGGCCGCGATGATGTTGGAGTTGTCGCCGCTGGAGACCGCGGCGAAGGCCCCGGCCTCCTCGATGCCCGCCTCGCGCAGGGTGTCCTGGTCGAAGCCGATGCCGGTCACCCGCCGCCCGCCGAAGCCCGCGCCCAGCCGACGGAACGCCGTCGGGTCCTGGTCGACCACCGCGACGGTGTGACCCTGCTGCTCAAGGGTCTGTGCGAGGGCGGAGCCCACGCGGCCGCAGCCCATGATGACGATGTGCATACGCCCTTACCTCGCACCTTCCCTGAGTGCTGTGATGTGGGCAGCCATCGTTCATCATCCTTCCGAGCCCCTGCCGGGGCCACCACGGGGCAGTGCCGGTCGGCCGTGCCGTTGCGGCGACCACGCTACCTGGGATCGGGGCCGCTGCCTCCATCCGATCGTTGTGACGAGACTCGGACGCACGGTCACGGGGGTGGTTAGGATGATCACCGCGTTCCGCTTATGGGCGGACGCCGGGACGCCGACCCGTCTCTCCACTCGTTCATGCCCCCTTTGCTCCTGAGGAATTGATGACTGATCACATACCGGCGGCGGTGATCTGGTGTCTGGCGGCCGCACTGGCGGTGACCCTCGTCCTGCTGGTACGCCAACGGCAGATCACCGCGGGCGCCCGCAAGCGCGTCGCCGCTCTGGAGAGCAGCCTGCGGGCGCGGGACGAGGAGATGCACCACCTGGCCACGGTCCGGCTCGCCGCGATCGAGGACTCCGCGAACCAGCCGGTGCCCCCGCCCGGCCTGCTCGACCAGCGGCTCACCGGCACCGCGTACGCGCACAGCCTGCAGACCGTGATGGACCTCTTCCACCGGGCCGGGGACAAGGCCAAGGCCCGCGCCGAGCAGTCGGCCAAGGCGGCCCTGAAGGCGTCGATGCGCGCCCTCCAGGGGCTCGCCCACGAGCAGCAGCTGTCCATCTCCGAGATGCAGGACCGGCACGACAACCCCGACGTGCTCCGCGACCTGCTGGAGATCGACCACGCCAACTCCCAGTTCGGCCGCCGCGCCCAGGCCATCGCCGTGCTCTGCGGCTCCTGGCCCGGCCGCCAGCGCACCGCCTCCGCCATGACCGACGTGGTGCGCGGCGCGAAGTCCCGCATCCGCGACTACCGCCGCGTCCAGGTCCACAGCCAGGCCGACATCGCCGTCATCAGCCGGGCCGTGGAGCCCGTGGTGCTGGCCGTCGCCGAGCTGCTCGACAACGCGGCCCGCCACTCGCAGCCCAACACCACGGTCGAGGTCAGCCTCCAGCCGGTGCACAACGGCGCCTGCGTCGTCATCGACGACGCCGGCGTCGGCATGGACGGCCACGAGGTGCAGCAGGCCGCGTCACTGCTCAGCGGCGAGCGCGTCGCGGACGTCTCCCGGCTCGGCGACCCGCCGCAGTTCGGCTTCGCCGTCATCGGCGTGCTCGCCGCCCGCTACGGCTTCAGCGTCTCCGTCGACACCCGCTCGCCCTACGGCGGCGTACGGGCGGTGCTCTTCCTGCCCAGCGCCCTCCTGACCCACCTCGACCTGGACGGGCCGGGCACCACCCCGCTGACCCCGCCCGCGCGGCAGCGCCCGCCCCGGCGCGTACCGGCCCCGGCGCCCGAGGCGCAGGAGCCCCCGCGCGACCGCCCGGCACCGCCCCAGGCACCCCTGGCGGGCATCCCCGGCACCGGGGCCGGCGCCACCGCGGGCGGCCTGCCCAAGCGCCGCCGCAGACAGGCCGTGACCGAGCAGACGGACGGGCCCGGCGCCGGCTACGGCGAGGCACCCATCGCGGACCACCCGCAGGAACGGACCGCGGAGGAGACCGCCCGCCGCATGGGCGCGTTCGCCCGCGGCACGAGGTTCGGCCGCAGCGCCGCCGACGCCACCGAAGACGAAGGGAACCCCCACGCGTGAACGACCACATGAACAACGAGCTCGGCTGGATGCTCGACGAGGTCGTGAAGATGCCGGAAGCCCGGCACGCGATCCTGCTCTCCGCCGACGGCATGCTCCGCGCCCACTCCCAGGGCATCGGCCGCGACGAGGCCGAGCGGCAGGCCGCCGGCCTCTCCGGCCTCCAGTCGATCAGCCGCTCCACCGGGGAGTTCTGCTCCCACGAGGAGAGCCCCTGGCGGCAGACGCTCGTGGAGTTCGCGCACGGCTACGTCTTCCTGATCGCCGCGGGCCCCGGCGCCTACCTCGCGGTCTCCGCCACCGACGAGGTCGACATGGAGGCCGTCACCTACCGCATGCAGAAGCTGGTCGACCGGCTCGGCAAGGAACTCACCAGTCCGCCCCGGCAGGACGCCCCCTGGCTGGGTACCGGCAGCCCGGCATGACCCCGCCGCGGCGCGACCCAGGGCGCGACAAGGGACTGGTGCGGCCGTACGTCGTCACCGACGGCCGCGCCTACCCGACCCGCAACACCTTCGACCTCGTCACGCTGGTCATGGCGCAGGGCGACCGGCCGCTCGGCGGCCTCAGCCCCGAGAAGCGCGGGCTCATGGACCTCTGCCTCGGCGGCGCCCTGTCGGTCGCGGAGGTCTCCGGACACCTGATGCTGCCCGTCAGCGTCGTCAAGGTCCTGCTCGGTGACCTCGTGGACAGCGGGCATATCACCACCAGGTCCCCCATCCCCTCGGCCCAGTTGCCCGAGGCCCAGCTCCTTCAGGAGGTGCTCGATGGACTCCGCGCTCGCCTCTGACTCAGACGTCTATCTGCGGCAGAGTGTGCGGACCGCGGCGAAGCTCCTGGTCGTGGGGCACTTCGCGGTCGGCAAGACCACGTTCGTCGGCGCGCTCTCCGAGATCCGGCCGCTGCGCACCGAGGAGACGATGACCCAGGCCGGGGCGTTCGTCGACGACCTCGCCGGCACCGAGTCCAAGACCACCACCACGGTCGCCATGGACTTCGGCCGCCTCACGCTCAGCGACAGCCTCGTCCTCTACCTGTTCGGCGCGCCCGGACAGCAGCGCTTCACCCGGCTCTGGCAGGACATGACCCGGGGCGCCCTCGGCGCGCTCGTACTCGCCGACACCCGCCGCCTGGAGCAGTCCTTCGACGTCATGGGGCTGCTGGAGGAACACGGCCTGCCCTACGCCGTCGCCGTCAACCACTTCGACGGCGCGCCCGCCTTCCCCGAGGAAGAGATCCGCGAGGCCCTCGACCTGCTCCCCGAGACCCCCCTGATCACCTGTGACGCCCGGGACCGGATCTCCTCCACCCGCGCGCTCATATCGCTCGTCGAATACCTGCAGACCCGTACCGCCCAGGAGTACGCGTGACCTACAGCCCCGACACCGGCGCCGCACCGCCACCGGGCTGCCCCGCCCACGCCGGCGGCGGCCCGCTCCCCGGGCTCGCCCAGCCGGGACCCACCCCGATGTACGGGCCCGACTTCGCCGCCGACCCGTCCGCCGTCTACGAGCGGCTGCGCCGGTACGGGCCGACGGCCCCCGTCGAACTCTCGCCCGGCGTGCACGCCACCCTGGTCACCGACTACCGGGCCGCACTCGAAGTGCTGCGCAGCCCCGAGAAGTTCGCCAAGGACGCCCGCCGCTGGCGCGCCCTCGCCGACGGCCGGGTCGGCCCCGACAACCCCGTCGTGCCGATGATGGGCTACCGGCCCAACTGCCTCTTCTCCGACGGCGAGGCCCACCGGCGGCTCCGCCAGGCCGTCACCGACAGCCTCGGCCGCGTCGACCCCACCGCCCTGCGCGGCTACGTCGAGCGCAGCTCCGACACGCTCATCGACCGGTTCTCGCCGTACGGAGAGGCCGACCTCCTCGGCTCGTACGCCAAGGTCCTGCCGCTGCTGGTCTTCAACCAGCTCTTCGGCTGCCCGCCCGCCCTCGGCGAACGGCTCGTCGGGGCCATGTCCGCGATCTTCGACGGGGTCGACGCCGAGCGCGCCAACGCACAGGCCACCCAGAGCTTCATCGAGCTCATCGGCCTCAAGCGCGAACAGCCCGGCGCGGACGTCACCTCCTGGCTGCTGGCCCACCCCGCGAACCTCAGCGACGAGGAGATGATCCACCAGCTCGTCGTGCTGATGGGCGCGGGCACCCAGCCCCAGCAGAACCTCATCGCCAACGGGCTGCGGCTGCTGCTCTCCGACGACCGGTTCGCGGGCGACCTCTCCGGCGGCTCCATGCCCGTGGAGGACGCCCTCGACGAGGTGCTCTGGCTCGACCCGCCGATGGCCAACTACGGCGTCCACTACCCCGTGCACGACCTCGACTTCGGCGGCGTCCGGCTGCGCGAGGGCGAACCCGTCGTCATCAGCTACGCCGCCGCCAACAACGACCCCCACCTCCTGTCCGACCACCGCGGCGGCAACCGCGCCCACCTCGCGTGGAGCGCCGGCCCGCACACCTGCCCGGCCAAGGACTCCGCCCGGCTGATCGCCGCCGTCGCCGTCGAGAAGCTCCTCGACCGCATCCCCGACCTCGAACTCGCCGTGCCCGCCGACCGGCTCGTCTGGCGCCCCGGCCCCTTCCACCGCGCCCTCACCGCGCTCCCCGTCCGGTTTCCCCCAGTACCGGTGCCCATGCCCGCCCCGGTACGCGACCAGTTCGACGAGACACCTGGAGACAGCCGATGGAACGTCAGACCTGCCCTGTCGCAATCGACCCCGCCGGCCACGACATCCACGCCGAAGCCACCCGAATCCGCGAGCAGGGGCCCGCGGCGCGTGTGGAGCTTCCTGACGGCGTGGTGGCGTGGGCAGTAAGCAGCCCGGCCCTGCTCAAACAGCTCCTCACCGACCCGCGCGTCTCCAAGGACCCCCGGCAGCACTGGCCCGCGTGGATCAACGGTGAGATATCCCCCGAGTGGCCGCTGTTCACCTGGGTCGCGGTGCAGAACATGTTCACCGCCTACGGCAGCGACCACCGGCGGTTGCGCAAGCTGGTCGCCAAGGCGTTCACCGCCCGCCGCACGGCCGCCCTGCGCCCCCGCATCGAGGAGATCGCGAACGGCCTCCTCGACTCGCTCGCCGCGACCCCGCGCGGCGAGACCGTGGACCTCCGGGAGGGCTACGCCTACCCGATCCCGATCCAGGTCATCTGCGACCTGTTCGGCATCGAGGACGAGGCCACCCGCGAGGGCCTGCGCGAGTGCGTCGACTCCGTCTTCCACACCTCCGCCGACCCGGCCGAGGTCACCGCCACCTACGCCCGTATCTACGAGCTCCTCGGCGGCCTCATCGCCGCCAAGCGCGAGCGGCCCGGCGACGACATGACCAGCGTGCTGATCTCCGCACGCGACGAGAACGACGGCGCCGGCCTCAGCGAGCAGGAGCTCGCCGACACCCTGCTGCTGGTCATCAGCGCCGGCCACGAGACCACCGTCAACCTCCTCGACAACGCCATCCACCTGCTGCTCACCCACCCCGACCAGCTCGCCCTCATCCGCGAGTCCAAGGCCGGCTGGGGAGACGTGATCGAGGAGGCGCTGCGCGTCGAGGCACCCGTCGCCAACCTGCCGCTGCGCTACGCGGTCGAGGACATCGAACTCGACGGCGGCATCACCCTGCGCAAGGGCGACGCCATCGTCGCCGCCTACGCCGCGGCCGGCCGCGACCCGAAGCAGCACGGCGCCGACGCCGACCGCTTCGACCTCACCCGCGCCGACAAGGAGCACCTCGCCTTCGGCCACGGCGTCCACTTCTGCCTCGGCGCGCCGCTGGCCCGGCTGGAGGCCGAGATCGCGCTGCCCGCCCTGTTCGAGCGCTTCCCCGACCTCGCCCTCGACTGTCCGCCGGAGGGGCTGCGCCCGGTGGAGTCCTTCATCTCCAACGGGCACCGCAGCCTGCCCGCGCGACTGCACGCCACGGTGGCCGTCTGATTCCGTGACCCGCGGGCCCGGCCGATGCCACGGCTGGGCCCGCGGCTGCGCCGCGAGGCGTACGGGGCGCGCGAGGGAGCTTTGTCCCGCCCCGGGCGGGACCCGTACGGACACCGAAAACAATCCACGTGAGATGGCCCATGGGTGGCGGGTGGGCGACCGTATTCGCCAGCGCTTACGATCCTCTCCGTGTCCAAACTGACCGACGTGCCGAAACGGATCCTCATCGGCCGAGCGCTGCGCAGCGACAAGCTGGGGGAGACCCTCCTCCCCAAGCGCGTCGCGCTCCCCGTCTTCGCCTCCGACCCGCTGTCCTCCGTGGCCTACGCGCCGGGCGAAGTGCTCCTCGTGCTGTCCGTGGCGGGCGTGTCGGCCTACCACTTCAGCCCGTGGATCGCCGTCGCGGTCGTCGTGCTGATGTTCACGGTGGTCGCCTCCTACCGCCAGAACGTGCACGCCTACCCGAGCGGCGGCGGCGACTACGAGGTCGCCACCACGAACCTCGGCGCCAAGGCCGGACTCACCGTCGCCAGCGCCCTGCTCGTCGACTACGTGCTGACCGTCGCGGTCTCCATCGCCTCCGGCATCGAGAACCTCGGCTCCGCCATCCCCTTCGTCGCCGAGCACAAGACGCTCTGCGCGGTCACCGTCATCGTGCTGCTCACGGTGATGAACCTGCGCGGCGTCAAGGAGTCCGGGAAGCTCTTCGCCATCCCCACCTACGTCTTCGTGGGCGGCGTCTTCCTGATGATCCTGTGGGGCGTCGTCCGCGGCCTGATCCTCGGCGACACCATGAAGGCCCCCACCGCCGACTACACCATCCACGCCGAACACCAGGGGCTGGCCGGGTTCGCCCTGGTCTTCCTGCTGCTGCGCGCCTTCTCCTCGGGGTGCGCGGCGCTCACCGGCGTCGAGGCGATCAGCAACGGCGTGCCCGCGTTCCGCAAACCGAAGAGCAAGAACGCGGCGTCCACGCTGGCGCTGATGGGCGGCCTCGCCGTCACCATGTTCTGCGGCATCATCGCGCTGGCCATGACCACCAAGGTGCGGATGGCGGAGCACCCCGCCACCGACCTGCTCAACAACGGCAAGCCGGTCGGCTCCGGCTACACCCAGAACCCCGTCATCTCACAGGTCGCCGAGGCGGTCTTCGGCCACGGCTCACTGCTGTTCGTCATCCTGGCCGCCGCCACCGCGCTCGTCCTGTTCCTGGCCGCCAACACCGCGTACAACGGCTTCCCGCTGCTCGGCTCGATCCTCGCCCAGGACCGCTACCTGCCGCGCCAGCTGCACACCCGGGGCGACCGGCTCGCCTTCTCCAACGGCATCGTGCTGCTGGCCGGCGCCGCCGCCGTGCTCACCTACATCTACGGCGCCGACTCGACCCGGCTGATCCAGCTCTACATCGTCGGCGTCTTCGTCTCCTTCACCCTCAGCCAGATCGGCATGGTGCGGCACTGGAACCGCCATCTGCGGACCGAGGGCGACCCGGCCAAGCGCCGCCACATGGTGCGCTCCCGCGCGATCAACACCTTCGGCGCGTTCCTGACCGGGCTGGTCCTGGTCGTCGTACTGCTGACGAAGTTCACGCACGGAGCGTGGGTCGCCCTGCTCGGGATGGTGATCTTCTACGCGACGATGACCGCGATCCGCAAGCACTACGACCGGGTCGCCGAGGAGATCGCGGTCGAGGACGACCCGGACGACGAGATGGTCCGCCCGTCCCGGGTGCACTCCATCGTCCTCGTGTCCAAGGTCCACAAGCCGACGCTGCGCGCCCTCGCGTACGCCAAGCTCATGCGCTCCGACTCGCTCGAAGCGCTGAGCATCAGCGTCGACGCCGCCGAGACGAAGGCGCTCCAGGAGGAGTGGTCGCGGCGCGGCATGGACGTACCGCTCAAGGTCCTCGACTCGCCCTACCGCGAGATCACCCGGCCGATCATCGACTACGTCAAGAGCCTCCGCAAGGAGAGCCCGCGCGACGCGGTCAGCGTCTACATCCCGGAGTACGTGGTCGGCCACTGGTACGAGCACCTGCTGCACAACCAGAGCGCCCTGCGCCTCAAGGGGCGGCTGCTCTTCACGCCCGGGGTGATGGTCACCTCGGTCCCCTGGCAGCTCGACTCCTCGGAGGCGGCCAAGAAACGGGCGCGCAGGCGCGCGGAGTGGAACGCGCCGGGCTCGGTCCGGCGGGGCCCCGTGACCCAGCCCAAGAGGGAGAAGACGGGCACGAAGAAGTAGCGGTAAGGGCGGAGGCCGGTCGGGACGTAGACTGGTCGGCTGCTGCCCCGCCGCACACTTTCTCGTCCTGTTCTCGTCCCGCCGCACACCACACCCCAGCTTCAGGAGCCACCCGCCATGCCGCAAGAGACCGAAGCATCGCTGGTAGGCGAGGAGTACGAGGTAGAGGTCGGCCCCGTCGCGCACGGCGGACACTGCGTCGCCCGTACGGACGGGGGCCGCGTGCTGTTCGTACGGCACGCGCTGCCCGGCGAGCGCGTGGTCGCCCGCGTCACGGACGGCGAGGAGACCTCCCGCTTCCTGCGCGCGGACGCCGTGGAGATCCTCGACGCGTCGAAGGACCGGGTCGAGGCGCCGTGCCCGTTCTCCGGCCCCGGCAAGTGCGGCGGCTGCGACTGGCAGCACGCCAAGCCGGGCGCGCAGCGCCGCCTCAAGGGCGAGGTCATCGCCGAACAGCTGATGCGGCTCGCGGGCCTGACCCCCGAGGAGGCGGGCTGGGACGGCACGGTCATGCCGGCGGAGGGCGACAAGCTCCCGGCGGGCGAGGTCCCCGCGTGGCGCACCCGCGTCCAGTACGCGGTGGACGCCGAGGGCCGCGCCGGCCTGCGCAAGCACCGCTCGCACGAGGTCGAGATCATCGACCGCTGCCTGATCGCGGCTCCGGCCGTCACGGAGCTGGGCATCGAGAAGCGCGAGTGGCCCCAGATCGCCTCGGTGGAGGCCATCGCGGCGACCGGCTCCGGCGACCGCCAGGTCATCCTCACCCCGCAGCCCGGCGGCCGCCTCCCCATCGTCGAACTGGACAAGCCGGTCTCGGTCCTGCGCGTGGGCGAACGCGACAAGGCCGTCCACCGCGTCCACGGCCGCCCCTACGTACGCGAACGCGCCGACGAGCGCACGTACCGCGTGGGCGAAGGCGGCTTCTGGCAGGTCCACCCCCAGGCCGCCGACACGCTGATCAAGGCCGTCATGCAGGGCCTGATGCCGCGCAAGGGCGACATGGCGCTCGACCTGTACTGCGGCGTGGGCCTCTTCGCGGGCGCCCTGGCCGAGCGCATCGGCGACAAGGGCGCCGTCCTGGGCATCGAATCCGGCAAGCGCGCGGTGGAAGACGCCCGCCACAACTTGCAGGACCTGGACCGCGTCCGCATCGAACACGGCAAGGTCGAACAGGTCCTGCCCCGCACCCGCATCGAAGAGGCCGACCTCATCGTCCTCGACCCCCCGCGCGCGGGAGCGGGCAAGCAGACCGTCCGCCGGCTCGCCTCCCTGGGCGCCCGCCGCATCGCCTACGTCGCCTGCGACCCGGCGGCCCTGGCCCGCGACCTGGAGTACTTCGCGGCAGAGGGGTACCGGCCGGTCACGCTGCGGGCGTTCGACCTTTTCCCGATGACGCACCATGTGGAGTGCGTGGCGATCCTGAAGCCGGTGGCAAAGGGCGTCTGATCTGCGGTTTCACCCGTGCGCATTATGGGCGGTGTGGGCGTTACAGGCGTTATCTTGACGCTGAAATGACGCTCATGACGCTCATTTGACGCTCGTTCTGATGGGGTGTCAGGTGCTCTATTTGGCAGGCCAGGCGCCGTTGAGGTGGCCGGTATCGACGCGGCGCTACAGGTAGGCGACGCTGAGCGTTCGGGACGCTGATTCCGACTGGCCAGGCGTTCCCCACGGGGGCAACTGATCTGTATTGCAGACTGCCTGAGCTATTAGCGGTGACCGAGGCGAGGGTGGATCGTGGCGTGCTTCATGAGTTTTCGACGCGCGTATCGCAGTGACATCTCGGATACCCACGAACGTTGACCGAGCCTATGTGCGCGATCTGTCGAGCCGCCGGGACCGGCCTGGGAGTGAGAAGCCTGTTCGACGAGCCCGCAGTCTCGCATCCCAGCGTAACGAAGGTCTGGGCCGACAGTGGCACCAGCGCAGCGTCTTCCAGCACGGAGTCGCCCGAGGATTCGACGTCGAGGTCGTGAAACGACCCGCCACCAAAGGACGGGGCGCATTCCTGTCTGTGCTGGCCAGCCCAGGGACCCCCAAGGGGGATGCCGGTTAAGGCGCTCAGAGGGCAATCGCCGTGCAGTCCTCACCGCCGACGTCACAGCCCTGTTCTCGGAGGGCTCCAGACGATTCGTGCCCCGGGTGAGCCCGACGAGCAGGTTTTCGGCACGCAGTGCACGCCTGCTTCGGCGAGCCTCGATGGACCGTTGGCGCGGGGTGCCGTTACGCCGCGGTGGTCCGAGCGATCTCGGCTGCCGTCGGCACGGGAACGACCTCGATACTTACCCCGCGTGTGGTGAGCTCCCTTGCTGTCTGGTGGAGCGTGATCTGGGAGAAGGCGAAAAGCGAGTCGGGCGTGAAGGTGGCTCCGGACTTGTGCCGGACCGCAAGGACCAGCCGACGAGGTGTGAAGTCCTCGGCCAGCCTGATTCTCCCTTCGCTGTCCCGTGCGACCCGGCGGACGAACTGGCGGCGCGCCTCAGGTGAGTTGACGAGGAGTTCGACGGCGACCTGTGCTTGCCCGAGGAGGTGGCTGAAGGAGTCGGAGGAGCCGGACTGCTTGACCAGGACAAGGGTGCCGTCCGGAGTCAGCAGGTCGCAGATTTCGACCCGGTCGGTGCGCTTGAGGGGGTTATTGATGAACTCGCCGTCGAGGAATAGCCATTCGGGGCGGGCCTTTGAGACCGCTCGGTTGTAGGCGCGTTCGTTCGCGCCTTCGGGCCAGTGCGGCAGGCCGTACACGGCGGCATCGATGAACAACCGTCGCAGGTTGTCTCGGACGAAGTCGATGTAGCAGGCGCCGAGCTCGTACCAGTCGCCGTCCAGAAGGCAGTACGTCTGCGGACCGAGGGAGACATCGGCCTGGATCCAGTCCAGGGCGTGGGTGGTCGCCAGCGGGACGGAGGATCTGGGCGACGGGTCGCGGTGAAGGGTCACCGTGCCGTCGCGCAGGGCGGCGATACGGGTGCCGGGGAGGTGGATCCTGGCCCGGGTGAGGACGTACTCCAGGTCGAAGTCGTCGCAGAGGTATGCCTCAGTGCTGCCGATGCAGGTCCGGTATGCGGTGGCCTCGGCGTACGTCTCGTGCAGGTCGAGGGGTACGGAGAACGAGATCCGTCCGTCGGCGGGGGCGCCGAGCAGACGGTCGAGGGCGACTTCGAGTGCAGCGCGGGTGACGGTGTCGGTGACCGGGACGATGTGGTCGACGAATTCCAGCTCGGGGTGCGGGATGTCGTCCTGGCAGGCCCGGGTGATCGTGCGCAGGTCCTCGACCAGGTCGGCCGGCTCGATGCCGAGCGGGAGCCGCAGGCCGACACCGCCTTGGGCGGTGCAGGCCCGGCCGTTGGCGTGGCGGCTTCGGGTGAGCGGGACGTCGTCGAGGTGGCCGCCGAGGTGGCGGACCACCCGTGCCTGGTCGCGAATGCCGAGTGCCGGGACGGAGGTGCCGGCGGCTACCAGGGAGATGTCGGTGCGCGGCCGGCCGAGCGCTTTGGTGACAGCGCCGCTGATGTGCCGGGGGTCGATCGTGCGGATGGCGAAGCAGAGGCCGAACCTCTTGTCCTTGAGGACATCGGGAACCAGGCGGTAGCCGTTGCCGCAGGTCACGGCGTAGACCTGGCCGTTGACGGCGAGGAGCAGCAGGGCTCCGGTGCGGCGGACGGGTTCGAAGACCGTGATTCCGGTGGTACGGGCGTTGGGGGCGCACCAGGTGTCGGCGGCCTCCTGCTTGCCGTAGGTGAGGTAGATCGCGGGCACGCCGAGGACCACGGGGTGGTGCAGTTCGGCTTCCAGCCGGTCGAGCTGTTCGTGGTCGAGGGCCTCGAACATCGCCTCGGGGGTCGGGGAGACGGTGGGGAGTCGATAGACGGTGCGGACTGCGGTGTGGGTGGCCATGGGAAGTTCTCCGAGCGTCTGCGGGGGTGGTGCAAGAAGGCTGACGAAGCCTCACCTGTACACACAGAACAATGACAGTGCCATGTGTACGTTGTCAACGTGATGCTGGTATTCCTGTGGTCGTGCCACTGCGTGTACGGTGGTCGCATGTCGGACCAAGCTGTCCCCGCCACCGGCCCCCTCGTCACCGGATCAGAGATCGCGAGACTGGCCGGCGTCACCCGCGCCGCCGTGTCCAACTGGCGGCGCCGCTACGAGGACTTCCCCGCGCCCTCGGGAGGTGGGGCGAGCAGCCCCCTGTTCGCGCTGACCGAAGTCCAGGTGTGGCTGGAGAAGCAGCGGAAAGGGCAGGAGGTCTCGGTCGAGGTCCAGGTCTGGCAGGAGCTGCGGGCCGCCTACGGAGAGGACATGATCGCCGGACTCGCAGATGTGGCCGAGCTGCTCTCCGAAGCGCACGGTCGACGGCTGCCGGGGTTGCGCCTGCCGCGAGAAGCCGTGGCGCGCGTCCGTTCACTCGCCGAAACCGAGCGGCCCGTTGACGTCGTGAACGCACTGACCGAACGGTTCGCCGACGCCGTACGGCGCGCCGGGTCGGATCAGGTGACGCCCTCCCGCCTGGCCCTCGCCGTACGACACTTCGCGCCGCCGCTGCCTCCCGGGGCGACGGTCTTCGATCCTGCCTGCGGCATCGGTCTGATGCTCTTCTCCGTCGCCGGGCAGACCGGGGCGCTCTGCCGCGGGCAGGAGGCCGATGCCGACTCCGCGCGGCTCGCCAGGCTCCGCGCCGCCCTGTCCTCGATGCCCGACACCCGGATCGAGACGGGCGACTCGCTCCGCGACGACCGATGGCCCGACCTCCGGGCCGAACTCGTGGTCTGTGATCCTCCGGTGGGCGTCACCGGATGGGGCCGCGAGGAACTCCTTCTCGATCCACGCTGGGAACTCGGCACCCCGTCCAAGGCGGAGGGCGAACTCGCCTGGTTGCAGCACGCCTACGCACATACCGCGCCGGGCGGGCACGTTCTGATCGTGCTGCCCGCCTCGGTCGCCTACCGCAAGGCCGGGCGAAGGATCAGGGCCGAGCTGGTCCGCAGGGGCATCCTCACCCAGGTTGTCGCCCTGCCGCCGGGCACGGCCTCCTCGCACGCCCTCCCCGTTCACCTCTGGACTTTGCGTCGTCCCGGGCCGGCCGACATCCCCCCGACCACGGTGCGGATGGTGGACCTCACCGCCAACGACCCTGACGGCAGCCTCGCCCCCCGCCCAGAGCAGATCGTGGACGTCCCTTCGATCAGTCTCCTCGACGACCTGGTCGACCTCACCCCGGGCAGCCACCTCCAGGCCGTGCACCGCGACTACTCCGGCGAGTTCACGGCCCTCCGTGGCGATCTGGAGGGGCAGCTGCATCGGCTGGCCGCACTGCTGCCTCAGCTACGGCCCGGTACGGGGGCAGGCTCGCTCGACGGTGCCACGGCGGGCGTCGCCGAACTCCTCCGGGCAGGCCTCGTGACCTACGAAGGCCCGGAGCCGGTCTCAGCCAGCGACCAGCTCGACACCGATTACCTCCAGGGTTTCCTGCGCAGCCCGGCCAACACCCGCCGTGCCACCAGTGCCTCCGGCACCTACCGGCTGGAGGCCAAGGGCGCCAGGATCCCGCAGCTGGCCATCGAGGAACAGCGCCGCTACGGTGCGGCCTTCCGGGAGCTCACCGAATTCGAGGCGACGATGCGGGCCGTGTCCGAGCTCAGTCGCCGGCTCGCCGAGCTGGCCCGCGACGGACTCGCCACCGGCGCTCTGGCCCCGGAGGACTGAGGACATCCGGCGGGGCGGCCCTGGGAGGCGGAGCCGCCGCAGTGCCGGGGCCCCGTCTCCCAGAGCCGCCCCGCAGCCACCCGTTCACACCTGGGTCGGCAGGAACTCGCTCGGTCTTCCGGTCCAGGACACGCTCAGTGCCTCGCGCGCCCTGGTGCAGGCGACGAAGAGCAGGCAGCGCTCGCGCAGGAGGTCGGCTCCGTGCTGCGGTGCATCCGTCTCCAGCGGGGTGATCTCGCGGGCGAAGGGCACCGTTCCCTTCGTGACCCCGAGCACGGAGACCGCCCTGAACTCCAGCCCCTTCATGGCGTGCATCGTGGCCAGCCGGACTCCGGGCGTCTCCGCGGCGACCTGCCCCTTCACTCGCACCACCGGGATCCCGGCGTCCTTCAGCCGGGACTCCGCCGCGTCCAGTGCCAAATTGAACCGGGCGCACACCCCGATCTCGTGAGGTGCGAGCCCTTCGCCGATCCATGCCCGCACCCGGTCCACGAGGGCGGCGTACTCCTCCGGCTGGGTGGTGTACCCGCCGGCCTCGGGTCGGCGGCCGCGCAGCAGCGAGCGGTAGCCGGCCAGGGAGTCGGTTCCATCGCCCTCCAGAGCGTCCACGCTGACCGGTGCGAGCAGGCGTGCCGACCAGACCAGGATCTCCTCGGTGGAGCGGTAGTTGAGACGCAGCCGGAAGCTGCGGCCGGCGGTGGCGATCCCCAGCGAGCCGAGCGACACCCGGGAGTCGTAGATCCGCTGGTGCGGGTCGCCGGTGAGGAACAGATCGTCGGGGCCGGGGGTGACGGCGGCCCGGAGCACCCGCCACTGCGCGGGGTGCAGGTCCTGTGCCTCGTCCACCACGACATGGTCGTACGGGGCCGGGCCGGCGGCGAGCAGGTCGGCCGCCCGGGCACAGACCCGCAGGTGGGTAGTGGCACCGCGCTCCAGCAGCAACTTCTCGAACCATTCGACGCCGTTCCATACGAGCCCGCGCCTGGCCGCTCCGAGGCCGGTGCCGCGTCCGCGCCGGCTCGCCGCGAGATAGCCGTCCAGATCACGGATGTCCTGGCCGAGCACCACGTGACGGTACTCCTGCGCCAGGAAGCGGGCCTGGAACGGCAGATCCAGCTGCTTGACCGCCTTCTCCCAGAGCTGCCGCTGGTCGCGGTCGTCCACGGGCTTCGGGGTGACGCCGGTGTGCTGCCGCACCACGCCGTTGGCATAGGCGTCGACGGTCGTGACATCGACCCGGGAGAGGAGGAGTTCGTCGCCTTGGAGGAGAAGACCGAGCATGTCGCGCAGTCCGGCGGCCAGCGCGTTGGTGTATGTCGTCAGCAGGATCCGGCTGTCCGGCGACCGTCCCAGCAGGTGCCGGACCCGGTGCAGCGCGGCCACCGTCTTCCCCGTCCCCGGGCCGCCGGTGACCTGCACCGGACCGCCGTACGAGGTGCGGTGGGCGACTCGCCGTTGGGAAGGGTGCAGGAAGACCCGCCAGGCCGCGAACGGTTTCGCCAGGATCTCCTCCAGCTCGTGCGGGCCGGTGACGAGACGGATCCGGGCGGTGGTGTTGCTGATGACGGTGGCCAGGTCCTCGTCCGGCTCGGGCGGCGCGTCCACCGGGCGGCGCACGGCCACCACGTCCCGGTAGACCTCCTCCGGCGAGAATCCTTCCGCGAGGTACTGGAGGACCTCCAGCTGGTCCTCGGGCAGCAGCGTGGCGAACGCCTCCAGCTGCGCCTTGTCCGCCATCGAGCGCGCTGCACGCAACACCTGGGCGTCGATGCCCAGTTCGCGCAGGACTCCATCGGAGACGCCGGAGAACAGCAGCTTTGGCGCCTTGCGGGAGGCCGTCTCGTACAGCGGTGTCAGCTCGTCCAGTGCGACCGCGTCGCGTACCTCCAGGCCGCGGGTGGCGCTGTTCGCGCTGTACAGGCGTTTCGCCGCCCAGGTGTACGCGTCGTCGTGCGGCAGCACATGGACGAGGAGGAAGAGATCGCTGCCGTCGTCCGGCGAGAGAACCACGCCGCGCCAGAAGTCGGTGATCCGTATGGTGCGCATCCGCCGGTCACGGGCGTTCTCCACGGACTCCAGATGCAGACCTTTGTCAGCGTTGAGCTCGGCCACGGTCAGGGCCTGGAACTTCGTCATGGCCTTGCGGACGCCGGCTCTGACCGGCTTCTCCAGGGTGTCGAATCCGTCCCAGAAGCTCTGGGCGAAGGCGAGTCGGGGCATGGGCCGTGGGCCCCCTTTCCGCGGGTGTCAGACGGTGGGCCCGGCCAGGCGGGCGGCGAGTTCCCGGAAGGTCCGCAGCAGCGCCGCGGGTTCCGAGGTGAGGTCGAGGCTGTGCTGGAACAGCCGCAGACCGCCGGCGCCGCGGACCTCGGTCGTCCGCTCGGGCAAGCGGCCCGCCGCGTACACCAGATGCGCCTCGCGCAGGCCGAGCACGGTGGCATAGGCGAGCGCCTGGTACAGGTCGGAGTTCGGGTAGCCGTGGGCCCGGGGGGACTTCTCGGTCTTGTACTTGGCGTCGACGACGGCGACCGGTGTACGGCCGTCCACGCCGTACACCACCAGATCTGGCTTCATCCGAATCTGGCCGCCCGGGTCGAGAGCGTGTACGTCCTGCAGCCGCGCAGTCAGGCCGTACTCCCGGAGGGCCTCGCGCAGTGCGACCGTTACGAAGTCCTCGAAGAGCTGGTTCATGTCGAGCAGAAAGCCGTCCAGGGCGAGCGGGCCGGTCCGGTGCTCCGGCGAGGTGGAGCGCAGTACGGCCTCGGCGAGCCGCAGGGCGGGCTGGTAGCGGGAGTTGAGACGGGACGGCTGCCAGTGCGGCAGGTCCTGGCCGCGGACCAGGGGACCGGCGTCCGCGAGGCGGATTCGCTGGTGGGCGAGACGCCGCCGTACCGGCCCAGGAACGGACGGCAGCCGCAGCAGCCGTTCCACCGCGGCGCGCAGGATGCGGTTCTCGGCTGTGTCGGCGGTGTACGCGTCGTAGACGATCTCGGCGGGCGGCATGCGGCCGAAGTGGAGGCGGATCTGCTCGGCCTCCCGCAGTCGGCCCCGTACCACCAGCGCGGACTCCGCCACCTCCCGGTAGCCCTGGAGGACCCCCTGCCGCAGCGCGCCGTCGATCTGCCGTTCCACCGCGTACGCGAGCGCGGGCACCACGTCGTCGTGCGCACCGGTGCTGACCGTGCCCTCACGGCTGTCGCGCCAGGCGCCACCCGGGTCGAGGCTGAAGCCGAGCAGGAAGAACAGCCGCCCCACTGGTGTCTTGGGCGCGATCCGCAGGACCGTCCCGCCCGGCAGCCGGACCGCGCCGACCTGGCTGCCCGCCCGCAGCCGCCAGTGGCCGGGCCGCTCGGGGTCCGGCGCGGCACTGTCGAGGAACTTCGACGCGACGAGTGCCCGTCCGGTGGCCGCGTCGAGCGGTACGGACAAGGCGGCGCCGTACTCCCGCAGCGTGATCTCGCCCGGGGTGTAACTGCATGCTGGGCCCGCGTCGTCTGCCGCGTTGCCGTCGGCGGTCGCGGCCGGGATGTCACCGTGCGCCAGGGCGGCGCCCGCCGCGTTCCCGCTCATGACCGCCGGGTCCGCTCGCGCAGCGCGTCCAGGCCGTAGCGGGCGTCGATGTCGATGCCCTCGCCGTAGTGGTGCTCCTCAAGGAGGGGGAGGATCTTGGTGCGCCAGGTCCGGTCGAGGCCGCCCTCGCGGTATACGCCGGGCTTCATCAGGTAGGACGGGCCTATGGCGAAGTCGGGTTCGTCGATCGCCGTGTTGAGGGCGTCGAGCAGGCGGGCCGGCTCGGGGTCCTTGCCCTCGCGCTTCAGCCAGCGGGTGAGGAGGCCTGCGGTGGGCTCCACGCGGGGGGAGAGCTCCACGAAGGCGAAACGGCGCCGCATCGCCGCGTCCACCAGCGCGATCGACCGGTCCGCGGTGTTCATGGTGCCGATCACGTACAGGTTCGGCGGCAGCCCGAAGTCGTCCCCGGAGTAGGTCAGGCGCACCGAGCGCTTGCGGTACTCCAGGAGGAAGTACAGCTCGCCGAAGACCTTCGCCAGATTGGCCCGGTTGATCTCGTCGATGATCAGGAAGTGCGGTACGTGCCGGTTGCCCTCCTGCGAGGCGGTGTCGGCGAGCTCTCGTAGCGGCCCCGCCGTCAGCCGAAAGGCGACCTCCCGTGTCTCGGGGTCCTCGACCGGCCGGAAACCCTCGAAGAAGTCTTCGTACGCGTACGAGGGATGGAACTGGACGATCTTGACCTGCTCCGGGCCGCCACCGAAGTACTCGGCGAGCTTCAGCGCCAGATACGTCTTTCCGGTGCCGGGCGGTCCGTAGAGGACCATCTGCCGCTCGTCGAGAAGGAGTTCACGCAGTTCGTCGAGGAAGGAGCGGTCGTGGACGAGGAGCTTCCGGGCGAACTCGTCGGTGACCTCGGGGAAGGTCAGCACGCGCTGCTCGGAGGATTCCAGGACCTGCCCGGCCGTCTCCGGCGCGGTCACCGGGCCGCCGGTGAGCGCGGTGAGCTGTTCCAGGACGGGGGTCAGGTCGACCACGTCGTGCTGGGCGGAGAGCTTCTGCTGCACCTCCTCCGGCAGATCCTCGTACGGATGGGCCGTCTCCTGCCAGGCCACCGGGCGCCGCAGGTTGGAGAGCTCGTCGGCAGGCCCCGTCTGCACCAGGTCGCCGGTGATCCGCCCGAGGTGGAGCAGGCCGTCGCTGAGGGTGGCGACGGTGTCCCCGATCCGCATCTGGGTGAAGAAGGCGTGCAGTTCGTCGACGAGACCGCGCTTCTGGTGGTACGTCGCCGAGCCCTCGTAACCCTCCTCGACGAAGCGGCGCAGCACGCTCTTGGTCGGGTCGGGCTCGTCCACCCGCGGCAGGTGGGGTGCGTCGAGCGAGACCAAGTCCTCCTTCAGCCAGAGCCGACGGACCAGGTTGTGGCCGGAGACGTTGTTCCCCCGCACCAGCCAGGCCTTCTGCGGGGCCCGCCAGCTCAGCGGCAGGAAGTCGCCCAGGCGGTGCCCGTCCTCGGTGCTGCGCCAGGTGCCGGGGCCGGTGGCTCCGTAGCCGAGGACCAGGGCGGCCGCGGCGGACGGCGAGTTGCACACGATGTCGCGGGACGCGGTCCAGGTGCCGGGGCGGGGGCCGTCGGCCAGCGTCCCTTTCTCCCGCAGTCCGGAACGGAGCCGGCGTGCGAAGTCGCTCAGCCCCGGCCAGTCCTCTGCCGACACCGCCGACCCCGCGCTCACCAGGAACTTGTGCGAGCCGTTGTCGCCGGGCTCGGTGAGCAGGAAGCCGTGGGCTTCCCCGGCGTCCTTGGGCAGGGTGATCCGGAAGTCCGGGAAGCCGGGAAGACGGTCGGGGAGCTGCGGCATGGGGACCTTCCGGGACGAGGGTGGTTCAGGTGGCACGAAGCGCGTCCAGCCTACGTGTTGACGGTGTCAATCGGTATGTTCGGTGGCTGGACGCTCACCCGCGCCCGTTCGGCTACCGGCGCTCGGGGAACACCTGGGCGCTGTCCCGCTGCTTGCGCGCCGCGGGGGCAGGCGCCTGCGAGTGACCGGCGAGCTCGTTCAATTTCACGTGCAGCGCGTCCTGGGTGGCGTAGTCCCCGCGAGAGGCCGCGGCGCACAGGTCGTCCCAGGCGGTCAGGATGGGACGGCGTACGGACTCCGGGAACCGGCCGAGCTCGGCGTCGTGGGCGGCGAGCATGGACCGCCAGGTGGTGGTGTCGAGCTGCCGCCACAGGCTGCGGGCGTGCTCCGTCGCTGCCCGCATCGCGGGCAGATCCAGCCGCTCGCGTGCCGCGTCCAGGGCGCGCCGGGCGTCGGCCAGCTCTTCGGCCGGCGCGTCGAGGCCCAGCTCCCGGCCCCGGCGTGCGGCGACGGACGCGTTGGCCGACCAGCCGCGGGCGTCCCGGCACGTCTCCACCGTGTCGCGAGCCTCGTCGAGGAATCCGTCGAGGGACCGGCCGAGGGGTTCACCGCGCACGATCGCGGTGAGCTGTTCTGTCAGTTCGGTGAAGACGCCGTGCTCCGCCGCCGTCAGCCCGCCGCCGAAATGGGCGATATGGGTACGGATCTCGTCGAGGAGCCGAGAGGCGTCGCGGCCGATGCCGTCGGCGACGGCGCTGCGGCGCAGCCGCGCGCCCAGCTCCTCGCCGTCGCCGATGCGGTAGGCGAGGTTCACGGTGCGGTTCTCGTCCAGCTGTACCCGGAGTGTGAGCCGCTCCACGCTGCCGGTGCCCCTGTCGAAGACATGCGTGTGCTCCCCGCAGAACTCGTTGCGGGCATGGGACTTCTCGTGCGGTCCTTCGACGATCCGGAAGGTCAGCGCGGTGGTGCCGTCCGGCCGGATCTGAAGGTTCTCGATGTTCTGCCAGTCGGTCGGGTACGGCGTTCCGGCGCTGAAGAGGACCGCGACGGCGCCGTCGTCGAGTGCCAGTCCCAGGTTCTGGGCGGTGACCTGCTCCGGTCGGTCGGTCCGGAACAATGTGCCGCAGGCCGAACATGCTGTCAGGCCGGTGGCGTTGACCATCTGGCACTCGGGGTCGGGGCACTTCAGTCCGCCCGCGTCCAGCGGTTCGTCACAGAGCCTGCACACGGTGGATGAGGTGGAGTTCTGCTCGCCGCAGTGTGGGCACGATGCTCGGGATGCGACGGGGGCGGCCGCCCGCAGCCCGGAGAGGCTGACCGCACAGACCGGACAGCTCGCGGTCCCCTCGGCGGCGGGCACATAGCAGCCGGGACAGTCAACCGTCGCCGTGCCGAGCAGAGAGGTGTCGCAGTCGGGGCAGACGCTCTCGGTGAGCGGGATCTCGGTGGTCAGGCACGGCTCGGAGGGGCAGGCGAGAGCGGACGCGAGCCCGGCCTCGATGCCGGCGCCCAGCGCGACGGCGGACATGGGGTCGATTCCGCTGTGCACCTTCTCCTCGCCGAACAGTTCGGCCAGACGGCGGCGGACCAGCGGGATGCGGGTCGAGCCGCCGACGAGCAGGACCTTGTCGATGTCCGCGGTCGTCCTGGACGCGTCGCGCAACACGCCACGGGTGAGCTCCAGCGTGCGGTCGATCTGGGTGCCGATCAGCTCCTCGAAGTCGTCGCGGGTGACCTTTCCCGTCCAGGAGCCGCCGTTCTTTCCGAGCGGCGCGAGGATGATCTCCGCTGCGGTGACATCCGAGAGTTCGATCTTGGTGCGTTCGGCGGCGGCGCGGATACGTGCCGCGTCGCCGGTCCCGGAGAGGTCACGGCCGCCGAGTCGCTTGTCGGTGAGCATCCGGCACAGCGCGGAGTCGAAGTCGGCCCCGCCGAGCGACTTGTCCCCGCCGAGCTTGTACACCTGGAAGTACCCCGCCCCGATGACCAGCACGGACACGTCGAAGGTACCGCCGCCGAGGTCGTACACGAGCACCGAGCACATGTCGTCGTCACCCTCGACGAGGCGCTCCACCCCGAAGGCGTGGGCCGCCGCGGTCGGTTCGGGCAGGATCCGTGCGACGGTGAAGCCCGCAAGCTCCCCGGCTTCCCGCACCGCCGCGTACTGCGGTTCCGTGAAGTACGCCGGGACGGTGATCACGGCTCGTGGGAAGGGTTCGCCGGCGGTGTTCTCGGCGTCCGTGCGCAGCCGTCGCAGCAGGATCGCCGAGATCTGTACGGGCGTCAGCCAGTGGGCGCCGAGCTGGATCTCGACCCCGCCGTCCGTGGACTCCCGTACCTGCGGTGCGTCCGCGGGCCGCTCGTCGAGCAGCCGCTGGACGTCGGCGTCGGCGTGGCGGCGGCCGATCAGCCGCTTCACCTCGGTGATCACGGAGCCGGGCAGGTGGTCGCGCACGCCGAGCGCCTCGCTGCCCACCAGGAGGGACCCGTCGGCGCCTGTACCGACGGCGGACACCGTGGCCCGCTCGCCGTGGCGGTTGGGGAGGACCACCGGCACGCCGCCGTCCATCCAGACGGTGACGGAGTTGGTGGTGCCGAGATCGATTCCGAGTGTGCGGTACGGCATGACGTGGCCTTCGGGTGGCAGGGACGGGAAGGGTGGTGTGGAGCGGGTTCAGCGGCGGCGCTTGGAAGTCTTGCGAGGCAGCGGCTGCCGGCGCCGGGCGCGGCTGGTGCGGCGCGGCTGGTTCCGGCGCTCCCACGTGGCCCCGCCCTCGGAGGTCCTGGCGGGTACCCCCTGTTCGGTGGCCGGCGCGGGCCCGGGTACGGCCAGGACGACATCGGCACGGCGCAGGCAGTCGGTCCCGTGGCGGAAGCCGGTGACGGTCTCCCGCAGGACGGTTCCCTCGGGAGCGATCGGATGCGGTTCGACGCCCGTCGCCCGTGCCTCCACCGGGTCGGGGATCTTCCCGATGAGGTCCATCGGATGCACGCCGTGGCGGGCGAGTTCGGCCCGGAGCATCCGGTGGGCGGCGTCCGTCTGCTGTTGCACGGCGGCTGCGACCTGTCCGGTCCGGCCTGCTCCGGAGCGGCCGAACTGCTCGGACCGGTGTGCCGTGTCGGCGAGGAGGTCGTCGAGTGGCAGCAACGCGGTGAGGAGATCGGTCAGTTGGGCCACGGCCTCCTCGCGTTTGCGGGAGAGGGCCGCGACGCGGACGCGCAGTTTGCGCAGCTCGTCGGTGCCGGGCGGGGGAGTGGTCACTTGGATGCGGGACCTTTCGGAGCGGCGGACGCCGGGAGGGGCGGTGTGAGCAGTTCACTGACGAGGGCGTCGCCCGGGGTGCGGGCCGCGTCGTGGGCGGCCTTCAGGACGCGTTCGCGGTCCGTGTCCCGTGCGCGGCGGGCCCGGGAGACCGCCACGCCCGCCGCCTTCGCGAGGTCTCCCTGGCCGATGCCCGGCCGGGCCTGCGGAAGGAGCTCGAACACGGTGGGGCCGAAAAAGGGCATCGGTGTGCGGGGGTGCGCGGTCACAGGGGCTCCTGGATGTACGGCGGGTCGTCCGGGTCCGGTGTTCCAGGTGAGTCGAAGAGGCCGGGGAACATCATCGGTTCGAGCGGGAGCGAGGTCTGACACCCGGTCGCCAACCCCAGCGCGGACGCGGCGCGTTCGTCGCGTACGGCACCGGCGGGGTCGTCGTCGGCCTGGCGGGCGCGGGCGCGCCGGTGGTACGCGACGGCGACGAGCTGGTCGTACGCCGCGGAGCGGCCTGGAGTGATCAGCAGCCCGCCCTGAAGGGCGATCAGCTCGGAGAAGCGTCCGGTGTCGACCAGTTCCCCGGCGAACGGCACGACGGTCTCCAGTGCCTGCCACTCCGCCTCCGCCCCGGTGAGCTGTGCGAAGGACGCGGCGGCGGAGAGCAGCAGAGGGACCTGCCGGGTGTAGTCGCCGGACCGTGCTCCGAGCTGCCGGACGGCCGTGTCGTGCAGGAGGCGGGCGATGTCACCGTCGTCGGCCTGTGCTCCCCACTCGTCCTCGGAGGGACTGACCTCCGCCAGTTGCCGCAGGACTCGACGGGCCTCGCTCTTCTTCCTGGCGAGCGCCTTCTTTACGGTCCGTTCGATCATCCGGTCGCAGTACCAGGAGTACACCTTGTGCAGATCCTCGGCCGGGTTCTCCGCACGGAACCCGCGGTGCAGAAGTTCCCCGACCCGTTGCAGGCCGGGCTGTTTGCCCCGCCTGTTTCCCGTGATGACGGAAGCGATGTCGGCGAGATCCAGCGCGTCCAGCGCGTTCTGTGCCGCCGGGTCGCCGGGGCGTACGCACAGCGCCCGCTGGAAGCGGGCACGGCCCTGATTCCTGTCCTTCGTCCCCAGCGCTTCGGTGCCGCGCCGGACCAGGGCGGCTGCCAGCTCCTTGGCGAGGGCGGTGTCATCGGGAGCGAGCGCGTGCGCGGACTCCAGCCAGAGGATGCGCTGAACGAGCGTGGCCCGCTGGTAGCCGTTGCCGTTCCGGCCGGCGCTCAGTCCGGCTTTGCGCGCCATCTCGTGGTGGCGCCGGTCGAAGTCGAGGTCGAGGTGGGCGGCCGAGGTGAGGTCGGTGAGGGTGTCCTGCCACTCGCCCTTCGCGAACTGCTCGCGGGCCCTGGTGGCCAGGGCTCTGGCGAGGTACGGCGCGCAGGCCCGGTGGGTGTCGGAGTCCGCCTGCCAGGTGGCGGGTTCGCCGTGACGGCGGGTGTACGAGGTGAGCAGGGCGCGGTGTTCACCGTATGCCTCCAGGTGGTCGGCGGCGGTGTCCACGGTTACGGGGGAGCCGGTCCAGGACCGGCCGCCGAGCAGCAGCCCCAGGCACGGGGGAGCGGTGTCGGGGGTGGGTGGCTGCCAGGTGTCGACGTCGCACCGGCAGCTGCCGGTGCTGCCGCCCTGGTTGTCTTCCCGGCCGTCGTCGCAGGTGCCGAAGCGCTCCTCCACCCGCAGGTAGGCACGTTCGCCGCGGACGAGCTCGCCGCTGTACTCGTACTCTTCGACGTTCCAGACGGTGTCCCAGGCGTCGAGGACGTCGCGGCCGTCGCGTTCGTCGACCGAGCGGAGTGCCCTACGGATTCGGTCCGCCAGGGTGTCGCGTGCGGACCGCCAGTCCTCGGCGCCGAGGGGAGCGCCCCGCCGCGCGGTCACCATGTCTTTGAAACCGAGCGGGTCCTCGTCGTCGAGCAGCAGGTGCCAGACGGCGATGGCGAAGACCGCGTGAGCCGGATCGACCTTCTCGCTCTGGGCGAGCGACCTCAGCGTGCCGATTGCGAGCGCGTGCACCAGGGCGGTGCGGCGGTTCCCGGACGGGTCGGGGACGGCGTCGAGGACCTCGCCGATCGCGCCCTGGCGGGCCGCCTGCCACACCAGGCGCCACAGCGCGTGTGCCGGGCAGCAGAGGCAAGGCGTCTCGCCGGACGTGGCATCCGGAGCGTCGAGTACGGTGCGGACGTCGCAGGCGCAGCCGAGGTCGCAGGGCTGGTCCTCGCCGCTCGCGGGCGGAGTGGTGCCGAACAGCGCGAGCCAGCGGTGGACCGCCTCGGGCCAGTTGCCCGCGCGTTCGGCGAGCAGGGCGCGCAGGGCGTCGTAGGAGGCGCGGTCGTCCACGGGGAAGGCGGGGCGGTCTGTGGAGATCCGGTCCAGCAGGTTGAGCGTGCGCGCGAAATTTCCCGTGCCGTAGGCGTGTTCGGCCTGACGGAGCATGTGGGTGGTGTCGGTGGTGTTCAAGCAGGTCCCCCATGTGCACGTGGTGCACGGTTGACCTTATGTGGCGTCGATTTGCTCGGTCAACGGGCCTTCAGATACCGGACGGTGTGGCCAGTTCCGCTCGTACGGTCTTGCCACCCGGCGGGCGTGGGACGGTCTCCCAGCGGTCGGCGAGGAGGGCGACGAGGGTCAGGCCCCGGCCGCCGGTGGAGAGGTCGGGGACCTCGCCGGCGGTTTGGGGGAGGCGTTCGCCGCGGGCGTCGGCGACCTCGATCAGGAGGCGGCCGGGGCGGGGCAGCGGGATGTAGGTCAGGGCGAGTTCGAAATCGCGGCCCGGGACGTGGCCGTGCAGGGCGGCGTTGGCGGCGAGTTCGGCGACGACGAGTTCGGCACGTTCCGTGATATCCGGGGGAAGGTCCCAGGCGTGGAGTTCGGTGACGGCGAGGAGTCGGGCGAGACGTGCGCCGCGACGGGTGGAGGGCAGCTGTCGCCTGAACGTCCTGGTGCTGGTGGAGGGCGTGAGTTGGGGTGCGGTGTGGTTCATGGGGTCAGCGTGACCCGCGCGGGGGTGGGGCGGCGAGAGGGAAACCCCGTACGGTGAGTCACCGTATGGGCACGCAGGGTGGACGGTACGGGGTCTGCGGCGTCACTCTGGGTGCATGTGATCGTGCGGGAGGAAGGGCGGCGGATGGCCATTGTCGGAGAAGGGGCTGGTGCGTTCCCGGAAGGGGAACGGGAACCGCATCCGTCGGACAGTCTGCGGACGTTCGGTGCGGTCGTGCAGGCGCTGCGCGAGCATGCGGGGCTGAGTCGGGTGGAGTTCGGCGAGCGGGTGCGGTTCTCGAAGCACACCGTGGAGTCGGTGGAGCTGGGGCGGCGGATGCCGGACGAGTTGTTCGTGGAGCGCGGGGAGGAAGCGACGGGGAACACGGGGGCGTTGCGGAGGTCGGCACCGTATCTGTCGCGGGGAGAGGCGGGGCTGGCGGCGTGGTTCCGGGAGTGGGCGCGGCTGGAGCGGACGGCAGTGAGTCTGTGTACGTACGAGTGCAGGCTGGTGCCGGGGTTGTTGCAGTCGGAGGCGTATGCGCGGGCGGTGTTCGACAACAGCATTCCGCTGCTGACGGACGAGCAGCTGGAGGCGCAGCTCGCGGCGCGGATGGCGCGGCAGGCGATGCTTCGGGAGCGGCCCACCGTGCCGTTCGGGTTCATCGTGGAGGAGTCGGTGTTCCGGCGGAAGCTGGGTGGGTCAGAGGTGCAGGCGAGCATGTTGGAGCACGTGCTGGAACTCACGGCGCCGCGCAACGTCACGCTGCAAGTGATGCCTACGGAGACGGAGTTCCACGGGTGCCTGGACGGGCCGGTACAGATCCTGGAGACGCCGGACAATCGGAGGCTCGGATACTCCGAGGGGCAGCAGAACGGGCGGCTGATCTCGGACCCGAAAGAGGTGGCTCTCCTCTGTCAGCGCTATGACACACTGCGCTCGCAGGCCCTGAACCCGAAGGAATCCAGGGACCTGTTGGAGCGACTCCGAGGAGATCTAGAGCATGAGTAGCGACATGACGGGACTCGCCTGGTTCAAGTCCAGCTACAGCGGGACGCAAGGCGACAGCTGCATTGAGGTGGCGATCGCCGAACAGGCCATCTATGTACGGGACTCCAAGGACGTGGCGCGTCCGGCTTTCGCCGTCGACCGCGACGGGTGGGGTCGGTTCGTACGGTTCGCTTCGGAGCGCTGATACGCCGAGGGGCGCCGTCCGCTGATGCAGCGGGCGGCACCCCTTGCGTTGTCCGGACGTCAGTCGTCCTGCCGGGCCGGGTGGCGCGGGCCCTGCCCCGGGGGCGGGGTGAGCGTGGACCGGTACGTGCCGGAGTCGCTCTCGTCGAGCGGGGTCTCCAGGGTGAGACCGGCGGCGGCCATGCGGTCGTACTCGGCGAGGATCAGGTCCTTGGTGCGGTAGGTGCCGTGGGCCGCTTCGTCCTTGCGTTTCACGATGGGGAAGGTGTCGAGGATGTACGACACGTCATCGCGAGTGATGCCGTAGAGGTGGAAGAAGAGGGCGTCAAGCTCGATACGGATGACTGTGCGGCGGGATTCCTCCCAGCGGAAGGGGGTGTTGGTGTCGCCGAGGTCGCGGGCGAAGTGGGTCATGTCATAGGAAGTGTGGGTGAGTTCGAGGATACGAGGGAGGATGAAGTCCGCATGGGTAACGAGCTGAGCAGGCGCTGGTACAGGGAGCTGATTGACGCTACTAAAGGTGAGATGGATGCCGCCGACTTTCTGTCGAGCGACGTAGTCGTACGCGAACGAAGCCAACGCGCTGTACAAGAGGGGCGCGCTTGTTGCGTCACCGATCAGCACCAACGGGAATGGGTGCCCAACTCCATAGGCTGGCACCATCGAGGGAATCATGGTGCGCATGTTTGTTGCGCTTGTGATGTCGCAGAAGCCAAGGATCCACTTGTGTTCCCAATGCCGCGCCGATAGGCGGGCTGTTACGCCGGGAATCTTGACCTTGTGCCCCTGCTTATCGAGCCTGTCCGAGAGCGTGTCAGCCTCGGCAACCCAGTTGCTCGGAACCGGTGATCGGCGAGGATCGTCCAGTTCCTCAGGCGTCAGATAGCGAGGCTGATTCTGACGCTGCACCGCTGTTGCGCTCTTAACGACATCGGCAGCGCGATGGTTGAAGAAGTCGAGCATCTTCGCCTCGTACAGCGGTAGCAGCCGCTCCTTCCCCCGCACCAGCACGTTCCCGTCGAGACTCCATCCGTCCGCGAGCATCGAGTCGAGGGTTTCGCTGTTGGAGGGCGAGGGGCGGAAGAGGTGGGAGTCGTGGGACATGTTGAAAAGGCCCTGCATAAACGACACACCCCACGGGTTGCCGTTCGCCTTGTCCGACTCGTTGAGTAGGACCGGAACCCGGCGGTAGATGCCGAGAGTGATCTCGGCGTCGCGGCGGGAGCGGAAGACCGGGCAGGTGCCGGTGTTGGGGTTGAGAAGGGTGATTTCCTCGGGGGAAAGGGTGAAGACCTTGTCGGGGGTGTCCAGTTCCGCTGGGTCGTGGACGAAGAAAGCGAATCGGGCTACTGGTTCATGCAGTGAGCGTCCTGCGAGGGACAGCACGCAGAACTTCATGCGAGAGTCGACCGCCGGGAAGAGTCCGCTGCGGTTCTCGAAGTCGAACAGCGCTGCCAGCGACCCTGCCGACACCAGGTCCTTGAAGAAATACTGCGTCCGCGCGTCCGTCGCGATACCCGTCGGCACGATGACACCGGTCCGCCCCCGGCCGCCGGTCAGGATGCGATCGGCCTCGGCGAACAGCGCGTACAGGTTCAGGTTGCCCTGCCCTGTGAGGGGATAGCGGTGAGAGTTGCGCAGGAAGTGGCTCGCACCCAGCACTGTGCGCTTTGCCGCCTCATGCTCGTTGTACAGATCCAGCGTGTCCGGATCGTCCTTGAGTGCCTCGATCTTCTTCTTGCGCGCGGCCGTGTTGTTCGTGGCTGCGATCTCCGGCGCCCGCACCGCGAAGAACTCGACCTCCGGAAGGTTCACGCTGTCCCACGGCGGATTCCCCACCACCGCGTCGAACCCCCCGGCCCACCCCGTCGCCGGATCGACGCCCGCCCCCGACTCCGGGACGGCGAACACCTCCGGGAACTCCAGATGCCAGTGGAAGAACCGGTACCGCTCGCTCAGCGCGAGTACCTCCGTCAGCGTCGCGTCGTTCACCGCCGCCGTGTCCCCGGCGAGCAGGCCCCGTACGACGTCGTGCGTCGGCGCCTCCGGCGCGCCCGGCTGCTTCGGCCAGACGAAGGCGGCACACCACGCGTCCGCCGTCTCACGGTCGCGCGTGTACGCGGTGGAGCTCACGTACGCCTCGTACGCAGCCTCCTGGGCGTTGACCTCAGTGAGGTCGTCGGACGGAGCGTTGGTGATGAGGCTGAGCTGAGCCGCGAGACGTGCGTTGCTCGGCACCGTGACCTCGGACTCGGCGAACAGGTCGCCCTGGCCGCCGCGTTGCGCCTTGTTGCGCTTCTTGAGCGCGGCCGCGTACTTCTTGTCGTCGCCCTCGATCGCGTCGAACGCCTCGTCGGGCACTCCGCCCGCGAGGAGTGACGGCGTCGTGCCGAGCAGCGCGTTGCCGTACCGGACATGCGCGTCCAGGAACCCCAGCGCCTTCCCCGGCTCCATCGCCTCCAGCCACAGCGACACCTTTGCCAGTTCCACTGCCATCGGGTTGAGGTCGACGCCGTAGATGCACCGCGCCACGACCTCCCGCAGCGCGTGCCGTACCGCGTCGACCGTCGGCTCCGGGTTGTGCTCGCGCACCGCCGCGACCCGCTTCGCGATCCGGCGCGCCGAAGCGACCAGGAAGTGCCCGGAACCGCACGCCGGGTCGCAGACCGTCAGGCCCAGCAGCTCCGCGACGATGTCGTCCGCCGGGTCGGGGCGGCCACCCGCCGAGGCCCGCTGCTCGCCGCGCTTGACCGCGTCGTCGATGACCGGGTCGAGGGTGGTGTCGAGGAGGCACTCGATCAGCGACGACGGGGTGTAGTAACTGCCTGTCGTCTTGCGGCTGTTGCCCGCCACCTCGACCAGCTCGAACGAACGGTCCGCCGCCGAGTGCTTCGGCTCCAGTTCGAGCAGCGACTCGTACACCGAACCGAGCTCCTCGGCGTCCAGGTGCCGGTAGTCGACGGCCCGCCACCGCCGCGCTCCCGGGTCATGGACCTGAGCCAGGTACCCGACGGCCTTGAGCAGCGACTCGTTGGAGAGCTTCAGCCCCTCCAGCGGCGCGTCCGCCTCCGTACGCGAGAACAGCCCGCCGAGGCCGGGCAGGCCCAGCTCGGGCCGGCCGCCCTCGGTGCCGAGCGCGTCGAGGACCAGGCGCAGCGCCTCGTACTGGTCACCGTGCGCGGTGCCCTGGCGTCGCCGGGCCCGCCTGCGCAGACGGTCCGAGGAGAAGTACTTTGCGTACGCGTCGCGGGCCCGGTCGTCCGCCGCCGGGTCGAGCAGCGCGTCCCGGTCCTCGGCGACGAAGACGAAGAGGAGCCGGTAGACGAGCCGGAGGAGCCCCGCCTGGAGCGCCTTCGGGTCGGTGTCCTCGCGCAACTGCCCGTTGTCCGGGTGCCGCAGGAACCCCGTACCGAGCACGGTCAGTGCCTGCTGGACACCGAGCCGCAGCTGGTCCAGGGCGCGGGCGCCGGAGGTGACGGCTTCGGTCCGCCACTTCTCCAGCCAGCACCCGGACGGCGCCGCCCCCTCCGCCACCTCGAACCGCGACGCGTGCAGCACGCAGTACAACAGCACGAACTCGCTGAACAGTTCACCGTCGAAGATCGCCTCCAGGTCGAACTCGACGTACGCGGCCGTCGCGAACGACGACGAGTCGCGCAGCAGCCGCAGCGTCCGGCCGTTGGTGAGGACCGCCCAGAGGTGGGCCTCGGTCCGGTTGAGGCAGTCCTGGACGAGGGACTGCGGCGGCACCTGCCCGGCCGCCGGCCGCTTGTCCGGTTCCTGGTTCCAGGGGATCAGGTGGAGCAGCGCGGGCCCGTGCCGGTGCGAGATACGGAACCGGGTCTCCGTATCGGAGTCGGCGGGGATGCCCCCCGGGCCGACCTCCGTCAGCGCTCCGAAGTCCAGCTTGCGGAAGAGCTGGGAGAGCCAGTCGGAGGAGGCCCGGCCGGTCGGGTCGGCGGCGGGCGCGCCGGTCTTCGGATCGGCGGGCAGCGCGGCGCGCAGTTCGCGCCAGAGCGGCTTGAGGTATTCCCAGGCGCGCTCGGCCTCGTCGCGGACGGCCACCGAGCCCGGCAGCCCGTAGTCCGCCGACTTGGTGCCCGGCAGGTTCCTCGCCTCGGCGATGCGGACGAGCATGTCGCCGGGGAGCAGCCCGCCGACGGTGGTGACGGCGGTGAAGGCCGGGGCGGTGCGGGTGGCGGCGGACATCAGGCTTCGGCTCCGGTCACGGTAGAGGCGGAAGAGGTAGCAGGGGCGGATACGGCGGCGGGCTGCTGCGGCAGATACACGTACACACCGAGGACGTCGGCGGGCTCCTGCGGGACGACCTTCAGACCGCGGACGATCTCTGCACGGTCGCTGGTGTCGGCCTTCCGCACCCGACGGTGCGAGGCGTCGAGGTCGGCGGCGAGGGCGACACCGTACTCGGTGATGTGGCCGGACAGTTCGGGGAGTCCGTCCAGGGTGCGGGTGATCTGGTTGCGGGCCAGCTGTTCGTGGGTGTTCGTGGCGGCCCGTGCCCCGACGAGCGCCGCTGCCGCGTCGTCGTCGAGCCAGCGGGCGCGGGCGGGCAGGCCCTCGAAGGCGAGCAGCCGGGCGTCCTCGGCGACGATCTGCTGCTCCCCGGTGCGGGACGGCAGCGTCAGGTGGAAGCGGTAGCGGACCAGGAGCAGGGTGGTGCGGATGGTGACCGCGTCCGTGGTGACGACGCCGCAGCGGCGGGCCGGGCGTGGGCCCGGAGTGTTCGCGTCGAGGGCCGAGTCGAGGACGTACGCGGCGAGCGCGCCGACCGCCGGGTCGGTGCGGACCAGGGCCGCCTCGCCGCGCCCGATCGCCGGGGAGGTGCGGAACGGGATCTGCCGGTCCTCCTCCACGATCCGTCCGCCGAGCACCGCCGCGAGAGAGTCGCGCACACCGGCCGGCGTACCGCCGACCTGCGCGGCGAAGTCGCCGGAGCCGTCGCGGCCAGTGGGTGTCGCAGTGCGGACCTGGGCGTCAAGGTCGCGCAGCGCCTCCAGGACGAAGTCGCGGACCTCCTCGGAGCCGCCGAGCGCGGCCCGTACGGCGGTGACCTCGCGGGCCACCTCCTCCGGGTGGATGGCGCGCTGCGCGTACTTCGAACGGGAGGTCCGCTCGCGCTCGGCGGCCGAGTTCCACTCCCGTTCCATCCGGTCCAGGGACTCTTGGTGGCCGTCGAGGTCGAAGAGTCCTTCCTGGGTGCCCTGCCTGCCGTGCAGCAGCAGCCATTCGACCACCGCGTCGGTGACGCCCGAGGCCGTCTCGTCCGGCACGGAGACCGAGATGCCGAGATCCTTCTTGATCTGCCGGTGCTTGGCGAAGAGGACTTCGAGGACCTTGCCGTCGATGCCGTTGTCCTCGCCGAACATGGTGATCACGCGGACCTGGTCGCGCTTCTGCCCGTACCGGTCGACGCGGCCCTCCCGCTGGTCGTGCCGGGTCGGGTTCCACGCCAGGTCGTAGTGGATCACCGCGTCGAAGGCGTGCTGGAGGTTGACGCCCTCGGAGAGGCAGTCGGTGGCGATCAGGACCCGGCGGACAGCCGGGTCGTCGGCGTCCTCGGCGGCCAGCTTCTCGATGCGCTCCAGACGTTGCTGCGGGGAGAGCGTGCCGGTGACGGCCGCGATCCGCGTTTTCGCCCCCAGCTTCTTCTCCAGGTGCGTCGCCAGATATTCGGCGGTGGGGATGTAGCGGCAGAAGACGATCGGGCTGTAGCCGTCCGCGATCAGCGACTTGAGATGCGCGGTCAGCGTCTTGAGCTTGGCGTCGGAAGCCGGGCCGTACAACTCGGCCGCACGCGCGGCGAGTTCACGCAGTCGCGGGTCGCCCTGCTCGCTCTCCGCCGCGCCCGGCGCGACGTCCATGCCCTCCAGCCGGTCGCTGTCCGAGGAGTCACGGGTCAGCGGGGCGCCGAGGGCGTCCGCCTCGACGGCGGTCCGGGCGGCGGCGGACTCGGAGCGGGTCCGAAGGGTGCGGGCCGCGGCGGCGGGCGAGGACACCATGGACCGGAGCAGCGCGATCACCGACCACCAGGCGATACGGGCCTCCCGCTTGCCCTGGCGACCCGCGGTCTCCACCCGGTCCGCCGCATAGGCGATCGCGTCGTCGAGCAGCGCCCGGTAGGCAGGGGTGAGCTTGTACGGCTCGTCCTTGGTCCACCGGTCGGAGGGGAACGCGGTCCGCTCGACGAGGGAGTCGTCGGCGAGGCCGTCCTCCTTGGTGAGGTACTGGCGCACGTCGGCCCGCTTACGGGCGACGAAGTGCTCGGCGAGACGGGCCCGGCCCGCCGGGCTCTCCAGATCGACTGTGGCCAGGTCCGGCCGCACGAGACCGAGCAGATTGCGGAACGCGGACTCCTTGCCGGAGTGCGGGGTGGCCGTGAGCAGCAGCAGATGCCGGTCCTCGTCAGCGGCGATCCGCCGCAGCAGTTCGTAGCGGAGCTGACTGGTGGACGAGGAGGCCGGGCCCTGCGCGTCGTCGGCCGCGACGCAGGTGTGCGCCTCGTCCACCACCACCAGGTCCGGACAGTGCCGTACGAAGTCCTCGCGGTGCCGGGTCGACTTGATGAAGTCCGTCGAGATGATCGTGAACGGGTGCCGGTCGAAGAGCGACTGCCCCAGCTCCAGGCCGCGCTCCAGACGCGACACGGTGGAGGCGAGGACCAGCTCGGCGTCGATACCGAACTTCTCCCGCAGTTCCCCCTGCCACTGCTCGGCGAGCGAGGGGGAGCAGAGTACCGCGAGGCGGCTCGCCTCGCCCTGCGCGAGGAGCTCCTTGACGATCAGGCCGGCCTCGACGGTCTTGCCGATGCCGACGTCGTCCGAGATCAGCAGCCGTACGGTGCGCTGCCGCAGCGCCATGAGCAGCGGCACCAGCTGGTAGGCGCGCGGCTCCACGGCGATCGACGCCAGCGCGCGGAAGGGCCCGGCCCCGGAACGGAAACCGATCCGCAACGCGGTCCGCAGCAGGCCGGCCGCCCGCTGGTCACCCAGGTCCGACGGGCTCGGCGCCGCGAACTGGGCGCACCGCACCTTCTCGAAGGCGGGAAAGACCGCCGCGACGTCGTCCTCGCCGCCGCCCAGCGGGCGCAGCACCAGCATGCCGGAGGCGCTCTCGGGGAGCACCACCCATTCCCGGCCGCGGGCGTTCACCAGCGAACCGGCCGTGTACGTGGGGCTCATGGGTCTCTCGGTTCCTTCGGGGTCGGCGGGTGGAGTGGTCGGGGTCGGGCCTGGGCGGTGAGCGTAAGGATCGACGGGGAGAACGTAATGGTCAACGGGTCTGGAAATACGTCGCGTTGTCGTCCGCCACGGCGTCCCAGTCGGATCCGGCCCGGAAACGCAGCACGTCCCAGCCGGCCTCCTCCAGGCGGTAGCCGGCCTCGCGGTCCCGGGTGGAATCGGCACCGTGGTCGGGAAGGTCGACGAAGACCGCGAGATGGGCACCATCCATACGGAACACCAGGTCCGGCTTGGCGGCGGCCTCCGGTACCAGGACGTCGACCTCGTCCGGCAGCCGGTAGCCCTTGGCCTTCAGCCAGCCGAGGAGATCACCCGAGGCGATCAGGGCTTCGAGGTCGGCCTCCAGCGGAGTGGGCGCGGCGGGGCCATCGCTACCGGTCCGGGCGGGGCCGCCGGACCCGGTCGCGGTGGGCGTCGCCAGCCGGTGGAACTGCTCGCTCCGGGATTCGCCCCGGTCCTCGCGTTCGGTCTGCGAGCCCGCGAGGCGCAGCAGCAGCGGGCGGGCCGCGAGGCGGCTCAGCAGGCGGTGGTGGGTCTGGTTTCCGTACGTCAGGAGACAGGCGTAGCAGCCGCGGGCGCACTCCTCGCCCCCCTCGGGACCGCCCAGGTCCTCGTCGGTGTCCGGGTCGAAGTGGCAGATCTGCAGGGCGGCGCGGGCGGCCTTCGCCAGCGCCCCTCGTTCCTGTCGCAACCGGCGCAGCACGCCGGCTCCGCCCTCCGCGGCCTCGGTGAAGAGCAGCCGGCGGCGCGGTCCCTCGGACGGCGGCAGGAGTTCGGCCGTCAGCTCGGAGTCCTCCAGCTCGAAGGCGGCCTCGATGCCCCGCTCCAGGGCGTACAGGACGGAGAAGGCGACCGGCTCCGGCAGTGGCTCGTCCAGCGTCGCCACCAGGATGTTCCGCCGGTCCTCCACGTACGGCAGGACCCGCTTCCGGCGGCGCTTCTCGTTGCCGTCCTCGTCGACCACCGGCATCCCGGTGCCCTCCACGGCGTCCGCCGCGGCCCGGTCGTTGAGCCAGCGGCCGTCGCCCAGGTCCAGCCAGTAGCCGTCCTGCACGTCCTCCTTGTCGCGGACCCGGCCCAGGTTGGTGATCCGGACCGTGGCCGAATCGCCGTAGTCGAGGGCGAGGACGGCGGCACCTTCTCCGTCCGTCACCTGCGAGGTGAGACGGCCCTTGCGGACCCCGTGGTCCTGGAAGGCGTACGAGGTCTCCAGCCGGAAACCGGCCCGGCGTCGCTCCTCCTCGTCGGAGGAGATCCGCTCGCGGGGGGTGGTGTACACGGTGTGGAGATGGATCAGGCCGGTGCGCTTCCCGGTCAGCTCCGTGCCGCACATCGCGCAGCGGTCGAGGCCGGGACGGACCGGGTGATGGTAACCGCAGGTGTCGCAGCGGCGTGCTTCCGCCGTCGCCAGATCGCCGGAGGCGTCCGGCGGCAGCTGGATGCGGGTCACCTGGTAGCGGGCGCCCTCGTGGTAGATCAGCGCACCCGGGCCGAACTCGCGGATCGCCAGGAACCGTGGCCGCTGGAGATAGTCGCCGTCGGCGTTGCGCCGGTTGCCCGAACGCGGGATGTACGCGGCCAGCGGCAGGCGCGGGAAGCTGTAGCCGGGGAGGAAGCCCTCGGAGGCCAGATAGCGGTAGGGGTTGAAGTCGCTCATCACCGACTTGTTGTCGGTGGAGCGGTTGAGCAGCAGATTGGTCTGCGTCTCGGCCTCCCGGCGGCGGGTGCGGGCGCGGCCCTGCTCGCCCTGGCTGAGCGTGTGGTCCACCACCCGCTTGTTCTGCTCGTACTGGTCGAGCACGGCGGCCCGGAACAGCTCACGCCACCGGTCGAAGGACTCGTCGAACCTGTCCGCGGCCCGCTCGACACGGTCCTCGATCCACTCGTCGTACCACCAGGTCGTGTCCTGGAAGTCCGAGATCAGCGGCGCGAGCACGCTGTACGCGGCGGTGACCGCGCGGCGCCGGGCCCCCTCGTCGAGCGACCTGTCACGGATGTGCGTGTGCAGCGGCAGCACCATCCGGGGATCGGGCCGGTCCCCGCTCTCCGGGTCGTACGCCACGTCGACGATGTCGGGTACGGCCGTACCGAGCTTCATCTCGGTCTCCGCCAGCCAGATGCTCTGGACGTGCGAGCGGACCAGGTCCTCGTTGGCGAGATCGAGGCGGGGCGGCGCGACCTGGCCGGAGACCATCGCCTCCGAGCGGCGGAAGTAGTACTGGTCATGGCTGTTGCCCGTCGCGCAGTACGTGGTCACCAGCGCCGGCTGCCCCGAACGGCCCGCACGGCCGGAACGCTGGGCGTAGTTGGCCGGCGTCGGCGGCACGTTGCGCATCATCACCGCGTTGAGCGAGGAGATGTCGACGCCCAGCTCCATCGTCGGCGAGCAGTAGAGCAGCGGCAGTTCGGCCGTGCGGAACTCCTCCTCGCGCAGCAGCCGGTCCTCCGGCGGCACCTGCGCGGTGTGCTCGCGGGCGTAGAGCCCCGCCAGCTCGGTTGCGGCGTCACGGTACAGATCGCGGAAGAAGGGGTTGACGCGTGGCCCCTCGCCGTGGCTGTAGGTGCGGGTCAGCGGGTCGATCGCCCCCGTCTGACCGGTGCCGGCCCGCCACACGATCGCGGCGGCCGACACCCGGTACCCGGTGCGCTTCTCCGCCGCACGCCGACGGAACGCCGGCCCCGAACGCTCCGGGGCCGCCTCCACCTCGCGCACCAGGTCGGCGTCGCGGAGCACGATGAGCAGGGTCTCGATCACCCCCTGCACATCGTCCTGCGGGGCCTCCCGCAGCGCGGGGACGTTCCGGCGCAGATACTTGCCGAACTTCCCGCGCGGCGAGAGGAACAGGGCGGTGCGCTCCATACCGGGCTTGGAACCGTACGGGTAGGCCGTGCCGACATTCGGCTTGTCGCTTTCACTGAGGACCCAAGGGCCGGTCAGCCGCTCCTCGCTGGCGCCCTTCAACGCGTCGAAGTCGTCCCGGAAGTACTGCACATCGATGGCCAGGCCCCGGCGCAGGAAGTCCAGGAGGGTGCGGGCGATCTCGGCACGCAGCTCCGCGTCGATCTCGCGGAGCACCGGGTGCGCCGATTCCCAGCGCCCGGCGCGGGCGGCCACCCACTCCAGGTCCTCGTAGTCGATGCGCAGCAGGCCCGTCTGCTCCAGGTTGGGCATGGTGATCCGCCAGCCGCGCTCCAGGTCGCGGTAGAGGCGGTAGCCGACGACGTCCCGGAAGGTCTTCGTCGCCCGGCGCTCCATGGACGGCGGCTGGTCGGCGACCCCGGTGTACTCGCGCGGTGCAAGGCCCATCACCTCCGTCACCGCCGCCGTCAGGTCGTCGTGGCGCACCCCCTCCTCACCGGAGCGCACGACGGCCGTGTACAGAGCCCCGCGCAACTGGGTGACCTGCGCGAAGTCGTTGAAGTGGCCGGCCTGCAACGAGGCGTCCTGACGGTTGTCCACGAAAGTGAGGAGCTTGCGGGCCTCCTTGTCCAGGCTCCTCTCCGGCACCGCGCGCAGCGACTTCAGGATGGAGGCCGAGATCAGGGAGGTGGCCGAGGAGCGGCCCTCCTGGTCGAGCGTCGCCAGCTTGGCGAAGTCACGGCCGCGGGTCTGCTCGTACGACACCTGACAGTGCACACAGAACAGGAACGGCGCCGGGACGAACGCCGCCTCAAGACCCTTGCCGCTCTCCGTGCTCTCCATACCGAAGGGGTCGACGACGACGCGCTTGGGCACCCGCTCCCGGTAGGTCTTCTTCACCACCGTCAGACCGTTCGCGTCCTGCTCCAGCCAGGACTCCGGAATGCGCCGGTCGTCCACGGCCCGCTGCGGATCGGCGGGCCAGACGTAGTCCTCGTCCGGCACCCCGACGTACAGACAGCCCTCGCCCTCGCGGCCCCCGGAGGCCGAGGTGCCACGCCGGGGCTCGTAACGGAAGACACCGTCACGGCCCTCGGTGCGCCACACCGTGAGGTACTCCTGACCGCACTCCCGGCAGAACGACAACGGGTACAGCGGCATGCCGCCGCTGTGCGGCTGCTCCAGCTGGAAGGTGCGGGTCAGCGGGCGGGTGAGCGGGTTCTCCAGGGTCGTGTACACGGTGTCGCCCTTGGAGAGGAACTGGTGCAGGCGGAAGGCGAAGAGGGGCCGCTCGGTCACCGGGTGCTTGGCCTGGGAACCGGCCTCCAGGGTGGCGCGGATCGCCTCCCGGACCTGGTCGGCGGGGACCCCGGAGTCGGTGGACAGTTCCTCGGCGGCCGACTCGATGGTGCGCGGCGCACAGCGGCGCAGCCGCCCGGTATCCGGCTCCTCCTCAAGACCGAACCGGGACTCCACCCAGCGGGCGAGGGGGTCCCGGGTGAGTGCCTCGTACGCGAGGGGCGCCGCGGGCATCCGCAGCCGCTCGGGGGGAACGGCCGCCGGGGGCTGATCGGTGGCCCGGACCAGCGTCTCGCCGATCACCCGGGTGGGCAGCACCGTGGTGCCGAAGAGCCGGCCCGCGACCCGGGCGACCTCCCGCCGCTGGTCCTCCCAGGTGCCCTCGGTGGACATGGTCGCCGAGGTGCCGACGCACTGAAGGTTCTGCCCCGCACGGCATGCCTCGCGGACCCGGCGGATCAGCAGTGCGACGTCCGCGCCCTGCCGGCCCCGGTAGGTGTGCAGCTCGTCGAAGACGAGGAACTGCAAGCCTTCGGCGTTCCGGATCAGACCGTCGCGGTCGTCCGGCCGGGTGAGCATCAGTTCCAGCATCACGTAGTTGGTGAGCAGGATGTCCGGCGGATTCCGGCGTAGCTCCTTGCGCCGCTCGTCGTCCTCCTGGCCCGTGTACCGGGCGAAGGTGACCGGCTCGCGGCCCTCCCCGAAGCCGTGCCGCAGGTACTTCTCCAACTCCTTGAGCTGGGAGTTGGCCAGCGCGTTCATCGGGTAGACGACGATCGCCCGTACCCGTCGCGGGGCCCCCGGAGCGGCCGCGTCCCGCTCCTTCAACACCTGGTTCACGATCGGCACGATGTAGGAGAGCGACTTGCCGGAACCCGTGCCGGTGGTGAGCACGTACGAGTCGCCTTTCTGGGCCGCCTCGATCGCCTCGCGCTGATGGCGGTGGAAGGTGAGCGGCCGGCCGTCCGGACGGCGGGCGTC
This sequence comes from Streptomyces sp. NPDC044033, assembly GCF_056434425.1. Lineage (NCBI taxonomy): Bacteria > Bacillati > Actinomycetota > Actinomycetes > Kitasatosporales > Streptomycetaceae > Streptomyces > Streptomyces sp. NPDC044033. The sequence continues at coordinate 126,400 of NZ_JBWKFF010000006.1, read as the reverse complement.
CTCCTTCTTGCCGGCCTGGAAGATCTCGGCACAGCGGGGATGCAGCAGCCCGTCCCTGACCAGATCGGTGACCTGGCCGCCGTCGGCGAAGAACGGATTCAGCGAGAGCCAGGGGTCGGGCCACTGCGACTTCGAGGCCAGGTCGTCCTCGACGAAGTTCTCGATCCGGGCGTCACGGATGACGGTGGCGCTCCGCGTGAAGCTCTCGTACTCCTCGATCAGATTGTTGTGGATGCCGAAGACGTCCATGGTCTCCGGCAGGCGGGGTGAACGGCGCGGTACCGGGGCCGGCTTCACGGCGGCGGGCTGCGGCAGCTCGGCGCGGAGCCGGGCCACCGGGTCCATCGCCGTCCACTCCGGGGCGAGCAGGTCGACCGTCGCGTCGGGGGCGAGCGCGTGCGGGATCAGGGCCTCGCGGACCAGGGTGGCGTTCTCCGGCCGGTTCTCCGGCTCCTTCTCCAGGAGCCGGGAGACCAGACGCACCAGGGCCTGCGGCAGATCGGGCCGGACGATGGTCAGCCGCGGCGGCGGGTCGTACTGGTGCTGCACGGACAGCTCGTAGGCGGTCCGCGCGGAGAACGGGGGGCGGCCGATCAGCATCTCGTAGAGGACGCAGCCGAGCGCGTACAGATCGGCCGCGGCGGAGACCAGCTCGGCGCGGAACTGCTCGGGCGCCATGTACCGTGCCGTGCCGACGCTCACGCCGGTGCTGGTCAGTCGCGTCTGGTCGGGGTCGTCGACGATCGAGCCCATGCCGAAGTCGAGGATCTTCACGGTGCCGTCGCGGAGCAGCATCGCGTTGGCCGGCTTCAGATCGCGGTGGACGACGCCGGCCGTGTGCGCGGCGGCGAGGCCGGACGCGATCTGCGCGCCGATCGCGGCGACCCAGGAGACCGGGAGCTGCGGCTCTTCGTCCATGAGCAGGCCCAGGGTGTGGCCGTCGAGCAACTCCATTGCCAGATAAGGGAGACCGCTGCCACCCGGTGCGTCGTCGACGCCGCCTGCGATCAGATGGGTGAGGTTGGGGTGACCCTGGGAAAGCATGCGCATGATCTTCACCTCGCGGTGGAAGCGCTGTGTCTCCTTGTTCCCCTCCGCAGCCTCGACCAGCAGGCCGGTGCGGTTGCGCAGCACCGTCTTGAGCGCCACCTCGTACTGCGTCGAAGCGGGTGCGGCTTCCAGGTCCACGGCCCGGTGCACCTCGCCCATGTTTCCGCGACCCAGGTCACCGGTAATCCGGAAACGTCCACCGACCTGCTCCAGCGCCACTGCTGCTCCCCCGTTACTCGCGTTGTGGTGGAAGGTATCTAGCGGGGAGGGTACACCAGAAGTGAGGGTATGGGCTGTGAAGTACTGTTGACAATGTCAACATGCCTTGGCTGCGACCGCGGCAATGAATGGAGAGGGCGGTGGTTGTCGTTTCGGTCCATTACCGACGCCTGCCGCCAGGCCCGAATCTGCCCGGTGAGAACCGTCGCCCGATGCTGCTCGATCTGCTGCTCGCGACGGCCGCGTACCGCGGCGCCGCTGTTCGGACTCACGCAGCCGCTTCTCCTGCTCCCGGCGGTCGGCTTCCGCCGCAAGGCGTTCGAGATCCTGCAGTAGATGTCCCATCCGTGACTCCAGCGTCCACCGGGCACCGTCGCTGTAGGAGTACGAGTGCTGGTACCAGCTCCCGGAGGGCGCGCCGAGAGCGAGGCGGCCGTTGAACTCTTCGTCGTACTTGGGCAGGCGCGTCCAGGGATTGTGCTCCTGCTGACGGAGCTCCTGCGGGGTCGGCTCGTGCGGGACCTTGGCCGTCCGCTTCGTGAGAGCTAGAGGAAGGGCCCGGCGCCGGATCACGGCCGCGACCATGTGTACGGCTTCACCGCGTTTCGGGTCGCTCTGGGCCTCGACTGCGTAGCCCCGGCCTTCTGCTTCCGTCAGCAGTGCGTGCATGATCCGAAGGGTCCGGTCGGCGAGTAAACGCGACAGGTACAGCGGGATGACTTCCGGCTTGCTCCGGGTGTCGACCACCCTCTGGGATCGCCCCAGGGCCTTGCGCGTCGCACGAACGAGGCGATGAGGGCGAATCGAGGGTCTCCGGCACGTCGACGGCCGGAACGGGAGGAGGCTGGGCTGCCTTCTCGGCCTCCTCGTCAATCAGAGTGAAGACACAGTCGCCGCGATGTCGGCCGTTCCACCGCAGCTTGTGCCCCGTGAGCACGTGCCTGTGGTGGAGCGCGTCGTAGTACGCCGCCCGCCATCGACCCCGGGTTTGCGCGGCAGGATCGGGAACCGTGATCTTCCCCGAGGTCGACTGCAGAGGGGAGATTAGCTCTGCTCCGTCGTCCGGAGACCGCGCGGCATAGGCGGCGTCATCCTTACAGGCGAGGCGAAGCAGGCCCGCCAGGGGCACTCCCGTATAACGCTGCTGGAGCGTGCGGCCGCCAAGCGGACGCCATCACCCTCTATCAGGTGTGCCGCCGGCTGCTCCGCGACGAGCTGGGGGTGGACCCCGACCCCCGGTTGCAGAAGCTGTACGGCCAAATTCTGCGCGCCGACGAGACGTTGCTGCTCGCCGAGCCTGCCGAGCCCGCCGAGCCCGTCACCCCGGTGCCGCGGGTCTCCTGGACGAGTCCGGTTCTGCCGTTCACGCGGCAGAACCAGAATCCTAGAACTTCATCGGCCTTCCACGGGGTTCTCGTCCGGCGGCTCGTTCAGCAGGGGAGAGTGGAGTGACCGGCAGCCCCGGTGGCGCCGGTGATGCCGTCCGCACCGAACGTGGCGGCGGTGCCGTCACCGCCGGGCTTGCCGGGACACACCGGGCTGGCAGCGCCACCGGCCCCGCCAGTGCCGCCCTTGTGGACGTTTCCGGCCGTGGAGGCACCGCCGTTGCCGCCCTTGCCGCCGGCGATACCGGTACCGGCGTCGCCCACGCCGCCCACGCCGCCCTTGCCGCCGGTGCCACCGAGAGTGGCGGCGCCGCCTGCTCCGCCACTGCCGCCGTTGCCGTTGGCGCCACCCGCACCGCCCGCACCACCCGCGCCGCCGGTGCTTCCGCTGCCGTCACCGTTACCGCCGACGCCTCCACTGCCGCCGTTGCCGTTGGCGCCGGCGGCACCACCGGTGCCCCCGAGCCCACCGAGTCCACTATTGCTCCCCACGCCGTTGGCACCGCCCGCACCGGGGAGGCCGAGGGCGCCGACCGCGACGTGGGCCCGGGCACTGTCCGCACCGGCCCGGACCGACGCCGAAGCGAGGGCGGGGGTGGCTGCGAGGCCGACTACGGCTATCGCGGCGACCAGGACGGTGCGCGGAACGGTGGTTGTGCGCGTGAAGCGCATGAGGTATGCCTTTCGGTCCGTGCAGTCGAAGATATTCTTCGACTGACACACTCGCAGCCTAGACCGGAATGGAGCGGATATTCTCCGGAGGGCGATCGATGTCCTTAACTGGCCTACGTCGAGCAAACCATGGCCGTAAGGTCGTGTACACGGTTAATTTCTCGCTGCTGCCTCGCTCTGTCCCGGTCTCCTTTTTCGGCGATGTGTCACTGGAAAAGGCTGATCGAATCCGCCGGGATGGGCGCGTCCCGCTGGTCGGGATCGTCTGTACGAAGGCCGCGGCGACGGGTTCGGGAGACGTGGATGCGGCGACGGGTGCCGACGCCGCTGCTCCGTGCCGGCAGGGTCGCCGCAGGGCCCTGGTCTGCCCCTGTGCTGCGTACCTCCTTTTTGAGAGATGATCGCGCTCAACGCGGAAATATCGGGACGGGCGGCAGTGAGGGGAAAAAGAGAGCTGAATCCCCTCCTGGGTGGCCGAATACTCACTTCTTACTGTGCGGATCGCACCAAAATGCGACCTCCATGCCCGCCGCCCCGATTATCGCTCTATCTGGAGTAGGGTCGGTGGCAGCCGATACGTGGCTGCCGGTGACCGTTCCCAACGGAAATTCCAGAGCTCGCGACTGGATTTTCACCGGCCATTTGGCAAGAGGTCCTCATGCGCAGTATCCGCACCCCTGCCGTGGTCTCCGCGGCGGCATTCCTGGCCGTCGGCGCAGGCATGCTCCTGCCCACCAGCGCGCAGGCGAAAGCCGACGCGGTGGCCTGCACCGAAAGCGCACTCGTCGCCGCGGTCACCACCACCAACAACGCCGGGGGCGGGGTCATCACCCTGGCCGCAGGGTGCACCTACACCCTGACCTCGGCGCACGCGAGCGACCTCGCCAACGGTGCCGACGGCCTGCCGCACATCACCACCGCGATCACCTTCGAGGGCGACAACAACGTCATCACCCGCTCTGGATCCGCTGACTTCCGCATCATCCGGGTCGCAGCCACCGGCAGTGCCACCCTCAAGGGCGTGACCGTGAACAATGGTTCCGCCCAAGGGCTTCTGGGCCTGCTTCCCGCCAACGGAGGCGGCATCCTCAACCTCGGCGCGCTGACGCTCACCGACAGCGCCGTGACGAACAGCAAGGCCACTGGCACCGGTGGCGGCGTCCACAACGGCAGTGGCGCGGCGGCGACCTTCACCGGAAGCACCTTGTCCGGCAACACCGCGGTCGGCAACGGCGGCGCCCTCTACAACGCCGCCACCGCCACACTCACCAGCAGCTTCGTCAACGGGGGCAACAAGGCCAGCCGTGGCGGGGGCATCGCCTCGGTCAACGGGATCCTTTCGGTGACCAGCACCCCGGTCACAGCGAACATCGCGACCGTGACCGCCGGCGGCGTCTATCGCCAGTCCGGAACCACGACGATCACCACCTCGCCCATCTCCGCCAATACACCCAACAACTGCACTGCCAGCGTCCCCGCCGTACCCGGTTGCGTCGGCTGACCGGCACCCGCCCGCACCTACGGCGAACGAGTGGAGACATCGGCCGAACCGTGCGCCAACGGGTCCCGGACCGCTTGTGCGGTTTCAGTACAGAAGGCCGATGAAGTTCTTGGGTCTTGGCTCTGCCGCGTGAGCGGCAGGGCCGAACTCCTGTCACGGATCCACGGATCCAGCGCCGTCACCCCGGATGGTGTCCTGGCCGCTCAGAGCGCGGACACCCGCGCGCTGCGCGTTCCGAGAAGCCCGCCGAAGCGTCCCCGTCGTTCACGTGCATCGGCCGGCGGTCGTCAAGAAGGCGTTCACAGCGGCCGTCTCACATGCCGATGATCAGGCGGCTGGCATCATCGGCGTCCGCCGGTGACGCCGATACCGTTGCACCTGGTGCGTAGGTACCGCCCTCGTACTCCCAAGCCTCGTCCGGATCGAGTGGTCGGCCGGCCGTGGAGACTGTGCGCCCGGCACCGGCCCCGTCCGCGGCGATGAGCGCGCTCGCCGTCAGCGGCGGACCGTCATAGTCGGACGCGGCCGCCATCAGGGCCGCCGCCGATCCCGCCCCGGTCTCGGGCGGGACGACGAGCAGATCCCAGCGTCCGATGCCGTAGGAGAGCAGCAGCAGCTTGTGCGGATCGATCTCCGGCGTGAACCAGCCGACCTTCACGACACGCCCGTTGACGGGGACCTTGCGCGGGATGACCGGCCAGTGCTCGGGGTTGACGGCGATACGGGTGATGCGGCCCCAGCGCGGGGCCAACGCGTCGGTCAGTGACGGCAGTTCGCGCAGCAGGTCGCGCGAGCGCGGCCACCAGGCGCCGTCCAGGAGTCCGCGGGAGGGGCCGTCCGGCTTCAGTGCGAGCCGGGCGGAAAGGGCTGCGACGGGTGTGGGCCGCGGCGGGGTTGCTTCGGAGGTCGCGGTCATGATGCGGACCTGTCTCCGGGCTGCCCCTGGGGTTACGGCCCGGGTTTCATCTCTCGCCGAGGACGACCCGGCGTGGAAGCCGGTGTGCGAGATGCCATCGGTGCCTTCACCGTACTCCTTCCGCCAGTCGGCTGCGGTGACCGCTGTGCCGCCCGGGGCCGCACGATCGTCTCGGTGCGGTGCGGTGCGGTGCGGTGCGGTGCGGTGCGGTGCGGCGCTGCCGATGGCCCCCGTGACAGTTCGTCACCGGGGGCGCAGCGGCCCGGGGTGGCTGAAGCGGCCGGCCCGCCGTTGGACGTGATGCCGGAGGGTGCGGTGGCGTACCGGCGGAAGCGCGGCCCGCGCGTCGGCGTGGGCGTAGAAGACGTGCTTGGCGCCCTCGATCAGCACCAGGTAGAGCACGGCCATCAGGGCCAGGGCGAGGACGAGTCCGAGGGGCAGGGACCGGAAACCGAGCGGCCCCGCGAGCGGGGACATCGGCAGCGCGACGCCTACGGCGATGACACCGATGGCGCTGACCAGCAGGGGGCGGCTGGGCCGGCTGCGGTAGAACGGCACCCGGCGGGTCCGGATCGCGAAGACGACCAGCGCCTGTGTGGCGAGGGACTCCACGAACCAGCCGGAGCGGAACAGCTCGGCGCCCGTGTGGAAGACCTTGAGCATGACCGCGAAGGTGAGGAAGTCGAAGAGGGAACTGACAGGCCCGAAGAAGAGCATGAAGCGACGGATGAAGGCGATGTCCCAGTGCGAGGGCGCGCGTGTCTGCTCCGGGTCGACGCGGTCGGTGGGGATGGTCAACTGCCCCGCGTCGTAGAGGAGGTTGTTGAGCAGGATCTGTGAGGGCAGCATCGGCAGGAAGGGCAGCACCAGGGAGGCTCCGGCCGCGCTGAACATGTTGCCGAAGTTGCTGGAGGTGCCCATCAGGACGTACTTGATGGTATTGGCGAAGATCCGGCGGCCCTCGGCGACCCCGTCGGCGAGGACGCCGAGGTCCTTCTCCAGGAGCAGGACGTCGGCCGCGTCCTTGGCCACGTCGGTCGCGGTGTCCACGGACAGCCCCACGTCGGCGGCGTGCAGGGCCAGCGCGTCGTTCACGCCGTCGCCCAGGAACCCGATGTCCCGGCCCCGGCGCCGCAGCGCCCGTACGACTCGGGCCTTGTCCTGGGGCGAGACTCGGGCGAAGACGGTGGTGGTCTCGGCCGCCCTGGTCAGCTGGTCGTCGTCCAGCTGACCGATGTCCCGGCCGGTCAGGGCGCGGCCGGGCGGCAGCCCGAGGTCGGCGCAGACCTTCTGCGCGACGAGTGCGTTGTCGCCCGTACAGATCTTGACGGTGATGCCGAGGCCGGCGAGACGGCGCAGTGAGGCGGCGGCGCCCGTCTTGGGCGGGTCGAGGAAGACCAGGAAGCCGGCCAGACGCAGCCGGTACTCGTCGGCGGCCGCGAGGGACGTCTGCCCGTCCGCGTCCCGGGTGGCCACGGCGACCACCCGGCTGCCCGCCGCGAAGTGCTCCTGGAGCACCGCGGCGGCCTCCTCCGCTACCTCACCGCAACGGGCCAGGACCGCCTCGGGTGCGCCCTTGGCGACGATCAGGCGGCTGCCGTCCGGACGCTCGACGAGCGCGGAGCCCAGCTGCCGTTCGTGGTCGAAGGGCAGCAGCGCGAGCCGGTGGTGTCCGGCCGGGGGTGCGTCCGCGGCCTGCCACAGCGCGCTGTCCAGCGCGTTGCCGCCCACGTGGTCGAGGCCGCCCTCGGTGGCCAGCAGGCCCAGTCGCAGCACCGTGCCGGAGGGTGTGCCGGCCGGATCCAGGGCCGCCTCGAAACGGATGCGGCCCTCGGTGAGCGTGCCGGTCTTGTCGGTGACCAGGACGTCCATGTCTCCCAGGTCCTCGATGCACACGAGCCGTTTGACGAGGACCTTGCGCCGCGCCAATCGCCGTGAGCCGGTGGCCAGGCTCGTGCTCACCACGGCGGGCAGCAGTTGCGGGGTGATGCCCACCGCGATGGCCAGCGAGAAGAGCAGGGCGTCGAGCAGCGGGCGATGGAGCAGCAGGTTGATGACGAAGATCCCGGTGGTGAGGACGGCGGCGACCTGGAGGAGCAGCATCGAGAAGCGGCGCAGCCCCGCCTGGAAGTCCGTCTCCGGCTGTCGTTCGCCCAGCCCCAGCGCGATCCGCCCGAACTCGGCACGGCCCCCGGTGGCGACGACCACTCCGGTCGCGCTGCCCCCGTGCACCACCGTCCCCATCAGCGCGCAGGAGGTCAGCTCGGCCAGCGCCGTCCCCGCGGCGACCGGTTCCGGGTTCTTCTCGGCGGGGGCGGACTCACCGGTGAGGACGCTCTCGTCGCAGGCGAACGCCGTGCGCTCCAGCAGACGCAGGTCCGCGGGCACCACCTGCCCCAGCGTCAGGCGCACGACATCGCCCGGCACCAGCTCGGTCACGTCGATCTCGGCGGCCGCGCTGTCCCGGACCACGACGGCCGTGTGCCGCACCCGCGAGTGCAGGGCCTGTGCCGCCTTCTCCGCCCGGTACTCGTTGACGAAGCCCAGCGCCACGCTCAGCACCAGAATCCCCGCGATGATGAGGGCGCCGGTCCGCTCGCCGAAGAAGTACGAGACCCCGGCCGTCACCGCCAGCAGGATGAGCAGGGCGCTGCGCAGCTGCCGCCCGAGGACCGCCAGGGCGCGGACATGGTGGGTGCGTACGGCGTTCGGCCCGACGGCCGCGAGCCGCTCGGCCGCCTCACCCCTCGACAGGCCGTCGGGGCTGCTCGTCAGCGCGGCCAGTACGGCTTTCGCGTCCTCGGCGGCGGCGTCCCCCACCCGCAGCTCTGCCATACGGGCGGTCACCGACTCCAGGTCCATTCGGCGACCTCGGGCAGGTCCGCCCCGTGGGCGCGGATCCAGTCGTGATGGCGGTAGCGGACATCGACCATCCGCTGCCGCAGCGCCGCCGCGCGGACCGCGAGGCCGGGCACCCGGTCGATGACGTCCATGACCAGCCGGTACCGGTCGAGGTCGTTGCGTACGACCATGTCGAACGGGGTCGTGGTGGTGCCCTCCTCCTTGTAACCGCGTACGTGCAGGTGCGCGTGGTTGGCGCGGCGGTAGGCGAGCCGGTGGATCAGCCACGGATAGCCGTGGTACGCGAAGACGACGGGCTTGTCGGGGGTGAACAGCGCGTCGTACTCACGGTCGGGCATTCCGTGCGGGTGTTCCTCCACGGGCAGCAGCCGGGCGATGTCGACCACGTTGACCACCCGTACCGCGAGTTCGGGGAGGTGGCGGCGGAGCAGCGAGGCCGCGGCCAGCACTTCGAGAGTGGGTACGTCGCCCGCGCAGGCGAGCACCACGTCGGGTTCGCCGCGGTCGGACTCGGTGCCGGCCCAGCCCCAGATCCCGGCGCCGCGGGCGCAGTGCGCTCGGGCGGCGTCGAGGTCGAGCCAGTCGAAGCAGGGCTGCTTGCCCGCGACGACGACGTTGACGTAGTCGCGGCTGCGCAGCACGTGATCCGCCACGGACAGCAGGGTGTTGGCATCCGGCGGGTAGTAGACCCGCACGACCTCCGGCGACTTGTTGAGCACGTGGTCGACGAAACCGGGGTCCTGGTGCGAGAAGCCGTTGTTGTCCTGGCGCCACACGTGCGAGGTCAGCAGGTAGTTGAGGGAGGCGACCGGGCGGCGCCAGGGGATCCGGCGGGCGACACGCAGCCACTTGATGTGCTGATTCGCCATGGAGTCGACGATGTGGACGAATGCCTCGTAGCAGGAGAACAGACCATGCCGCCCGGTGAGGAGATAGCCCTCCAGCCAGCCCTGGCAGGTGTGTTCGGAGAGGATCTCCATCACCCGGCCACCGCGCTCCAGGTGCTCGTCCGTGGGCAGTACCTGGGCCTCCCACGCCTTGCCGCTCGCCTCGTAGACGGACTGGAGGCGGTTGGAGGCCGTCTCGTCCGGGCCGACCAGCCGGAAGTCGCGCCGCTCGCCGGTGTCGGCCATCACCCGTGCCAGCAGGTCGCCGAGGACGCGGGTCGGCTCATGCGCTGTCGCGCCGGGTTTGTCGACCGGGACGGCGAACCGCTCCAGGGGCGGTAGCGGCATGTCGTGCAGCAGCAGGCCGCCGTTGGTGTGCGGGTTGGCGCCCAGTCGGTGTGCGCCGTCGGGGATGCAGGCCAGGACCTGTTCCCGGGGGCGTCCGTGCTCGTCGAAGAGTTCCTCGGGCCGGTAGGAGCGCAGCCATCGCTCCAATTGCCCCAGGTGGTCCGGGTTCTCGCGTACGGTCGGCAGCGGCACCTGGTGCGATCGCCAGGTGCCCTCCATCGGGAGGCCGTCGACCTCGGCGGGCCCGGTCCAGCCCTTGGGCGTACGCAGGACGATCACCGGCCACCGCGGGCGTTCGGCGGTGCCCTCCGTGCGGGCGGCGTGCTGGAAGGCGGCAATACGGTCCAGAGCCTCGTCCATGGCGTGGGCCATCGCCTGGTGGACGGCGTACGGATCGTCCCCGGTGACATGGAGGGGCTCGTGGCCGTATCCCCTGAGCAGGGAGTCGAGTTCCGGCTCCGGTATCCGGGCCAGGACCGTCGGGTTGGCGATCTTGTAGCCGTTGAGGTGCAGAATCGGCAGGACGGCACCGTCCCGTACCGGGTCGAGAAACTTGTTCGAGTGCCAGGAGGCGGCCAGCGGGCCCGTCTCGGCCTCACCGTCGCCGATCACGCATGCCACCAGGAGCTCCGGGTTGTCGAACGCGGCCCCGTAGGCATGCGAGAGGGAGTAGCCGAGCTCGCCGCCCTCGTGGATCGATCCGGGGGTCTCGGGCGCGACATGACTGGGGATGCCGCCCGGGAAGGAGAACTGCCGGAAGAGGCGGGCCATGCCGGCCGCGTCCCGTGTGATGTCCGGGTAGGTCTCGGTGTAGCTGCCCTCCAGCCAGGAGTTCGCCACCACGGCCGGCCCGCCGTGGCCGGGCCCCCAGACACAGATCGCGTCCAGGTTCCGCGCCTTGGCAACCCTGTTGAGGTGGGTGTGGACCAGGTTCAGGCCCGGTGAGGTGCCCCAGTGCCCCAGCAAGCGCGGCTTGACGTGCTCAGGTGCTAATGGCTCGGTCAGCAGAGGGTTGGACATGAGGTAGATCTGCCCGACGGCCAGGTAGTTCGCCGCCCGCCAGTGGGCGTCCAGCGCGCTCAGTTCCTCTCCGTCGAGGCGGTCCGGGCAGGCGGGGGCGCCGGCAGCGACGGGGGAGTTCGCGGGAGGGGGGTCGAATGGCATGACGAACCCTTCTTGTAGGGGCCTGATCAGGAACTTCCGGAACTGGGACCGGGAAGGCGCGCTGTGTCGTCGAGGAAGGCGCGGGCGGCATGCGCCAGGCGGCGGTGGTGGGCGCGCGGCGTCGTGAAGGCCCGTTCCCGGTCCGTGTGGCGGCGTCCGGCCGGCTTTCCCTTGGCCGTTCGATCAGGACGCGGCTGTTGAGGGCGGTCTGCGGCCGTTCGTCGAGGAGTGCGCTGTGCTCGGTGGTGCGTTGCTGCGGCAGGCCGATGGTGGCGACGTCGGCAAGTGCCTGTGCGAAGGGGGTGGCGGTGGCCGGTCCCGGCGCCGCGCAGGGCCGCCTGCTCGGCCACAAGAGCCTGGATCCGCGCCGGGCGGCTACCGGGGACCACAAGAGCCTGGGTCCGTACCGAGCGGCTACCGGGGACCACGGTGGCCACCGAGTCCTGTCGCGGCGATCAGGCCCGCCCACCCTCGCCGCCGTATGCACCAGCCACAACCCCGTGCCGTACGTGCGGGTGAGCCAGGAGCCCGGCGAAGGCGCGGCCGGCGGGGTGGTCACGGCACGCCCCCGCCCGCCGCAGGAGACGCGTCGGCGCGAACGGACGCGAGCCCTGCGGGTGGATGGACAGCCGCGGAGTGGACATGACACCTCTGTTCCAGCCGTTCAGGCGTTCGCGGAACCGCTACCGGGCACCGGAGGCGATGCGACGGGCTTCCTGCCCGGCGAGGTGCGACCGAGGTCAGGGTGTACGAGGGCGTGAGTGTGTCACCAGGTCGGAGTTCCGCGCCCCGAGGATCGGCACCTGATGGAACCTCCTCGAAGATGCCATGGGCCCGGACGAGCATCCGCTCCCATGTCACTGCGGTCAGCAGGCCGTGCGTTCACCGGGGTCCTGGGCGTCCGTTCGCCAGCATAGTCCCTGGTTCTTCGCCGCGTTGGGGTCGAACGGGCCGGAATCCGGCAATCGGGCGGCCGCGGACAGGCACGGGAGAAATCAGCTCGACGCGCGTGTGCGCCGCCGATCCCTGGTCAGCGGCGGCCGGCGGTCAGGATGACGAGGAACTGGCCGCCGCCCGGCTCGATGTCGGCAGTCACCGGCAGCCCCGGTACCAGTCGGGAGAACCGGTCCACCAGCCAATCCGCCGCCTCTTGGGCGTCCCGCCTGGTCGGACAACGGCCCACCATCTCGCGGCCCCCCTTGCGCTCCAGCCTCCCGGCAACGGTGATCAGCGGCGCGGGTTCGACCACGTACAGGCGGTCCGGCCAGTCGATGACCACCTTGACCGCGCCCTTGCGGGTGTTGCATCCGCGGTGCGCGAGCCGCTCGGCGACCTTGGCCTTCCGGTCGGCGGTCCGGCTGTCGACGCTGGGCCCCCGCGGGTCGTTCACCGACTCGTCGGGGTCGACCGCTTCGTCACACACCCAGCATCGCCAGCCGTCGCGTTCGGCCACATCATCAAGGAGACTCATCCGAGCAAACTAGCCTGCCCGGCCGCCACCCCGCGCATCAGGGCCCCGGCAACGTCTTAACACCGGCCGACAGTGCTGCAACGCCTGGCAGCCGGCGTCGCCGCTGCCTTGACCTGCGTGAATGCCGATGCCTTGATGGCCCGCCAAGGCAACGGGGTGGTGAGCCCGAGGGCCATCAGGGCATCGACGGGGACTCTGGTGGGCCGGACGCCCTGGCTGCCCTCCTTCTTTCGGTTGGCGGCTCGGTCCGGCGAATGCCGTGTCGGGCGCCCGCCACACGCCGCGAGCCCCCTCGGCGCGCTCCGGTGGTCGCGCGTACCGGGTGCGCTCGCCGGTACGCGCTGCCCAGTGCGCTCGCCGGTACGTGCTGTCCGTAGAACCCGCGAGGCGGCACAGTCGTCTGCGCCCGCGGCCAGATCGAAGCGCCGAGGGGCGGGAAGCGCCGCACGCGCGCTTTCCGCCCCTCCCGGTGGTGCCACTTGGGACCCTCATCCCGGCGGCGGAGCGGATCCTGACGAGTCGTCGCCGATGCCGATGCCGATGCCGACGCCCGGCCTGCGGCCGGCTGCTGGGCCGCCTGAAGGTGCCGACAGGGCACCTCGGTGAACCCGGGGACGTCGCAGAGCGGGAGGACTCCGCCGACGGCGGCCCGCCGCCGCCGGTACACCGCGCCCCAACGCACCACAGCCTGCCCCGCCCTGACCCGACCCGCCCGCTCAGAGGGGGAGCGCCGTCACCTTGATCAGCTGAGGCCGAAACCGTGACCGTGCGTCCAGTCGGCGGCCTGCTGGGTGAAGGCGCGGGCGGCGGCGCTCTGGTAGGCGCTTTCGCGACGGACGAGTGCGACGGTGCGGGAGGGGAGCGCGGGGGACAGGGGCACGGGGGTCAGGTGGGGGTGATGGTGGGTGATGGCGTCGGGCAGAACGGTGGCGAGCGGGGTACGGGTCACGATCTCGGTGAGGGCGTTGATGGAGTTGGCCTCCACCACGATCCGCGGATGTACGTCGTGTTCGGCGAAGTACTGGTCGATGTACCGGCGCGTCGCGAAGTCGCCGCTGAGCAGCGCCAGATGGCGCTCGCGGAGGTCGGCTACGGGCAGCGGACCGGCGTGCCCCTCGACGTCGGGGTGATGGGGGCCGACGACGAGGCTGAGGGTCTCGGTGAACAGCGCGGTGGCCTCGATGCCCGGGAGGTGGGTCCCGGTGAAGGCGATGCCCAGGTCGAGGCGGTCGGCGAGGAGGTCGGCCTCGACGCGGTCCTGGGACGTCTCGCGCACGTTGAAGGTGATGCCGGGGTGGCGGGTGTAGAAGTCGGCGATGAGGGGGCCGGTGAGGTAGGCGGTGAAGGTGGGGGTGACAGCGAGGCGGAGGTGCCCGCGGGAGAGGTCCTGCACGTCCAGCACGGCCCGCTCACCGGCCGCGAGGTCCCGTAGCGCGCGCTGGGCGTAGTGGGCGTACGTCCGGCCGGCGTCCGTGAGGCGCACAGTGCGGCCGGTGCGGTCCAGCAACTGCACCCCGACGGCCTTCTCCAACTGCCTGACCTGCTGGGACAGCGTGGGCTGGGAGATCCGCAGCTCCTCGGCCGCACGGGAGAAATTGGCGTGCTCGGCGACGGCGAGCAGATAGCGCAAGTGACGCAGCTCCGGCTTCATGAAGTCAACTATAGGTCGCAACAATAACTTCTAGAGATATTGCGTCTTGGACTCTATAGCACCTGGTCGTGCAAGGTGAATGACGTCGGCCCAACCGGCCGGCCCGACCGAAGGGAGCTACGGCCATGCGTCATCTCGCCGAGGGAGTCGACCGCTTCGAGCGGGAGGTCTTCCCCGCCAAGGCTGGACTCTTCGCCCGCCTGGCCACCACGCATCAACCCGGCACGCTGTTCATCGGCTGCTCCGACGCGCGCGTCGTCCCGGAGCTGGTCACCCAGTCGGACCCCGGCGAACTGTTCGTCATCCGCACCGCGGGCAACCTCGTCCCCGCCCACACCCCCGGCGCCGACGGGGTGGCCGCCAGCATCGAGTACGCGGTCGCCGTCCTGGGCGTGCGGGACATCATCGTCTGCGGGCACTCCGCCTGCGGCGCCATGACCGCCCTGGCCGAAGGCCATGACCTGACCGGCGCCCCGGCTGTCGCCGACTGGCTCCGGCACGCCGATGCCTCACGGGCCCGCGCCGCCGCAGGTCCCGGCGAGAGCGAGGTCGCCGCGCTCGTACGCGAGAACGTCGCCGCGCAGCTGGCCAACCTGGCCACCCACCCCGCGGTGGCCCGCGCCCTCGCCGAAGGCGGCGTGCGGCTCCACGGCTGGGTGTTCGACATTCCGACCGGCACCGTCAAGGAACTCGACACCGTCGGTCACACAGCTCTCGCGGCCTGACCTGCTCTTTTCCCGTCTGTCGCGCCGTCGCGCCCCGGACCCTCGAATTCACCGTCCCTTTTTCCGACGGACGGTGCCCTCCATCGGATATCCGACACCCGACGTCCGATATCCGTTATCCGATCCCCGAAAGGAAACCCCTTCTCATGGTGCACGCCCAGTTCGACAACAGCGCCCGTCAGCAGCTCGCGATCGCCGCGGTCGAGGCCAAGACCCGCAAGGACCTCACCTGGCAGCAGCTCGCGGACGCCGCCGAGTTGTCCGTCGCCTTCGTCACCGCCGCCGTCCTCGGGCAGCACGCACTGCCGGAGCGGTCCGCCAAGGCCGTCGCCGAGCTCCTCGGCCTGGACGACGACGCGGTGATGCTGCTGCAGACCATCCCCACCCGCGGCTCCATCGAGGGCGGCATCCCCACGGACCCGACGATCTACCGCTTCTACGAAATGCTCCAGGTCTACGGCACCACGCTCAAGGCACTGGTCCACGAGCAGTTCGGTGACGGCATCATCTCGGCCATCAACTTCAAGCTCGACGTGAAGAAGATCGCCGACCCCGAGGGCGGCGAGCGCGCCGTCATCACCCTGGACGGCAAGTACCTGCCCACCAAGCCCTTCTAAGACAACTGAGCGGGACAGCACACCGCTGTGGCGAGGCCGCAGTGCCCGGTGGCCTCGCCACAGCCCCCATTCCCTCGCTCTCCGGCACACCCCGCATCTCCCATCCCGTTGGAGGACCTTCATGGATTTCGAGCAGCACACCATCGACATCGCCCGACAGAACGTCGCCGAGGGCGGCCGGCCGTTCGCGACCGTCATCGTCAAGGACGGCCGGATCCTCGCGGAGTCGCCGAACAAGGTCGCCCAGACCGGCGACCCCACCGCCCACGCCGAGATCCTCGCCATCCGCGAGGCGTGCACGAAACTGGGCACCGAGCACCTGACCGGCACCACCATCTACGTCCTCGCTCACCCCTGCCCGATGTGTCTGGGCTCGCTCTACTACTGCTCGCCGGACGAAGTCGTCTTCCTCACCACCCGCGACGCCTACGAGCCGTACTACGTGGACGACCGCAAGTACTTCGAGCTCGACAGCTTCTACGGCGAGTTCGCCAAGGACTACACCGAGCGCCGCCTGCCGATGCGCTACGAGCCGCGTGACGCGGCGGTCGAGGTGTACCGGCTCTGGAACGAGCGCAACGGCGACGAGCGCCGCGTGAGCTGATGGGGCGCTGAGGGGGGGAGCCTGCGGACGACGCGGAGGGCGCTGTCCCGGCCCGCGTCGACCGTGGCGGCGCCGAAGCCGCCCCGTACGACCGGAGCACGTCGGCGGACGCGCGTATGCGGGAGGCCGGACGCGGTGACGCCTCGCGCGAGTACGTGCCGTGCCGTGCCGGGGAGCAGGCGGCGCGCACTCCCCGGCACTCTGGCCCGCCGTTGGTTGGCCCCGGCCGCCACCGGGCAGAGCTCACGTGCGTAACAGCCGATGCAGGGGGGTCACTGCTCGGTGGCGGACCGCTGGTGGTGTGTGGCGTGCAGGCTGCCGAGCAGGGACAGCGCCTGGGCACTGGGGCTCCCCGGTTCGGCGTGGTAGATCACCAGCTGCTGGCCCGGAGCTTCGCGGACGTCGAAGGTCTGGTAGGTCAGGGCGAGAGGCCCGACGTCGGGGTGGACAAGGTCCTTGGCGTCGCGGCGCTTGCCGTGGACGGCGTGGGAGGACCACAGGGCGGCGAACTCCTCGCTCTCCTCGGTCAGGGAGCCGACGAGGTCGTGCAGGCGCCGATAGTGCGGATCGAGGCCCGTGGCGTGGCGCAGCCCGGCCACGACTGCCTCCGCCGCCCGCCCCCACTGCGTGAAGAAGCCCCGGGCCGCCGGGTCGAGGAACGTCATGCGGGCCATGTTGTCCATGTTCTCGAACGGTGAGAACAGCGCGTCGGCCAAAGCGTTCGAGGCCAGGAAGTCGGTGGCCGGGTTCAGGACGAATGCCGCGGCGCTCGGGTATCCGTCCAGCAGCTGCCGCAGAGCAGTACTCACCGCTTCTCTCGGCTGCGGCCGCTCACCTTCCGGTACGGTGCCGGCCAGCCGGAACATGTGCTCCCGCGCTTCGTCGTCCATCCGCAGCGCGCTGCTGATGGAATCGAGGATCTGCGGGGAGGGGCTGCGCTCGCGGCCCTGTTCGAGGCGGGCGTAGTAGTCGCTGTTCATGCCGGCCAGGACGGCGACCTCCTCCCGCCGCAGCCCTGCCACCCGGCGGGCGCCGTAGGAGACGAGCCCGACAGCGTCGGGGCGCAGGCGGGCGCGGTGAGCGCGCAGGAAATCTCCGAGGTCGTTGCTGGTCACCTCTTCAGGCTAAGCCGCACTCCACCC
Organism: Streptomyces sp. NPDC044033; assembly: GCF_056434425.1. Taxonomy (NCBI): domain Bacteria; kingdom Bacillati; phylum Actinomycetota; class Actinomycetes; order Kitasatosporales; family Streptomycetaceae; genus Streptomyces; species Streptomyces sp. NPDC044033. Next base: position 109,186 of record NZ_JBWKFF010000006.1, on the reverse strand, counting down.
GCGTGCCTGGGTGCGCCGTACCCAGGCACGACTCGTCCTGGCCCCCTTCCCCCGGGCCGCCCAGGCTGGTGATCAGCACCCGCGAACGAGAAGGAGCGCATGGTGAGGAACCAGTCGGGCCCGCCGGAGGAAGCCGCCGGGCGAAGGACCGGTGACGTGGACGTGGCCGGGGACGTGGTCGGGGACGTCGACGTGGTCGGGATGTGGGTCACCGCGGACGGACACATCCGACAGGAGCTGCTGCCCGACGGCCGCTACGACGAGGCACGCGGCACCCGCCGCAGCGCCTACACCGGCCGCTACACCGTGGCCGGCAGCCACCTCGACTACGTCGACGACACCGGCTTCACCGCCACCGGAGACATCCGCGACGGCGTGCTCTTCCACGAGCACCTCGTCCTCTACAAGGAGAACCAGGCATGACACCCACCAGGGTCTTTCTCATCACCGGCGTCAGCAGCGGGCTCGGCCGCGCCTTCGCCACGGCCGCCCTGGACGCCGGCCACACCGTCGTCGGCACCGTCCGTAAGGACGCCGACGCGAAAGCGTTCACCGCTCTCCACCCCGAGCGCGCCCACGCCCGCCTCCTCGACGTCACCGACGACGCGGCGGTCCTCGCCGTGGTCGGCGAGGCGGAGCGGTCCGTGGGCCCCGTCGACGTACTGATCGCGAACGCCGGATACGGCCTGGAAGGCACCTTCGAGGAGACGTCCCTGGCCGACCTGCGCACCCAGTTCGACGTCAACGTCTTCGGTGCCGCCGCCACCGTGAGGGCCGTCCTGCCGTTCATGCGCGAACGGCGCCGCGGACACATCCTGGCCGTCACCTCCATGGGCGGTCTGGCCACGTTCCCCGGCGTCTCCGCGTACTGCGGCAGCAAGTACGCCCTGGAAGGCATCCTCGAAACCGTCGGCAAGGAGGTCTCCGGCTTCGGGATCCACGTCACCGCCATCGAGCCGGGCTCCTTCCGCACCGACTGGGCGGGCCGCTCCATGGTCCGCGCGCCGCGTTCCATCCCCGACTACGACGAGCTGTTCGAGCCCATCCGCACCGCCCGGCAGACCGCCAGCGGGCAGCAGCTCGGCGACCCCGCCAAAGCGGCCGCCGCCCTCCTGCGCATCCTCGACGAACCGAACCCGCCGGCCCACCTCGTCCTCGGGTCCGACGCCCTGCGCCTGGTACGGACCGGACGCGAGGCGGTCGACCGCGACCTCGACACCTGGGAAGACCTCGCCCGCTCCACCGACCACACCCCGGCCGACGACGTGCCGTAGGCCGCCGCGCCCGCAACCCCGACGCGAGCCTAGAGCCCTCCACCGCGAGAGATGTCATAGAGCTTCCACGCGGGGAAGCGGTCGGCGTCGCCTGCCCCCTGCCCGCTGCTCACCAACTGCGTGCGGCGCAACATGAGACGCAGATGGCGCGCCGCGTCGTCGCCGCTCCGCGGGCCGGTGTCGAGGAGGACCGCGGTCGAGTTCCCCTCGGGATCACGCACGACCGCCTCCACGGGGTGCCCGTTGACCCGTTGCCCGAGAGCGACCGTGCTGCCGGGCCGTTGGCACAGCTCCCGGTAGAGGCGCTTGAGCTGATCTGTCGGGGTCGCGTCACCGTCCGTCCGCGCGGTCTCCTCGGCTGCTGCCAGTAGGTCGGTGGCGATGCCCTTGCGCGCCCGCCAGTACGCGGCGTCGCCGACCACGATGAGATGGCTACGGGCCCGGGTGATGGCCACGTTCCAGAGGTTGAGCTGGCGTTCGACCCAGCTGACGGCGCCGCTGCTGATTCCCTCCGCCGCGACGAGGGAGAAGACCATGGCGTCGCGCTCGCCGCCCTGGAACGTGTGCACCGTCCCGATGCGGAGACGGTCCTCGTCGAAGGCGGCGAGCCGGCTGCGGAGTTCTTGCGCCTGGCCCTTGAAGGGGGTGACGACGCCGACTGTCGCTTCGGGCGGCAGGTGGCGCAGCAGGTAGTGCACACACTCCCGCACGCGGTCGGCCTCCTGCCCGTTGACCCACGAGGCGCCGTGAGGAGGGCGCGTGGCATGGCCGGGGATGTCGGACCAGGTGACCGGTGGCCGTGACACCGCGGGCCGGTCGCGGATGTCGGTGAGTACGGTCAACTCGCCATCGTAGAAGCGCCTGTTGGACAGCTCCGCGATATCCGGGTGGCAGCGGAAGTGTTCGTCGAGGAGAAGGGTGCCGTTGGCTGACTGGGCGGCTGCGTGGAATGCGGAGTGCCGTCGGTAGGCCAGGCGGTGCTTCTCCAGCCAGTCCGCGTGCAGACCCGTATCGCGCCGGATGAGGGCCTCGCGTTCCGGGCCGATCTCGGCGATGTGGGTGAGCTGTCGGGCGTCGCCGATGACGAGCGCGCGCCGCGCGCGGAAGAGCAGCGGAATCACATGGGGGATGGCGCACTGGCTCGCCTCGTCGATGACGACCACGTCGAAGAGGGCGGGTTCGATCGGGAATCGCCGGGCCGAGAGGCTGGTGACGGCCCAGGCGGGGACCGCCGCCCGCTCGCGCCGGCCGTGGGCGCGGCCCAGGACCTCGCGAAGAGCCGGCCAGTCGCTCCGGCCTCCCTCTCCGGCGGTGAGGAGGCCGATGATGCGCTGCCGTCCGCGGGCGGCAGCGCCCTGCACCGCCGTGTCGAAGTGGATGAGCGAGGCGGTTCGGACGGTCTGTTCCGCTGAGTTCAGCCGCGCGGCCAGATCGTCGTCGCGGATGTCCGCCGCGAAGCCGTGTCCGTGGCGCCAGGTGACCTCGGCGCGGATGAAGTCGGCGAGAGCACGGCAACTGTCCGCTGGGTCACGGTCCTGCGTACGCAGGCGGCGTGTACGCAGAAACCTCTCGCGCCGCCAGTTTCCCAACACGCGGGCGTGTGCGAGGCGCTGGGCCTTGCGGGCCAAGGGCTCCAGATCCGGTGTGTCCGACAGGGCGCGGATCACTTCGGCGAGTGGCAGGCCGAGCCCGTTCGCGTGCGACACCCGCGCCTCGCCCGCCACGAGCAGCTGCCGTTCCGCCGTCGCCGCTTCCGCGAGCGCTTGACGTGCCTTCGCGAGGTCGTCGCTCGCGATATCCGTGTCCATGGCCGCCGTGGCCGAGGTGCCGGCGGGCTGTGTCGCGGTACGCAGGACGTGCAGGGCGTCGGCCTCGGTCTGGGTGTAGTCCTTGGCCTTCGTCCGAGAGCCGGTACGGACGAGGCTGCTCGGGACGAGCTTCTCGCAGCGCTGCCAGACTTCGTCGACGGCTTCGTTGTTGGTGGAGGCCACCAGGACGGACTGACCGTTCGCGACCGCGGTGGCCACGAGGTTGGCTACGAGCTGGCTCTTGCCCGTGCCGGGCGGGCCGGTGGCCACGGTGAGACGGCGGGTCATGGCGGAGTCGATGACCGCCGCCTGCCCTTCGTTGCACAACAGCGGGGTCACCATGCGCGCTGGGGGCTGGTCGACGTGCGAGAGCGCCTGCTCGCGCTCCGACGGGTCTGGGGAGAGCACGGCCAGCGCCGTCGTTTCGATGGCTGTCCGGCGGCCGTCGATGTCGTCGAAGTCCTTGAGGAGTTTCCTGGTGAAGTTGGTGTCGGGCAGGGCGCTGAACAGGACAGCGGTGTTTCGGGCTCCGTGACCGGGAGTGCGGATGTCGATCTCAGGATCGAGGCTGTGGGGACGAGGCTCCTGCACGCAGGGCAGCTCGAAGTCCTGGGCGAGCAGATTGCGTACCTCGACGGCCATCCGATCGTGCTGCCCCCGGTGCCACGTGGGCTGGAAGGTGGCGGCGAGCTCGGCGGCGTCCTCGTCGCTGAGCCACTCCTTGGCCAATTGCGGGTGTGGTTGGACGGGGCCGTACGGCTTGAGGCGTACCGTCCCGTCCTGCTGTACGACCTCGACACGGCGCATGAGCAGGGGCGCGAACTTCGGATGACGCCAAGGGCGCCCCTCCCGGGGCCCGTTGAGGACGACGGCCGGGTACCCGGCCCACAGTTCGGCTTCCTCCTCGACGGTGGACTTGATCAGGTCCCCGGCCTCCGCCGGCACCGGGACACAGCCGTCCTCGTCCACCTCGCCGGACAGGAACCGCTCCGCCCCGGAGAGGCAGACGTATGACGCGTCACGCCCGCCGACCGGCATCAGCGGCGTCTTGGTGTCCTCGGACAGCACGCACCGCCGGTAGTACTCCAGCAAGCCACCCCACGTGGGCTGCGCACGCGGGGACTTCGGTGCGGGGGTTCCTGATGCCTGATCGGCGGCGTCGGATGGCTTGCGTCTCAGGGGCACAAGCTGGGGCGGCCGTCCGAGCGGGCAGTCCGCCAAGATGATCCTGTCGTCGACGCCGTACGACGAGTGCGTGGGGACCTGACGTCCGCCCTGCGCCTTCATGCGTCGGTTGACGTACTCGAAGAGGTCGTTGACCGTGACCCTGCCCGTGCCGTTCTTGCCCACTTTGCCGGTGCGCAGGGCTTCGATCACCTCGCCGGTGAAGGCGGAGGGCTGAATCTCCTCGGTGGTGTTCCGGTCGGCGTAGGAGTCCTCACCGGCTCGCGAAGACGACAGGACGTAGGCGCCACGGCTCGTGAGGAGCTTGTCCTCTTCCGGCCGAGCGGCTGAGGCGGCGCCCTTGGGGTCCGACGTGCGCAGGCCCACGGCGAAGCCACCGCTGCGACAGCAGTCGATCATCACGACCTTCTGCTGGGCCACGCACTGTTCGAGTTGTTCGTTGACGAACCCGGCGCTGACGCCGGTCTCGGCGACACGGTCGTAATTCGTGTCCGTGGCGACGAAATAGAACTCCCCGCCGGAGCGCACCAGACGGGTGCCGTGTCCGGATACGTACACGAAGGCCAGCTCGTCCTCGTCGCACTTTTCCAGGAGGAAGTCGCTGACGGCCTGGCGCATGTCATCGGCGTTCAGATCCCTGTGGGAGTCGATGGACGCGAAGCAGCCGATGTTGGGGTTGCGCAGAACCTGTTCCAGCCCCCACACATCGGCGTGCGCGGACGGCAGCGGGCCGAAGCGATCGTCGTCGTACCGTTCGTTGCCGATCAGAAGAGCCCGACGGCGCGGGAGGCCGGTCACGGCGCGTCACCGTCCGCGCGGTTGTTCTCGTCTGCCGTCACGCGGTCCAGGAAGTCGTTCACCATGCGTTCCTGATCAGGGTCCGGGCGGCTCGGAACGATGACCGAACGGTCCCCGTACGTGAGCTCGACCTTCCGATGGCGCTCCTTGGCACACCACTCCTTGATCAGGGTGGTGAGGATCTGTGCGGCAGCGCGGGACGTTGTGGTGGCCACGGTCGCCCAGAGCGCCACGTCGCCGGCCCCCGCCCCCTTCTGTCCGTCTGCCGCCGTGTTGTCGGCGTCGACGAAGCCGCAGCTGAATTCGTCTACGCCATTCAACGTGGAGTGGAGGTCACGGGTGAGCCGCTCCTGCCGCAGTGTGTCGCCGGCGGTCGGCACCACCAGCCGCCACCGCTCGGGCTGCCGGCTCTCTTGCTGCATCTCGTGCTCCTCGCTGTGGATCGCGACCTGCTGAGGGACCACAACGACTCCTGTTACTCCGGGGCGAACGGTCGCTACGGGCTGGAGGAGGCGCATGGCCATGACGGAACCATCCTCGCGCAGAGGGACGGGACGATCCCAATCCCGGTCGCCTCGGCCGGCGAACACCGTGTCCTAGCGCCTCGGAAGTGTCTTCGCTTAACGTGCTCTGCTCCACGAGCAGTTGGCGTGCAGGGCTCCCCGCGCGGCGTCGCGGCGCCCTGCCGGACCTACGTGCTCACCGCGGCAGTACACCGACAGGACGAAGCCCATATGAAGCGCATCCTTCTACTCGCTGTGTCAGCCGCCCTCGCTCTCCTCGGCCCGGCTGCCACGTCCGCCTCCGCTCAATCCGATGCCCCACCGGTGGCCCCCGCCCAGGGCACGCCCGCCTTGCCCGAACCCACCGGAGCGCACCGCATAGGCAGCACCACTCTGCATCTGGTGGACCGGGACAGAGCCGATCCGTGGGTGCCGCAGGAGAAGCGTGAACTGATGGTCACCCTCTGGTATCCAGCGAGAACGCCCTCCGCAACCCCCGCGCCCTACATGACCGCGGACGAGTCCAAGCTGTACGTGCAGTCCAATGACATACCGCTCCCACCGACCGTGATGACCACGGTCGTGACCCACTCCACCGTCGGCGCCGCGCCGGTCAGGCGCCCCGGCGGGCTGCCCTTGGTCCTTCTGTCGCCGGGTTACGGAATGCCGCGCGCCACGCAGACAGGTCTGGCCGAGGAACTGGCCAGCCGCGGCTACGCCGTCGCCGCGATCGGGCACAACTACGAGGCCTACGGCATCTCCTTCCCCGATGGGCACACCACCTCCTGCGTGATCTGCGGCGCCCCGGACTACCAGAAGACGGGAGACACCCGGGCCGCGGACGTCTCGTTCGTACTCGACGAACTCAGCGGCACCCACCCGGCGTGGAAGGGCGGCCCGCCCATCGACACCGGCCGCACCGCCATGGTCGGACACTCCGCCGGAGGTTTCAGCACGATCCCGGCCGTGCTGCGGGACGCGCGTATCAAGGCCGCGGTCAATATGGACGGCAACTTCCGGTACCAGAACGACCTGCCCGTGGACCGGCCTTTTCTGATGCTGGGCCAGCCCAGCCACGTGCCCGGCGGCGAGGACGCCACGTGGGACAAGACCTGGAATCAGCTCACCGACTGGAAGCGGTGGCTGAGCGTCGACGGGATGGAGCACCTGTCCTTCACCGATCTGGCGCCCCTGGCCAAGCAGTTCGGCATTCCGCTCCAGGAACTCGACGGTGACCGCGCCGACAGGCTCACCCGCGCCTACGTCGCCGCGTTCGTCGACACGCACCTGCGCGGACGGCACGTTCCCCTGCTGGACGGGCCGTCACCGCGGTTCCCGGAAGTGAAGTTCCAGCGGCCGTAGCCCCCGTCGGCGTTCAGGGCGGTGCCGACGGCCGAAGCTCAGACTCAGAACTCGCGGTCGCCAGAGCCGAGGTCCGCCACCCTCCGGTCGGTGAGCTCCCCGGGGCAGGCTCCGATCACGATCATGGGGAAGCCGACGATCCGCAGGAAATGATGCGTTGCCGTCCTCGCGATCGAGCCGCCGAGCAGCCGGTTCCAGAACGAACTCTCGCTCTCCAGATCCGCGGCGACCACGATCGGTGATGTCAGGCTGAAGTTCACGCTGTCTCTCCTCGGTTCCTGTGGGGTGCGGCTCGGACCGTTCGAAACCGTTGATGGACGTCGACGCCACGGCCCGCCGGGCCATGAGTGGTCAGCCGGTCGGCATGGGGTCGCGGACCGGAGCGGGTTCACCGGGTTCGTCGGCGCCGCGCGGGGGCGGTCGGCGTTGGTGGAGGCGATCACCGGGGGCGGGAAAGGGAGGACCGTGGTCAGTTTTCCGCCGGGCCTCCGGGGGCAGCCGGTACAGAGGGGGCGGTGCGGGAATGTCCTCACCGCATGCGGATACCCGCGCTCGCGGAAAGGCTGGAAGGCCGGAAAGAAGCCGGAAAGAAGGAGAGACCAGCATGCTCATGGCCCACCCCGCGGTACTGGACAACCTCCTCGGTGAATACGAGGCCCTCACGGCCCTGCGCGCCGGACACGGCAGCCGCGACATCCGGCAGCGGATGGACGACGTCGCCTACACGCTCTGCGTCTCCACCGGCACCCGCGACATCGACACCGCCATCATCGCCGCCCGTTTCCAGCTGCCCGGGGCCCGGCCCGAAGACGACTCGGTGCTCTGTTCCACCGGCGCGACGCGGTCGGCGGCCCTCGGGGCCTGACGGCCCGGCAGCATGCGGACGGCCGCGACGGAGCCTGCGCCGGGGCCGTCCGCACGCCCGGCGGGGCGATCGGCGGCGGCTACCCGTGTCTGGCGACCATCTTCTCGATCTCCCGGAGAACGAGGTCGGGCCGGTCCTTGGGAACCTCGTGCGAGCTGCCCCCGGCGGTGACGAGCGTCCGGTTGGGAGCCGCCTCGACGAACTCGGCAGCGGCGTCGCGCCACCGCTGGACATCCTGCGGGGAGCCGTCGAAGGGGGTCTTCTCCGACACGATGACGCGCGCGGGCACCGAGTGGGGCCAGGCGGCCTTGTGGTAGGCCCTGTGCATCGGCGTGTAGCTCTCCGCGGTGGCGATCAGCTGGCGGTTCGCCTTGGTCGAGGGGTCTCGCTTGGCGGCGTCGACCTGCGGCTTGGCCGCGGCGACGAGACGGGCGATCTCCTCGTCCGTGTACAGGGGCGGAAGGCTCGCGTCGACGAGCACCGCGCCCGAGACCAGCTGCGGATGCGCGCGGGCGAAGTAGGTCGCGACCTCCCCGGCCTGAGAGTGGGACACCAGGATCACGTTCTTGGTGACGCCCAGTTTTCTCAGCCCCGTCCCCAGGTCATCGACGGCGTTCTCGACCTTCCACGGACCGGGTACTTCGTCACTGGCTCCCATGCCGGCCCGGTCGTAGGTGATGATCTGGGACCAGGTGGCCGCGTGCAGTTCGCCAACGATGTTCTTCCACTGCGAGGAGTCCTCGCCGCCGCCGGCGTCCAGGACGATGGCAGGCAGACGGCCCGGGGTGACGTGGAAGGCCAGTCGGTGGCCTCCGTTGTCGATCATGCGGAGCGTCGAGTCGGCCGTCTTCCCGGACCCCGAGGGGACCGCGGACGAAGCCGGGCCGGGAGGGGCGGACGCCGTCGGTGCAGGCGGGCTCGGCGAGGCTGTGTCCGCGGGGCCGGACGAGGCTGCCGCCCTGGTGGACGACGCATCGCGATCTCCGTCGTCGCAAGCCGTGAGGCTGACGGCCGCGACCGTCAGTAAGACGAAGGCCGGCAGCACGCGTTGCGTGCGCCCACCGGGCAGTTGCGTGCGCCCACCGGGCAGAGGAGGGAGTCTCATGAGTGTCCTTCGGCGTCCGGTCGTGGTTGGGCCATCACCATCCTTCGGCGCGCGCGGCGTTGGGAACAACCGGCTGCCACGCTGATGAGCGGTGTCGGTGAGGCCCCGCGGAGGGGCGGGGAAACCCCCCGTACGCCTGGCGGCGCGGCCCGTCGCAGCCGGTCAGCACGGTTCGCGTCCTGAGGTTTCGCCGTTTCGCGGTGGTTGCTTCGCTGGGGGCGCGTCCGGACCAGCCCACCCGGGGCGCCGCCACCATGCACCCTCGCCCGCAAGAACCGGCCTGACACAGAGGTTCTCGTCCGCCACCACGGCCCGTTCCGCCGCTGCGGACGGTCGACTCGTGTTGCCGTCCGTTCACTGCGAAGTTCGGAGCGCCCAGCCTGCCGCAAGGCCGGACGGCTCCGAGGCTTACTCGACTGACGCGGCTGCTGCGTCGCAAGTGCGGACGTGCTGCGTGAGGAACAGGGCCGCGCGGTCCAGCGCCTGGTCGGCCTCGTCGAGAACGCCGGCGAAAGCCTGGAACACGTGGGGCGCGTCGGCGGTGATGTCGAGGATGACGTCCACTCCGGCCGCGCGGGCGCGGGCGGCCAGGCGGGTGGAGTCGTCCAGCAGGACCTCGTTGGTGCCAACCTGGATGAGCATCGGGGGGAAGCCGGTCAGGTCGGCGAGGACGGCCGGGCTGAGCAGGGGCTGGTGCGGGTCCTGTCCGTCGAGGTACATGGCTCCGGTGTGTTCCATGGACTCGCGGGTCAGGATCGGGTCGATGCCTTCCTTGGTGTCCATGCTCTCGCCCGTGCGGGTGGAGTCGAGGGCCGGGGAGAACATCACGATGGCGGCGGGCAGCGGGAGGCCCGCGTCGCGGGCGGCCAGGCAGGTCGTGATGGCGAGGCCGCCGCCGGCCGAGTCCCCGGCGAACACGATGGCCGAAGGGTCCTGACCGCTGTCGAGGAGAGCGCGGTAGGCGCTCAGTGTGTCGTCGATCGCGGCCGGGAACGGGTGCTCGGGGGCAAGCCGGTAGTCCAGCGAGTACGCCCCGAAGCCGGTCTTGGCGACGAGGTGTCCGGTCAGCGACAGCGCGGTTTCGGGGGAGCCGTACACCCAGCCGCCGCCGTGGAAGTACAGGACCGTCGCGGCGCGCGGCCCGTTGTCCGGCTCGACATGCAATGCGGGTCGGTTGCCGAGCGTTGTCGGCGCGGTGCGGATGCTGCCGGGCACGATCATCTGGGCCATCAGCACCTTGAATCCGGCTCGGATCGCCTCCACCGACTGGGGGCCCTCCGGCCGCGGCTGCCGCAGCAGTGCGTCGACCTGTGCGCGCTGTTCCTTGCTCATCTTCTTCTCCCGCCGTAAGTAGCTTCCAGCGAACTATATGCCGAGGCATCTAAAGTAGACTATATGTCATGGCATCTACATCGAACCGTGACGCGGTCGACCTCCCGGGCTTCTTCGCCGACCTGGTCCGATGCGAGACACGTCTGTACAACGCCCTCAACGACCGTCTCCGTGAGCGGCACGCGATCGTCACCTCACAGTTCGAGGCCCTGCGCTATCTGCGCGACCACCCCGGGGCCCGCGTGGCGGACCTCGCCGCCGAATTCGCCATCGGCATCGGGGCGGCCAGCAAGTCCGTCGACCGTCTGGAAAAGCAGGGGTGGGCCGTCCGGCAGCCGAATCCATCCGATCGCCGGTCCTCACTGCTGGCCCTGACCGACGACGGCCTGAAGCTGGCCGACGCGGCAGAGGGGACCTTCACCGAGCGGTTGGCCGAGCTGACCGCGGATGCGCTCAAAGCCTCCTCTGTGACGGCCGCCGCGCAGGCTCTCTCGGAGCTGCGTTCCGTCCTGGAGCGCGACCAGATCGGTACGCCCACAGGCTGACGCGTATTCCCGCCCCAACCCCAACCCCAACGCCCAGGCGCTGTCAGCCGTCGCCGTCGGCGGTGAACCGGTGGTGACCGGGGGAGAGCGGCGATACTCGCCCGCGTACGCCGCTCGGCTCCGGCTGACCGGCTCCCGGACCGTCGCGGCGGCGAGGGGCGCGGCCGGTGCCCGAGCGGTCCGCGGTGTCCGGGTCCCGGCCGTCGGTGCTACGGGCTCGGCGCACCGCGAAGCGGCCGCCGCCCCGCGCTCGTAGCGCCGGAGGCTGACATACCGTCAACCGCCGACTGGCGCGCCGAGTACGTGCGGGCGGAATCGGATGATGGCGGCGGCGGCCGCGTCGGGGTGGCTCTCCAGGAGGAAGTGCCCGCCGTCGAGCAGGGCGATCTCCGCGTCCGGGGCGTCGCGTCGGAACGCCTCCGCGCCGGCCGGCGCGAAGATCTCGTCGTTGCGGCCCCAGATCGCGAGGACGGGGACACGGCTCGACCGCAGCCAGTCGTGCACCGCCGGGTACAGGGCCCGGTTGCTGGAGTAGTCGCCGAACAGGGCGAGTTGGGCGCGGTCGACGCCTGGGCGGGCAAGAAGCGCCAGGTCGTGCTCCCAGGCGTCGGGGTCGATCAGGCTGGGGTCGGGGACGCCGTGGGTGTACTGCCACTCGACGGCTTCCCGGCCCAGGGCGGGCCGTAGCCGCGCCTCGTTCTCCGGGCCGCGCTGCGCCCCGTAGGCCCAGATGGGTTCCCAGAAGGCCGGCACGAACCCTTCTTCGTAGGCGTTGCCGTTCTGCGAGACGACGGCGAGAACCGCTTCCGGGGACGCCAGCGCGAGTCGCCAGCCGATAGGCGCGCCGTAGTCCTGCACGTAGATCGCGTAGCGGTGCACGCCGAGGTTGGCCAGGAAGCCGCGGGTCACCTCGGCGAGGGCGTCGAAGGTGTAGGCGAAGTCCGCCACGTCGGGCGCCGACGAGCGGCCGAAGCCGATGTGGTCGGGCGCGATCACCCGGTACGGGCCGGCCAGCGCCGGGATCAGGCGCCGGAACATGTGGGAACTCGTCGGATAGCCGTGCAGCAGCAGGAGGACGGGGGCGTCCGACGGGCCCGCCTCCCGGTAGAAGACGGTCAAGCCGTCGACGTCCACGGTCCGGTGATGAACGGCAGCCACAGTAACCTCTTAAATCAATTTAAAGGGTTAGGATATGCTGATCATGCACAGCGCCATATGGCGTGTCAAGGGAGGGCGGGCCGTGGTCGAGGACGAGGAACTGCTGCTCACCGTGGTCAACAGCGCCCCGGTGATCGACGGGCGCCCCGCGGACGCCCTGCGCGCACAGGGGGCGGCGGACTGGGTGCGGGCGCTCGGAGGGCGTGGCACGAAGGAGGAGTGCGACCGCCTGCGCCAGGTACGTGACGCGCTGCACCTGCTGATCCGGGGGGCGTCCTCAGATGTCAGCGGCCTTGCCGCCGCGCTCGACCGGGCGCGGCTTCGCCCTGCCGTCTCGCCCGCGGGCGTGTCCTGGCAACTGGAGGCAGCGCCCGATGAGGAACTCGCGGCCCGCGTCGTACTCGCGTGGTCGCGCGTCACCACGGAACTGCCGCGACGGCTGCGGGCCTGTGCGAATGAGGAGTGCAACCTGTTCCTCATCGATCACAGCCGGCCCGGGACTGCCCGGTGGTGTTCCATGGCAGCCTGCGGCAACCGGATGAAGGCGCGGACCCACGCGCGCAAGCGGCGCGTCGAGGAGTGACGGCCCGAGCGGAAGCCGCGTACGACCGTACGACCGCGAGCAAGCGCGGGCGCGGCTCCGGTACGTCCAGCGTCACACGTATGGCGTGGTCACCTCACACCTGCCGGAGGCGCCCAGTGCGGTGGCTCGATGAACCAGACGACCTTGCCCGCGCCGGGCCCGAGTGCCACGCGGAACGCACGGGGGCCCCGCGAACAGTGCACGTGAACGTCTGAACGCGGCCGGATCGATCAGGAATCGAGAAGCGCGGGACGCGGGCCGGTTCTAGCCTGCTCGCCATGGACATCACCATTCATACGAGCTTCCTGCCGCACGACGACCCGGACGCGTCGCTCGCCTTCTACCGCGACGTCCTCGGCTTCGAGGTCCGCGGCGACGTCGGGCAGGGCAAGATGCGCTGGATCACGGTCGGCCCGGTCGGCCAGCCCGACACGTCCCTTCTCCTGGCGCCGCCGGTCGCCGACCCGGGAGTCACCGAGGACGAGCGCCGGACCATCGCCGAAATGATGGCCAAGGGCACCTACGGCTGGATCCTGCTGGCCACCCCTGACCTCGACGCCACATTCGAGAACGTACAGGCCGGTGACACCGAGGTCGTCCAGGAGCCGACAGAGCAGCCGTACGGTATCCGTGACTGCGCCTTCCGCGACCCCGCCGGCAACCTGATCCGCATCCAGGAGCTCCGCTGAGCCGTGCGGGCGTCGCAGCGGCCGTAGTCACCGGCACCGCGACCACCTGAGAGGAACGCGGCGCACCACCGCAGAGGCACCCGCCTCGTCGGCCGCCCGCCAAGGCCGCGTCCTCGGCTCCGGCGGGCCGGTCCTCGTCGCCGATCGCCTGGAGCGCCTGTCCCGGCAGGCGCTCCAGGCGGCCCAGGCGGCCCAGGCGGCCCAGGCGGCCCAGGCGGCCCAGGCGGCCCAGGCGGCCCAGGCGGCCCAGGCGGCTCGTAGGCGTCGATGCGAGGAAGATGGAAGAGAAAGGAAAGGGGGAGTGCTCCCATGTGCCGGCCCGAGTGGCGGCGCGCACGCGCCGATGCGCAGCGCCTCACTGATCTCGCCCGGTTGCGCCGCGTCCGCGACCGGATCGACAGGGAGTACGCGCAGCCGCTGAACGTGGAGGCGCTCGCCCGCGGCGTGAACGTGTCCGCCGGGCATCTCAGCCGCCAGTTCCGGGCCGCGTACGGCGAGTCGCCGTACGCGTACCTGATGACGCGTCGCATCGAGCGCGCGACAGCGTTGCTGCGGCGGGGCGACCTCAGCGTCACCGAGGTCTGCTTCGCCGTCGGCTGCGCGTCGTTGGGCACGTTCACCACTCGCTTCACCGAGCTGGTCGGCATGTCGCCCGGCGCTTTCCGGCGCCGCGCGGCGGATGCGGCGGCCGACCCCGCCGATGCCGCGAGTACGGCCGGTGGCGCGGGGCCCGCGGTCACGGTGGAGGGGATGCCGGCGTGTGTCGCGAAGCAGGTGACAAGACCGGTCAGGAATCGAGAAGCCCCGGCAGCCGAGCGGCCCCTAGCGTGACGGTCATGACATCCACCGCATCCACCGCATCCACTGTCTCCATCGCGACCGTCACCCTTGAGGTGGCCGACCCGGAGGCCGCCCAGCGCTTCTCCGCCGCCTTCGGAGTGGACGCGCACCTACGCCTACGGGCGTCCGAGGCGCACTCCACCGGATTCCGCGGCTTCACCCTGGCGCTCACGGTGTCCCGCCCGGCCACCGTCGACAGCTTCCTCGCCGCCGCGGTGGACGCCGGTGCCACGGTGCTGAAGCCCGCCGCGAAGTCGCTGTGGGGCTACGGCGGCGTCGTCGAGGCCCCGGACGGGACGATCTGGAAGGTCGCGACCCCGGCGAAGAAGGACACCGGCCCGGCCTCCCGCGAGATCGACGAGATCGTCCTCCTGCTCGGCGTCGAGGACGTGAAGGCCGGCAAACAGTTCTACGTCGGCCGGGGCCTGACCGTGGCCAGGAGCTTCGGCGGCAAGTACGCCGAGTTCGCCTCCAGCGGGTCCAGCCCCGTCAAGCTGGCGCTGTACAGGCGCCGCGGCCTCGCCAAGGACCTCGGCGTCCCCGCCGACGGCACCGGCTCGCACCGCATCGTCCTCGGCAGCACCGTCGGCCCCTTCACCGACCCGGACGGCTTCGCCTGGGAGGCCGCCGCGTAGCTCGCCCCGCGCCGTCAGCACTCTCCTGGCTCCCGGTCTTGAACTCCGGGTGTGAGCAGTTGCCGTACGGAAAGTGCCGCTGAGATTGATCATGGTCTGTTAGCGCATCTATCGGGGGCGCCAGGCCAGGGTCTGCGCCTCTTCCCGGACCCGGACGCGGCCGAAGACGACGAGAGCCGACTGACCGCGTGCTGAGTGGCTGCACAGTGGCCGAGGGGTCTGATGTGCCTGGCAGTCGATAGCTGCCTCAGAAGCCGAAGGAGTTGTGCGGTTCGGGGTCGATGCGGAACAGCCGGGTTAGCTGCGCGATCACGCCGTCGGCGTGCGGAGTGATGCGGCCCGCGTAGGTCAGGTCATGCGCCGACATGCCCCCGAAGTAGAGCGAGCTGAGTGCCGAGATTGTGATGGTCAGATCCGCCTGCTGGTCGGTGGCAACGCATGTCACCGAAGTACCGTCTGCGCGAAGAAGCCATGTCCGGTTGTTTGCCGGGCACATTTGGTCGTCATCGACGGTGAAAGTCACCTCGCCGGCCGTGTCGTACGAGCGTTGCGTCAGGGCGCGGGGGACGTCGAGAAGGCGCGCCCACAGGTTGTCGGACTGGCGGGTGATGCGCATCGCCCGCGGGTTCGCGAGCATCCACCGCAGTGGTTCGTCGCGCGGACGGCCAGGCGCCACGATGGTTTTGGTGAGGTCGAAGTCGACCAACAGGCTCCACAGTGCGCGATAGGCCGTCGGGTTCGTCGCCTCCAGCGCCTCGACAACCAGGATTCCCGCGTTGACGGCTGTCGGGGACCACGGCAGTCGAAAGTTGGCGATGCCGTCTACTCCGCCGTGCTGGTCGCGGTGGGCGAGATATCGCAGCGGTCCGTTCGTGCCGTCCGCGTCGTCGGACAGCCTGTCCCAGCGCCCGGGCAGGGGGGTGAGCTCACCCACGCGGCTTGCCCGTACCTTCGCGTGCACCACAGGCCAGAACTGCCTGGCCTGCGTGGCGTCGACCAGCTCCAGCGAACCCGGATCGGGCGCTGCCGGACGGAGCACGGCTTCGTGACGGGCCAGCTCCCACCGCGTGCGGTATGTCGCCGGCGAGAACCCGAATCGGCCGTAGATGCTGCCCTCGCTGGCGCTGAGCATCGCCAACGGCTCGCCTCGGTCCAGGGCCGCATCGAACATGGCCTGCATCATCCGCCGCAGATAACCGTGTCGGCGGTGTGTAGCGATCACCCCGGTAGAAGTAACACCGGCCATCTTGACCGTACCCCCGCCAGGAACCGTCACGTCGAAGGAGATGGCGGCCGATGCGCCGACGCACGCGCCGTCTGCGAATGTCGCGATCGGATGGAAAGACTCGTCCTGGACGTCAGCTTCTGCCCACTCCTCCAACTGCTCGGTGGTCGCCGGAGTGCGCTGCGGGGGCCACGGCTCCGGACCACCGTGCCCCGCGGCATCAGCCGGCTCCCACTGCGGCAACCCGTTCGCGAAGGGCAAGGCCCGGTAGTACGCGTTCATTTCATCTCGCTGTGGTGGGCGCACCTGAGTAACCATGGCGAACATTGCACCCACAACCATCGTCTACAGACAACTGATTACTTGATCGCCGAGCTGTCGGCCTTCAAGAAACCTTCGATTTCTGAAGATCGCTCTGCGAGGCCGCCCGGACCCCGCAGAGCCTTCAAAGACCCCTTCAAATGCCTGGGCATTCAATAACCCCGAACCACCGTTTTTTGACATGATCCGTGGCCATGACCGCCCTCGAACCGGCCGAGCCGGGCCTCCTTGGCGCCGAACCACTCGTCCGCACCGAGATCAAGATCGGATACGCGCGAGTCCCGACCAGCGGGCAGAAGCTGGAGTGGCAGCTCGACGTGCTCGCCGCCGCCGGGTGCCGGAAGATCTTCGCGGACAAGAAGTCCGGCAAGAACGCGCTCCGACCCGAACTGAAGGCGTGCCACGCCTTCCTCGACCCCGGCGACACCCTCGCCGTCCCGAGCCTGGACCAACTACGGCCGCAGCCTCCAGGGCCTCATCAACATGGTCGCCGAACTGCGCGAGCGCGGGATCGGCTTCACCTCGCCGCACGGAACCCGGACACCACCGCCCCCGGCGGCCGGCTCGTCTTCCACGTCTTCGCCGCGCTCGCCGAGTTCATCCGCGAACTCATCGTCATCGGTACCAACGAGGGCCTGGCCGCCGCCCGCGAGCGCGACCGGGTCGGCGGGCGCCCGAGCGTCGCCACCGAGGAAGTCATCCGCGCCGCACGCGATCTACTGCCCGACCCCGGCCGCTCGATCACCTCGATCGCCAAGCTGCTGGGCGTCTCGCCGGGCACCCCTCTACAACCACACCCCGGACCTGCGCGAGCCGCTCGCTGGCACCGCGCCCCGTCAGCGCGAAGCGCCGACGAGGTAGGCCAACTTCAGCAAGATCAATCTCAACGGCACTTTCTGTACCGCGACTACTCTCACCCGAACTCCTGCCCCGGCCCGCCTCATCCCTGTACGACCTGCAAGCCCGGTGCCAGGCGATGGTCGGCATTCCTCACGTCGGACTCGGCAACTCGTCAGGCGACCGTACGGAGTCGCTCATGAATTCCAGCAGGATTTGGTGCACGTCACGCGTGCGCCGGTCAAGCCACGAGTCGCCGTGTGTGCGAGTGCCGGGCAGCAGGGCCCGGACGCGAGACGGCGGTCCTCGCCGGTGAGCCGGGCGAGCCCGACTGCCGGTTATCGTGCGGGACTTCGGCTGAGGGCTCTCGTGGTCTGCCCGTCCGTAGACCGAGGTCGTCGCATTAGGATACGGATGGGGGACTCGGTGGTTCTGCGTGCGCGCTGACCGTCCGGCACGTCGGCATGTCGTATGAGCTCCTCCGTAACCGACTTCTTCGCAGTCCGCCAGGAGCGCAACATGCCGTATACGGCAGAGATCAGCCGCAGCAATCCGACGAGCATCATCTTCCTCGTCGATCAGTCGACCTCCATGAGTGACCCCATCGGCGGTGAAGACCCCAAGCAGAAGGCCGATGTCGTTTCCGACTCCATCAACCGGCTCCTCACCGAACTCTCGGTCAAGTGCGCGAAGGAAGAAGGCGTACGTGACTACTTCCACGTCGCGGTAGTCGGCTATGGCGCCACCGTCGGCTCGGCGTTCGCGGGGTCGCTCGGCGGCCGGGACATCGTTCCCCTCAGTGAGGTGGCGGACAACCCGGCCCGCGTCGACGAGCGGAGCAAGAAGGTGTCCGACGGCGCCGGTGGTCTGGTCGAGACCGTGGTCAACTTCCCGCTGTGGATGGACCCGGTCGCGCACGGCGGAACGCCGATGAACCGCGCCCTTCAGTACGCCGAGAGCCTCGTCGCCGGCTGGACCGAGCGCTACCCGGCGAGTTTCCCGCCCATCGTCATCAACTTGACGGACGGTGAGTCGACCGATGGCGACCCGACCGCGGCCGCCGAGGCCATTACCTCGCACGCCACAGCCGACGGCGCGGCGCTCCTGTTCAACCTGCACGTATCCGCCGCGGGTGGCACCCCCACCGCCTTCCCCGACACCGCTGACGGTCTCCCCGACAGCTACGCGCGCACGCTCTTCGCCATGTCGAGCCCCCTGCCCAGCCATATGCGTTCGTACGCCGCCTCGCAGGGCCAACGGGTCAGCGAGGCGACCCGGGGCTTCGTCTACAACGCGGACATCGCCACGGTCGTACAGTTCCTCGACATCGGCACGCGCGCCACCGAACTGCGGTGACGGAGCGGCCCTCCTGCGTGTACGTCACCCACCTCGTTGCTCCCAAGGATGGGAGCACGGAGGCGGAATGCGAAGACGCCGTCGTCGTGCTTCCCAGCCGCTCGCACGACTACATGCTGAGAGAACCCCTCACCGCGGGCGTCTGTGACGGGGCGACGGAGAGCGCCCTGGCGAAGGACTGGGCCCGGCTGCTGTCCCGCTCGGCGGCCGAGCATGCCATGGAGTGGCCGGACCTGCTGGCCGGCGGCACCGCCTTCGAGGAGTTCGCGTCGTCGGCGGTGGCTCAGTGGGATCCATGGCTCGCGCGGTACACCCAAGCACGCGTTGTGGAAGGGCGCCCGTTGAAGTGGTACGAGCACACCAAGCTCGCCGAAGGCGCCTACGCGACTCTGCTCACCGTGCGCGTCGACCCGGACCCGGGTCCTGGCACCGACGACGCCGACACGGTTGAACCGGCGTGGCGCTGGCGGGCAGCGGCCCTGGGCGACAGCTGTCTGTTCCACTTGCGCGACGAGCGGCTGGTGCAGGCATTCCCGGTGGGCGACGCCGACGAGTTCGGCACAGTTCCCGACCTCTTCGGCAGCCGTAATCACGATGCGGCACTGCTGGCCTGCCGGACCCGGTTCACCGAAGGCCGATGCCGGCCCGGTGACCGACTGCTCCTGATGACGGACGCCCTGGCCGCGTGGTTTCTATCGGCCCCCGACCAGGACATCGCCGTACGTCAACTGCTGGAATTCTCCGGTCCCGATGATCTGAGCGGGTTCGTGGACTGGCTGAACGGTCTGCGGAGCTGTCGCCAGCTGCGCAACGACGATGTCGCTGTCGTACGGATCGATTTCGAGGGGCGGTAAACGTGAACTCGCCGACCGGGCCGCAGCGGCAATTCCCCAGTGGCGCCGCCTATGCGGAGGCTCTGCAGCATACGCAGCTGTGTTTCGAGCACCCTGAGCTCAAGGGCGCGAGGCCGGAGTTGACCAAGCTCGGCCTGCCCCGCCCCATCTCCGGTGCCTTCGCCAGCGTGTTCTCGCTGACCTCGGCCACGTCGGGCCAGCGGTACGCGGTCAAGTGTTTCACCCGCCACGTGCCTGATCAGGAACTCCGCTACCAGGCGATCAGCAGCCGTCTCGCGCAGCTGGATTCGGCCGGGCTCTCCCAGCCGTGGAAGCTCGGCTTCGAGTACCTTCCCGACGCGATCGGCGTCGGCCAAGAGCGCTACCCGGTTCTGAAGATGGAGTGGATCGAGGCGGTCACCCTCTCTTCCTGGCTCGACGACAACCACACCGACCAGTTCGCGGTCGGCCGTCTGGCCGACCGGTTCGAGGCTCTGATCCGCGATCTGTCGGAACACGAGATCGCCCACGGTGACCTCCAGCACGGGAACTTGCTGGTCGCGAGGGATGACACCTTGCGCCTGGTCGACTACGACGGCATGTTCGTGCCGGCTCTGGCGGGTCTCGGTGGCACCGAACGGGGCCACCGCAACTACCAGTCGCCCATGCGCGGCAACGACGATTTCGGGGTGGAGCTGGACCGGTTCTCCGCCTGGGTCATCTTCATGTCGCTCAAGGCAATCGCCACCGATTCCGCTCTGTGGCATCGGCTCCACGAGCCCAGCGGTGAGTTTCTGCTGCTCACAGAGGAAGACTTCAGGAACCCGGGCGGCTCCACAGGGCTGCAGACGCTCCTCAGCCATCCGGACGGAACGGTGAGCGGCCTGGCCGACCAGGTGAGGTCCTTGGCCTTCCAGCCACTGGACTTCCTTCCTCCGCTCGCTCACGCGGTTCCGAAACAGCGCAAAGCCGCGCCGAAGACTGCTGCGGCATCGGCTCCCTCACCGGCCGCCGCGTCACCGGGTACTGGAGGCGGGCTGCCCGGCTGGATGGCCGGGCATGTTCCCCCGCAGACCGCGCCGCCGTTTTCCCCGCCCACCGCCACTTCATCGGACGGCTTCCGCATCCGGACGCCGTTGGACGTCGTCACGGCCGTACTCGGGCCACTGTTGTTGGCCGTGACAGCCTTGATGGTCATCGGTGGGCTCCCGGTTCCCCTGATCGGAGCCGTCGCGCCCGTCATCCTCGCCGCCGCGATCATCGCCTTCGCCCGGAGCCGCCGGGTGGAGACGGCCCGGTCGCGGGCCGCCCTGGCCAAGTTGACCAACGAATTGGCCCAGCTTGGAGACCCCGCCAAGGCAGCGGAGAAACTGCACAAGGACAAGGCGAAGTTCGACGCGGCGGAGACGAAGCGGGCCACCGCCTACCCGCGGGACCAGGACAAGCTCACAGCCCAGTACCACAATGCGCTCAAGGAGGCCGAGAAGCGCAAGGTCCGCAAGCTGCGCGACATCGAGAAGGGGCTTCACGGCCTCTCGGAAGAACTCCGAAAAGCCTTGTCCAAAGCGCTCGTCGACAAACAATCGGCCTATGTCCGGGATCAGATGGGCCGCCGGCTGATCGCTCAGTCTCCGCCACACGGGATCGGCTCGACACTTGCCGCTCGGCTTGCCGCGGCGGGCATTCGAACAGCGGCTGACTTCACGGGGTACCGGCCGGTGCAGAACAGCTCCTACAACAGCACAGGAGCAGTACTCGTACTGACCAACGGCCGAGTCATCAACGTCCAGGGAATCGGCGAGGCCAAGGCCATCGCTCTCGACAGGTGGCGCGAAGACTTGATCGCGTCCGCCGTCGCCCGGCAGCCGACTGCCCTCAACACGGCGGAGCGACAGCAGATCGAGCAGGGCATCACCCGCCGCCGGGCTCAACTCATCGACCAGCGAAAGGTCGTGGAAAACGGTACTGATTCCTTGCGCGATCAGGCGCGGAGGCACTTGACCGAGGGCCAAGAACGGCTCGCCCAGGAGAACACGCTGGCAGGTGACCGAGCCCGGCACCAGCGGCAGGAGTTTGGCCGGCGTACGGTCGCGCTCCAGCAGAACAAGGTGCTCCACGGGACACTGAGCGCCTCCCTGGAGGCCGCCGGCCTCCAGCGCCGCGGGCTGTCTTTCGGGTGCTACGTACGGTTCCTCTACATCGGCCGCTGACGCTGAGTCCGGCGGCGGGCAGTGGCGCGGCTCGGTCGGGTCAGGGCCCGCGCGATGGCGTCGCAGCGACCGTACCGCCGTCGGCTTGAGGCTTACCCCGTCGGGAACCCGTACCCAGCCCAGTTCTCGGTCACCCGGCGCCGGATGTCGGCCGGGAACGAGTTGTGGAAGGACGCGGTGATGCCCCTGGTCTCGCCCTCGAACTGCTCCGGCAGCAGGCAGCTCGTGATGGATTTGCCGCCGCGGCCGGTGCGTGCCTCTTCCTCTGTGAGGTACGGGACCATGGGGATGCCCGGGGCCTGCGGGTAGAGGTACTGGCCCGTCGCCGGGTGGTGGCGGGTGGCCATAGCCCATACCACCTGGTCGATGTCGGTGATGTCGATGTCGTCGGCCACCAGGATCACCTTCGGCACCAGCCAACCCGTGTGGGAGTTGAAGAGCACCTCGGCCACCGCGTCGGCGAGCTGACGTTCGGTCATGCTCAGTTCCGCGAGGCGCCGGATGTCGATGGAGACGACGATCCAGCAGGTGGCGGCCTCGTAGGAGCACCAGGCCAGGGTGACGGGCAGCCCGCTGGAACGGAGCAGGTCCAGGCTGACGGCCGAGATCATGGTGCCCCAGATGGTGTGGTTCTCCTCCGGGGGTACGCCCGCCACGCAGATCGGCAGGATGGGGTCGTCGCGGAACGTCACCGCTTCCACGTGGAAGACGGGCTGCGGCCTGCTCCCGGCGAACGCGTAGCCGTGATATTCGCCCATCGGGCCCTCGGGGGCCGTCTCGTCAGGGCTGATGTAGCCCTCGACCACGATCTCCGCGTTGGCCGGGACGTAGAGGCCGTTGGTCTCGGTGCGGACCACCTCGACGGGGCTGCCTGCCAGCGCGCCTACGTAGCCGTCCTCGTTCACCTCGGCAGGCAGGGGCATGCCGGCCGCGGCCAGGGCTGCCGGCGGGGCGCCGAGGACCATGGCCCAGGGGGTGCGCTCGCCCCTCTCGCGCCACATCTGGTGGATCATGCCCAGGTGCTGCTGCGGCATGGCCGGGCCGACCAGGGTGTTCCGCCCGTGCAGCATGGCGCGGCTCACCGACCAGCTCGTCCACCGCTCGTCCGGGGTGCGTACGACGTGGAAGCCGTACGTTCCGAAGTACCTGCCTCCGTCGTGTTCGTGCAGGAGCGGCACCGGGAAGCGTTCCAGGTCGACGTCGTCGCCGGTGAGGATGTTCTCCTTGCAGGGGCCGGTCTCCACTACGCGCGAGGCGACGGGCTCCGCCTTCATCGCGGAGATCAGCTTCTCCAGCAACTCGCTCGGCGTGGTGTCGCGGGGGAGCCCGAAGTGGGCCGCCAGTCTTGCGAACGGGGCCGCCGGGGACGCGCTCAGCCCGGCGGGCGCGCCGAGGATGCGGCAGCCCGGAGCGCCTTCCGTCAAGGTGCTGAACAGCGGCGCGGGGCTCCTCGTGTCGTAGGCGCGCCGGGTGACGGCCCCGGCCTCAAGCGTCGGGCTGACCGGCTCGCGGATGTCGACCGCGTCGCCGCTGTCCAGCAAGTCCGCTACGAAGTCGCGGAAGTTGAGGGCGGCGCCGCTTTGCGGCGGGTGCGTCCGGGGCGTCCGTTGTGTCATTTGTGGGTCCCTCCTGTGAGCGCGGCGGTGGCGTCGCTGTCTTCCTGGCGGGTGGTCGGTCCCATGCCCTGCCAGCGTTTGGCGTTCGGCATATCGAGGCCGAACTGGTCGAGGACGCGCGCGACGATGTGGTCGACCAGGTCATCGATGGTCGACGGCTGGTTGTAGAACGCGGGGACCGGCGGCATCACCACGGCGCCCATCCGCGCCAGCTCGTACATGTTCTTCAGATGTACGGCCGACAGCGGCGTCTCCCGGGCCACCAGCACGAGCGGACGCCGCTCCTTGAGCGTCACGTCGGCGGCGCGTGCGATGAGCCCCTCTCCGTACCCCGTGTTGATGGCGGCCAGCGTCTTCATGCTGCACGGCGCGACGATCATGCCGTCCACCGGGAACGATCCGCTGGAGATCGACGCCCCCTGGTCGTCCGGGCTGTGGCACACCGACGCCAGCGCCCGTACATCGCGCAGCGAACAGCCGGTCTCCTGGGCGATCGTGGCCCGTGCCCAGCGGCTGACGACGAGATGCGTCTCGACGTCCAGTTCCCCCAGCGCCTTGAGCAGACGCACCCCGATGGGCGCGCCGGTGGCTCCGGTCATCGCGACGATCAGACGCACCATGTCGGCCTCCCTTCATTTCGTCACGCAGAGTTATTCCGTCTACGTCCTATTTCTCCAAGCTATAGTACGTGTACGTCCTAATCAACCGCAGTGGAGGTGGGAACGATGGCGCACGGGAACTCGGACTCCCGCGCTCTGCTCGACGCGATCGGCGGGGTCGGCCCCTTGGCGCGACAGCTGAACCAAGTGCACACCCGGCTCTGGTACGAGCAGGTGGACTCGGATCTCACCGGGCCGCAGTTCACGGTGTTGAGCCTGCTGTGCGAGCGGGGCGTCACGGATCAGGGCACGCTCGGCGCGCTGGCCCATCTCGACAAGTCGACCGCCGCCCCGCTGCTCGAACGGCTGCGCCGGCGCGGCCTGGTGGACCTCGCCAAGGACGAGAGCGACCGGCGGCGCAAGCTGGTGCGTATCACCGAGGAGGGGCGCGAACTGGCCGTCCGGCTGGCCCCCGCGGTCCTCGGCGTGAACGAGCAGATGCTTGCCACGTTCTCCGATGAGGAGCGGGAGCGGTTCCTGGGGCTGCTGCGCCGGGCGGTTCAAGGGGCTGAGCGCTAGCCGGGTCCTCCGCCCGGCCGGAGCGCACGGAGCGCGCCGACTGCTACGGCTAGGGCGCCGAGGCGTTACGGCCGGACCCCGCCGCGTACACGGCTGCCGTGCACCACCTCGCGCGCCGGGATACGTACCGCGAGTCACGCCCTCGGGCGGCGCCCATCAGATCGACGATGGCCGGGGGACGCCCGTACACCGTCGGGGAGGCGGGCCCGCCTGGTGCGCTGGTGGTCGGGCAGGTCCGTCCGTGGGCCGGCCCTTTGGTGCTCCTCGCGCAAGGCTCCCGCGCCGAGACCGCGCCGAGGGTGCGCCGGCTGCCCGACCCTCCCGCCGGCCTGTTGTTCGAGACGCTGTGGTGCCTGGCGGCACAGGCGGCGATCGCCGTGTCCGACCGGGCCACGAGGGAACGAGCCGTCAGCGCGCTGTCCCCCGCGGCGGCGGAACTGGGCGGTGCGGCGAGTGGCCTGCTGACCGTCGGTCCTGTCTCGCGGCATCTCCACGATCTCGCCGCCGCACTCCGGAACGCGCCATGACGCCGGGCCGGCTCTCGATCGGCGCGCTCGCACATCGATCCGCGGGGTGTACCGGGCCCGCGTCGTCCGGGGTGCGTCGGACAGCTCTCATGCACGACGACCCGGGGGATTCGCGAGGGGGTTGAGCGGTCCACTGGGCGGCCGGGACGTACGACCGAGGGCCCCGGAGCGGTGTCCGGAGCCCTCGTCGACCGGATTCCTTCGCCGAATTCGTCCGCCGAATGGCTCGTTGAACGTCTTCGTCAAATGACTTCGCGAATTGTCGAACTGACCCTCCCGGGAGGGAGATCAGCCCTGATACTCCTCGTCCGTCACGTGTTCCTTCCAATCGGTGGGGCCGTCCGTGACGGCGATGTGCGTCATGAAGGTGCCCGGCGTGGCTCCGTGCCAGTGCTCCTCGCCGGGGTGGCAGATCACCGTGTCACCGGCCCGTATCTCCTGGCGCTCGGCGCCCCGGGCCTGGACGAACCCCACGCCTTCGGTGACGTGCAGGACCTGGCCGGCGGGGTGCCGGTGCCAAGCGCTGTGGGACCCCGGTGTGAACAGCACATTGCGCACCTCGGTGTTGGCCGTGGCGCCGATGCGCGGCCACAGCCACACATCGCCGAGGAACCGGTCCTCGGGGCCCTTGATCGCGTCTCCGGGGTGACGGTTGACGTCCATGGCGTGAACTCCCTATTGGCTGTCTGTGGTGGTATTGGTGCGAGGGTGGCATTGGGGCGGGTTTGGCTGTTGTTGGGAACTGCCGGGCCGGGAGGCGGCGAAGCACGCTCAGCGCGTGTTCCGCTCGGCCCTTCCGGCCAGCAGGATCAGCGCGGAGGCGGCGACCGACACGGCGGCCAGGACGGCGTTCGTCGTACTGAACGCGCTCTGCGGTGTTCCGCTCCGCGCGACGAGGTCCAGGTACACGGTGCCGAAGACCGCCACGCCCAGCGTGCCGCCGACCTGGAGCGTCGTGTTGAACAGGCCGCTCACGTCCGGCGCGTACCGCTCCTCGACGGATTCGGTCAGGTGGGCCAGGGTCCCGCTGAACGCCGCGCCGTAGCCGACGCCGCCGATGCCGAGGAGGACGATCAGCCAGACGGTGCCCTGCGCGCCGGCCCCCATGGCGGCGAAGGCGATGGCCATCAGCAGGCCGCCCACCGGGGCGGCGAGCCTGCGGACGCGTGCCCCCACTCGGCCGAGGACCGGGCCGACCAGCGCGAACGTCGCCACCCACGCGATGGGCACCAGGCCCGAGTAGACCGCGCTCTTGCCGAGACCCTGCTGGAGATAGAGCGCGAGGACGAACAGGATCGCGAAGTAGCCGGCCCGGGTGGCGGCTTGGGAGACGAGCGCCAGAGCGACCTGCTTACGGGCGAGGAGCGCGACGTTCATCAAAGGGTCGCCTGCGCGCCGTGCGATACCCCGCTCCACCCTGGCGAACAGGGCGAACACCGGCAGGGACGCGGCGAGGCACACCCAGGCCCACAGCGGCCAGCCCGCGTCCTGGCCCAGCACCAGCGGCATCACCAGCAGGAAAAGTCCGAGCGACAGCAGCCCGACGCCGCGCATGTCGAGCTTCTTCTCACCCGAGACCTCGTCCTTGGGCAGGAAGGCGAACGAGGTGACCAGCAGGAGGATGCCGATCGGCACGTTGATGAGGAAGATGGGCCGCCAGCCGGTGCCCATGATGTCGGCCGACACCAGGATGCCGCCCAGCGCCTGCCCTACGACCGAACTGACCCCCAGGACACCGGTGTACGCGCCCAAGGCCCGTCGGCGGGCGGTGCCCTCGAAGTGCACCTGAATACCCGTCAGGACTTGCGAGACCATGAGGGCCGCGCCGATCCCCTGGACGACGCGGGCGCCCACCAGGGTGTCGCCGTTGGGCGCGAGGCCGCAGGCGAGCGAGGACAGGGTGAAGACGGTGAGCCCGAGCAGGTATGTCCACCGCCGGCCGCGGATCTGGCCCAGCCGGGCGCCGGTGATCAGCAGCATGGCGTACGCGAGCGTGTACCCGGAAACGATGAGTTCGATTTGGCCGCTTGACGCGTGCAGGTGATCGCGGATCGAGGGGATGGCGACGTTCACCACCGCGATGTCCACGTTCCCGAGGAACATGCCGCCGAGCAGGGAGGCCAGCAGCCAGCCCGACCGTCTCCCGTGCCCTCCGGAAGGGGCCCGGGGTGCCGAGGCCTTGGGCCCGGTCCCTGCTTCGGGCCCAGTTCCTGCTTCGGTCCCGGTTCGCGCCGACTCGTTTGCCGCAGAAGTCTTCAAGGAATCCACCCTCGAACTGTAACTACTAGTATGTACAGTCCGCAACCGCGGGGGAGCCGGGGAGAGGTGAGGCGGGCCCCGGCTCCCCCGCGAGCCGCTAGACCGCGTCCCGCTGGACCAGTTGGAACTGGATTCCGTTGGACGTATCGGGCCGCGTCCACGCGTTGAGGTTCGGGCCGACCGCGACGGGCTCGCTCGTGGTGAGGCCCACGCCGAGGGCCAGGACCGCCTGCATGATCTGCGGCACGTCGTCGACCTCGACACCGACGTGCTCGATCCGGGCCTCGTTGCCCTCGCCCAGCCGGCGCCGCCGGGACTCCTCGGTGGTGGGCTCGATGAGCTCGATCCTGCCGTCCCCGCACTGATAGAACGCGATCTTCACGTTCCGCTCGGGAACCTCCTGGGCCCGCTCCAGCCGCATCCCCAGGCTTTCGAGGAACCCCCTCGCCTTGGTGATGTCGCCGACCACGATGCCGATGTGGTCAATCCGCTTGAACATGTACGCCTCCGATGCCGCCGGTGTCTGTCGCGTGGTTGCGCGTGGTTGCGCGTGTTTACGCGTGCTCTCTGGAGAAGTTGTTGTGCAGGCCCGCCTGTTGAGGCAGATTCGACATGTTGAGGAGGAGCAGATCCTTGTCCGCCGCCCGGTTCTCGAAGTGGTGCGTGGACCAGGCCGGTATCAGCATGACGTCGCCCTCGCCCAGTTCGACCGGGTCCCGGACTTCTCCCTGAACGGGCTCACCGGAAGCGCCCTCCGCCAACTCGTCGAATACCACCGTGCCCGACCCGGACCGCACGAAATAGAGGTGCCACCAGGAATGCGCGTGCGGGGTGGTGCGGTCGCCGTGCCGGACGGCCTGAAAGGTCATCGAAGTGCCCGGGACGATCTCATGGCCACCGCCCGGAGCGGCCAGCGTCAGCGTGCCGTACTCCGTGTGCTCGGCCGCTTCGAGTTCCTCGGCCAGGGTCTTCCACTGCCATAAGACCGGATTCGGCCGGCTCCGCACATGGTTTCTGCGAAATTCAGGGTACGGAAACTGACTTCCGATCTGCACCGGCATGTTCTTCCTCCCGAACGGCGTCGTCATGGTGGCGGCGGCTTTGGCGGATATGCTCGATCATGTCCCGTACGGAGATATCGGCATCGCGGTTGAACTGCGAGGGCATTCTCTGCCGGGGCAGTGCGTGGGTATAGAACCGCGGCCCCTCGACGGGGTAGCCGACTGCCCAGGCGGTGCCGAGCGGCTCGCCGTCCGCTCCGATCGGCCGGCCCCGCTCGTCGATGTCGATGCCGCCGGGCCGGAACGGGCCGTTCGCGTACGGGCGGACCAGCCCGTGCTCCAGCAGGTTCCTGATCAGCGGCGATCTGTCGCGCTCGGCGTGGAACGCGTCGAGCCGGGCGATGACCAGAGCATCGGCGTGGCTGGTGTGCGTACCTTCCGGGTAGTCGGTCCGGATCGCGAACCGCGCCGCGTCCCGGTCCAGCACCACCCGGCACCCCGGACCGCCGGCCAGCCCCACGACCCCCGCCCGGAACAGCGCGAGGAGTTGATGGTTGCGGTGTCGCGGCGGCCCGAACGAGATCCGGTTCATGACCGGTACGTACGTCGCGTTGAACACCCGGTGGGACGCGGGTGTGAGCCCGGCGAATTCGACGGCCTCGCGCAGCGCGGCCCGGGTGTCGCGGATCACGTCGGTGGCGGCCTTCACGGGGCTCGTCAGGTTGCCGAGTTCCGCGTGCTCCAGGTCGTTCACGACGTAGTCCGCGAAGAATTTCGCGAACGCGTCCTGATTCGCGAACTCCCGGCCGCGCAGCGGGTCGAGGATCTCCTCGATCGCGCTCCGGTCGGCCGGCGTGAGCTCGTACTCTTCGGGGGGTGCGGAATCAGGGTCGGACACGGGCTCTTCAGGAGGCACGGATTCCATGCCGGGCGAGGCGAGCTGTTCCCGCGCTGCGCGAAAGGCGTCTCCCATTTCGTGCAGCAGCAGCGGAAGCACTTCGTCCACGAAGTCGAGACGGGGGTCGTTCCGATGGAGAACCGCCCGTTCCTGGAGGCGGTTCACCGCCTCTGTGGTGAAGAATCGCGGCCGGTGCTGACCGGTGATGCCCTTCTGGTTCACTCCGCGCGCGCTGAACGGCAGGCACTGGCGTGAGAACAGCCGGATCTCGGGCTCGCGTCCGGACGGACGGTATTCCATGTCCTTTCCGTCCCCGAGGAACCGCCCGCCGCGGCCGACCGTGAGTTCTGAGATGACGTCGTGCGCGGTCAGCCCGAAACCCTGGACCGCTACGGTCGAGCCCGGAGCGATTTCCTGGAGCCGGTCGACCGGATAGGGGGTGGGGCAGTACACCAGCCCGGCGTTGCGGCCGCTGTTCTCCCGGGCGAACTCCGCGTACGCACGGTCCTCTTCAGTGGGAATCCGCTCGCAGTGCCCGGTGGCGAGGAAGACGTAGTCGCTGGGGACAGCGTGGCCCTTCGCCAGGTGCACGGCGAAGCGCCCGCCCTCCCGCGCCTCGATGTCGACGGCCCGGTCGCGGTGGTGCACGACGCGGACCCGAGGCGGCAGGGACCGTACCGTACGGTCGAACACCCAGCTCAGATAGGTGCCGAGGGTCTGCCGCGGCAGATAGGCGTGCTCCCCGACCGGCTCGCCCGCGTCGTCTCCGGTCGGATGGAACTCCGTGCCGAACGCGCGGTATCCGCTCTGCGCCGCCCACTCGGTGAACGAGGGGCCCCGGCCGTCGGCGAACATCGTCACCTGGCTGGCGACGGTGTTGGTCAGCAGATGGGCGGGCTGGCGTGCGGAGTGCGTGCCCTGGCCCGGCTCGCCCGGGTCGATGAGGTGCACATCCAGCGCGTACCCCTCGGGCAGCTGGTCGGCGAGGTCGGACAACCGCCGCAGAACGCTGAGGCCGCGCGGCCCCACGCCGACGATGGAGACCTGGAGGTCCGTCATCGCGCGGCCCCGCCCACCGTCGCCGCGGCGGCGTCCGCCGCGCCGTCGGGTACGGGCGGCTCGTGGAGGCGGACCCAGTCGGGCGCCCCGGCGAGCGGGGGGAACCGCCGGGCCACCTGGGGGTCGTGGCCGGGGATGATGTGGTCCTCGCCGTCCGCCAGGGCCTCGATCGTGGTGTACCCCTCCATCATCGGCGCGAGGTGATCGAGGATGGGGAAGGGGCTGCGCAGCCGGATATTGGCCCACAAGTGGGTGGCGTCGCCGGCCAGTACGACCCAGCCGCGCGCGGTGGGGACCCGGACCACCTGGGTGCCCGGAGTATGGCCCGGCACGGGGTGCACCGTGACGTCGGGGATGATCTCGGCCTCTCCGCGGTGCAGCGTCAGCCGCTCCTCGAACAGCCCCTGGACGGCCGATTTCACATTGGCCGGCTCGAAGGGCTTGCGCACGGCGTGGTGGCGCATGGCGGGACCGGTGCAGAACCGGAGTTCGTCCTCCTGGAGATGGACGCGGGCGTTGGGGAAGCGGTCCAGGTTTCCCGCGTGGTCATAGTGCATGTGTGTGATCACGACGTCCGAGACGTCGGCGGCCGCGACTCCGAGGTCGGACAGCGCGTCGACTGGGCAGCGGAACAGCGTACGCCCGCGACGCACCGCCATCTCCTCGGAGAATCCGGTGTCCACCAGCAGGAAGTGCCGGTCGTCGCGGATCGCCCAGAGATAGAAGTCCATGGGCATGGCGGTGCCCGGGGCGAACTGCCCGTCATCGAAAAGGAAGTTGTCCCTCGCGGGCCGGTCGGCGTGCGTGCCGAACCGGAGGGCCAGCACTTCGTAGGTCGGATGTGATTCCTCGGCCATGGGGCTCACACCCCCGCGAGATCGAGCGGTTCGCCGAGCAGCGGCTTGCCGAGAAGGGTCTGGTCGGCGGCGGTAAGCCCCTCCTCGAAGAAGAATTTGCGCTCACCGAAGGCCGGTACGAGCTGGTCGAACCAGGTGGCGGCGGGGTCGAACTTCGCATAGAAGGGCAGGCGTACAAGGCCGCCCTGGCGCGCTTGCAGCAATTGCAGGGCGAATACCTTTTCGCCGCGGATCGTCGGCACGCCGTCGATGAGGACCTTGCCCGGGAACGCGCTCATCGACGGGCCGCGTACGGTACGGGACAGGCCGGAGACGGACCCGTAAGCCGCTCGGAAGATGTCGTACGCCTCGGCCAGCGGCAATTCGAAATAGGAACGTGCGCCGGTATCGCGCTCGACGAACATGTAGTACGGGATGGCGCCCAGCTTCACGCCCTGCGTCCACAGCTCGTGCCAGGCATCAGGGTTGTCATTGATGTGCCGCAGCACGGGCGATTGCATACGGACCACGGCGCCGGTGCCGGCGATGCGCCGCAGAGCGTGCTGCGCGATGGCCGGCCGCAGTTCTGCGGGATGGTTGTAATGGCCCATCAGCGCGAGATGCTTTCCGGCGCCCACGATGCGCTCGAACAGGCGCAGCAGGTCATCGGCGTCCACATCGCTGACGAAACGCTGCGGCCAATAGCCCACGGCCTTCGTGCCGATCCTGATGTTCTGGACATGGGCCAGTTCGGGGGAGAGCAGCGGTTCGAGGTAGCGCTCCAGGTTGGCGGTTCGCATGATCAGGGGGTCGCCGCCGGTGATCAGTACGTCGGTGACCTCGGGGTGCTGCTTGAGGTAGGCGGTCAGCCCCTCGGCGTCCCGGGCCGCGAAGTGCAGGTCCTCCTCCCCGACGAACTGCGGCCAGCGGAAGCAGAACGTGCAGTAGGCGTGGCAGGTCTGGCCCGCGCTCGGGAAGAAGAGCACGGTCTGCGCGTATTTGTGCTGGATTCCGGGGACGACCTCGCCGTCCAGTTCCGGCACGTTGTGCGTCAACTGGCCGGCCGGGTGCGGATTCATCCGGCTGCGGACCGCATGGATCTGCTTGGCCAGCCGCTGCTTGTCGCCGGACCGCAGCAGGTCGCGCAGGGTGGTGTAGTCGTCCGGGTCCAGCATCGAGCGGTGCGGGAAGTTGAGCCGGAAGATCGGGTCGTCAGGGATGCGGTCCCAGTCGATGAGTTCGTCGAGTACGTATTGGTTGGTCCTGAACGGGAGGACATGGGTCACCACTTCGACGGCCTCGCGGAGGTCGGGTGGCATGTGTTCCCACTGCGGCACTCGCTTGATCGACGAGCGATTGTAGGGTTTGTACTTGGCAGGACTGAAATTACCCATGCGAAATTCCCCTGTAGATATGGCGGAAAGTGGGCGCCAGAGCGGGCATCGAAGCGGGCGTCAAAGTGAGCATCAAAGCGGGCATCAAAGCGGGCATCGAGATCGCGGCAAGTCGTCGGCCGGAGAGGTTCGTCCGGCCGGTCTGCGGAATTGACTGCGTGCGGGCGGAGGCTCCCGCGTATTTCCGCTTCTCGGTGATCACGCGGTACAGGTGGAACAGATAGAGCGGGCAGAGCAGGCGGAACCCGGCTCGGCGGTATCAACCGCCTTGCCACGCCTGAAGATTAGCCGAGTAGTCGATGCGTGAGAAATGTGTCTGTGGCGCTGTCCATGCGGCCCGTGTATGAATGCATTCCAGGCGCCTTGAGGCTCGCAATACGATCTTGAGCGGGCCGGGTTTTCTTGAGGCGCTTACGGCGGATCAGGGCGCGGGGGAGTGCGGGGTGCCGGCTCGGCGGCAGGCTGCAACCCAACCCGGCCAGCCGGGCGGTCAAGGTCAAACAACCGCTCGCGGCGGCGCGGCCCGAAGGGCACATCGGCCCCCGGCGTCATCTCCCGGTTCGGTATGCTCTCGCGGCCCACGGCCGGCGACGGCGTCCGTGAGGGTCGCAGCCAGGTCTCCGTTGTATGTAACGTTCGGAAATGACAAGAAGCGAGCGAATCGCGGACCAGCTGGACTGGCACTGGCACAAGAACCTGCGGCCGCGGCTGCACGGTCTTGCCGATGAGGAGTACTTCTGGGAGCCGGTGCGTGGCTGCTGGAGCCTCCGCCCACGTGGCACGTTGACCGAACCGATGTCGGCAGGTTCGGGGGAATGGGCGATGGACTCCGCGTCCCCTGGCCCTGGCCCGCAGCCGGCGCCGGCGCCGGTGACCACGATTGCCTGGCGGCTGGCGCACATCATCGTCTCGTGCCTGGGTTATCGGGTCGGATGGTACTTCGGCGGCCAGGACGTCGACTCCGAGACATTCGCCTACGCGGGGACCGCTGACGAGGCGCTGAAACAGCTCGATGAGATGTATGAGAGATGGAACACGGGGGTCCGCAAGCTCTCGGACGCTGACCTGGACAATCCGCCCACGGTGGGTCCCGAGCCGTATCCCATGGAGAACAGGGTCCTGCACGTCAACAGGGAGCTGATCCATCACGGCGCCGAGATTTCCCTGCTGCGCGACCTCTACCGCTGGCAGGACGGAGCCGTACCGCGCTGTATATGACTTTCCGGTGACCGGTGACCGAGTTTCGGTGACTGGTCACCGGTGACCGAGCTTCGGAAACCGACGTGGTCTCCGTGACGCTCCATGGCGGCGGGCTCCAGCGATCGGCGGCGCAGGCTTCCCCTGGCGATCATGACTCCGCATACTGCGGAAAGGGAAGCCCGAACTCCTCTTACCGCCGAGGCCGTTGCCCGCCCGCCTTATAGGAGAAGCGCGTGTCCGACGCACCACACGTTGTCGTCCCCGCCGGTCCCGCCGGTCTCTCCGTCGACGGGTACCCCGGCTCACCGAGCGTACGAGCCGGGGACAGCCTGCGGCTGCACGTATCGACGCGAGCCAAGATGTTCCGGGCCGACTTCTTCCGCTGCGGTGCCACGATCCGCCACATGGGCACCACGCACGGACCCGGCGGCTACGCGCCTCCCGGCCGGCAGGACGAGGACTGGCGCTGGCCCGGCCATGACTTCGCCGTACCGCAGGAGTGGCCGTCGGGCGTGTACGTCGCGGTACTGAGCCCGTACGGCGAAGGCCCGTTCAGCGAGGACCCGTGCGGAGAGGACCCGGACAGGAATGGCCCGTGCGGAGAAGGCCCGTACAGAGGGGGCCCGTACAGAGAAGGCGGGTACAGAGAAGGCTGGTACACCGAAGCCCCGGCCCGCGCCGAGGATCTGGACGCCCGCCACTCACGACTGCTGTTCGTGGTGACGGCCCGCGAGCCCGCCCGGACCACGAACATCCTGTACAAGGTGCCGGTCTTCACCTACCACGCGTACAACATCAGCGGCGGCGGCAGCCTGTACGGCCCGGTCCACGCGGACGACCCCGCCCCGCACACCGGCACCCTGGCCGTCACGCTGCGGCGCCCCGGCGGCGGAATCGGCGGGCCGGTCAAGGGCCGCCCGGACCCCCACGACCCGCGCACGCCCCGTCAGACCTTCGCGCACTGGGACGCCCCCTTCATCGCCTGGCTCGAAAGCGCCGGCCTCACCGCCGACTACTGCACCGACCTCGACCTGCACGAGTCGCCCGGCCTCTCCGACCGCTACCAACTGCTGCTCTCCGTCGGCCACGACGAGTACTGGAGCGCGCGCGTCCGCGACAACGTCACCGCCTTCCGCGACCGGGGCGGCAACGTCGCGATATTCGGGGCGAACACCTGCTGGTGGCGGGTCGCGGTGACCGATGACGGCACGGCCATACGCTGCGCCAAGTACCCGCCCGGCGCCCCTCGCGGCGCCGACGTCGACCAGATGCGGGGCGCCCCCGACCACTGGTGGGAGACGGAGCCCGAGAACACCCTGACCGGCGTCAGCTACCGCAACGCAGGCGGCCACTGGGAAGGCCGCCGGGCACCGCTGGGCTTCACGGTCCAGGGCACCGACCACAAGATATTCGCGGACACCGAGCTGCACGACGGCGACGTCCTCGGCGCGGAACACTGCCTGGTGGGCTACGAATGCGACGGCGCCGCCTACACGCGCGACGCCCTGGGGAGGGCGGTCGCGACCGGCAAGGACGGCACACCCGCCGACTTCACCATCCTCGGCACAGCCGACCTCCCCCAGACCCCGGCCGCCGGCTGGCACACCGCCACCCGCGAAGACCCCGCCCCGGCCCGCGCCGCGACCTTCGGCCTCTACACCCAGGGCGGCACGGTCTTCACCGCGGCCACCACCGACTGGCCCCGGCTGCTGCCCCTGGACCCGCGGGTACGCGCCATCACCAACAACGTGATCACCCTGCTGTCCTGAAGGCCGTCGCCTCGGCCCGTAGCTTCACAGGGATACTGCCCGTATGGCCGTTACCCAACAGCTCGCCCGGGTGAGCGAGGCGTACCTCGACCGATGCCGCATCTCGGCGGTGGCGAACGCCGACGCCGACCCGGAATGGGACCCGCCCGCCGACGACTGGATCGACCTCGAATGGGCCCCGCGTCTCCTCATCGATGCCTGTGAGCTCGCCGGAGTGGACTCGCGCGTTCTTGAAGTGCTCAACCGTGCCTTGGACGGTGATCCGGACGTCGACGTCTCGATGCTGCACCATCCGGAAGCCACGGGTGGATTCGGGCCCCGCCCCACGGCTCTGACTCCCGATTCGGTGGCCGGCGTCGCAGCCGGCCTCGCCGAGCTGGCCTGGGAGCAGGTACTGGCCGCGGTCGCCGACGACCGTCACGAGAGCCTCGTTGGTGACCGGTCCATGGGTGATTCGCTGATCTACCTCACCAACCACTTCAGGGCCCTGAAGGACTTCTACCTGGGCGCGGCGGGGCGGGGGATGTCCGTCGTGTCGTGGTGGGACTGAGTGCGGGCAGGAGGGTCGCTGGAAGAGTCCGACGGCCGTCGGGCAGTGGCCCGGCGAGTCCGTCAGCCCTGGACGGAGGTGGTTGCGAGGTCGGCTACGACTCGCTTGGCGCCGGTGATCGCGCGGTGGAACGCCTCCGGGTTCTGGTGGGCGCGGGCCAGGATGTAGCCGCCCTGTACCGACGCGATGATCAGCGAGGCCATCGCCTCCGGGTCGGTGTCGGGGCGCAGTTCACCCGTGCGTACGCCGTCCGCGAGCACCGCTGAGAGGTGTTCGTCGAGCCAGGTGAAGAAGTTCGAGGTCGGCGCGCGCAGGTCGGCGTCGGAGACGACGTCGTAGTCCTGCACCTGGCGCCCGATGGGGCAGCCCGCCAGCGGGTCGCGTTCCAGGTCGAGGAAGGCGTTGACGCGGGCGACGGCCGATTCCTCGCCGGTCAGGGCCTTCTCGACGCCGGAGCGGATCTGGTCGCTCATGTGCGTCATGGCCGCTGCCGCCAGCTCCGCCTTGCCGGAGAAGTGGTGGTACATGCTGCCCTGGCCCGCGTGCGCGCGTTCAAGGATCATGGCCGGGCTCGTGCCGGTGTATCCCCTCTCCCGCAGCAGTTCGGCGGTGGCCTGGGTCAGTGCCTCCTTCTTGCTCATGGAGCAAGTGTACCTACCATTCGTTACACCGGGAATGGCGGCGCTCGGGCCCGCCACCGAGTCCGCCACTGGTGATCGGGGAGGAAGCGTACGTACGTCGTACCGGTCGGGGACGGTGGCGAACGCGTGGGGCTCCGGGACGACCGGCTCTACGGGCGGATCGAACCCGCGAGGGCGAACGCGTGCACCTCAGGCCGGCGCGGACCTCGAACGCCTGGGAGAGCAGCTCGCCGAGCGGATCGGCCGCGAGGCGGTCGACGCCCTGCGGGAGGCGGGGAAGCGCCATGGGGCCGACCGGCCCCCGAGCGCGGAGCGGTAGCGGTTGCTACCCGCAGGGGTGGTTTGAGAGGGAAGTGTGCCTATGGGGGAGGCCGGGTGGGCACGGTCCCGCCGTCGGCGTCCGCGCCGGCGTCGAGGCCGAGGCTGACAGAGCCGCGCGGCCCCAGCACACATCCCGAGGAGTCGCTTGTGTTCGACGGTATCCGCGTTCCGCGTTCGTTCCCGAAGATCCGCGTCGTGGCATCGGCGCTGGCCGCCGTCGGCCTGACCTGCGCCGCCCTCGCGCCCGGCAACGCCTCGGCGGAGGCGGGAGATCGCAACGGGACGATCAGGTTGGGTTATGCGCAGGCGTACTGCCTGCAGAACGACACGGGTACGCCGAATGTCCATACCGCTCCGTGTAACGGCAAGCAGAATCAGGCGTGGCTGGTGTCGGCGACCGGCAGCCCCAACGGGACGATCAGGTTGGGTTATGCGCAGGCGTACTGCCTGCAGAACGACACGGGTACGCCGGACGTCCACACCGCTCCGTGCAACCGCAAGCAGAACCAGGCGTGGCTGGTGTCCTGAGCCGCCCGGGCGGAAACATGGCGGTGCGCCACAACCCGGCGGTTGTGGCGCACCGTCGCGGGGCGTCGGGGCCCCGGGTCAGCGGTGGTTGTGGTGGTGGCTGTGGCCCCAGCGCTTGGTGTCAACGGTGTGGTGGTGGTTGTTGCGCAGGGTGGCGGTGTCGTTGTGGTCGTCCCACGCGTACTCGCGGCTGTTCTGGAAGACGTCGCGTGCGGTGTCGTGACCGCGGCCGGTGTGGACGCGGACGCTCTTGTGGCCGCCCAGCATCAGGTGGCGGAAGTGGTAGACCTTGTGGGTGCAGTCGCTCGTGAGGGTCCAGCCCTTGAGGTCGACCGGACGCTTGCCGGTGTTTTTGACGGTGACCCATTCCGCGTTCAGGCTGCGGTCGGAGTGGTCGTCGTGCCCGGGGCTGTCGGCCTGGACGGCGCCCAGCATGATCGGCGAACGGTGCTTCCCCGGCGTGTGATGGCCGGTGGCCGAGGCCGGCAGTGCCATGGCGGCGGCCATGGCGGCCGAACCCAGTACAGCGGTGGCGAGACGCGGTGCGAAACGGATCACGTGAACCTCCTGCGAACAGCCCTTTGTCCTGGGGCTGCTGTTACCTGATGCCTGGCCTGTCGCCGGGCGAGCTTCACTGTGGCGCACCGTGAGTGCCGTGGTTGAAGAAGCTGTTGCTCTTTACGAAATGCGGACATTTGCACACCCGTTGCGCGCCGGGCGTACACGCCTCGGCGCGCACCCGGCCGCCTCGCGCTCACCATCCCCGTCCACGGCCCGCTTGCCCCGCCGGCGCCCCGCCCACGCCCCGCCCACGCCCCGGCCGCTCCAGCGGCGCGACGCTGCTGAACCGGTACGTCCCGTGGCGACGACGGGGTGGGGGTGACGGCGGGGGCGAGGCACTTGCCGGAGCAGGGGGCGGCGGGAGCCCGGCGAACGGAACCGCTCAGGGCTACGGCACCACGACGATCTTCCGGCCCTGCCCCGCCTTGAAACGGTCCAGGGCCTGCGCGTACTCCTCCAGCGGCAGCCGGTCGCTGATGAAGACGGACGGGTCCAGGACGCCGCCGGCGAAGAGGGCCGCCGCGCGCTCGTAACTGTGCAGGACGGCCATCGAACCGGTGATGGTGATCTCCTGGTTGTAGATCTTGTACGGCTCGATGACCGCGGTCGTCGCGTAGTCGGCGACCCCGAACTGGAGGAAGGTGCCGCCCTTCGCGACGCGGCCCAGCCCGTCCTGGATCGCGGCGGCGTTGCCGGTGGCGTCGACCACGAGGTTCCAGCCCCGCGGCCGGTCCAGCTCGTCGGCGTGCGCGGCCGCCGCCGAGACGCCCAGCGACCGCGCGGTGGCCAGCCGCTCGGGGTTGACGTCGAGGACGTCGACGCTGACGGCCCCGGTCCGCTTGGCCAGCTCCAGCATCATCAGCCCCATGGTGCCGGAGCCGTAGATCAGCACCTCCGCGCCGAGGGTGCTGCGCAGCACGTCGTAGCCGCGCACCGCGCAGGACAGCGGCTCGATGAGGGGGGCGTCCCGTACGTCCACATGGTCGGGCAGCTTCACGCAGTTCGCGACGGGGGCGACCGCGTACTCGGCGGCGCCGCCCGCGACCGTGACGCCGATCGCTCCCCACCGGTCGCAGAGGTTCCCGCGCCCGGCCCGGCAGTACTTGCACTCGTGGCAGTACAGCGACGGGTCCACTGCCACCCGGTCGCCGAGGGACAGCTCCGTCACCTCGCTACCGAGGCCGACCACCTCGCCCGCGAACTCGTGACCGGGCACCACGGGCAGCACCGGGGCGAACTCGCCCTGGAGGATGTGCAGATCGGTGCCGCACAGCCCGCACGCGGCGACGTCGACGACCACCTCGCGCGGCCCCGGAGCGGGGTCGGGGAGCTGCGTGATGGATACCTTGCCGGGCGCCTCGATGAGCGCAGCTTTCATTTGACCGCTCCTAGCGAAAGGCCCTGGACGAGCTTGTCCTGGGCGGCGAAGCCGGCGACGAGCACCGGCAGGGACACGACGACCGACGCGGCACAGAGCTGGGCGAGGAAGAGGCCCTGGCTCGTGACGAGACTGGTCAGGAATACCGGGGACGTCTGGGCGACCACCCCGGTCAGGACCCGGGCGA
Source organism: Streptomyces sp. NPDC044033 (assembly GCF_056434425.1). Classification (NCBI taxonomy): domain Bacteria; kingdom Bacillati; phylum Actinomycetota; class Actinomycetes; order Kitasatosporales; family Streptomycetaceae; genus Streptomyces; species Streptomyces sp. NPDC044033. The sequence goes on along the minus strand of NZ_JBWKFF010000006.1, from coordinate 69,819 downwards.
AGAGCATCTCGTTCCAGCTGAAGATGAAGCAGATCAGCGAGGTCGCCGCGATGCCGGGACCGGCCAGCGGGGCGACGATGCGCACGAGGACCGTCGGCAGCCCGGCCCCGTCCATATGGGCCGCCTCGATGACCGAGACGGGAATGTCGGCGAGGAAGGACTGCAGCATCCAGACGGCGATGGGCAGGTTCATCGAGGTGTAGAGGATGACGAGCAGCCAGACGTTGTCCAGCAGCCCGGCGTTCTTCGCGAACAGGTAGATCGGCAGCAGCCCGGCCACCACCGGCAGCATCTTGGTGGACAGGAAGAAGAACATCGCGTCCGTCCACTTGCGGACCGGGCGGATGGAGAGGGCGTACGCGGCGGGAAGCGCCAGGACGAGGACGAGGAGGGTCGACATCAGGCTCGCCGTGGCCGAGTTGAGCAGGGCGGGCGCGGGGTCGGCGCCGCCTCCGGCGCCGAAGAACTTCCGGTAGCCGTCCAGGGTGAGCGACGCCGTGAGCGACGGCGGGTTGGTGGCCGCGTCCGGCTCGGAGTGCAGCGAGGTGAGCAGCATCCACAGGACGGGCAGGCAGAACATGATGCCCGCCAGCCAGGCCAGCAGGCCGAGCGCTGCGGAGCGGCGCCGGGCGCGGCGGGCCATGGGCGGCAGGGACGTGGCGAGGGTGGTCATGCCTGGTTCCCTCCTTCGCGGAAGAGGGACGAGACCACGCGCAGCGCGAAGGTCGCGATCACGATCGTGCCGATCACGACGAACACCCCGGCGGCGGAGGCCATCCCGTACTCGTGGGCTCCGTAGAAGGTCTGGTAGATGGTGTACGGGAGGTTGGCGGTGCCCAGCCCCCCGGAGGTGATGGTGAACACCGCGTCGAAGTTCTGCACGACGTAGACGGAGCCGAGGAGGATGCCGAGCTCCAGGTAGCGGCGCAGATGCGGCAGGGTCAGATAGCGGAACATCTGCCAGGCGTTCGCGCCGTCCAGCCGGGCCGCCTCCATCATCTCGGCGGGCCGGCTCTGCAGCCCGGCCAGCAGGATCAGCATCATGAACGGTGTCCACTGCCACACCAGCGCGGTCTCGACGGCGACCAGCGGCATGCTGGACACCCAGTCGGGCTGCGCCGGCGAGGAGTCCCCGAAGAGCCCGGCGACCCAGGTCCAGGCGCCGTTCAGCAGCCCGTACTCGGGGTTGTAGAGCGCGTGCTTCCACAGCAGGGCGGCGGAGACGGGCACGAGCAGGAACGGGGTGATGAGCATGGTGCGCACGAAGCCCCGGCCGCGGAACTTGCGGTCCAGCAGCAGCGCGAGCAGCAGCCCGACCACCACGGAGACGATGACCACGGTCGCGGTCAGCAGGATCGTGGTGAGGACCGACTGGCGCAGATCGGCGTCGGTCGCGGCGGTCACGTAGTTGTCGAACCCGGCGAAGCGCCGGGCGTCGGGGGCGAGCGCGTTCCAGTTGAAGAGCGAGATCACCAGGGTCGCCACGAACGGCAGCTGGGTGACCACGATCAGGAACACCAGGGCGGGCAGCAGCGGGGCGCGCCTCGCCCAGGCGCGCCGTCCGCCGCGGCGGACGGGGGCGGGCGGGCGCGGCGGGTCGCCGACGGTCCGCGGGGAGTCGTTCACGGCAGTGGTCACCGGTATTTCCCTCCGGTCTTCTCGGCCAGCGCCTGCGACTTCTTGAGGGCCTCGTCGACGGACTTGCGGCCGGCGATGGCGGCGCTGATCTCCTGCGAGACCTTCATGCCGAGGTCGGTGAACTGGGGGATGCCGACGAACTGGATGCCGGGCGCGGGCCGCGGCTGGACGCCGGGGTCGTTCGGCCGGGCGGAGCGGATGGCTTGCAGCGTGACGTCCGAGAAGGCCGACGCGGCCTTGACGTACGGGGGTCGCGCGTAGGTGGAGGCGCGCCGGCCCGCCGGTACGTTGGCCCAGCCGCTCTTGGCGCCGACCAGCTCCTCGTACTTCTTGCCGGAGGCCCAGGAGATGAACTTCCAGGCGCGGTCGGTGTTCCTGGACGCCTTTTCCATGCCCCAGGCCCAGGTGTAGAGCCAGCCCGAGCTCTTCGTACGGTCGACCGGCGCCGGTACGTAGCCGATCTTCCCCTTCACGGGGGAGTCGGCGGCCTCCAGGGAACCGGCGGCGGAGGTGGCGTCGTACCACATGGCCGTCTTGCCCTGGGTGAGGTTGTTGAGGCACTCGGCGAAGCCGGACTGCGCGGCGCCGGCCTCGCCGTGGGAGCGCACCAGGTCCACATAGAACTTCGTCGCCTTCTTGAACTCCGGGGAGGACAGCCGCGCCTTCCAGTCCTTGTCGAACCAGGTGCCGCCCATGGTGTTGACGACGGTGGTCAGCGGGGCGATGACCTCGCCCCAGCCGGGCAGGCCGCGCAGGCAGATGCCCTTCATGCCGCTGCGGGCGCCGTCGGCGCGGGCCGCCAGGTCGGCGACCTGCTGCCACGTCGGGTGGCCGGGCATCTTCAGCCCCTTCTGGGCGAAGACGTCCTTGCGGTACATGAGGAACGACGATTCGCCGTAGAAGGGCTCGGCGTAGAGCTTGCCGTCCTCGGCGGTGAGGGACTGGGTGAGGGGGCGGAGGATGTCCTTCTGGTCGAAGGCGGCGTCCTTGGCGACGTAGCTGTCGAGGGGGTGCAGCCAGTCGTTCTTCGCGAAGAACGGGACCTCGTAGTTGCTGATGGTGGCGACGTCGTACTGGCCGGCCTGGTTGGAGAAGTCCTGGCTGATCTTGTCGCGTACGTCGTTCTCCGGCAGCACCGTGAAGTTGACCTTGATGCCGGTCTCCTTCGTGAAATGGGCCGCGGTGAGCTTCTGCAACTCGATCATCTGCGGGTTGTTCACCATGAGCACGTTGATGGTGTCGCCGCCGGAGCCGGTGCCGCCCGCTCCGGCGCACGCGGTGCTCGTGGCGAGGAGGGCGGCCGTGACGGCGGCCACGCGTATGCGTGTGCCGCGGCCCCGGCGTCGGTGCTGAAGGGGCATGGAGCCTCCTGGCATTCGGGCGCGGGTAGGAGAGGTGAAGGGCGGTGCTGTGGACGGTGGGTGGTCACACCCGGATGACCTGAGGGCCCAGCAGGGTGTAGCGCTGGGCCTCGGCCGGCGGCAGACCGCTGTCGGTCACGATGGCCTCGACGTCGCCGACGTCGGCGAACCGGCAGAAGCTGACGGCGCCGAACTTGGTGTGCACACCCGCGAACACCCGTCGCCGGGAGCCGCGCACCGCCTGCGCCTTCACCTCGCTGACGGCCGGGTCGGGCGTGGTCAGGCCGTGCTCCCGCGAGATCCCGTTGGCGCCGATGTAGGCCAGGTCGATGACGAATCCGGCGAGCATCCGGGTGGCCCAGTGATCGACGGTCGCCATCGTGCCGCCGCGCAGCCGGCCGCCGAGCAGCAGGACCGTGGCCTTGTCGGCGTCGGCCAGGGCCTGTGCGACGGCCAGCGAAGCGGTGACCACGGTCAGCGGCCGGTCGCGGGGCAGCGCCCCGGCGATCAGCTGAGGGGTGAAGCCCTCGTCGATGAACACGGTCTCCGCGTCGCTGAGGAGCCGGGCGGCGGCAGCGGCTATCCGGGTCTTCTGCGGCACGAGCTGGGTGGTGCGGACGGCGAGGGTGGTCTCGAAGCCGGAGCTCTCGACCGGATAGGCCCCGCCGTGCGTACGCCGGACCAGCCCGTGTTCCTCCAGTACGTGCAGGTCCCGGCGGATCGTCTCCTTGGCCACCTTGAAGTCGGCGGCCAGACCGGTGACATCGACGCCTCCGGTCCGCCGAGCGAGTTGGAGGATCCCTCGTCGGCGTTCCTCGGTGTTCACGGCACTCTTCCCTGCGATCTGCTGTGAGCGGTGCCCGATCGGGCACCTGGCTTGTTTGTACAAGCGCCGGGGGGACCGTGAACAGGGTGTCCGTGAGGATGATGGGGCCCGCTTGCGCCCGTTTTCCGGTGGGCATCACCACTGGTCAGCGGTGCGGCGATGGTTCCGGCGAGTGAAGCGGCGGCCCCGCTTGAGCCAACGTGAGCCCGTTTGCCGCCCGTTCGGGCATGCGCGGCTGCCCGGCGTGCCGGCGCCCCGGGGCCGTGGTGTCCGGTTCCGGGGCGCCGTCTTCTCGTGCTGTGGAGTGCGGGGTGCGGGGTCGTCGGAGGCGGACGGGCGGGAGGTGCGGTGGCGAGCCCGTCCGGGCTCCGGGCCCCTCGCCGGGCCCTACCGGGTGAGGGCGCAGTCAGCCCGTACCCTCTTCTTCGGGTCGCTCTCCGAGCGGGCGTCGAGAATGACGCGGCCGTGCCGCGCGGCGTCCGGCCGGGCGGCCACGGAGACCGGGACGGTGACGGTCTTCCCCGCCTCGGCGGTGGTGAGGCGGTTGGGCAGCCAGGCGGACCAGCCGCGGGCGGCGCTGGTGGCCGAGAGCCGGTAGACGTCGGAGGACAGGTGCGGGGCGCTGCCCGCGCCGCCGGTGTTGGTCAGCGGGAACGTGCACACGGCGCGGCCCTTGGCGGGGGAGCCGTGCGCGGTGCCCCGGCGCAGACCCAGGCCGCGGCGCTGCGGGCCCGCGCCGTCCAGGGACTTGACGGCCACGGTGTAGCTGAGCACGCCGGACGCGTCGCGCTTGAGGTCGAGGACGTAGAAGTGCAGCCGGTTGGCCTTGTCCACGTACTCGTAGCTGCTGCCGGAGTCCGCGCCGGCGTGGAAGAGGGCGTCGCTCAGCTGCCGGTAGTCGCCGATGGTGATCTTCTGCTGGGTGCCGTCGGGGCGCTTGAAGTCCACCATGCCGATGTCCTCGGGGTGGGCGTCGATCACCCACGCGAAGGGGGCCCGGTCCTTGTCCTTGGTCTTGGAGAGCAGGACGCCGTGGTCCGGGGTGAAGGAGTCCATGCCCATCCGGTCGACGACCTCGACGGTGTAGTTGTCGTAGCCGCCGCCGTCGCACAGCGGGTCCGTCGCCGGGGAGCAGGCCGGCGCGCGGTCGCCGCCCATGGTGATGTTGACGCCGGACAGCCCCTCGTCGCCGGGCGGCGCGGAGCGCGCGGTGACCCGGGCGACGGCGGGGCCGGAGGCCGCCAGGGCGTCCCGGTCCAGGCGCAGGACGTTCTTCTCGTCGACGATGCCGAGCTTGAGTTTGTCGCGCAGCACGTGCTGGGAGCCCATCGTCGCGCCCTCGGTCGCCGGGATCCGCCAGCGGGTGTGCGGGCCGCCGGGGCCGTTGAAGGAGCCCCGCGAGAGCATGCTCCAGATGCCGGTGTACGCGCGTCGGGGCGGCGAGCCGTAGGGGTTGTTGTAGTTGTCCGCGATGCCGAGGATATGGCTGAACTCATGCGCGTACACGGCCATTCCGGAGCTCTCGGCCTGGGTGGAGGAGCCGTCCTCGGCGTTGGGCCAGATGCGGGCGGCGGCCTGCCAGGAGGTCCACGGCACGTAGCGGGTGGCGGCCGCGTTGCCGCCGCCGGCGATCGGCGACGGCGGTCCCCAGGCGGCCGGTACGTCCTTGGGGTCCGCGAACTTCATCTGGCCGAACTCCTGCCAGGCCGCGGACTCGTCCTGGCCGGCGGTGAGGTAGAAGACGAAGTCGAACTCCTTGGTGCGGTCGGCGCCCACGTCGGCGGTCCAGGCGCTCTTGCCGTCGGCCCGGATGTCCTTGCCGCAGGCGTCGCCCACCGGGCAGGCGCCGGGGTTCATCGACTTCTCGATGCCGTACTGGTAGGACTTGAACGGCATCCGGTACGTGCCGAAGCCGGTCAGGTCGACGCCGATGCGGCCGCCGGAGTCCTCCATCCAGTACTCGTTGATGGTGTGGCCGTGGTTGAGCTTGCCGGGCTTGTTGAGGAAGTCCTGGTAGAAGCGCGGCAGTTGGGCGCGCGGCACGTTGGAGGCGGTGCGCTGCGGATTGCCGAACAGGGTCGACCCGGCCGGCTTGCTGACCGTGAACTCCTCGTCGGGGTAGTCCAGCAGGACGAGAGCGCCCTTGAACGTGCGCCGGGTCGGCGCGGCGCCCGGATCGGCCCAGTGGGCGCCCGGGACTGCCCGGTAGTCGGCCCAGGTCATGTCGTCGGGGTTGCGCCAGTTCTGGGGGTCGATGGGGCGGGCGAGCGGCGACCGGTCCGGGGGAGCGGGGTCGGGGTGGGCTCGCGCGGGGCCGGCGGCGAGCGCTGCCAGGAGCCCGAGGAGGAGGAAGACGATGCCCGGGCGGCGGATGGGGCCGCCGCGCATACGGGCCCGTCTGCGGGGGAGGAACAAGACACACCTCTTGTCGGTAATCTTCAACAAGGACATGACAAGCGAACGGACGGCGATTCCTGCCGCTGCCAAGGTAAGGCGGGGGCGGAGGGGACACCAGAGGGTCGCGAGGAGTCGAAGGGGACCATGACGGACACCGACCGGCACGGCCACGCGATGTCGCACACCGGCCCGCGGGCCCTGGCCCACTACGAGAACGCGCTGGGGGCGCTGCTCCTCTTCCGCGGCGAAGTGGCCGACGAGTCGCGGGCGCTCCTGGACGCCTCGCCCCACTCCGTCATGGGCAACGTCCTCGCGGCCTACCTCGGGCTGCTGGGCACCGAGGAGAAGGACGCCGCCGCCTCCCGGGACGCCTTCGCCCGGTATCAGGAGGCCGCCCGCCCCGACGCGGCGACCGCGCGCGAGCGCATGCACCTCGCCGCCGCCACCGCCTGGCTGGCCGGTGACCTGCACCGGGCCGGAGCGCTGCTCGGCGAGATCACCGTGGAATACCCGCTGGACGTCCTCGCGCTGGCCGCCGGCCACCAGATCGACTTCTTCACCGGCGACGCGGCCCGGCTGCGCGACCGCGTCGGCGGCGCGCTGTCCGCGTGGTCCGAGGGCGACCCGCAGTACGGGCAGGTGCTGGGCATGTACGCGTTCGGGCTGGAGGAGACCGGCCACTACAGCCGCGCGCAGCAGACCGCCCTCGCGGCCGTCGAGCGCGACCCGCGCGACGTATGGGGCATCCACGCGGTCGTGCACACCTACGAGATGCAGGGCCAGTTCGCGGAGGGCATCCGCTATCTGGACGCCCGTACCGACGACTGGGCGGCCGGCAACTACCTGAACGTGCACAACTGGTGGCACTACTGCCTCTTCGCCCTGGAGTCCGGCGACACCCGGCGGGTGCTGGAGGTCTACGACGCCGTGCTGCACAACGACCGTTCGCAGGGGCTGGCGATGGAGCTCCTCGACGCCTCCGCCCTGCTGTGGCGGCTGCTGCTGGCCGACCACGACGCCGGCCCCCGCTGGGCGGCGCTCGCCGACGCCTGGGCGGCCCGCCAAGACGCGCCCCACTACGCCTTCAACGACGTGCACGCCGTCATGGCGTACGTCGGCGCGGACCGCGTAGCCGACGCCGAACGCCTCGTACGGGACCGGGAAGCCTGGCTCGCCGACGCACGGCCCGGCGTGACCAACCACGCCATGACCGAGCGGATCGGACTGCCCGTGTGCCGGGCCCTGATCGCCTACGGGCAGCGGCGGTACGGGCACGCGGTCGACCTGCTGTCCCCCGTCCGCCACCGCCTGAACGACTTCGGCGGCAGCCACGCGCAGCGGGACGCGGTGCAGAAGACCCTGCTGGAGGCGGCCCTGCGCGCCGGGCGCGCGGGCATGGCCCGCACCCTGGTCAGCGAGCGCATCCACCTGCGCCCGGTCTGCCCGTACAACTGGCTGGCCCAGGCCCGCCTCGCCGACCGGATGGGCAGGGCCGCGGAGGCGGCAGCCGCCCGCGTACGGGCGGCGGAACAGGCTTCTTCGGGGGCGGCGGCGTTGGCGGGCTGAGGAGCGGGGCGGTTCGAGGCGGCTCCCGCGCGCGCCCCGTACGCGCCGTATGTCTCATGCGTTACGGGCGCCCCGCCTCTCCTGCCCGCCCCACCCGCCTCTGCGCCTCGACCGAATCGTGACCCGTTAGTCATGTACATGAGTACTCATGGAGCGAGTCGGCTGCTATCCCTGTGGTGTCCCATCCCCCCACCACCGGAGAAGGCACTCCCATGCGTTCGATGAGGTTACTGTTCGCCGCACTCCTGGCGTTCGTCGCCATGGCCGCCGCCACATCCCAGGCGCACGCCGCCCCGCAGAGACACACCGCGGCGGGGAAGTACGTCGCCCTGGGCGATTCCTACGCGGTGGCCGTCGGCACGCGGAAGTACGACAACCCCGATGACGCCTGCCGCCGCGGACCGCTCGCCTACTCGCGGCTGTGGCACGCCGCGCACCCTTCCGTCGCATTCGTGGAGGCGTCGTGCTCCGGCGCGACCACGGCCGACGTCGACAAGTCGCAGACCGGATCGCTGACTTCGGACACAAGCCTGGTGACACTACAGGTCGGCGGGAACGACGTCGGGTTCGTCGACGTCCTGACGCACTGCATCCTCACCGTGGACGACAAGGACTGCCTGGCCGGGGTCGAGGCCGCGAAGCAGGCCGCCACGGGCAAGCTGTCGCCCGCCCTCGCCCATACCTACGCCGCCGTGCGCAAGGCCGCCCCGGCCGCGAAGGTCGTTGTCGTCGGATACCCGCGCCTCTACACGATCGGCGGCGACTGCGGCATTCTCGGACTGAGCGACACCGAGCGCAAAGCCCTGAACTCGGCGGCCGACACCCTGGCCGACATCACCGCGGCGCGCGCCAAGGAAGCCGGTTTCACCTTCCTCGACGCACGCCCGGTGTTCGACCCGCACACGCTCTGCTCCGGCGCGTCGGAGTGGGTGACCAGCCTTGAGTGGAACAAGCTGAACGAGTCCTACCACCCGAATGCCGATGGGCACCGGGACGGATACTTCGCGGCCCTCAACCGCATCACCGGATGAGGCCGGTGCCCGGATAGCCGGTCGACTGGGAGGGCGCCCGCCGCTATTGGCGGCCGCCTTCGATCCGGCCCTGGCCACGGCTACGGCCACGGCCACGGCTACGGCCTCGGGGAACATCGGTACAGCGGTTAGCGGTGAGAACGATCTTGTTCAGGGTGTGAGGGCGCTGACCCTGTTCTCGTACTCGCGGCGGGCCTTGCGCTGGGCCGGGACCGCGGGAAGGTCCTGGCTGCCGTCGAGCGGCTGGCAGCGGGCGAGGAGCCCTCGGTGCACGGCGGGGACGGCGCTGACGCGCAGGGTGTAGCCCTGGCCGCGCCGTACGGTCGTCCCCTGGTCGAGCGCGGCACGCTCGGCGGGCTCCAGATCGGTGGTGCGGAGGTAGTCGGCGACCTTGCCCGGCATGTCGAGGGTGACCGGCAGCTCCGGGGCGGGCGCGTCCTCCTCGCTGGCGGCGTGGTCGGGCAGGAGGTCGGCGACGGCCGTGCGGATGGCGCCGCGGCTGACCCGGTGCTCGCGGGTGAGGGCGGCGATGGAGCGCCCTTCCAGGTACGCGGTGCGTACGTCGTCGGTTTTCGCGGCCGCCACCGCGGGGCGGCACCCTCCCTTGCTGCCCTTGGCCTCGGCGGCGCGCAGCCCGTCGTACGTCAGCTCGCGCTGGAGGTCGCGCTGAAGTTCGCCGGCGGCGGCGAGGGTCTGCACCATGAACTTCACGGTGGACAGCAGTTCTCCGGTGCGCGGGTGGCGGGCGGTGAGGTCCATCGCGGAGAACGCGCCGTCGTGGATGCGCAGCGCGACCTGGTCGCGGTGGAGGACATCGAGCACGTCGAGGATGTGGCCGGTGCCGCGTACGAGGCGGAACATCTCGGAGATGTGCACGGTGTCGCCCGGCCGTGCGTACGTCAGCAGCTCGCGGAACTTCGGGCGCTGGAGGGGGTGGAGGCGGCTGGAGGTTCCCGGGTCCTCCTCGAAGACGACCGGGTCCTCGATCCCGGCCTCGTCCAGGACGAGGTTCTGCCGGGCGGTGGACTGCTGGTCGGTCGAGACTCGCTTGTAGACCAGGTTCGCCACCGAGGGGCCCCTTCCGTACGGAGGATCGGACCCTACCTGTCGTCAAACCCTGTCAGCAATCACCATCGGATCTGATTGGATTCACGGCGCCGCGAACCCCCGGATTGCGGGGCTTCATTGGACGCGTCGACCGCCTGTCGGCAAACGATCGTTTGACGACAGGCGCTGACGGAGTCAGGTTCAACGATGCCCGTCTGGACGACCGGCCGGTTGTGGGGGACTGCTACGCACGGCTGCTGCCATGCTCGTCGCGCACTGAGCGACGACAGGGGTGGGGGAGAACCGCAGGTTCTCCCCCACCCCTTGCCAACTCCACTGCTTCAGCGGCGTCGCCGGGCCCTGATCACGAGCATCACGGTCAGAGGACCGACGACGAGTCCGATGACTGCACCGATCAGAGCCACAGTGCCAGCGCTCATTTCAGAGTCTCCGCTTCCGATTCTGTGATCACTTGAGCAGCTGGGTCATGGTGGACGTGACTGCCCCGCCAGCCACACCGGCAGCACCGGCCCCGGCTGCTCCGATCAGGCAGCCTCCAAGAGCACCAACCGCCGTGCCGCCGGGGCCTGCTGCAGTCCCGACGATGGCGGCTGTCACCGCACCGCCGACGCAGCCTGTCACAGCACCGGAAACCGCTCCGATCAGGGTGTCGATACCGAGGTCCTTGAAGCTGAAGAGCCCGGTGGGGTCGATGCGGTTGACGGGGTCGCCTTCGGCGTAGAGGTAGGGGTTCTTTTCCTGGCCGGAGGGGTCGGGGCTGTTGAAGCGGCCGATGTTGGGGTCGTAGTAGCGGGCCGCGAAGTGGTAGAGGCCGGTGGGGTCTTGGTGTCCTCCGGCGAAACGGTAGGGCTGCTTCACCTGCTCCGCGGAGATGGAGCGGGTGACGCCGCGCGGGCTATAGGCGTAGGTGTTTACCTTCGTGCCCGCTTCGTCGGCGAGCGCGACGACGGAGCCGATGGCGTCGGTGAGGTAGAAGTACGCCTTGCCCCCAGTCGTCATGGAATTCAGAGTGCCCCCGGCTTCCCGGTTGAACCCCATGTCGACGCCCCCCGTGGACTGCGCGGACAGGCCGAGCGGGCCGTTGTGGAAGGACGTGTCGCCGAGCTTGATGCGCTCGGACTGGTCGGTCGAGCCGTACTGGCCGGCATAGGTCTTGCCGCCGACGGTGAGGGAGGTGAGCTGGGAGAAGCCGTTCCACGTCTCGCCCGTGCGTGTGCCCTCGACAGTGGATGCTCCGGCGGTTTCGTGGCCGGCCTTGTCGTAGGACCAGTTCGTCGACGAGCTGTTCTTCGCGGTGATCTGGCTGGCGTCGTTGATGGTGTAGGTGGTGCCGCGCGGGCAGCCCTTCTCCACGCCCTGCGAGGTCAGGTTCCCGGCAGCGTCGTAGCAGTACTGCCACGAGTCGTTGACTGTGGTGCCCTTCGTCTCCTCCGCGTAGGAGAAGCGGCCAGCGCTGTCGTAGCTGTAGGCGGTCTTCAGACCGGCGACGGCGTCCGTGCGGGAGCGGATCTTCGATCCGTCCTTGGTGGTTCCGGAGACCGTGTAGGCGTAGCTGTAGGTGAGGTTGACCAGGGTGCCCTTGGCCGAAGTCGCCTTGATCGCGGTGGGCCGGTCGGACTTGTCGAGCGTGACTTCCTGGATGATGTTGCCGGGGTAGGTGGTCTTCTTGCGGGTGTCGTTGTTGTTGTACTCGTACTTCGTCACCCGGCCTTGCTGGTCCTTGAGTTCCTTGAGGTTGTTCGCGGCGTCGTAGGTGTAGTCGACCAGGCCGGCGGGGTCGCGGTAGGTGTCGACGTTGCCCGCGGGTGTGTAGGTGAGCTGGGTCTGCGCGCCGTTTTGCAGGGTGCGGACCGTCTCGCGCGACAGCGGGTCGAACTCGTACTTGATGGTGCCCGTCGCGTCGTCGCGCTGGCGCAGGTTGCCGTCACCGTCGTAGTGATAGGTGACGGTCGTGGTGCCGGTCTTGACCTGCTTGACCCGGTCACGGTTGTCGTAGGTGGTCTCGACGAGGGTGCCGCGGCCGTCGGTGACGGTCTTGGGCCGACCCAGGTCGTCATAGGTGAAAGTGGTGACACCCAGCGGGGCGGGCGGGGTGACCTTGTCGAGGTTGCCCTTGGTGTCGTAGTGCAACGACGCCACCTTGCCGCGGGCGTCCTTGGCCGTGCAGCGCTGGCCCTCGAACCCACCGCAGGTCGGGGTCGCCTTGTTGTACGTGAACGTCTGCGTGCCGCCGCCCGTGCCGGTCACCGCCACGGACTCGGTGTTGCCGGACGTGTCGTACTTGTAGTCCGTCTTCTCACCGTCCGGGGTCGTCAGGGAGCCGGGAAGGTCGGAACCGGCAATGGTCTGATAGCCGGTCATGGCAGCCGTTGCCCCGGTGGGCAGTTTCGCCGAGGTGGGATTGTTGCGCCCGCCCCAGCCGTAGGCGGTCACGTTCCCGCCCGTCCCACCGGCGCCCATGGCGTCGGTGGCGGTGGCGACGTTGTTGTTCGCGTCGTAGCTCTTGGATCGCTCATGGCCGAGCGGGTCGGTGGTCTTGGTGACCTTGCCCTCCGCATCGTGCTCGTACTTCGTCGCGTGCTGCTCGGGGTCGGTGACCGTGGTGGTGCCGGCCGAGTTCGGCGTCGCATTCGAGTACCCGTAGGTGTAGGTGGGGCCGGTGTGCCCGGAGCCGTTGAACTCGGTGGCCCGCAGCATCGAGGTGACCCGGTTCTGGCCGTCATAGGTGAAGACCGTGACCCGCCCCTCCGGCGTCGTGATCTTCGTCAGACGACGGGAGGAGTCGTACTCGAAACTGGTGGCCTTGCCCTCGGTGTCCGTGGTCTTGGCCAGGTCACCTGCCGGGTTCAGGTCGAAGACCGCGGTACGGCCGGTGTGGTCCTTGGCCTGCCACTGCGACGCATCCGTCTTCACCAGATCCACCCAGCGCCCCGAGCGGGTCTCGGTGACCTTGAAACCCCTGTGCTCAGCGCCGCCATCATGCTGGGTGATCGTGATCTCGCCCTTGTTGCGGTCGGTCACCTTCGTGAGCGTGCCGTGCTCGTTGTAGATGTCCTTCGCCCCGCCCTTGCGGGTGGTCAGGGTGTAGGTGCCGTCCGCGTTCTTCTTCAGGTCCTTGGAATAGCCCTTCGGGTTTTGTACGTGCCGTCCGCGTTCTTCGTGAACGTCAACGACTCACTGGTCGCGTCATAGATCACGACTTCGGTGTCGGTGATCTGCGCGTAGCGCTCGTAGCCCTGCCACCAGCGCTGCGACACCTTCCCCCACGGCGCATCAAGGGAGTTGTAGGTCCGCGTCGACTGCAGTTTCTGTCCCACACCGGCGACGTCGAAGTCGGTAGCGGCCAGCATCAGGTTGCCGGTCGAGTAGTTGATCCGCGCCACCAGCGAATCGGTGATCCGGAAATCCGTGATCTCGTGGAACGGGACATCGCCCTGACCTTCGGGCACATAGGCCAGGGGTGCTGCCGCGCGGGCTGCGGATTCGTCGGTGCGGGTGGCACGGCGCTTCTGTGCAGCGCGCCAGTCCGCCCGATCCCCGGACAACGCCGCTTCGGCGCGCGAGGCCACCGGCTTCGTCTTGCCCACCTTCACCTCGGGCGAGGCGAACCGGGGCGCATCCTTACCCCACGCCGAACCCGGCTCATCCGCCGCCACGGCGCCGGAGGCCGGCAGCAGCGTCAGGGCCAAAGCCCCTGAAGCCAGAGCCGCGATCGCGGCGAGATGTGAACGTCTGCGGGCACGCGAAAGACGCGTGCCCAGGGCACGTCTGTTCAAGACTTCCCCCACAGGAAGACAACCCGCAACCCCAGCGGTCACGAAGAGCCCACAAGCAACCACAGAAACCACACAAGCGGCCTGTCTTGCCCCCTAATCGCAGGAGTCAAACACTCAGGAGTCGGCCCCTCCCCATGTGTAGACAGGGGTGGCGAGTCCGCGCAGAAGGGTCATTTAGATGGCGCCCATTGGCCAATTCGGGCGTCTGTACGCACGAAGTGTGGCGCAATGCTTTCGATCCCGCGAGGCCGAATAACAGGCCGCGAACCAGCCCCGGAAGTGACCGAACCGAAACCAAGATCATTTCTTAGCATTCAATCCTGGAGCATTACCGGCGGGACCCTCACCGCCCTGGTCGGCCACGACTAATCCGGCTCGTCCCCGTCGTCGTCCTCGTCCAGCTCGGGCGCGTCCGGGTCGCGCAGCGGTCGCAGGGCGCCGGCGGCCGGGGTGGAGGCGGTGAAGCTGTAGCGGCCGAGCAGGTTCAGGTTGCGGTGCTTGAGCGGGGAGAGGCGGGCGATGTCTTCGTCGCGGATCTCGTGGCCCTCGGCGCGGAGCTGGGCGACGGCGGCGTCGATGTACTTCGTGGTCCAGAGCACGATGGCGTTGAGGACCAGGCCGAGCGCGCCGAGCTGGTCCTCCATGCCGTCGCGGTACGCCTGGTGGATGGTGCCGCGCTTGCCGTGGCACACGTCCCGGGCCAGCTTGTGGCGGGACTCCTGCACAGTGAGCTGCCGGTTCATCTGACGGCGGTAGGTGTCGTCCACCGGGTCGACGACCCGCAGCAGGTGCTCGGTCTTGGCGATCCGCCCGTACTCCGCGAACGCCGCTCCGAGCGGCGTCGGGCGCCCGTCGCGGCCGAACATCCGCAGCAGGTCGTAGGCGCGGACCTGGTTGGTGACCAGGGAACCGGCGACCTTCAGCATGTCCGGCCAGTGCGTGATCACCTTGTTAAGGTTCACGCGGTTGCGAGCCAGGTCCTCCACCGCACCGTACGTTCCGGTCTCGACGCCGGGCAGGGTGGCCCGCCAGAACCGCTGGTCGTCCAGGTCGCGGAACCGGGGGCTGAAGTTGTATCCGAGGATCTTGAACAGGCCGAACACCATATCGAAGTACGAGGCGTTGTCGGTCGCCACCATCTCCGGCTTGACGCCGCCGTCCAGGTTCAGCAGCGCGTCCAGGATGTGCAGGGAGTCGCGCGGCGTGCCCGGGACGACCATCTGCCCGATGCCCGCGACCTGGTCGTTGACCGCGTTGAGCCAGGTGATGCCCCGCTTGAAACCGAAGTACTTCGGCGAGGGGGCGGCGTTGATGGTGCGCACCGGCACCTGGAAGCGCAGCCCGTCCACGGAGGCCAGCAGCCCTTCCCCCAGAACTGGACGATCGGGATGTCGGCCTGGGCGGCGATCAGAGCGGCGTTCGCCGCGGCGATGGTGTCGGCGCGCAGGTAGTACTGGTCGACGTGCACGAGCCGGGCCCGGGTCAGCGCCTCGTAGCCGGGGTTGACCACCGGGGCCATGCCGATGTTGCACGCCTCGGACACCAGCAGCGCGACCACCGAGGTGGGCAGGTCCTTCATCCGGGTGGTGCCGTCGCCGAGGTGTACGAAGGCGTCGAGGAAGCCGGTCCAGGCGTTCACCTCGAACAGCAGGTCCGGCAGGTCGATCTTCGGGAGCATCTTCTCGACCCGCTTGCGCAGCCAGGTCAGGGACTTCGGCTCGCCGAGAGCACCGAGCTTGTCGACGTTCAGCTTCACCCGCCCGTCGTCCTGCACCTCGACGGAGACCTTCGCCGCCGGCCCCGCCTCCTCCAGACGTTCGGCGAGCTGCTTCCATCCGGCGTCCAGGCCGCGCACCAGCTCCGCCAGGTGCTCGGTGACGGGCATGTCCAGGCTCAGGGCCGCCAGGACGTCCTCCTCGACCGCGTCCCAGTCGGGCCCGTCCAGCAGGCGGGCGCGCGGGTCGGACCAGCGGTGTGAGGGCGCGGCGAACACGTCGCGGTTGTTCAGGGCCCGGTGCAGCTGTTCCAGCACGCACACCACGTACGCGTCCCGGTCGGCCGCGCCCTGCGGCAGGTCTGGGTTGGCCTACACCGCCTTGCGCCACGCGGGCGGCACGAGCTTGTCGTCCACCTCGCGCGGCAGCAGCGGCTTGATGCCCACCTTCCGCCGGGCCAGCGCCGGAAGGCCGCGCACCCCGGCCAGGACCCGCTTGCCCGCGCTCGCCGCGTCCAGTGCCTTGGACTCGCCCAGCAACGCGAGGAACGGGCGCACCGTGGCGTACCGGTTCGTGAGCGCGGCCCGCATGGCGACCTCGGCCGAGTTTTCGTCCTCGGGCACGAGCGAGACCACCGTGGCCGCCGCGGTCATCACGGCGGCGCGCGGGGCGACCTCTTCCACCGCCGCCCACAGCGCGACCACGTCCAGGTCCGCCTTCTGCTCCTCGACCAGCTCCAGTTCCTCGAACAGCACCTTCGCCGCCCGCGCGAGCACCCGTGACGCCTTCTCCAGCTGCGGCAGCGTCGACAGCCGCTCCTTCTCCGCCTTGCGCTTCGCCGTGTTCAGCAGGCGGGTGGCCATCAGGACCTGGAACAGGTCCAGGGCCTCGTCGATGGCCTTCGCCTCCAGGTGCCGCATCACCGCGGTGAGCATCGCCGTGCGCTTCGGCTCCGCCGCCCGCTCCAGCAGCGGCGCCTTCGACCCCAACGCATACCGGGCCAGCACCGCCATCCGGTTCGGCGGGATCTGCGACAGCCTCAGCCGCCCGAGCCGGTACGCGCCGATCTCGTCCACCCGCTCCAGCGCGCGGGCGAACGCCGTCCCGGTCGTCCGCGTCGGCGGCCGGCGCAGCCGCTCCAGCTCCGAGAACCGCGAGCCCTCCGGCGTCTTCAGCGTCGCCACCAGATCCCCGGGCAGCGCCGCGTCCGCGCGGCGGGCGGCGCCCGCGACGGTGGCGTGCAGCCGCTTCTCCGCGACCGTCCGCGCCTCCGCCACCTGCCGAACCAGCACGGATACCCCAGGCAGCAGGACCCGGTGACGGCGCAGCCAGCCCACCGCGTGGTCGAACAGCGCCTTTGGGCCCTCGGCGAACGTCCCGTACGCCTCGGCCTGCTCATCGCTCAGAAATTCCACCGGCACGAGCCGGACCGTAGCCAGCCCCGGACCGGGCCCGGAGGCGTTTCACCGAACCCCAGCGGCGAAGTGGATCACTGTGCTAGGCGGCCATGATCGTTCTCACCGATAACCCCTGTACCGATGTTCCCCGAGGCCGGGCTACGGCTACGGCTACGGCTGTTCGGCCCCGGCTGCTGCGCCCCGGCCGCTCGGGGCGCTCACCCCGTCGCCCGTACGCTCACCGCCCGCGTGCCCGCCGTCCGTGCGCCGACCTGTTCGAGGACGTCCGCTGCCGCCCCCGCACCGCCCGCCGCGCGGAACGAGTCCCCGATCGCCTCGGCCGCCGCACGATGGCCGCCCGCCGGATCGAGTACGGTCGCGACCGCCGCGCCCAGGCCCCTGGCGTCCACCCGGCTGAAGCGCACCCGCACCCCCGCCCCCGCGTCCACCACCTGTCCCGCCACGATCGGCTGATCGTCGCGGATCGGCGCGAGTACCAGCGGCACCCCGTGCCACAGCGACTCGCACACGGTGTTGTGGCCGCCGTGGCAGACGACGGCGTCGACGCGGGGGAGCAGGGCGAGTTGCGGTACGTACGGCCGTACGAGAACCCCGGGCGGCACCGAGGCCCCGGCGAGCGTACGGCCGGGGTCGACGACGATGCCCTGTACCCGGTCGCGCGCGGCGTCGAGCGCTGCCACCGCCTCCGCCAGGAACCGGCCGCCCGCGTCCGCGTTGGCCGTGCCCAGCGTGACGAGCACCGCGCGGCGGCGCGGGTCCAGTTCGGACCAGGGGAACTCGGGCGGGGAGGGCCTGGCGGCGATGGCCGGGCCTACCAAATGCAGCCGTCCGGGCGGAAGTTCGGAGTCTCCGAGCAGTGCGCGGCCCGTGAAGGCGATGATCCCGTGCGGGGAGAACCGGGGGTCGGTGCGCTGCGCCGGGTCGCCGATCCGCTCCCGCAACGCGCCCAGCAGACCGTTCAGCCAGGCGGCCACCTTGGGCAGGGCGGCCAGCGGGTCGACGAGTTCGGCGGAGGTGGTGGCCGAGGTGACGTACAGGATGCCGTGGCGCTCGGCGACCAGCGCCCCCGCGACGGCGTGCTGGTCGGTGACGACCACATCCGGCGCGAATGCCTCGATCGCCGCCTCGACGCCGGGCGCCATCAGCTCGGCCAGCGGAAGGAAGAACTCGGTCCACAGGAACCGGAACGCCGCCGGACCGGTCAGCTTCGGCGGCCTGCTCAGCTCGCCGCCGGGCAGCGCGCAGCCGAACACCGCGGCGTCCGCCCCCGCGAGGCCCCGGAGCAGGTCGGCATGGCCTGCCCAGGCCACCCGGTGCCCGCGTGAGCGGAGTTCGTCCGCGACGGCGAGCAGCGGGTTGACGTGCCCGACCAGCGGAGGGACGACGAACAGGAAGCGGCTCACGGCGCCGCCGCCCCGGACAGCGCGTGTTCCCGCACCCAAGCCAGCAGGAGTTCGCGGGTCTCGGCGGTGCGCTCCACCAGTACGGAGTGCCCCTGATCCGCCAGTACCACGGTCCGACAGGCCGTCAGTTTCCGCTCCAGGTCGGTGACTTGCTCGGAGAGTCCCGACTCGTCTCCGAAGACCGCGAGCAAGGGGCAGCCGATCGCCCGTAGGTCATCGTCGATGACCCGGCCCGCCGGCACGTCCTCGGCCAGCGTCGTGGTCTGGAGGATGCGGTTGGCGGCGCGGGAGAGCCGTGCCGTGTGCGCGCCGTGCTCGGCGTGGATCCAGCCGATGACCTCCTCGCGGGCGAGCCGGTCCTTCGCGTCGGCCAGCCCGGCGGCCATGTGCCGGGTCCACTCCGCGACCGGGGGCTCGGACTCGATCATGGTCACGGTCGCCACCCGCTCGGGGTGCCACGCGGCGGTGGCGGCCGCGACCGTACCGCCGAATGAATTGCCCACCACATGCGCCGGCCGCCGCTCGCCGAGCGCGTCGAGCAGCGCGATCAGGTCGTCGACGAAGCACTCCAGGCGGTAGCCGGTGCGCGGGCGATCGCTGCGGCCGTGCCCGCGCAGGTCGTACATGAGCACGTCGATCCCCTCGGCGGCGAAGGCCGGGCCGAGAGTGAAGTAGTAGCTGGCCAGGCTGTCGGTGAGCAGGCCGTGCACGAACACCACCAGCGGCGGCCCGCCCTGTCCGACGGGGGGCCGATAGGCGGCGTCGAGGCGCTGGACGTGCGTGGTGATCCCGCCGGTGAGGATCTTGGCCATGGGGATCAGCCCTGTTCGGAGGGGACGGCGGAGGCGCGCAGCGACTCCACTACGTAGTCCGCGAGTTGACCGATCGTCAGCGCGATGATCTCGTCGAGTTCGAGGTCGGCGATGAACGCGGCGAAGTTGACCCGGTCCCCGTAGTGTTCGCGCAGCGCTCCGGAGAGCCCCACCAAGTCGATGCTCTCCAGTTCGAGGTCGTCGTGGAACGTGGTCTCCCGCGCGATCTCGGCGTCGTCGAGCCCGTACTCCGCCAGCAGCTCCCGCAGCATGCCCGCGATGTCCGCCAGTACGGACGCGGCGTCGATGCCGGGACCGGCGTCGGTGTCGAGACCGGGGTCGGCGCCAAGGCTGAGGCCGGCCCCGGGGCCGGCCGTGCCCGGGCTGCTGTGGCCGGCCCCGGCGGGCGGCGCGCCCTCGGCCGCCTCCGCCGTCGCGAGTCCGGTAGCGTCAGTGGTCATCCCGCTCACCTGTCTCCTCTGTCTCCTCGTCGGCGGCCGTCCACGCGACCACGTAACTCCGCGCGGGCAAGCCCGGCGGATTGGCTGTTTCCCGCACCCGTACGTCGTACGGGACGCCCCCGGCCACCACGCGCAGTCGGCCGGTGTCCGCTGCCACCACCCGGAAGTCGGCCGGTCGGCCGCGCAGTCCGGTGCCGCGCGCCTTGGCGACGGCCTCCTTGGCCGCCCAGAACCGCGTGAACCACACGGCCCCGCTGTCTCCGCCGTCCCGTACCAGCCCGTCGAGCAGTGCCAACTCCTCGTCTCGGCACGCTGCTTCGACGGTGGCTCGTGACCGGTCCGCGACCTCCTCGACGTCGATGCCGCACGGGCCGCGTCGAGCGATGGCGACGCCGGTCTCCGCACAGTGCGCGAGGGAGACGGCGATGCCGTCCACCACCCGCCCGTGCACGCCGTGCACGAGGGGCCGGCCGGACTCGTCGTTGCGTACGGCGATCTCGGCCGGATAGATCTCGCCCGCGCCCTCCCGCCACAGCAGGCCGCGCACCGCGTCCTTGGCCGCGATCCGCCCGAGCAGCCAGTGCCGCCGGCGGACGGGCGGAAGCCGCTCGTACCGGGCGCGTTCGGCGCTGCCGAGCATGTTGCGCATGATCAGTTCACGGGTCGCGAGATCCGGCCAGCGCTCGCAGACCTGGGCCCAGCCTTCCGGCCGCAGCGTGGACAGCGTGTTCTCGCCCGGGAACCGGTCCACCGCCCGGATGCCGGGGTCGGTATCGAACCGGCGGTCCGTCCACCCCGTCAACTCGGCCCACACTCGGCCGTCTTGGGTGAGTTGCATGTCCGCCGTGAGGGTGCTGCCGGTGACCTCGGTGATGCGGATCGCGCACATCAGGCGCGAACCGGGGCGGGGCTCGGGGCCGTGGAAGCGGATGCGGTCCATGCCCACGGGGAGGACGGTGGTGCGCTCGGTGAGCGTGGCCATGATCCAGTAGCCGAGCAGCTGGCCGACGTTGTCGAGCAGCGCGCCAGGCGCCTCCGGCGCGGTGAGCAGCCCGCGTACGTGCCGGTCGCCGATCGCGGTCAGCTCGGTGACCCCCTGGAAGCGAGGGCCGTGGAACATCCACCGCTCGCTGTAGAGCTGCTCGGCGCGCAGCTCCGGTACGCGCTCGGCGGCCGGGTCGACGGGCCACGGCGCGGGCGGGTCCGTGTGACCGTCGGCCAGTTCGACTACGGCGCGGGCCGACCCTGTCAGGCCCACCTCGACTCTGTCCGACGTCGCCTGATGCACCGTCACCGAAACGTTCACGGCCGGGATCGCCTCGATCCACTTGAGCAGCCGCACCTGATGCAGCGCGACCGCGCGCAGGCCGGGCGCCGCGCGTTCGGCGATGTCCATGAGGTGCCGGATCACCGTGGTCGCGGGCACCACCGGCCACCGGTCGACGGCATCGGGCCAGCCCGGCCGCTGCCGGAAGAAGCAGTGATCGAGCAGGTAAGGCATCCGCGCTACATCGATGCGCAAGGACGCGGGGATGTCGGGGGCGCGCGAGGGTGCGTGGGCCGGCGCCGGGGCCGGTGGGCGGGGCGGCGTGGGCGTACGGTCGTACGCCTGTTGCCGCTTCGCCCGCTGTACGGGCGTCGGCCCGGCCGGGGCGCGATGCGCGGGAAGCCGGGGCTCGGGCGGCTCCGGACTCCTGGGGCGGGCGCGCCCTTGCCGGGCGGCGGCGATGAGGTCGGCTGCCGTGGCCGCGGTATCACCGAGCAGCGCGGACAGCTCGGCGGCCATCGGGAACCCGGCCCCCACCCGTTCGAGCCGCGCCAACGGGTCACCGTCGGCGGCGTCGCTGACGCGCGGCGGCCCGGCTTCCGTGGCAACGGCCGGGCGGGGGTGGGTTTCTGAGGCAGTGGCGGGTGTTCGGGACTCGGCCGTGTCGACGACGAGGCGGTGTCCGGTTCCCTGAGTCTTTGGTGGGTGGGGGCCGACCGTACCGGCAGCAGACGCGTTCGGGCCGTCCCCGTCCCCGTACCTACTGGCGACGCGGCCCCCTGACCCTTCGCCCGCACCGGCCGTCGGTCCGGCGAGCAGCCCGGTGAGGATTCCCCGGTCCTGCGCGGGCAGTGACACCAGCGCCCCGCCGAGGTCGAGCCGGAAGCCGGGGCGGGCCGGGCGGTCGGCCCGGGAGGCGGCGGCCGTGGAGATGCCGGCCGAGGCAACGTCGGCCGGGCCGAGCAGCGGGCCCACGTCCGGCTCGGCGCCGTCCGTCCACAGCGCGGTGACCACCCTGCGGAGCTGCGCCAGGCTGTCCCGCGACCCCGCGTGCGCGGAGACGACGAGCCGGTCCCGGCCGGTCAGCGTGTCATCGATCAGCGAACCGAGCTGGCCGGCGCCCAACTGGACGAAGGCGCGGAAGCCCGCGTCATGCATGGCGGAGATCAGCAGCCGGAACCGTACGGGTTCCAGCAAGTGCCGTACGAACAACTCCCGTACGCCGTCCGGGTCGTCCGGATACGGCGCGGCGGTCGTCGCCGACCACACCGGGGTGGTCGGCGGGCGCAGCGTGTACGTCTCGGCGGCGGCCCGGATCGGCGCCAGGTACGGCGCGAGCATCGGCGTGTGGAATCCGGAGCGGAACGGCAGCACCTGGCCGATCACACCCTGGGCCCGCAGACGCAGCACGATGGCGGTGACCGCCTCCTCGGGGCCGCAGATCATCGACTGGTTCGGGGCGTTGTCGTGCGAGAGCACCACGTCGTCACGGCCGGCCAGTTCGGCGCGCACCCGGTCCGCGGCCAGCCCGAGCACGGCGAAGGCGGCGCCCGGTACGCGCAGCGCGTCGGGGTCGAAGTCGGCGAGGAAGGCGTCGACTTCGTCGGCCGCGTGCATGCCGCCGCAGGCCATGGCGGTCCACTCGCCCACGCTGTGCCCGGCGACCGCGTCGGGCGTCACGCCGAGCCGCCGCAGCGCGGCGTCGAGTACCCGGCCGAGTTGGAACACGGCCGCACCGTGCCGCCCGACGTCGCCGACCTCCGCCCCGCCGGGCGACCAGTCGAGCCCGAACCGCTCTGCCAGTTCGGCGACGCGCGGCTCGAACTCGGCCTCCAGACCGGGAAAGACGAATGCCGTACGCCCCCCGGCCGCGCCGAGCAGCGGCCGGGGGCTGAACCACACGTCACTGCGGCCCCGCCAGGGCGCTCCCTTGGCCACGGCCTTGCGAGCCAGCGCGAGCCTGCGCCGCGTGGGGTCGACGACGCCCAGCCGGCACGGATCGCCCACCCGGGCGCGTTCGTCCAGCCCGGCGGCGAGCACCGCCGAGTCGTCGCCCGCCAGCACCTCGGCCAGCGCGGTGGGGGAGGCGGCGGCGAGCCGCAGCACCCGCTCCGGCTCGGTCACGGAGATGCGGGAGGTGCCGGGGGTGGGGGCGCTGAGGGGCTCTTCAGCTGCCGGGCTCGTACGGGTGCCAAGGCCCGTACGGTCGGCAGGGCCCGTACGGTCGGCGGGGGCCGCGCGGTTGGCGGGGGCCGCCGGGAAGCCGGAGTCCGTGCGGAAGCCGGAGTCCGTGTGAGTGTCCGGGACGGTACGGGTATGGGCACCGGAGTCCGTACGAGCATCGTCCGGAACCGTACTGGCCCCCCGGCGCGCGTTAGCGACCGTACGGGCTGCGCCGACGGCCTCCACGAGCACCACATGGGCGTTGATCCCGCCGAAGCCGAACGCGTTGACGCCCGCCCGGCGCGGGGCGCCGCTCGCGGGCGCGTTCCACGGGCGGGCCCGGTCGAGTGGTGCGAAGCGGGTGCGGGCGAGCGCCGGATGGGGGTCGTCGCAGTGCAAGGTGGGCGGCAGTACGCCGTGGTGCAGCGCGAGCGCCGCCTTGATCAGGCCGGCGATGCCCGCCGCCGGCATGGTGTGGCCGATCATGGATTTCACCGAGCCGATGGCCGCCCGGTCGGCGGTCCCGCCGCTGGTGCCGCCTGGGCCGAACACCTCGGCCAGCGTGTCGAGTTCGGCACCGTCACCGGCCGGTGTCGCGGTGCCGTGCGCCTCCAGCAGCCCCACGGAGTCCGGGACCCTCGGGTCGAGGCCCGCCGCGTCCCACGCCTGGCGTACGGCGCGCACCTGGCCGCCGGAGTCCGGGTTGAACAGGCTCGCCGATCGGCCGTCCCCGGCCACTCCGGTGCCGGCCACCACGGCATAGATGCGGTCGCCGTCGCGTTCGGCGTCGGCCAGCCGCTTGAGCACCACGATGCCCGTGCCCTCGCCGATCAGCACACCGTCGGCGGCGCGGTGCAGGGGGCGGCTGCGCTGGCTGCGCGACAACGCGCCGAGCTGGCTGAAGACGCTCCATAGCGTGATGTCGTGGCAGTGGTGCACGCCGCCCGCGAGCATGACGTCGCACCGGCCCGCGCCGAGTTCGCGCACCGCGTGATCGACCGCCACGAGCGAGGAGGCGCACGCCGCGTCCACGGTGTAGGCGGGGCCGCACAGGTCCAGGCGGTTGGCGATGCGCGACGCGGCCAGGTTCGGTACCAGGCCGATGGCCGACTCGGGCTGTTCGGGGCCGAGTCGGGCGGTGAAGGCCGCCCGGACCCGCTCCAACCGCTCGTCGTCGATTTCGGGCACCAACTCGCGCAGGGTGCGCACTACTTGATGGGCAGTTCGCACCCGCTGGTCGAGCCGGGCCAGGCCCGGCGTGAGGTAGCCGCCCCGGCCGAGTACGACACCGGCCCGCTGCCGGTCGGCGGGCAGTACCCCGTAGCCGCCCGCGTCCTCCACGGACCGGTGGGCGACGTCCAGCGCGATCAGCTGATCGGGCTCCGTCCCCGCGACCGAGGCGGGCATGACGCCGAACCGGGTGAGGTCGTACGCGATGTCCTCGTCCACGAAACCCCCGCGCCGGCAGTAGACGCGATCGGCCCGCCGCGGGCCCTCCGGCGCGTAGAACTCCTCGTCCCAGCGCCCGGCGGGCACTTCGGTGATCGAGTCCACGCCGCCCGCGATGTTCCGCCAGTAGCCCTCCAGGTCCCTGGCTCCCGGGAAGAGGGCGGCCATGCCGACGATGGCCACCGGGACCGTACGGACCGGTGCGGGCGGCCGCGTACGGGAGGCCCCGACCGGGGCTGCCGCCCGAACGTGACCCGCTGCCGCCCGGACTCCACCCGCCGCCGCCCGGCCGCCACCGCCCGCCGCCCGGACCCCGCCGGTCACCATCCGGACGCCGTATAGAGGACCGAGTGCACCGTGGGCGCGCCCCAGGCGAGTTCGCGCAGCAGGCTGAGCGGGCCCTCCTCGGGGTCGATGAGCTTGATGCCGCGGGCGGCGTACGAGCGCATCAGCTCGGCCGTCACCATGCCGCCGCCGCTCTCCGCCGCCGCCCAGGGCCCCCAGTGCACGGTCAGCCCCCGGCGGCCGGGGGTCGACCAGCGGCGGCCGAGCTCCTCCAGCGCGTCGTTGGCCGCCGCGTAGTCGCACTGCCCGCGGTTGCCCAGTGCGGCGGCGACGCTGCCGAACAGCACCGCGAACCGAGGTCCGTCGGCCAGCGCCCCGGCCGCGTCGAGCAGTACGCGCGCGCCGTCGACCTTCGTGGCGAACACCCGCCGGAAGGACTCGGGCGACTTCTCGGCGACCAGCCGGTCCTCGATGACCCCCGCCGCGTAAATGATCCCGTCGAGCCTGCCGTGCTCGGCGTGGATGTCCTTCACCGCCGCCCGTACCGCCTCCTCGTCGCGCACGTCGACCGAGCGATAGCGCACCGGGCTGCCGAGACTCCGCAGGTCGGCGACGGTGGCTCGTACCTCGCGTTCGGCGAGCACGGCCGACACGGCGCGCTCGATCTCGGCGGGCGAGCCCGCCCCGGCGGCGATGAACGCGGCCCGCAGCCCGTCCCGGCCCACGGCCCCCGCCGTCTTCGGGTCCTCGGCCGTGGCGGGTGCCGGGGTGCGGCCCAGCAGTTCGATCCGGCACCGGCTCGCCGCTGCGAGCGCGCGGGCGACGCGCGCCGTGATGCCCCGCGCGCCCCCGGCCAGCAGTACCACCGAGTCGCGGTCGAGCCCGGCGGCGGCGGCCTCCGCGCCGCCGTCGCCCGCCGGACCCGCGCCGGTGGCGGCGAGCGTGCCGAGACCGGTACGCGTCGGGCGCAGCGCGCGCCGCCGCCCGCCGTCGGCCAGGACGACCGGTTCCCGGTCCGCGAGGGCTTCTGTGAGGGTTTCCGTGGCGGATTCCGCGGTGGCTTTCGCGGCGGATTCCGCTACGGGACCCATGGCGGCTTCCGCAGCGGCGAGTTCGGTGACGAGCGCCTCCGCCACCGTCTCCGGACTGTCGTCCGCTCCCACCTCGACGAGGGTCACGGCGATGTCCTCGTACTCGCGGGCCAGGCTGCGGAAGAAGCCCCGCAGGCCGCGCGCCGGCCCCGCGTCCCGGCGCTCGACGGCGAGCAGCCGCCGCAGGCCGCTGTCCGCCAGCACCGCCTTGAACAGCGGGAACGCGTCGGGGAGCGAGGTCTCGGGAGCCTCGAAGGCGTGCAGGTACACGACGGTGCCGCCGCCGAGCCGCTCCGGGGGCCGGTCGCCGGGCACGATCTCGGGGTGCGCACCGGCGGCCCGCAGCCGTTCGGCCAGGAGCGGGGCGAGGACCCCGCCGCCCAGCAGCGTCACGGTGCCGCCGGGGGTGAGGGAGGCGGCGACCGGCGGCAGGTCGGTCTCGACGAACTCCAGGCGCTGCGGCGGGATGACGACGGCTTCAGCGGTGATCGGCGCGACGGCCTCCGCAGGGCCGGTGGTCGCCTCGGCCGCTTCCGGGGCCCCGGCCTCCGGGCCGCCGAGCCTGGCGACGAGCAGACCGGTGATCGCCGCCGCCGTACGCGCCGAGCTGACCTCATCGAGATCCGCGCCGTCGCCCAAGGGCAGGCCGAGTCGAGTGGCCAACTCGCCTGCTATTTCAGCCCTCTTGATGGAGTCGACACTGAGGTCGGCCTCCAGGTCCAGCTCCGGTTCGATCATGTCGACCGGATAGCCGGTGCGCTCCGCGACGACGGACAGCACCGATGCGAGCACCGTGCTCCGGTCGGCGGCGACGCCCGAGGGCGCGGCTTCGGATACGGGCGCGGTTTCGGGTACGGGCACTGGTACGGGCTCCCGGGGAGCGCCAAGCGCGATCGCGGGCGCGCTGGCCGGCCTGGCGATCGGCTCGGGCGCCACGGCAGCGTCCGGGGCCGTCGCAGCGGGCGGCGGCTCCGTACCTCCCAGGTAGCGCAGCAGCACATCGCGCTGCGCCGCTACCATCTCCCGGCTGCTGCGCAGGAATTCGGCGATCAAGGCATCCGGACCGGACGGCAGGGCGGCGCCGTCCCGAGTGGGGTTCTCCGGCACGATCAGCTCCGTGAGGGGGCGGGCGGGGTGCAGGGCGTTGGGCAGGAGGGTGCCGTCGGCACGTCGGACGAGTTGACCGTTCACGGTCCAGCCGGCCGCGGTGGGCGCGTCGGCGCTCTCCGCGTCGACGGCGTCGCGTCCTTGGAACAGCCGCCCGGTGCGTACATCGGCCCCGGCGACGGCTAGTTGGGCGACGGCGGCGAGGAATCCGTACAGCCCGCCGCGCCGGCCGCCGCCGTCCAGCGCGACCGTGCGGTGCGGACGGTCGCCGAGTACGGCGGAGACCAGCCGGCTCAGCACCCGGCCGGGACCCGCCTCGGTGAAGATCCGGGCCCCCGCCGCGTACATGGCCTCGATCTGCTCGGCGAACCGGACCGGCGCGCCGATCTGTTCGGCGAGCCCGGCCCGTACGGCGTCCGGGTCGGCCGGATACGGGGCGGCCGTGCTGTTGGCCCAGACCTGAACGGACGGCGCGCGTACGGGCAGCGTCTTCAGCGCGCGGGCGAACGCGTCGCCCGCATCGGCCATCAGCGGGCTGTGGAATGCGCAGGCCACCTGGAGCCGCTTCGCCGCGAGACCCGCGTCCCGCAGGTGGACGACGGCCGCGTCGATCGCCCGCGTCGGCCCGGAAACCACGGTCTGCCGGGGCGAGTTGCGGTTCGCGGTGACGACCTCGCCCGCGAGCCCGGCGAGCGCCAGCACCTTGTCGACCTGCTCGGCCGTCGCCGTGACCGCCGCCATCGCGCCGGGGTCGCCGCCGCGGACCCGGGAGAGGATGGCCTCGGCGCGGGCGGCGCTCGCGGTGAGCAGGTCTTCGGGCGTCAGGGATCCGGCGACGGCCAGCGCGACGAGTTCGCCGTAACTGTGGCCCGCGGTCATATCCGGGCGCACCCCGACGGTGGCGAAGAGTTCGGCGGCGGCGAGCCCGGTGATGCCGAGCGCGGGCTGGGCGACGGCGGTGTCGGTGAGCCGGGCGAGCTGCGCTGCGGCGGTCGCGTCGTCGAAGGCGGCGGGCGGGTGGAGGGCGTCCGCCCAGCGGGAGCCGAGCCGGAGGCAGCCGTGCAGTTCGGGGAAGGCCACGAAGAGATCCGCGAGCATCCCGGGGCGCTGACTGCCCTGACCGGGGAAGAGGAACGCCAGTTTGCCGCCGTTGAAGGCACCTTCGCCCCCTCGGCTCTCTCGGCCCCCTCGGCCCTCTTCGCCTTCTTCGCCTTCTTCGCCGGGTTCTTGGGCGCGGGCCGTGAAGAGCCCCGCCCCCGGGTCATCCGCCCCCTCGACGGCTCTGCGCAACAGGTGGGCCAGCTCCGGCACGCTGTCGGCCAGGAGCGCGATCCGGACCGGCTCGCCCCGCGCGGCGGACGAATCACTGCGCCGGGCGGCGCTACGCGCGTAGTCACGCAACCTCCACGTTCCCTCGCGTTCAACCAGGCCGAGCAGCGCGTGGGCGCCCCGCCGGGCGGCGGTGTCGTCCCTGCCCCGGAAGGTGAACAGCTCGGCCGGCCACTCGTCGAGCGCGTGGGCGGCCGGGACCTGGGCGTGTGCGCGGAGAACGACATGGAAGTTGGTGCCGCCGAAGCCGAAGGCGCTCACCCCCGCGATCCGATCGGCCGGTTCCGCGGCCCAGGGCCGCGCCGCGGAGTGGAAGACGAACGGGCTGCGGTCGGCGTCCCAGGCCGGGTTCGGCTGCCGTACGTGCAGGGTCGGCGGCCGCACCCCGTGGTACACCGACAGGGCCGCCTTGATCAGCCCGGCCAGCCCAGCGGCGCACTTGGTGTGGCCGATCTGCGACTTCACCGAGCCGACGGCGCAGCTGCCGGGAGCGGCCCCGGCCTCGGCGAACACCGCGGTGAGCGTGGCCAGTTCGGTACGGTCGCCGACGACCGTACCCGTGCCGTGCGCCTCGACGAGGCCGACCCGCGCGGGGGAGACTCCGGCGTTGCGGTAGGCGCGGGTGAGCGCGGTGCGCTGGCCTTCCGGGCGCGGGGCGGTCAGACCGAGGGCGCGGCCGTCGCTGGCGCTGCCGACCCCGTCGATCACGGCGTAGACGCGGTCGCCGTCGCGTTCGGCGTCGGCCAGCCGTTTGAGCACGACGCAGCCGACGCCCTCGCCGAGCGCGATTCCGTCGGCCGACCGGTCGAAGGTCGCCGAGCGGCCGGTGGGCGAGAGGGCGTGTACGGAGGAGAAGAGCAGATAGTCGTTGATGCCGTTGTGCAGGTCCGCGCCGCCGCACAGCACCAAGTCGCTGGTGCCGGTGGTCAGTTCCTTGCACGCCACGTCGACGGCGGTGAGCGAGGAGGCGCAGGCCGCGTCGACGGTGTAGTTGGCGCCGCCGAGGTTGAGGCGGTTGGCGATCCGGCCGGCGATGACGTTGGCGAGCACGCCGGGGAACGAATCCTCGGTCAGGCGGGGCAGCTGTTCGTCGAGCGCGGCGGGGAGTTCGCCGACGTAGGCGGGCAGGACCGTGCGCAAGGTGGTCGCGTTGGCCAGGTCGCTGCCCGCCTCGGCCCCGAAGACCACCGACGTACGTGCGTGGTCCCGCTCCGTCTGGCCGGCGTCCGCCAGGGCGCGCCGGGCGGCCTCCAGCGCGAGCAGCTGCACCGGCTCGATGCTGCTCAGCGAGGCGGGCGGGATGCCGAAGCGCAGCGGATCGAAGGGGATCTCGGGCAGGAAGCCGCCCCATCGCGACGGGGTGTGCTCGCCGTCGCCGTCCGGCGCGTAGTACCGCGCCGGGTCCCAGCGCTCGGCCGGCACCTCGGTGACGCAGTCCTTGCCGGCCAGTATGTTGGCCCAGAACGCGGCCGTGTCGGGGGCTCCGGGGAACATGCCCGCCATGCCCACGACGGCGATGCGCAGCGGTGCGGGCGCGGGCTGTTCGGCGGGCTGCGGGGAGAGACCCAGGGTGGCGCGGACGGCCTCCTTCCGGGCCCGCAGCCAGTCGGCGGCCCCGTCGCCCACCGAGCGGTGGAGGGCGGCGATGGTGGTGACCTCGTCGCGCAGCACGCAGACCTCACCGGCCATGAACATGCCCTCGGCGTCCTGCCGGCCCTCGTCCACGGGGCGCAGGCCGGAGCCGACGCGCTCGATGCCCTTGCTGGCCAGCCGCAGCCTGCCGACGTTGAACTCTTCGAGCCGCGCCCACCTCTCGCGGTCGGGCATGCCCCGCGCGCGGAGTCGTTCCTTGAGGCCGGCGAAGTCGGCGGTGAACGCGCTGTGCGCGCAGCGGGTGGCGTGGCCGGGCGCGGTCTCCAGGAGGTCGGTCCGCTCGGCGGCGAGAATCCGCCGCTGGAACAGCGGCTGGACGGCCCCGGCCCGTACCGCTTCCTCCGTGAACAGGTAGGCGGTGCCCATGAGTACGCCGAACGCGACGCCCGCGCGGGTCAGCGGCGCGGCGAGGGCGGCGACCATCGCGGCCGAACGCTCGTCGTGCACGCCGCCCGCGAACAGGACGGTGATGTCCGCGGCGGCCGTCGCCGCCCCTGCCCTCTCCGGTTGAGTCGCCGTCGCCACGAAGTCGAGCAGCACCTCGATCTGGGCCTCCCAGAGCGGGAAGCTGTTGCGCGGGCCGACATGCCCGCCGCACTCCGCGCCCTCGAAGACGAACCGGCGTGCGCCCTCCGCGAGGAACTGCCGCAGCAGCCCCGGCGACGGTACGTGCAGGAAGGCGGCGATGCCCGCCGCCTCCAGGTCGGCGGCCTGCGCGGGCCGGCCGCCGGCGATGATCGCGTGGGTCGGCCGCAGCTGCCGTACGACCTCCAGCTGCGCGGCCCGGATCTCCTCGTCGGCGAACCCGAGGACGCCGACGCCCCAGGGCGCGTCGCCGACCGCGTCGCGGGTGCGCTCCAGCATCGTCCTGGTCTGCTCGGCGTCGCTGAGCGCCAGCGCGAGGAACGGCAGCGCGCCGCCCTCCGCGACGGCGGCGGCGAACTCCGGGCGGTCGCTGACGCGGGTCATGGGCCCCTGGACGATGGGCAGCCGGGTACCAAGAGCCCGCGCCCCGGGGGAGTGGGCGCCGAGCGCGGCCGCGCTCGCGCCGTCCTCGACGGTGCCGACGAGCGCGGCGCGGATGCCGCGTACGACCTCGGCCACCGTCGTCCAGCGGCGGGCGAAGGAGGCGGCGAGGAAGGCGTCCTGACCGACGGGCAGAAACTGGGTCCGCAGGTCGTCACCGCCGATCACTGCCTCGAACTCGGCTCGCTCGGAAGGCAGTTGAGGGGTACCGGGGCCGCGTCGCAGCAGGACGCGGGTGCCGTGGTGCAGTACGGTCTCCGAGCCGTCGAGCCCGCTGAGCGCCTCGGTGATCTCCAGTGGCAGCTCCGCTTGGTCCAGCAGCGCGAGTTGGGTGTCGAGCACGACCCCCGCCGCGCCGCCCGCCACGGCGGCAGCGGCGGTGTGCACGCCGATGCCGCCCCAGGCCCAGACGGGCACGTCGGTGCCGGTGGCGCCGAGGAGCTGTTGCAGCAGGACGAAGGTGCTCAACTCTCCTACTCTTCCGCCGCTTTCCGTACCGCGTGCGATGAGCCCGTGGGCTCCGCCCTCGACGGCTCGTACGGCCTCGGCGAGATCGGTGACCTCGGCCAGGACCCGGCGGCCGGCGAACTCTTCGGGCCGCCGGTCCGGATCGGCGAGCAGCACGAACTCCGCTCGGTCGGGCAACTCGCTCCTCGAAGCCGTGCAGTTGGGTCGGACGCGTATGCCGAACGGCCGGGTCGACCAGCGGTCGGTACGGTCGAGGAGCTCCGCGATCCTTCCGGGGTCACCAGCGGGCAGTTCCAGTACGCCGAGCGCGCCCGCCGCGCAGGCGGCGGCGGTGAGCCGGGGCGACGGCCGGTGCACGGGGTTGACCGCGATGATCGCGCCCGGCTGTGTACCGGGGGAGGGGTGCGGCGAACCGGTGGCGAGGTGTCCGGACTCGGGTGCGGGCTGGGCGGACCCGGGCGTCGCGGAGGGCGCGTTGGACGGTCTTGGACCCGGCATCCTCATGGGCTCTCCCGACTGCGTGATCGGTCAACCAGCTGATGGTGCGTAGTAGACGGGACGATTTTCCGAGAGGTCAACTGTCCACTCCCTACAGCTGGTTACTCTCCGTCGATCATGTGCGACGTGCCCACTGCCGGGCATTTCGCCCCTAGTGGCCCAACGGACCGCGGCTTTTCGCGGCCGCCATCCCCGAGTAACGCAATAGAGATGAAATTGTCATGCCCACATAACTGTGTGCCTATCGATGGGACACTGATTGTGGGACAGATCACAGTCCGGTTGCGCGGTTTTCGGGGAGGGGCCACCAGCTGGAAGCCGCCCGGACCGGAGGCGGCGAGCCGTGCAGCGGCGGGGTGTGAAGCGGCGGGCGAGGCATGAGGCGGCCGGGTGTGAAGCGGCGGGGTGTGCAGCGGCCGGGTGGAAGCGTCGGGACGCGAAGCGCCGGAGCGTCCGTAATGGACACGGGACCGGTACGGGGCCGTCCGCGACCGGTGCCGGATCGGTACGGTGGCCGCTCAGGGTCGCCCGGAGGGCAGCGGAAGGGCAGTTCGCCATGGCTGAAGCAACCGCGCCAGTGACCGTCGCCCTCATCGACGACCACCCCGTCGTGCTCGCGGGTATCGAGTCCTGGTACGCCGCCTCCGAACGGCCGATCACCGTGGTGGCGAAGGGCGCCGACACCGCACTCGCCCTGACCGGCGTGGGAAGCACCGCCGATGTCGTGGTCCTCGACCTCCAGCTCTCGCGCGGCGCCCCGGTCTACCACGAGCTGAAGCAACTCGTCGCGATGGAGCGGCAGGTGGTCGTCTACACCATGCAGGAGAGCCAGGACGCCGCGCTGACCTGCCTCGACCTGGGAGCGTTCACCTTCCTGACGAAGGCCGAGGGAGAGGACCACCTCGTGGCGGCGACGCTCGCCGCCGCCGACTGCCGCCCCTATACGCCCCCGGCCCTCGCCGGAGCCTTCGGCAGCGACGTCCGGCTGGGCCGCCCCTCGCTCGCCCCGCGCGAGGTGGAGGTGCTGCTGGAATGGTTCCAGTCGGAGTCCAAGGCCATGGTCGGGCTCAGCCTCGGGATCTCGGTCCGCACGGTCAACACCTACCTCGACCGGGTGCGGATCAAGTACGCCAACGCCGGCCGTCCGGCGCCGACCAAGGCGAACCTCGTCGCCCGCGCCATTCAGGACGGCTGGGTCTCGCTCGACGAACTGTGAGCGGGTGACGGGGCGTCAAGCGGAGCGTCGGCCGACCCGGAGCCGTCGGCGGTGCCGCCCGGCACGGCGCACGCCGCCTCGACCCACAGCCGCCCCTCGCTCCGCACCGTACGCACCTGGACGCCCGGATCGCCCGAGACCGGGATGTCCGTGCGCGGGGCGTCGGTGACGACGCTGACCCGCACCCGCCCGCCGCCGCGCACCACGGTCGCGCGGGCGGCGTGCTCGGCCGTCGTGAGGGCGGCGAGCACGGGTTCGGTCAGCGCGCGCCGCAGCTGTCGCGGCACCGGCGCGGGCGTGCCCCGCACGGCGAGCTGTACGTCCACGCCGTTGCGCTCCGCGACCCCGATGCACGCCCGCAACTCGTGCACCAACGGGTCGGCGGCCTGGTCCCGTTCCGCGAACAGCCGCCGCAGCCGGGCGGCCTCGAAGGCGCACCGGCGGCGCACCCGCTCGTCCGCCGGGTCCAGCGCCCCGCCGGACAGCCCGGCCAGCAACGGCAGCACGGAACGGCGCAGATCCTCGTAGCGCGCCCGCTGGTCCGCGTGGATCCGGGCGGACACCTCGGCCTCGGTGCGTACCCGCTCCTGCTCCCGCGCGGTCGCGCTCGCCGCCGCCGCGCACCCCCGCAGCAGCCCCGCCATGACCGCGGCGGCCACCTGGAACGCGCAGATGACCATGGCGCTGACGGCCATCCCCGCCGCGACCTGACGCGACGGCGCCCCCGCCGACAGCAGCTGAGCCAGCGTGAGCGCCACGCAGCCGCCGATGAACAGCAGCGTCCACCGCAGCCTCTCGCCGTACAGCAGCAGGACTCCGAACCAGCCGATCTCCAGGAACGACCAGTGCGGCGTGGCGAGAAAGTGTGTGGCGGGCAACTGGCTGGTGGCGACGGCCGACGCGGCCAGCGCGAAGCCGAGCCCGGTGACGGTCCAGAGCCGCCGCCGGGCCCGGCCCCGCGCGCCGAGGAGCAGGTCCACCGCCATCACCAGGGTGAGCACGCCGAAGGCGGCGAACTGGACCCAGGGCCGCCGGTAGTGGTCGAGATTGGACAGCAGGGCGGGCAGCGCCAGCCCGAAGTGGACGGCGGCGAGGATGACCAGACCCGCCACGCGCAGCCCGCCACGCATGTCGTCGGCGATCCGTTCCGTCAGTGCCTCTGACATGTCTGATATCTCAGACATACGGCCACTCCATCCGTACCGTCGTGCCCCGGCCCGGCGCGGAGTCGACGGTCGCCCGGCCGCCGACGGCCGCCATGCGCTCGACCACCGACCAGGCGAGCCCCCGGCAGTGAGCGGGTACGAGCGTCACATCGAACCCGGCGCCGTCATCGCTGACGGTCACGGTGACCCGTTCGCCCGCTCGCTCCGCCCGTACCGTGGCGTGGCCGACACCCGAGTGCAGCGCCACATTGCGCAGCGCCTCGGCCACGCCGCCGCGCAGCGCCACGACCGCCGGATGCCAGGCGCTGCCGAGCCCGCCCGCGAACTCGGCGCGCACCCGCAGCGGATGGCCGGCGATCTCCTCCCGGAGCTCCTCCGCCACCTCCGACTCCCCGGTCGTCACCCGCTCCGCCGCCAGCTGCCGCAAGTCCTCGGCCGCCTGGCTCCGCAGGACATCGCCGGGGATCGACTGTCCGCGCACCGCGACCATCAGCAGCGTGGCGCACGCCGTGTCGTGCAGCGTCGCCAGATACTCGCGCTCGGCGGAGCGCTGGGCCTGGGCGACCTCGTGGCCGCGCCGGACCGCGGCGGTCCTCGCGGCCGCGGCGTCGGCGGTGCGGCTGCTGCGCAGGACGAGCCGGTACAGCCCCTGGGCGAGCGTCGACTGCACCAGCAGCCAGCCCACATTGGGCAGCGCGTACGCCCAGCCGTCCGGCCGGTCCAGCATCGCCCCGGCCAGATCGGCGGCGGCGAGATACAGCGTCAGTCCGAGCGCGAGCGCCGCCGGGTACACCAACTGGTACGACACCGCCACGATGCTGACCGCCACCAGCACCCAGGTGCTGCCGTGCAGCGTCTGCGTCGCGGGGATGGTCAGCGCCTGGCTGAGGCACAGGCCGGTCAGCACCGCCACGTCGGCGGCGAGCAGCAGACGGGGCCGCCGCCGGGCCGTGCCGAGGCGGTAGTGCACCGCGCTCCACCCGAGCAACCCGGCCGCGGCGGCCACGGCGGCGGGCATCGCGTCCGCGGGCATCGCCGGTGGGGCGAGCAGCGCGCAGGTGCACACCACGACCGCGCGGATCCGGTGCGCGTACCGGCGTCCGAAGCTCACGAACTCCCGCTCGGCGGGGCCGGGGCCGGGGCCGTTCGGGTCGCTGGGGCCGCCCACGGAGGACGACGTGATCGTGCCGGACCGTATCGGCGGCGGCCCGGTGCCCGGCGCTCCTGGCCCGTAGGGCCCATCTGGCGCGTACGGCCCGCCTGGCGCGTACGGCGTCCCTGGCCCGTACGGCCCGCCTGGCGCGTCTGTTCCATCCGGCCTGTCAGGTCTGTCCGGTTCGAGTGCCACGCCGCACTCCCGTCCGCCGGGATCCGCCGTCGATTGTCGGTCGATTGACCGTCACACGTCCGCGGCCGCCGACGATAGCGTCTGTCAGGTCAGCGTGCGGACCACTCCGGCACCTTGCCGGTTCGGGCCCGTACATCGCCGGAACGTCCTCACCGCCCGGCCCGGGGCACCGACCGGTGCTCCGGGCTCCGTGCCGGGGCGTCGCGTGGTCGTCCCGGCCGAGACCGTCCCGGCCGAGACGCCGGACCTCCCAGCCCGGAGCGCCGGGTCTCCTGCCCCACGGGGGTGGGCAGGGGCACCCGGCCGAGGGCGCTTCCGAGGGCGGTTCCGGGGGCGGTTCCGAGGCGGGTCCCGAGGGAGGCTCCGAGGGAGGCTCCGAGGGCGTGCGCCGCCCGCGTTCGCCGGCCCCGCGCGCGGCGCTGGCCGACCCCGCACCCTTGGCGGACCCGCTCTGATCAGGCTGATAGCGTCTCTGCCGAAAGTGAGGGCACGTCAGGATCGTGCCGCCGGGACGGGGAGGAACGAACGCGCGATGATGGGCCATTCGCACGCCATGAGCGGTGCGCTGATCTTCGCGGGCACCGCGTCGTACCTGCCGCCGATGCTGATGCACACTCACCTGTCGCCGCAGGAAATACTGATGGGCACCGTGCTCTGCGCCGGTGCCGCGCTGCTGCCCGATCTGGACCACCACGACGGCACCATCGCCAACTTCCTCGGCCCGATCTCCAAGACGCTGTGCCGCTTCGTCGCCTGGATCTCCGGCGGCCACCGGCACGCCACGCACTCGCTGTTCTTCGTGGCCTTCATGACCCTCGGCAGCTGGGCGGGGGTGACCTACCTGGGCCGCCCGTTCACCCTCGCCATGTCCTTCTTCCTGCTGGCACTGGCCGTACGGGCACTCAACCTCTGTCCGCCCGGGCACGGTTTCTCCGCCTGGGGCACCATCGTGGCGATGGCCGGGATGGGCACGGCGGTGCTCGCCAAGTTCATCCCCTCGGCACCGGGCTGGCTGCCGTACGCCATCGGGCTGGGCTGCATGGCGCACCTGCTGGGCGACTCCATCACCAAGATGGGCGCGCCCTGGCTGTGGCCGCACAAGAAGCGCTACGAGATCGTGGTGATCAAGCACACCGGCAACAAGCTGGAGACGGAGATCCTCACTCCCATCATGGGCGTGGCCACCGTCATCCTGCTCTGGTTCACCGCGCTGTCGCCGAACGCCATCAGCTGAGCGGCCCCCGGCCCGCCCGATCTCCCCTCAGCTCTCCTTCCGTACGCGTACGGTCCGCAGCGTCGGGTCCATCGCGTCCGGCAGGTTCATTCCGCCCTCGACGCCGGTCCGCAGATACCGCAGCACGGGGTCCGTCAGCCGCTCGCCGGGCAGCACGGCGGGGATGCCGGGCGGGTACGGGGTCAGCATCTCGGCGGCCACCCTCCCCGCGGCCTCTCCCACGGGCACGGTGTCGGTCGGGCCGAAGAACGCGTCGCGGGGCAGACACGCCTGTTCGAGCCGGAGTTCGCCGGACGGCGGAACGTCGATGACCGGTGACGGACGCAGCTCCTGCGCGTGTCCGGCCAGCTCGCGCAGGGCCCCGGTCAGCGCGCCCGTGGTCGCTTCGTCGTCGGCGTGCGTGATCTGGGCGCTGATCCTGCGGTGGTCGGCGAGGTGCGCGTCGATCCGGTGGTGCTCGCGGAGCCAGTCCGCCGCGCGGTAACCCGTGGTCCCCAGCCCCCGGACGTCGATCACCACGGGGAGGGGGTCGAACTCGGCGGCCAGGCCCGGCCCGCAGAAGTCGTCGCGGTCGTTGACGTGCAGCCCCTCGATCCCCTCGATGGCCGCGCGCACCTCGGCGGCCAGCTCCAGGGCGTGGCTCATCAGCCGGTGCCCGTCCAGGGCCATCTGCCGCCGCCAGCCGTCCATTCCGGCGTAGAGGAGCACGGAGGGGCTGGTGGTGCCCAGCAGATCGGCCCGCGAGGCGAGGACGGCGGGATCGACCAGGCCGCCCTGGAGGTGGAAGACGGAGCCCTGCTCCAGCCCGCTGCCCATCTTGTGGATGCTGGTGACGCAGACGTCCGCACCGGCGTCCATCGCCCAGGAGGGCAGGTCGGGATGGAACGGCAGATGCGCGCCCCACGCCTCGTCCACGATGAGCGGCCGCCCGCGCCGGTGGCACACCTCGGCGATGGCCGGGAGGTCGGCGCAGCCGCCGTACGGGGTGGGGCTCGTGACCAGCGCGCCCATGGCGTCCGGGTGCTCGGCGAAACCCTGCTCGAACTCGGCCGCGGACGGCGGGTGCGCCAGGTGCAGCCGGTCGTCCCAGCACGGGTCCGCCCACACCGGCCGCACCCCGGAGAGGATCAGCCCCGAGACCACCGACTTGTGGGCGTCGCGGCCCACCAGCAGCTTCTCGTGCGGACCGGCGACCGAGAGCATCGCGGCCTTGACGGAGAGGGAGCTGCCGCAGGTGGAGAAGAAGGTGTGCTCCGCGCGCACGGCATCGGCCATCAGGGCCTCGGCCCGTTCCAGCACGCGGCCGGTGGTGCGCCGGTCGTCGAGGCCGCCGGACGCCAGCAGATCACCGTAGAAGACGGCGTCACCGAGCACGTCGCGCACTCGCGGGTCCGCCCCGCGCGCCTGTTTGTGCCCGGGCGGAGTGAAGGACAGTTCCTTTGACTCGCGGTAGCGGACCAGTGCGTCGAGTACCGGCGCCTCATTGTGGTCGATGTGGTCGACGTGATCGTCTTGATCGACAGCCATGGACAGACGACTGCCCGTGACGGCGCGGGACCAATCCCTTTCCGCGGCGGGCCGCGAATTCCCGCCAGTCAGCTGATTGTCGATCAACTTCCGTGCGGAGCAAAGGACAAGAAGTCTTTATGTGCCGACCGCCCTGGTGGTCAGGCCTTCACTTGATTGGCGGATGAAGCGGAACAGGTGTCACCGGTGGGCGTAGGGGTACTCCTCCGGCACCCGCCCGTTGAACGAGCGAAGAGAACGGACGTGTTGAACCGGCCGAGCGGACCGAAGAGAGTGAACGGACCGTACGGAATGAACGGGCCGATCGGACCGAACAGAGTGAGCGGACCGTACGCAATGAACGGGCCGAATGGATAACAGTGCAGGTGGGGCAGGTAGCGATCGACTGGAGGCGGCATGACCATTTCCCGTGATGCGGCGTGAGTACGTCCGGGCGGCACCCTTCTCCGGCGGGAGAGCCGCGGCCCCCCACTGGTAAATCGCAGCCTTCGGCGGGAAGACCGCGGCCTTCGGCAGGAGAGCCGCGGCCTTCAGCGGGAGGAACGCGTCTTTCCACGGGAGAGCCGCGGCCTTCAGCAGGAGGGCCGCGGCTCGCTCGCGCCGAAGGGCCGCAGCGGCTGCCCGTACCGCGCGTCATCGCCCCCGGCATCGAGGGGCCGGAGGACGTGATCGTGGACGGCGCGGGCCGGATCCTGGCCGGAGCCGCGGACGGGAGCATCTGGCGGCTGGCGCTCCCGGAGGCGGCCGGGGACGCTCGCCCCGAGGTCGTCGCGCGCACCGGGGGCAGGCCGCTGGGCATGGAGGCCGTACCCGGCGGCGGGCTGCTCGTGTGCGACGCGGAGCGCGGCCTGCTGCGGGTGGACCCGGAGACGGGGGCCGTGGCCACCCTCGCGGACGAGGCGGCCGGCGCGCCCCTGCGCTTCTGCAGCAATGCCGCCGCCGCGGCGGACGGCACCGTCTACTTCACGGTCTCCAGCCGCCGTTACGGCCTTGACGACTGGCTCGGCGACATACTGGAGCACACCGGCACGGGGCTGCTGCTGCGTCTGCGCCCGGGCGGGGATCCCGAAGTGCTGCTGGACGGGCTCCAGTTCGCCAACGGCGTGGTGCTGGCCCCGGACGAGTCCTTCGTCGCCGTGGCGGAGACCGGTGCCTTCCGCGTCAGCCGCTTCTGGCTGTCCGGCCCCCGCGCCGGACAGCACGACGTTCTCGTGGAGGACCTGCCCGGCTTCCCCGACAACATCTCCCGCGACGCCGACGGCTTGTTCTGGATAGCTCTCGCCGGGCCGCGCGTGCCGGGCCTGGACTGGCTGCACCGCAGGGGCCCGGCCGCAGGACGGATGGCGTGGACCGCGGCGAAGCGCGTCCGGCCCCGGCCGAACCGCACCGTACGCGTCCTGGCGGTGGGCACGGAGGGCGGCATCGTCCGCGACCTGCGGTGCGGCGGGAGCCCGTACCGCATGGTCACGAGCGTCAGCCGGCACGGGGCGCACCTGGTCATGGGAAGTCTGCTGGAACGGGGCATCGCCATCAGCGACCTCTCTCCGGCGGCGGTGTCCCCGGACGGCGGCGGTTAAGCGGTGATCATGAAGGAGGAGAACGGAACCGGTGGATCAGTGGCCGGGGCGGCAAGCCCATTTTCGTACGGCCTCGAACATGTCGTGTGGGGTTCGTGGGCCGTATGGGATGGCAATATCCGGGGCATTAGCCGGAGGCAACCGCTTCCGTCTCTTCTCCGCTCCTTCTCTGCCGCTTCACCGCTCCACCACTTCTCTGCCGCTTCCCCCCTTCTTTGCTTCCCTGCTTCTCCAGCCCCTCTGGTTCTCCGGATCTCCGGCTATCCAGCTCTCCGACTCTGCGGTTCTTCGTGACGACGTACGGGTGCCGATGCCCGCATCGACCCGTTCGGGAGAGCCGGTTTGTATCGGCTTTGCTACGGGATCCCTCATACGCCGCCGGATGCGTGTCATTCGGCGCAGAGATTGTGTGTTCATCTTTAAGATTGCGGGATGTACATAGCCAGCACACTTCCCAACGGGGTGATCCGGTGATCGGTCGCGACGCCACCGACGAGCAGTGGGAGGGCCTGGCCGAGGTCGTCCCCCTGCGCAGTCGCAACGCATGGCCTTCCTGGCCCAACCACCGGGCGCTGCCCGAGGAGGAACCCGACGAGGAGCAGCGCCGGTTCGTCGTCATCAGAGTGCAGGTCTTCGCGGACGCCCGGGAGGTCGCCGAGTACCTGATCGCTCAGATCCCGGTCCTGCTCGACCTCAGCGTCGCCGACAGCGAGGTCGCCAAGCGCATCCTGGACTTCTCCAGCGGAGTCGTCTTCGGCCTGGGCAGCGCCATGCACCGGGTCGACGCGAACGTCTTCCTGCTGGCGCCCGTCGGCACCGAGGTCGCGGAGCCGGCGATCGGTTCCGGCGTACCCCGATCGTAGGAAGACCGGTCAGCTAAAACGGTTCGCCGTCCAGGTCGGTGCATACGGTCCGGTCATGGACGCACGCTGCGCCGGACCGGCCGCCACAGTTCGCCCGACCGCCCGCCCCACCGTCACCGAGATCAGGCTCTCCGCCTTCAAAACACACCGCAAAGCGACCTTCCCGCTTGGCCCGCTCACCCTCTTCACGGGTGCGAGCGGCAGTGGCAAGTCCTCCGTCCTCCAGGCGTACGAGGCGCTCGCCCGGCTCGCCGGCGGTGAGCCCCTCGACGCCGCCCTGGCCCCGGTGGCCGGCGGGAGCGCCGCGTGCGTGCCGCAGCAGGCCAGACCGGACGCGCAGGGGCGGCGCGGATTCCGCATCGGCTGCACGGTGGACGGACCGGCCGGCGAGGTCCGCCTCGACCTGGCCGTACAGGCCGAGCCCGAACTCCGCCTGGTCGGTGAGCGGCTCACCGGCGCCGGGTGCACGCTGCTCTCCAGCGCGCTGCGCGACCCCGGGCGGCGCAGCGTCCAGGCGGCCTGGCACACCGCCGGCGCCGTGCCCGTCACCCGCGCCCCGCTCCCCGACGACCTGCTCGGCACGGCACTGCTGCCGCTGCGGGTCGCGGGCAAGACGGCGGGTCAGCGACTCGTGCTCCAGGCCGCGGAACAGGTCGTGGTCGCGCTGCGCTCCGTCTTCGCCTGCGACCCGCGGCCGGAGCTGATGCGGGCCCCGGCGCAGGCGGCGGACGCGCTGCTGCGGAGCGGATGCGACAACGTTGCCGCGGTGCTGGGGCGTACGAGCACGGAGTGCGCCATCCGGCACACGGCCCTGGTCGCGGCGGTACGGGCCGGGTGCCGGGGGGCCACGGTGGACGGGCTGGCGGCGCGGGAGACGGAGGGCGGCCTCGTACGGGCCGTACTGGGGTCGGCGCCGGACGGCGACGGGATGCCGGTGGAGCGGCTGGGCGACGGTGAACTGCGCTACCTGGCGCTCGCGCTGGTCCTGCTGACCGGGCCTGGGGTGCTGGCCATGGAACGGGCCGCGGAGGTGCCCGCGGCGCGGCAGTCGTTGACGCTGCTGCTGGACGGGTTCGACCGGTGCCTCGACCGGCGGCAGGCGCGCGAGTTGCTGGGGCTCGCGGTGCGGATGTGTGCGCGGGGGCATATCAGGCTGGTGGGGACGGTGGGGTCGGCGGATGCCCTTGGCGTGGGGGAGGCGGGGGCCGAGTGGGGCGAGGAGGTGACGGTGGTAGACCTGGGGCGTGACCGAAACCCCTGATTCCGCACCTCACGACGGCTCCGCGTCTCCTGTTGGCGGCGCGTCTCCCAACGGCTCCATGTCTCCTGTTGGCTCCGCGCCTACCAACAGCTCCGCGCCTACCAACAGCTCCGCGCCTACCAACAGCTCCGCGTCTGACGACGGCTCCGCAGTTCGCGGCGGTTCCGCCCGCCGTGGCGGCTCCGCACCTTCCGCACCTCATGATGTCGACGCCCGTACGGCCGGCTCCGGCGAGGACGTACGGGCGCTTCAGCGCCGGCTCGTCGCGTTCGCGG
This sequence comes from Streptomyces sp. NPDC044033, assembly GCF_056434425.1. Lineage (NCBI taxonomy): Bacteria > Bacillati > Actinomycetota > Actinomycetes > Kitasatosporales > Streptomycetaceae > Streptomyces > Streptomyces sp. NPDC044033. Next base: position 27,544 of record NZ_JBWKFF010000006.1, on the reverse strand, counting down.
CGGCGCGCGACTGGCAGCAGTTCCACACGCCCAAGAACTTGGCGGCGGCGCTGAGCGTCGAGGCGTCCGAACTCGTGGAGATCTTCCAGTGGCTGACTCCGGAGCAGTCGGCGCGGGTGATGGACGACCCAAAGTCGGCGGGGCTGGTCGAGGACGAGGTCGCCGACGTGCTGGCGTACCTGTTGCAGTTCTGCGAGGTGCTGGGGATCGACGCGCTGGCGGCGCTCGCGGCGAAGATCGACCGCAATGAGCACCGCTTTCCCGCGGTGCTCACGGTGCCCGCAAAAGCGGATCGGGGCGGTCCGGTTTCGGGATTTCGTCACTCTCCGGAGTGATTGAGATATCCACAGCGCATCTGGTATCCACAGATTTCTGCTTTCCCCTGGCTTTTCCGGCGGATAGTCATCACTCTGGGTAGTGAGGTCGGGAAGTCGAAGAGTGGGGACGGAACATGGAGGCACTGCGGCTCATCGGAGTCACACGGCACGCCCTGGCAGGAGCCAGCGGCGTGCGGGACATCGTCACGGAGGCATGGCAGGCACAGGCGTTGGCCCAGGCGATGGGCAGTCATCTGGCGGTCGCCGGACCGGCGGAGATACGGGCGGAGGCGTGCGGCCTGAGCGAGGCGGGGAGCCGGGCCTGCGGCGGGTTACGTCAGTCCGTCCTGCGCGACGGCGGGGTGCGGGCCACGCAGCTCTCCGAGATGCGGGACCCGCGGCGAGCCCTGCTGGGTCTCGGCGGACTGCTCGGAGAGGTGGGCATAGCTCTGGTCACGGTCGCTTCCGCCTCGGATGAGGACGGCGTGTACTGGCAGTGCCTAGAGGCGATCGACGCCGCCGACGAGTCCAGTGACCGGGTGCTCGGGCTACTGAGGCGCTTCGCAGTGCGGGAGCGGGGGCCTGACGACGCGTGGGCGCGGCGAGCGTGAGGCGGGTGTGGCGAGTAAGGCGAACGAGGCGAGCGGTCGGCGGCGGGCATCGCCCGCCGATCTGGGGGAGGGGGTGGTACGCACTCGACGCGGGCGGCACACCGGAGGGACTGCGGAGGTGGTGACGGCGGTGTCGTCGGCCCAACCGGCCCAACCGGGTCAACACCACCGCGTCAGCCCCATCACCTCAGCCCGACCACATCAACCCATCTACGCCAACCCGGCTGTGCCATCCCACCTCACGCACGTCACCTACCTCGCCTGACCCCCCTCACCTCACCGAAGTCAGCTCACCTGAGGCATGACCTTGTCGGCGATCAGCTCCAGGTGGTCCAGGTCCGACAGGTCGAGCATCTGGAGGTAGATCCGCTGCGATCCGATCGACTCGAACTGGCCGATCCTCTCGGCGACCTCGTCCGGGGACCCGGCGAGCCCGTTCTCCCGGAGATCCTCCACGCTGCGGCCGATCGCCTCGGCCCGGCGCGCGACCTCCGCGTCGTTCTTGCCGACACAGGCGACGAGGGCGTTGGAGTAGACGAGTTCGGACGCCTTGCGCCCCCGCTCCTCGACCGCCGCCCGTACCCGTCCGAACTGCTGCTCCGAGTCCTCAGGGGAGGCGAAGGGAATGTTGAACTCGTCCGCGTAGCGCGCGGCGATGGCGGGGGTGCGCTTCGTGCCGTGGCCGCCGACGAGCACCGGGATGCGGGGCTGTGCGGGCTTCGGCAGCGCGGGTGAGTCGGTGAGCTGGTAGTACGTGCCGTCGAAGGAGTAGCGGTCGCCGACGGGCGTGTTCCACAGGCCCGTAATGATCTCCAGCTGCTCCTCCAGCCGCCCGAACTTCTCCTTCGGGAAGGGGATGCCGTACGCCTCGTGCTCCTCGGCGTACCACCCGGAGCCGAGACCGAAGTCCACCCGGCCGCCGGACATCTGGTCGACCTGCGCCACCTGGATGGCGAGCACGCCCGGGAGCCGGAAGGTGCCGGCCGTCATCAGGGTGCCGAGGCGGATGCGCTTGGTCTCGCGGGCGAGTCCGGCCAGCGTGACCCAGGCGTCGGTCGGGCCGGGCAGGCCGTCGACGTTCCCCATGTGCAGATAGTGGTCGGAGCGGAAGAAGGCTCCATAGTTCAGCTCTTCCGCGGTCTGTGCGACGCGGAGGAGGGTGTCGTAGGTTGCGCCCTGCTGAGGTTCGGTGAAGATGCGAAGATCCATACCCCCATTTTGCCCCGCGGGCCGGCGAATCGATCACCGCGCGGCCCGAGGACACTCATGATCATTACCCCCGCCACCCCCCTCGCCGCAGCCCTCGCCCGCGGGCCGCTCGTCCTCGACGGAGGACTGTCCAATGAATTGGCGGCGCAGGGATGCGACCTCTCCGACGACCTGTGGTCGGCGCGCCTCCTCGCCGACGACCCGCGGCAGATCGAGGCAGCGCACACGGCGTACGCGAGAGCGGGTGCGCAGGTGCTGATCACCTCCAGTTATCAGGCCACGTACGAGGGGTTCGCGCGGCGCGGGGCCGGGCGGGCCGAGGCGGGGGCGCTGCTGCGGCGGAGTGTGGAGCTGGCCCGGCGGGCGGCCGGAGCCGTGGAGAGCGAGGTCTGGGTCGCCGCGTCCGTCGGGCCGTACGGCGCGATGCTGGCGGACGGCAGCGAGTACCGCGGGCGGTACGGGCTGAGCGTGGCGGAGCTGGAGCGGTTCCACCGGCCCCGGGTGGCGGCGCTCGCCGAGGCGGAGCCGGACGTCCTCGCCCTGGAGACCGTGCCGGACGCCGACGAAGGGGAGGCCCTGCTGCGGGCGGTCGAGGGGTGCGGGGTGCCCGTATGGCTCACCTATACCGTCGCGGGCGAGACCACCCGCGCCGGGCAGCCGCTGGCGGACGCCTTCCGCCTCGCGGCGGGCAATGACCAGGTGATCGCGGTCGGCGTCAACTGCTGCGAGCCGGACGACGCCGAGCGGGCCGTGGAGATCGCGGCGCGGACCACGGGGAAGCCGGTGGTGGTGTACCCGAACAGTGGGGAGGTGTGGGACGCACGGGCACGGAGTTGGCGAGGGAGGCCCACGTTCGATCCGGCGCGGGTCAGTGCGTGGCAGGCCGCGGGCGCCCGGCTCATCGGTGGCTGCTGCCGGGTCGGCCCGGAGCGGATCGAGGAGCTGGCGCGGACGATCGCCGGAGGTCCCGCCTCCGGCGAAAAGCGATAGGAGCGCAGGTTGAAGAGGGGGATACTGGTACATGTGTTCCTGACAATCACCACTACCGGCAGCCCAGAGCGCCCCGCCACCGACCTCGGATTCCTGCTGCACAAGCATCCCGACAAGGCGCAGCGCTTCTCCACCTCGCACGGCACCGCACACGTCCTCTACCCCGAGGCGACGGCGGAGCGCTGCACGGCGGCGCTGCTGCTGGAGGTGGACGCTGTGGCGCTGGTGCGGCGAGGCCGGGGCAAGGGGCGCGACGGCGGGGCCGACTCGGCGCTCGCGCAGTACGTCAACGACCGTCCGTACGCGGCCTCTTCGCTGCTCGCCGTGGCGCTCAGCGCAGTGTTCTCCAGCGCCCTCAAGGGCCAGTGCCAGGCCCGTCCCGAGCTGCCCGGACGGCCGCTGCCGCTGCGCATCGAGGTGCCCGCGCTGCCCGCACGCGGCACCGGCGCCCTGGTGACCCGGCTGTTCGAGCCGCTCGGCTGGGCGGTGACGGCGGAGCCGGTGGTGTTGGACGAGCAGTTCCCCGAGTGGGGCGACTCGCGGTACGTACGGCTCGTGCTGGAGGGCGAGTTGCGGCTGGCCGACGCGCTGCGCCAGCTGTACGTGCTGCTGCCGGTGCTCGACGACGCCAAGCACTACTGGGTCTCGCCCGACGAGGTCGACAAGCTGCTGCGCTCCGGCGAGGGCTGGCTGGAGAACCACCCCGAGCAACACCTCATCACCAGCCGCTATCTCGCCCGGCGCGAGGCGCTGACCCGGGACGCGCTCGACCGCCTCGAACTCGCCCGGCTCGCCGAGGCCGACGGCAGCGAGGCGGAAGAGCTCGACAACGCCGTGGACGAGGAGAGCGACACCGAGGGCACGCCCGTACCACTGGCCGTGCAGCGGCGCGAGGCGATCCTCGGGGAGCTGCGTGCGGCCAAGGCGGCGCGGGTGCTCGACCTCGGCTGCGGGCAGGGCCAGTTGGTGGGCGCGCTCCTCAAGGACGCCCGGTTCACCGACGTCGTCGGCGTCGACGTCTCGATGCGGGCGCTGAAGGAAGCCGCGCGGCGGCTCCGGCTGGACCGGATGTCCGAGCGGCAGGCCGCCCGGGTGCAGCTGTTGCAGGGTTCCCTCGCCTATACCGACAGCAGGCTCAAGGGGTACGACGCGGCGGTGCTCAGCGAAGTGATCGAGCACCTCGACCTGCCGCGGCTGCCCGCGCTGGAGTACGCCGTCTTCGGTGCGGCCAGGCCGGGGACCGTGCTGGTCAGCACGCCCAATGTCGAATACAACGTGCGCTGGGAGAGCCTGCCCGCCGGGCATGTGCGCCACAGCGACCACCGCTTCGAGTGGACGCGCGCGGAGTTCCGCGCGTGGGCCGAGGGCGTGGCCGAACGGCACGGCTACGCAGTGGAGTTCCGTCCGGTGGGACCCGACGACCCGGAGGTCGGTCCGCCGACCCAGCTGGCCGTGTTCACCATGAACGCGCGGGACGAGACCGTACGGAAGAACGAGACCGTACGCGCGAACGGATCCGCGCGGAAGAACGACACCGCGAAGAACGAGTCCGCGAAGGGCGAGACCGTGAAGAACGAGACCAAGAAGGAGGAGAAGGCAGCATGACCGGCATCGACACCGTCGCTGACGACAAGCGCACTCTCGCCGTGCCCGACCTCTCCCTCGTGGTCCTCGTCGGCGCCACCGGCTCCGGCAAATCCACCTTCGCGGCACGTCACTTCAAGCCCACCGAGATCATCTCCTCGGACTTCTGCCGCGGTCTGGTCAGCGACGACGAGAACGACCAGGGCGCCAGCCGGGACGCCTTCGACGTCCTGCACTACATCGCGGGCAAACGGCTCGCGGCCGGCCGGCTCACCGTCATCGACGCCACCAGCGTCCAGGCGGAGAGCCGCAAGCAGCTCGTGCGGCTGGCCCGTGAACACGACGTGCTGCCGGTGGCGATCGTCCTCGACATGCCCGAACAGGTCTGCGCGGAGCGCAACGCGGCGCGCCCCGACCGGGCCGGCCTATCCGGCCATGTCATCCAGCGCCACCAGCGCGAACTGCGCCGTTCCCTGCGCCACTTGGAGCGCGAGGGGTTCCGCAAGGTGCACGTCCTGCGCGGCGTGGAGCAGGCGGAGGCCGCCGAAATCAGCCTGGAGCGGCGCTACAACGACCTGCGGCACCGCACCGGCCCGTTCGACATCATCGGAGACATCCACGGCTGCCGCTCCGAGCTGGAGACCCTGCTCGCCAAGCTCGGGTACGCCGTCGAGCGCGACGGCGCGGGCCGGCCGGTGGACGCCGCGCACCCCGACGGCCGCACGGCCGTCTTCGTCGGCGACCTCGTGGACCGCGGCCCGGACAGCCCCGGCGTGCTCCGCCTCGTCATGGGCATGGTCGCCGCCGGCCACGCGCTGTGCGTGCCCGGCAACCACGAGAACAAGCTCAGCCGCTATCTGAAGGGCCGCAACGTCCAGCACACGCACGGGCTCGCCGAGACCATCGAGCAGCTGGAGAAGGAGGACGATGAGGACGGGGCCTTCGTCGCGGCGGCCCGCGACTTCATCGAGTCGCTTGTGAGCCACTACGTGCTCGACGGCGGGAGCCTCGTCGTCTGCCACGCCGGGCTGCCCGAGAAGTACCACGGCCGCACCTCCGGCCGGGTCCGCTCGCACGCCCTGTACGGGGACACGACCGGGGAGACCGACGAGTTCGGCCTGCCCGTGCGCTACCCGTGGGCGGAGGAGTACCGGGGCCGCGCCGCCGTCGTCTACGGCCACACGCCCGTACCGAACACCTCCTGGATCAACAACACCATCTGCCTCGACACCGGCGCCGTCTTCGGCGGCAAGATGACCGCCCTGCGCTGGCCCGAGCGCGAACTGGTCGACGTCCCGGCCGAGCGGGTCTGGTACGAGCCGGCCCGGCCGCTCACGTCCGAGGCGCCCGGCGGCGCCGACGGCCGGCCGCTCGACCTCGCCGACGTCGCCGGCCGGCGGGCCGTGGAGACCCGGCACATGGGCCGGATAGCGGTGAAGGAGGAGAACGCCGCCGCCGCGCTGGAGGTCATGAGCCGCTTCGCGATCGACCCGCGGCTGCTCGCCTACCTTCCGCCGACCATGGCGCCCTGCGCGACCTCGAAGGAGGACGGCTATCTGGAGCACCCGGTGGAAGCCTTCGCCGGTTACCGCGCGGACGGCGTGCGCCACGTGGTGTGCGAGGAGAAGCACATGGGGTCGCGGGCGGTGGTCCTGCTCTGCCGCGACCAGGACGTCGCGCGGGAGCGCTTCGGAGCGGGCGACGGAGTGACGGGGGCGCTGCACACGCGCACCGGCCGGCCGTTCTTCAACGACCCGGCGCAGACCGAGGCGGTCCTCGCGCGGCTGCGGAGCGCCGTCGACGGGGCGGGTCTGTGGGAGGAGCTGGCCACCGGCTGGCTGCTGTTCGACGCGGAGCTGATGCCGTGGTCCCTCAAGTCCGGCGGGCTGCTCCGCAACCAGTACGCGGCCGTCGGCGCCGCCTCCCGCGCCGTCTTCCCGGGCGCGCTGGCGGCCCTGGAGTCGGCGGCGGCGCGCGGCGTGGACGTGTCCGGCCTCCTCGATCTACAGCGCGAGCGGGCCGCCGACGCGGCGGCCTTCACCGAGGCGTACCGCCGCTACTGCTGGCCGGTCGAGAGCCTGGCCGACGTGCGGCTCGCACCGTTCCAGATCCTGGCCGCCGAGGGCCGCAGCCTCGCCGCGGTGCCGCACGACGAGCAGCTGGCGTGGCTGGACCGCCTCGTCGACCAGGACGGGCGGAGCTCCGGCGGGCTGCTCACCCGTACCCGCCGGCTCGTCGTCGACATGGAGGACGAGGCGTCGGTCGCCGCCGGTGTGCGGTGGTGGCTCGACCTGACCGCGGCGGGCGGCGAGGGCATGGTCGTCAAGCCGCTCCAGGCGTATCTGCGCCGGGCGGACGGCAGGCTCAACCAGCCCGGCGTCAAGTGCCGTGGCCGTGAGTACCTGCGCATCGTCTACGGACCGGAGTACACACGCCCGGAGAACCTGGTCCGGCTGCGCGCACGGCATCTGGGGCACAAGCGATCGCTCGCCCTGCGGGAGTACGCGCTCGGTCTGGAGGCGCTGGACCGGATGGCGGACGGCGAACCGCTGTGGCGGGTGCACGAGGCGGTGTTCGCGGTACTGGCCCTGGAATCGGAGCCGGTCGACCCCCGCCTCTGACGGAGCCGCCCCCGCCTCTGATGGATCTGACGGACCTCATGGCGCCCAGGGTTCCCACGGATCCCACGGATCCCACGGCGCCGACGGTTCCGGCGGATCTCACGGCTCCCGCGGTACCGACGCTTTCGAGCTGCCCCCGCCCGGTCTCGGCCGGGGGCAGCCGGGCGCAGGGCGCAGAGCACAGGGCCCGCGCCCGGCTCCGCGCCCTGTTCCGAGGCAGGCGGCCGCCGGGCCGCCACCCCCGCTCCCGAGCCCGGCGCGTCGTGCACCGAGTGATCACGGCCGGTTCGGGCCAGGATGGGCGCATGGGATTCCATGTCGACTCCGAGGCCGGGCGGCTGCGCCGCGTCATCCTGCACCGCCCCGACCTGGAGCTGAAGCGCCTCACTCCGTCCAACAAGGACGCCCTGCTCTTCGACGACGTCCTGTGGGTGCGCCGTGCCCGCGCCGAGCACGACGGCTTCGCCGACGTGCTGCGCGACCGCGGCGTCGAGGTGCACCTCTTCCAGGACCTCCTCGCCGAGAGCCTCGCGGTGCCGGCCGCCCGTGCGCTCGTACTGGACCGGGTCTTCGACGAGAAGGAGTACGGGCCGCTCGCCACCGGGCCGCTGCGCGCCGCCTTCGACGAGCTGTCGGTGCCCGAGCTGGCCGAGGCGCTGGTCGGCGGGATGACGAAGCGGGAGTTCCTGACCGGGTACGCCGAGCCGGTGTCCGTACGGTTCCACGCGATGGAGCTGGACGACTTCCTGCTCAATCCGCTGCCCAACCACCTCTTCACCCGCGACGCCTCGGCCTGGGTCTACGACGGGGTCTCCATCAACGCGATGCGCTGGCCCGCCCGCTGGCACGAGACGGTGCACTACGAGGCCGTCTACCGCCACCACCCGCTCTTCGCGAGCGCCGATTTCCATGTCTGGTCGGAGGGGCAGGCAGCCTACCCCTCGACCATCGAGGGCGGCGACGTGCTGGTCATCGGCGATGGGGCGGTACTCATCGGGATGAGCGAGCGGACCACCCCGCAGGCCGTGGAGATGCTGGCGCGCGGGCTCTTCGCGGCGGGGTCGGCCCGTACGATCGTGGCCCTGGACATGCCCAAGGGGCGGGCGTTCATGCACCTGGACACCGTGATGACGATGGTGGACGGCGACACCTTCACGCAGTACGCGGGGCTCGGGATGCTCCGCTCCTACACGATCGAACCGGGCTCCGGCGAGCGCGACCTCAAGGTCACCGACCATCCGCCGGGCCATATGCACCGCGCCATCGCGGCGGCGCTCGGCCTGGACTCGATCCGGGTGCTGACGGCGACGCAGGACGTGCACGCGGCGGAGCGCGAGCAGTGGGACGACGGCTGCAATGTGCTGGCCATAGAGCCGGGTGTGGTGGTCGCCTACGAGCGGAACGCGACCACCAACACGTTTCTGCGCAAACACGGCATCGAGGTGATCACGATCCCCGGCAGCGAGCTGGGCCGGGGGAGGGGCGGCCCCCGCTGTATGAGCTGCCCGGTGGAGAGAGACCCTGTATAGCCCGCCGCCCGAAGGGTCCGGCCCAGTCGTCCCCACGTCAGCCGCGCCGTATCCATATGCGGAGCGTCGTATACACTTCCGTAATTCCCTGTAGTCGTGACCGAGGAGCCCACCCCATGGCGATAGATCTCACGGGCCGCCACTTCCTCAAGGAGCTGGACTTCACCGCCGAGGAGTTCCACGGCCTGGTCGACCTGGCCGCGCGGCTCAAGGCCGCCAAGCGCGCGGGCACCGAGGAGCAGCGGCTCTGCGGCAGGAACATCGCCCTGATCTTCGAGAAGACCTCCACCCGCACCCGCTGCGCCTTCGAGGTGGCCGCCGCCGACCAGGGCGCGTCCACGACCTACCTCGACCCGGCCGGTTCGCAGATCGGGCACAAGGAGTCGGTGAAGGACACGGCGCGCGTGCTGGGCCGGATGTTCGATGGGATCGAGTACCGGGGGAGCGGCCAGGAGGTCGTCGAGGAGCTGGGGCGGTACGCGGGCGTCCCCGTCTTCAACGGGCTCACCGACGAGTGGCACCCCACCCAGATGCTGGCCGACGTGCTCACAGTCGTCGAGCACGCCGCGAAGCCGCTGGAGCAGGTCGCGTTCGCCTATCTCGGTGACGCCCGCTACAACATGGGCAACTCCTACCTCGTCACGGGGGCGCTGCTCGGCATGGACGTACGGATCGTCGCGCCGCGGCGGATGTGGCCGGCGGGCGAGGTCGTGGCCGAGGCGCGGCGGCTGGCCGAGGGTTCCGGCGCGCGCGTCACGCTCACCGAGGACGTCGCCGAGGGCGTGCGCGGCGCGGACTTCGTCGCCACCGACGTCTGGGTGTCGATGGGCGAGCCCAAGGAGGTCTGGGAGGAGCGGATCAAGCTGCTCTCCGGGTACTCCGTGACCATGGACGTGCTGCGCGCCACCGGCAACCCCGATGTGAAGTTCCTGCACTGCCTGCCCGCCTTCCACGACCTCGGCACCGCGGTCGGCCGGGAGATCTACGAGCAGCACGGGCTGACCTCCCTGGAGGTCACCGACGAGGTCTTCGAGTCGGCGCACTCCGTCGTCTTCGACGAGGCCGAGAACCGCATGCACACCATCAAGGCCGTGCTGGTCGCGACGCTGGGCCGCGAGGGCATAGCAACCCCATAGCGGCCTCATGGCGGCCCCATGGCAACCCCGTGGCCGTATCGCCGCAGGGGCACGACAGTCACGGCAGTCCACAACAGCCACGACAGTCCACAACACCCAAGGCGACCGCATAGCCATACGCCCGAATGGGCGATCATGCATAGTTTTCGGCTACTATTCACTTATTCGGTGGGGTCCGGGCATACGCGCCCGGACCCCACCCGCTTGTGCACGACCAGAGAAGAGAACCACCCCATGCCCCCGTCCGGACTGCGCGTCAAGTCCCCCGATCTGCTCATCGCCGAGTCCGGCGCGGACCTCGAAGGGCATGGCCTCAAACGCACCATGGGCCTCTTCCAGCTCGTGTGCTTCGGCGTCGGCGCGATCGTCGGCACCGGCATCTTCGTCGGCCTCTCCGACACGGTCGCCCAGGCGGGCCCGGCCGCCGCCGTCTCCTTTGTGATCGCCGCCGTGACCTGTGTCTTCACCGCCTTCTCCTTCGCGGAGCTGGGCGGCGCGATCCCCGTCTCGGGCTCCTCCTACTCGTACGCCTACGCGACGCTCGGCGAGGGCGCGGCCTTCCTTATCGGCTGGTGCCTGCTGCTGGAGTACGGCGTCTCGGTCTCGGCCGTCGCGGTCGGATGGGGCCAGTATCTGAACGAGCTGCTCGCCGGACTCATCGGCCACCAACTGCCCGCAGCCCTGTCCAACGCCCCCGGCGAGGGCGGCGTCATCAACCTCCCCGCCGTCGTGGTGATGCTGCTCGCGGCGACACTGCTGGTGCGCGGGGTGCGGGAGAGCGCGCGGGCCACCGCGTTCATGGCCGTGCTGAAGATCGCCGTCCTCATCCTCTTCTGTGCCATCGCGTTCACCGCCTTCAAGGCCGGCCACCTCTCGCCCTTCGCCTCCCACGGCATCGCCGGGGTCACCTCCGGCGCCTCGGTCGCGTTCTTCTCGTACATCGGCTTCGACGCGATCACCACGGCCGGCGAGGAGGTCAAGAACCCGCGGCGCACCATCCCGCTGGCGATCATGATCTGCATCGGCGTCGTCACGCTGCTCTACTGCCTGGTCGCCTTCGCCGCGGTCGGCGCGATGTCCGCCGACGCCGTGGCCGACCGGCCCGCGGCCCTCTCGCTCATCGTCAACCAGGTCACCGGCTCGACCCTCGGCGGCGGCATCATCGCCTTCGGCGCGGTCGTCGCCATCGCCTCCGTGGTGCTGGCCGTGATGTACGGGCAGACCCGCATCCTCATGTCCATGTCCCGGGACGGCCTGATCCCGCGCGTCTTCGAGCGCATCTCCCCGAAGACCTCGACGCCCGTCGCGGGCACCTGGATCGTCGCGGCGGTCTTCGCGGTGCCCGCCGCGTTCGTACCGCTGGACGTGGTGCTGAACCTGACCACCATCGGCACCCTCGCCGTCATGGCGGTGGTCAACGTCGCCGTCGTCGCGCTGCGCCGCACGCGCCCCGATCTGCCGCGGCCCTTCCGGGCCCGGCTCTTCCCGCTCACGCCGGTCCTCGGCGTCGGCTTCTGCCTGTATCTGATGTACGGGACGGGGCCGGCGACCTGGGCGCAGTTCGCCGCCTTCCTGGCGGTCGGCGCGCTCGTGTACGTCCTCTACGGGCGTCCCCGCTCGCGCATCGGCGCCAAGGGGGATGACTCCGGCGGCAGGGTCCTGGCAGGCGTCAGCACGCCGAGCGGAGAGTGAACCAGACGGCCTTGCCGTGTTCCGTGGCGCGGTAGCCGGACGCCGCGCTCAGCGTACGGATCAGCAGCAGGCCCCGGCCGTGCTCGTCGAGGCTGTCCGGGGACGGCGACGGTGCGGGGCCGCGGCTGTCCAGGCCGCCCACCGGGGCCGGGTCGCGATCGTGCACCTCGACCTGGCAGCCGGTCTCCAGCAGCTCCACCACCAGCTCTATCGGGTCGTCGCCGACCGTGTGCTCCACCGCGTTGGCCACCAGCTCCGCCGTGAGCAGCTCCGCCGTATCGCTGTCCGCCGCCGCCTCGATGTCCGTGAGCGCACTGCGGATCAGGGCGCGCGCGATCGGCACGGCGGCCGTGGTGTGCGGCAGGAAGATGCGCCAGAAGGCCGAGCGGGCGGTGTCGGGCAACGTATCGGTCCGTTCGTAGAAGGACTCTTTCCGACTTCAACAGTACGAAATGGGTGATCGTGGTGTCAGAGTCCCCGGTCCACGGTTCGCGGGACTTCCGGCTCCCCTGATACCGGCCCCGCCGTTCGGCGGCCTTCGGTCGACTGTCCCGCAGCGATATAGCGCACTCGTGACGACAGTCATGCTTCGGTGATAACTTCGGAAGGCAGGCAGCACCAGCCGTCCGGCTGAAGGAGGCCGTGCTCCATGAGTCCGTTCACCGGGTCCGCGCACCGCACCCAGGCCGAGGAATGGCGGAACCTCCGCCTCACCCTCGACAACGGCGTCGCGACCGTCACTTTCGCCCGCCCCGAGAAACTCAACGCCCTCACCTTCGGCGCCTACGCCGACCTGCGCGACCTCCTCCCGGAGCTGGCCCGCGACGGTTCCGTACGGACCCTCGTGCTCGGCGGCGAGGGCCGCGGCTTCTGCTCCGGCGGCGACGTCGACGACATCATCGGCGCCACCCTGGCCATGGACACCGGTGAGCTCCTCGACTTCAACCGGATGACCGGGCAGGTCGTACGGGCTCTGCGCGAATGCCCCTTCCCCGTGGTCGCCGCGGTGCACGGCGTCGCCGCGGGCGCGGGCGCGGTCCTCGCCCTGGCCGCGGACTTCCGGGTCGCCGACCCCTCGGCCCGCTTCGCGTTCCTGTTCACCCGCGTCGGGCTGTCCGGCGGTGACATGGGCGCCGCCTATCTGCTGCCGCGCGTCGTCGGCCTCGGGCACGCGACCCGGCTGCTGATGCTCGGCGAGCCGGTGCGCGCCCCGGAGGCCGAGCGGATCGGCCTGATCAGCGAGCTGGTGGACGAGGGGCAGGCCCCCGCCGCGGCCGCCGCGCTCGCCCGCCGCCTCGCCGAGGGCCCCGCCCTCGCCTACGCGCAGACCAAGGCGCTGCTCACCGCCGAACTCGACATGCCGCTGTCCGCCGCCGTCGAGATGGACGCGGCGACCCAGGCGCTGCTGATGAACAGCGGCGACTACGCCGAGTTCCACGCCGCGTTCACCGAGAAGCGCCCGCCGAAATGGCAGGGGCGGTGACGCCCGCGGCGGGAACGGGGGAAGCGTCGGCGGCCACACGGATCGCGGTCATCGGCGGCGGCCCCGGCGGCCTCTACGCCGCCGCCCTCCTCAAACGCCTCGACCCCCGGCGCGAGATCACCGTCTGGGAGCGCAACGCCCCCGACGACACCTTCGGCTTCGGCGTCGTCCTCTCCGACGAGACGCTCGGCGGCATCGAACACGCCGACCCCGTCGTCTACCGCGCGCTCAGCGACGCGTTCGTGCGCTGGGACGACATCGACGTGGTCCACCGCGGCACCGTGCAGCGCTCCGGCGGCCACGGCTTCGCCGCCCTCGGCCGCCGCCGGCTCCTGGAGATCCTGCACGAGCGGTGCGCCTCGCTCGGCGTCGAGCTGCGGTTCCGGACCGAGGCCCCGCCCGCCGCCGTGCTGGCCCGCTCGTACGACCTGGTCATCGCGGCCGACGGGGTGCACAGCCTCACGCGCGACGCCCACCGCGACGCCTTCCGGCCGCGCATCACCACGCACCGCTGCCGCTACATCTGGCTCGCCGCCGACTTCGCCTTCGACGCCTTCCGCTTCGAGACCGCCGAGACCGAACACGGCATCATCCAGCTGCACGGCTACCCCTACGCCCAACCGTCACCCGAACACCGCCCGGCAACGGCGCCCACCGGCGCCCATCGCCCCGCAACCGGGCCCTCCGGGCCGCAGCACGGCCTCGGCGCCTCCACCGTCATCGTCGAGATGCGCGAAGAGGTCTGGCGCGCCGCCGGCCTCGACCGCTGCGACGAGCAGGGCTCCATCGACCAGTGCTCCAAGCTCTTCGCCGACGCCCTCGACGGCCGGCCGCTGCGCGGCAACAACTCCAGCTGGACCGCCTTCCGCACCGTCGTCAACGAGCACTGGTCGCACGGCAACACCGTCCTGATCGGCGATGCCGCGCACACCGCCCACTTCTCCATCGGCTCCGGCACCAAGCTCGCCGTCGAGGACGCCCTCGCGCTCGCCGCCTGCCTCACCGAGCGGCCCACCGTCGCCGAGGCGCTCGCCGCGTACGAGGCCGAGCGCCGCGCCGTCGTGCTGTCCACCCAGCGGGCTGCCCGCGCCAGCCTCGAATGGTTCGAGGATCTCGCGGTCTACGCCGCCCAGCCGCCCCGGCAGTTCGCCTTCAACCTCCTCACCCGCAGCCGTCGCGTCACCCATGACAATCTGCGGCTGCGCGACGCGGAGTTCGTCGCCTCCGTCGAGCGCGAGGCGGCCGTACCGCCCGGCACGCCCCCCATGTTCACGCCCCTGACCCTGCGCGGACTGACCCTGCGCAACCGCGTCGTCGTCTCGCCGATGGACATGTACAGCGCCGAGAACGGCGAGCCCGGCGACTTCCACCTCGTCCACCTCGGCGCGCGCGCCCTCGGCGGCGCGGGCCTGGTCATGACCGAGATGATCTGCGTCAGCGAGCGGGGCCGCATCACCCCCGGCTGCGCCGGTCTGTACGCGCCCGAGCACGAGCGGGCCTGGCGGCGCGTCACCGACTTCGTGCACACGAGCGCGCCCGGCACCGCCATCGGCGCTCAGATAGGCCACTCCGGCCGCAAGGGCTCCACCCGCCTCATGTGGGACGGCATCGACCAGCCCCTGCCGGACGGCAACTGGCCGCTGGCCGCCCCCTCGCCGCTGCCGTACCGCCCCGGAGTCAACCAGACCCCGCACGCGCTCGACGACGCCGGACTCGCCGCGATACGCGACCAGTTCACACGGTCCGCCGAAGCCGCCGACCGCGCCGGGTTCGACCTCCTCGAACTCCACTGCGCGCACGGCTATCTGCTCTCCTCCTTCCTCTCCCCGCTCACCAACCGGCGCACCGACGCCTACGGCGGAGACCTCGCGGCCCGGCTGCGCTACCCCCTCGAAGTGTTCGACGCCGTACGGGCCGTGTGGCCGGCCGAGAAGCCGATGACCGTGCGCATCTCCGCGACCGACTGGGCGCAGGGCGGCAACACCGGCGCCGACGCCATCGAGACCGCCCGCGCCTTCGCGGCCCACGGCGCCGACGCCATCGACGTCTCCACCGGCCAGGTGGTCTCCGACGAGGCCCCGGACTTCGGCCGCTCGTACCAGACGCCGTTCGCCGACCGGATCCGCAACACGCTCGGCGTACCGGTCGTCGCGGTGGGCGCCATCTCCTCCTGGGACGACGTCAACTCCTTGATCCTGGCGGGCCGCGCCGACCTCTGCGCGCTGGCCCGCCCGCACCTCTACGACCCGCAGTGGACCCTGCACGCCGCAGCCGACCAGTCCTATACGGGCCCCGGCGCGCCTTGGCCCCTGCCGTACCGGGCCGGCAGCCGCACACCTCCGACGGGCCGCACGGACGGCCCCAAACCCCGCCTGACCTTGGGGGTGTGACGGGCTGTCAGTAAGACGACCTGTCAGGGAGACGATCCGTCAGCAAGTCGGCCTGTCAGGGAGACGATCCGTCAGCAAGTCGGCCTGTCAGGGAGACGATCCGTCAGCAAGCCGGCCCGTCAGTAGGCCGATCCGTCAGCAAGCCGGCCTGTCAACAAGCAGACCTGTCAGTAGGCTGGTCCGTCAGCGAGCCGGCCCGTCACGAAGACCACCGCGCCGCGTACACCGCGCCCGCGTCCCGCAGCTTGCGGTGCAGCGCGCCGAACACCTCGGCCGCCCGCGCGCCCGGCCAGTCCGGCGGCAGCAGCGCGGGCGGCAGCCCCGGGTCCGCGTAGGGCAGCTGCCGCCAGGAGTCCAGCGCCAGCAGATAGTCGCGGTAGGCGTCCGCGGGCGGCACGACCCGGCGGCGCGCCCAGCGGCCCAGCACCGGCTCGTGCGCGTCCAGAAAAGCCTGGTGCCGCTTGGCCAGCCCGGCCAGATCCCACCACCGCGCGACCGCCGCGGCCGTCGGCTCGAACCCGGCGTGCTCGCCTCGGAAGAGGTCCACATAGCCGGCGAGCCCCAGCCGCTCCAAGGTGTGCCGCGTCTCGTCGTGAACGTGCGCCGGAGCGATCCACACCCCCGGCGCCGCCGTGCCGAACCCCAGCCCGGCCAGCCGTGAGCGCAGCAGGTGCCGCTTGTTCCGCTCCTCCTCGGGGACCGAGAAGACCGCGAGCAGCCAGCCGTCGCCGCAGCGCGCCGAGGGCCGCGTGTAGATGCGCCGATCGCCGTCGTCGAGCAGCTGCCGGGCGTCGGGGGAGAGTGCGTAGCCGGCCGCCCCGCCCTCCGTGCGGTCCGCGACGAGGAGCCCGCGCCGCTTCAGCCGGGAGACCGCCGACCGCACCGAGGGCGGGTCCACGCCCACGGCGCCCAGCAGCCGGATGAGGGCGGCGACGGGTACCGGGCCGGCGGGGGAGTGGGCGTCCCCGCGCCCGTACGCGCCGTAGAACGTGACGATGAGGGAACGGGGAGCGTGCTGGTCAGTCACGGGGAAACTGTAAAGCGCCGCCGCGCAGCCGGAAGCGCTGGAGCTTGCCGGTCGGCGTGCGGGGGAGCGCCTCGACGAACACGATCTCGCGGGGACACTTGAAGGGCGCGATCTCCTTCTTGGTGAACTCGCGGAGCGCGGCGACGGTCTCCGCGGTGCCCGCCACGCCCTGCCGGAGCACCACATGGGCGACGACGATCTCCCCCCGCTCCTCGTCCGGCCGCCCCACCACCGCCACCTCGGCCACATCGGGATGGAGCGACAGCGCGTCCTCGACCTCGGGGCCCGCGATGTTGTACCCGGCCGAGATGATCATGTCGTCGGCGCGCGCCACATAGCGGAAGTAGCCGTCGGGCTCGCGTACGTAGGTGTCGCCCGTGAGGTTCCAGCCGCCCTGTACGTACCCGCGCTGCCGCTCGTCCGACAGATAGCGGCAGCCCGTGGGCCCGCGCACCGCGAGCAGCCCCGGCGCGCCGTCCGCCACCGGGTGCCCGTCCGTGCCGACGACCCGCGCCTGGAAACCGGGCACCGCGACGCCCGTCGTACCCGGCCGGACGGACTCGTCGGCGGCTGAGATGAAGATGTGCAGCATCTCGGTCGCCCCGATGCCGTTGATGACGCGCAGGCCGGTGGCCCGGTGCCAGTCGCGCCACAGGGCGGCCGGCAGGTTCTCCCCGGCGGACACGCACCGGCGCAGCGACGACGTGTCGTACGAGCCGAGCTTGCCGAGCATCGCGCGGTAGGCGGTGGGCGCGGTGAACAGCACGGAGACCCGGTGTTTCTCGATGTTGGCGAGCAGCCCCTCGGGGCCGGCCCGGTCCGCGAGGAGCGCGCAGGCGCCCACCCGCAGCGGGAAGATCACCAGTCCGCCCAGCCCGAAGGTGAACCCCAGCGGGGGGCTGCCCGCGAACACGTCGGTCCGCCGCGGCCGCAGCACATGCGCCGAGAACGTGTCGGCGATGGCCAGCACATCGCGGTGGAAGTGCATACAGCCCTTGGGGCGGCCCGTCGTCCCGGAGGTGAAGGCGATCAGCGCCACGTCGTCGGCGGCGGTCGCCACCGGTTCGTACGACGCGGGCTTGCCGTCGGCCAGCCGCAGCAGGTCATCGGGGCTCTCGCCGCCGAACGCCGTGACGCGCAGCCCCGGCACGTCCGCCCGTACGAGATCGTCGAGGCAGCCGGCGTCGCACAGCGCGTGCCGTATGCGGGCGATCTCGCAGATCGTCGCCAGTTCGGTGGAGCGCTGCGCGGCCAGCACCGTGACGGCCACCGCGCCCGCCTTCATCACCGCGAGCCAGCAGGCCGCCAGCCACGGCGAGGTGGGCCCGCGCAGCAGGACCCGGTTGCCGGGGACCACCCCGAGATCGAGGGTGAGGGTGTGCGCTATCCGGTCGACGTGGCCGCGCAGCTCGTCGTACGACCAGACGCCGCCCGCCCCGTCCAGCATGGCCGGGCGCCCGGCGTCCGGCCCCAGCCGCCGCACGGTGGCGTCGAGGAGCTCGGCGCCGCAGTTGAGCCGTTCGGGGTAGCGCGGCACGGGCGGCTCATGGAGCAGTACCGGCCACTCGTCGGCGGGTGGCAGGTGATCGCGCGGAAAGGTGTCGACGTGGGCCGAAGGACTGAGCTCCATGACGCATGCGCCCCCTCGCGCCGAAAAGGGAAGTGGGGGTCTTGCAGGCAGCGACGATCCAATGTCAGCGTAACGTCTTGGTGACGACAGTCAACAGACCGCGATAAAGGAGGCGCCCGGTGACCACCCCGTTCGCGCTGGAGCCACACCAGCGGCAGTGGTGCGCCGAACTGCGCGCCCTCGCAGCGGAACAGCTCCATCCGCTCGCGTCCGGCGGCGCGCCCGGCCGCGTCAACCGGCCGCTCGTCGCGGCCCTCGGCGAGCTGGGGCTACTGGCCCGGGTATTCCCTGCCGACGGCCCCGTACGCGCCATGGACCTCTGCCTGTTGCGCGAATCGCTCGCCGCCGAGTGCACGGAGGCCGAGACGGCCCTCGCCCTCCAGGGCCTCGGCGCGTACCCTGTCGTCCTCTCCGGGACCGCTGAACAGCGAGCCCGCTGGCTGCCCGAGGTCGTCGCGGGCCGCGCGGTCGCGGCCTTCGCGCTGAGCGAGCCCGACGCCGGCTCCGATGCCGCCGCCCTGGCCCTGCGCGCCGACCCGGACGGCCCCGGACAGTGGCGGCTGACCGGCGAGAAGTGCTGGATCTCCAACGCCCCCGAGGCCGACTTCTCCACCGTCTTCGCCCGTACGACCCCGGGCGCGGGGGCCCGCGGCGTCTCCGCCTTCCTCGTCCCCGCCGACCGCCCGGGCCTGACCGGCGCGCCGCTCGACATGCTCAGCCCCCACCCCATCGGCACCCTCGCCTTCGACGTCGTCCCGGTCACCCGCGACGACCTGCTCGGCGAGGCCGACGACGGCTTCCGCGTCGCCATGCGCACGCTCAACCTCTTCCGGCCCAGCGTCGGCGCGTTCGCGGTCGGCATGGCACAGGCCGCGTTCGACGCGGCGGTGCGCCACGCGGGGGAGCGGCAGGCGTTCGGCGGCCCGCTCAAGGACCTCCAGGCGGTCTCCCACCAGCTCGCCGAGATGGCCACCCGCACGGAAGCCGCGCGGCTGCTGGTGTACGCGGCCGCGGCGGCGTACGACGCGGGGGCGCCCGGCGTCGCGGCCAGCTCCGCCATGGCCAAGCTGCTGGCCACCGAGACGGCCCAGTACGTCGTGGACGCGGCCGTCCAACTCCACGGCGCGCGGGCGCTGCGCCGCGGCCATCTGCTGGAACACCTCTACCGCGAGGTGCGCGCGCCGCGCATCTACGAGGGGGCGAGCGAGGTCCAGCGGACGATCATCGCCAAGGAGCTGTACCGGGGGCGGCCGGGTGCCGACGCATCCGCGGGCGCCCCCGGCCCTGCCCCTGTACCGCGAGGAGGAGAGGACCGATGAACGACGAGACTGCCGTGACCGGCGCGAATGACGGCGCTGGCGTGTCCGCCGCCGAGCCGGGACTGGTGCGGATCAACCCGGCGGAGCTGTCCCCGCCCACCGGGTTCACGCACGCCGTGACCGCCACCGGCGGCCGCCTCGTCTTCCTGGCCGGGCAGACGGCCCTGGACGGGGACGGCAAGGTCGTCAACGGCGGGTT
The DNA here is from genome assembly GCF_056434425.1 of Streptomyces sp. NPDC044033. Lineage (NCBI taxonomy): Bacteria > Bacillati > Actinomycetota > Actinomycetes > Kitasatosporales > Streptomycetaceae > Streptomyces > Streptomyces sp. NPDC044033. The sequence goes on along the minus strand of NZ_JBWKFF010000006.1, from coordinate 7,807 downwards.
GGTGACGCAGTTCGAGCAGGCGCTGGCCAATCTCCTCGCGGCCCTGCGCGCGGCGGGCGGGCGGCCCGACCAGCTCGCTCGCGTCACGGTCTACGCCACGGACGTGGCCGACTACCGCGCGCACGCGCCCGAACTCGGCCGAGCGTGGCGGAGGCTGGCCGGTGGCGACTATCCGGCGATGGCCGTCATCGGGGCGGCGAGGCTCTGGGACGAGCAGGCGATGGTGGAGCTGGACGGCATAGCGGTCCTGCCGTGAGCGCCGCGGGTCACTTCCCCTCGCTTTCCGAGCGGGCGGCGGCGAAGCCGCGCAGCCAGGCCGCCCGCCGGGGATCGCCGGCCGGATACGGGCAGTCCGCGCCGGACTCGCCCAGCTCGTGGGCCAGCCGCCCCTCCTTGAGCGCTGCCACCAATTCGCCGCGTGCCGCCATTGAGCCCTGCCTCACGATTCCGGCCCGACCGGGCCGGCCTGATCCGATCCGTCCGGTGTCGTATACGAGTTTGGCGTCTCCCCTGAAGATCGGGTAGACCAAGAAGGTGCTGTTTCGCCAACTCGAATATCTGGTGGCGCTGTCGCGCGAGCGACACTTCGCCCGCGCCGCGCAAGCGTGCTACGTCTCCCAGCCGGCCCTTTCCGAGGCCGTACGGAAGCTGGAGGACGAACTCGGCGTGCCCCTCGTCCGCCGGGGCCGGAAGTTCGAGAGCCTCACGCCCGAGGGCGAACGCATCGTCCTGTGGGCGCAGCGCATCCTCGCCGACCGCGACGCCCTCACCGACGAGGTCGACGCCCTGCGTACGGGCCTCAGCGGACAGCTGCGCGTCGGCTCGGTGCCGACCGCCTCGACGGCCGTATCGCTGCTCACGGAGCCGTTCTGCACGGAACACCCGCTGGCGAGTGTGCGTGTTCTCTCCGACCTGAAATCGGAGGACGTGCTCCGTAAGGTCCAGGATTTCGAGATCGATGCCGGAATCACTTACCTGCGCGCCGGAATTTCGGAGAAATTCCAGGTGGTGCCGCTTTATCGCGAGCGTTATGTACTGCTGACCGGTACGGCCATAGGCCGCCCCGGGGCCCGGAGCGCGACCTGGGCGGAGGCGGCCCGGCTGCCGCTGTGTCTGCTGGTCGGCACCATGCAGGGCCGCCGCGTCCTCGACGAGATCTTCGAGGCGGCGGGGGCCCGGGCCGAGCCGGAGGTGGAGACCGATTCGGTGGCGTCCCTGTTCGCCCACGTCAGGACGGGTCGCTGGGTCGGCGTCGTGCCGTACGCCTGGCTGCACGTCTTCGGCGTGCCGCGCGGGATGCGGGCGCTGCCGCTGGTGGAGCCGGACCGCACCGCGCCGATGGGGCTGGTGACCACGACTCGGGAGCCGGGGTCGGTGATGGCCCGCGCACTGGCGGAGCTGGCGCGGCGGACGGATGTGGCGGCGATGCTGGAACGCCTGCCGACGGACTCCCTGACGGCGCCCTGATCCTCCATATCCCTTCCCGGCCCTGATAGGCGGAACTTATCAGGCATTCCAAAATGCCTCTTTGACGCTACTTCGGAATGGGGCCAGGGTGGAAGCAGTTCGGAATTCGGCAAATCGCCGGAGAAACGTCCGACTGCTTTCACAGGAGTAATGATGGCCAAGATCGTGTGTGTTCTGTACCCGGACCCGGTGGACGGCTTCCCGCCGAAGTACGCTCGCGACGACATTCCCACCGTGAACGGCTACCCCGGCGGACAGACCGCGCCCACCCCCGACGCCGTGGACTTCACCCCCGGCGAACTGCTCGGCAGCGTCTCGGGCGAACTCGGCCTCCGCACGTTCCTCGAAGAGCGCGGCCACACCCTGGTCGTCACCTCCGACAAGGAAGGCCCGGACTCGGAGCTTGAGCGCGAACTCCCCGACGCCGATGTCGTCATCTCCCAGCCCTTCTGGCCCGCCTACCTCTCCGAGGCGCGCATCGCCAAGGCCCCCAACCTCAAGCTCGCCATCACCGCGGGCATCGGCTCGGACCACGTGGACCTCGACGCGGCCATCGAGCGCGGCATGACCGTGGCCGAGGTGACGTACAGCAACAGCATCAGCGTCGCCGAACACGCGGTGATGCAGATCCTCGCCCTGGTCCGCAACTACCTCCCCTCCCACAAGTGGGCGGCCGAGGGCGGCTGGAACATCGCCGACTGCGTGGCCAACGCCTATGACCTGGAGGGCATGAACGTCGGCGTCATCGCCGCCGGCCGGATCGGCGTCGCGGTCCTGCGCCGCCTCGCGCCCTTCGACGTCAACCTGCACTACACCGACAAGCGCCGGCTGCCGCGCGAGACCGAGGAGGAGCTGGGGCTGACCTACCACCCCGACGCGCGGTCGCTGTCCCGCGCCGTCGACGTGGTCTCCATCCACTGCCCGCTGCACGCCGAGACCGAGCGCCTCTTCGACGAGGAGCTCATCGGCAGCATGAAGCGCGGCTCGTACATCATCAACACCGCCCGCGCCCAGATCGTCGACCAGGACGCGGTGACCGCCGCCCTCAACTCCGGCCAGCTGGGCGGGTACGCGGGCGACGTCTGGTACCCGCAGCCCGCCCCCGCCGACCACCCCTGGCGCACCGCCCCCCACAACGGCATGACCCCGCACGTCTCCGGCACCACGCTCTCCGCCCAGGCCCGGTACGCCGCCGGCACCCGCGAGATCCTGGAGGACTTCCTGGCCGAGCGCCCGATCCGCGACGAATACCTCATCGTCGACGGCGGCAGCCTGGCAGGCACCGGCGCGGCCTCGTACACGGCCGGCAGCGGCACGGCCCCGGGCGTCAGCGCGTAACTCTCACCACCCCTCTCGCAGGCAGAACGGGCCGGACGGCACACCAGCCACCCGGCCCGCTGTGCTGCGCGCGTAAGCAGCCGAGCACTGAACCTCGCGCTCCCCGCGCCCCCGTGTCAGCCCACGAGTTGTATTTCGCCGTGGGTTCCGCTGTCGTCGACGCCCGGGTAGTAGCTGAGTTTGCCGTCGTTCCACCGCACGAGAATGTCGTCGGGCCGCTCCTCTGCGGCGAGGGCCCCGACCGTGAGCAACTGCGCGTTCCGCCACGCCGAGCCCGTCGGCCTGATGTCGGTGCTGCCGTGGAAGCCGTGGGTGTCGATGCCGGGGAAGATGGCGGTGTCGCCGTTGTTCCAGCTGATCAGTAGGTCGTCGGTTTTCTTCCCAGTGAACTCACCGGAGCCGATCTGCGCGGCTTGGGTCCAGTTCTTGTCCGCGTTCCGTAGCTGGGTCCAGCCTTGTAGTCCCTTGTTGCCGATGTCGGCGTACATCGACACTGAGCCGTTCTCCCAGAGGGCGAGCAGGTCGTCGCGGCGTCCGTCGCCGGTGAAGTCCCCGACGGTGATGAGGCGGGCGTTCTTCCAGTACGGATTGTCCTTGCGCTCGGGGAACAGCGTCTTCTCCCCATGGAACCCGTCTCGGTCGATGTGGGTGTACTCCGTCACCTCTCCATCGACCCAGCGCACCACCAGCCCGTCACTGCCGTTGTCGGCGAATCTGCCGCCAGTGATTGCCCGCGCGTACTTCCAAACGCTCCCCGTGTCGGCGAGCTTGTACTCGGCTGAGAAGGGGTACTTGGGTTCCCTCTTGCGGGCAGCCTGGTAGAGGATGACCGACCCATCGGCGTCTGCCACGATCGCATCGCTGTAACCAGTGCCGGTGAAGTTCCCGGAGGCCATCAGCGCGGACTTCTGCCACTTGCCCGAACTCCCCAGCGGAAGCGGCACCTCGGGTTGATGGTAAGCGCCGAGGTCGGTGTGGCGGGAGTGTTCGGCGTCGTCGTAGAGCTGGAAGAACCGCTCCCCGTGCATGGGGCTGTAGGAGATCCGGTTGTACATCGGGTCGCTGGACGGCACATCGAGGCCGCCGCCGTTATACCCGCCCACGTTCCCGATGATCTCCCCCGTCCCGGTCGCCTGGTCGATTCCGGAGAACCAAGGGCCGCCCGAGACGCCGGCCCACATGCCCGCGCAATCGATCCGCATCTGGTGGAAGCCGGGCAGTGCTTCCGTCCGCGCGGAACATTCGACCGGAACGTCCTGCGGGTTGTGGCTGACCGTGGGATAGCCGACGATGCTGACGTCGTTGTCGTACTGCTCGGTGCGCGCAAGTGTGTTGCCTCCCACTGCGTCCTGGAGGCTCATGCCGCCGTTCGGCGCCACACGAGCGAAGGCGAAATCAAGGTCAGATTCCGGCTTTTTGGTGTTCCTCTCATACCGACTGTCGACGAACCACTCGCTGACCGGCCAGACCCCGTACGGCTGGTCCGACAGGGACTTCTGAGCGTCGTATTCGGGCACGAACACCGCCTTGGAGTCCACGCAGTGCCCTGCCGTCAGGATGAGGCTGCGGTTGTCGCTCTGTATGGCGCTCGCCGAGCAGTAGTGGGCTCGCATGCTCTTGTCGACGGCGAAGAGCATGCCGACGGACTTGATACCGAGGAATGGGCCGGGGGCCGGCGCTCCGGGAAGGGGAGCACCCTTGAGGTTGAGCACGCCGCCTCTGCGAGGCGCCGGAACGCGCCCGGACGGGTCGGTGGCGGAGGCGATGCGTGCCGGGGTCCAGAACCGCAGTGCGTCCGCGGACGACCAGCCTTCGCCGTTCTCGGCTCTGGTGTCGGACGTGGAGGAGCTACGGCGCGATCCTTGCGAGGCGGCCGGCGTCGGGTGCGGCAGCGAAACTGCATCGGCCGCTGCCGGCCCTGCCTCCGGTCGACGTCCTTCGGACGGTGATGCCGAGGCGGCAGCGGTGCTGCCACAAATGACGAGAAGAGCACCACAGGCAGAGGCCACGGCCGAGAAGCGGCGCGTGCGTAACAGGCGCAAGGAAGGAGCTCCGTTCAAGACAGGGTGTCAGCACGCGTCAACAGGGCGCGGGAGGATGCTGTTACGGGATGCCGCCTCCCGGTCGCGCGCGTGGTCGGGAACCGCATGCCAATGCCGGGCCGGACACTGCTCGTGGTGGTCGGCCCGGCTGGAACATGGCGTGTCAGCGGGCGAGTTGGATTTCACTGTGGGTTCCGGTGCCGTCGACGCCCGGGTAGTAGCTGAGTTCGCCGTCCACCCATCGCACCAGGACGTCGTTCGGGCGGGTGTTGGCGGCGAAGGCGCCGACCGTGAGCGCCCGAGCGTACTTCCAGTCCGATCCGGCGGGACTGATGTCGGTGCTGCCGTGGAAGCCGTGGGTGTCGAGGCCGGGGAAGAGGGCGGTGTTGCCGTTGTTCCAGCTGATGAGGAGGTCGTCGGTTTTCTTGCCAGTGAACTCGCCCGAGCTGATCTGTGCGGCCTGGGTCCAGTTCTTGTCCGCGTTCCGCAGCTGGGTCCAGCCCTGCAGACCCTGGCCGTCGATGTCGGCGTACATCGACACCGAGCCGTTCTCCCAGAGAGCGAGCAGGTCGTCGCGGCGTCCGTCGCCGGTGAAGTCCCCGACGGGGATGAGGCGGGCGTTCTTCCAGTACGGATTGTCCTTGCGCTCGGGGAACAGCGTCTTCTCTCCGTGGAATCCGTCCCGGTCGACGTGGGTGTACTCCGTCACCTCTCCATCGACCCAGCGCACCACCAGCCCGTCACTGCCACTGCCAGTGAAACTGCCCCCGGTGATCGCCTGCGCGTACTGCCAGGTACTTCCGGCCTGCGCGAGCTGGTACTGCGTCGAGAACGGGTACTTCGGGTCCTTGTGATCGGCGCCCTGATAAAGGGTGACCGAACCATCCGACCAGCGGACGACCATGTCCATGTGCCGCTTGCCGCCGGCCGAGCCGCCCGTGAAGTATCCCGAGACCAGGTAGTCCGCCTTTTTCCAGTCCGCCCGCGGCAGCAGCGTGCGCGAGGAGACCGACTGGACCCAGTCCGCGACGTCGTCCACGCGGGTGTCGACGGCGTCCGTACGCGTCTCCGTCTCATCGCTGCCGAAGCAACCCCCCTGCCAGGCAGTGGAATTGACGGCGACCAGTTCGAGCCGCCCACCGTCCTCCCGGAACGCCGGCCCGCCGGTGTCCCCCTTGCAGACACTTGCCGTGGCCGCGGTCTTGCCGGCGAGACCGATGGCGGTGTCCTTGACCGAGCCCACCTCGAACGCGGCGGAGTGCAGTCGGTCGGGCGCCCAGTCTTCCTTGGTACGGCCGTAGCCGGCGACACGCAACGCCTCGCCCTTGCCGGGCGCGGCCGTCCCCACGGCGATGGGGGCGATGCCCGTGACGGGTTTGGCCAGTTTGACCATCACGAGGTCGCGATCACCGCGCGGTACGAGCTCGACCGCGTCGACCACGGTGCCGGTCGTGCTCGTGAGGTCCGTACGGCCGACGGTGACGACCGTCTTGTCCTTCGGTGCGCCCCCGGGAATCTGAAAACCCTGTTCCGGGGCATCCGCGAAGCACCGGGAGGCGGTGAGCACCCACTGACTCTCGACCAGCGCCCCCGAACAACTGCGCTTGCCATCGCCGATATCGAGTCTCGCGGTGAACGCGTACTGACCGTCCCTGACCTCGTCGCCGACCACGGCGTGTGCCTGCGTACTGGTTAACAGTCCGGCGATGATGCCGGTCGCGAGAAAACCTGTCGCCCACCCAGAGCGTGCTGCCTTGCCAGACATGTGTCTTCCTTGACTATTTCTTTGGGATTTAGAGTGCAACTTGGTGCCCATGGCAGTTGGCGTAGCCGTCACTTCTTGGCGACGATCTCCAGCAGAGTGAAATCGCGTCCCTGGGGGTCGGAGGCTTCTCCGACCGTGGTCCACTTGTCCTTGTCCAAGCTGAAGGATTTCTCAGAATCAGCCGTGATCATGTTGAGGTCGACTGCGTAGTCATTGCCCTTGGCCGTGTACACAGCGGGCAGCTCCAGGCTCAAGTATCCTGCTTTCCCGGTGACGCGGAAGCAGAAGTGACGTTTGCCGGACGTGTCTGCAGGGTCCGTGCTTCGTGCGTACACTTCGACGAGCCCGGGTCGACCGTCGCACGTGGTCAGCGTGATGTGCCCGTCGCCGCGCTTGAGCTTGATGCCGCGTTCCTTGAAGATCTTGTCGGCCTGAGGGTAGTCGAAGTCCTCCACAGCCGATGGGGGAGAGTCCGTGCTCTCGGCGATCGCTGTCGCGGAGCTGCCCAGCACTATGGTGCCGAGAACGATGCCCACGGTGAGCAGTCGAGAAGTAGGTCTCATCGATTCTTTGTCCTTCGTGATAGATGGAGCGAAGAGGACACCCGCAGCAGCGCGCGGACGTGTCTCGCAGGCGAATGAAAAATGGGATGGCTGCGGCGGAGGCTTCCGCCGCACGGGCGTATGGCCCATTGGCAGTACGGCAGCCTCGACTTGGCGACCTATTGATACCACTAACTCGGGTGTGTGACGAGGCCCGGTTTGGCGGGATGCCATCCCAGGAGGATTCTGTTGACGCAGACCTGTGTCCGGTGGGGGACGCAGTGTCCTTCCTGAAGAGTTCCTGAAGATTGGCCCGTGGGGAAGCCGGGCTGCGGAGGGCTCTGCCTCTTTGGGCAAATGCATCGCAAAGATCGTTTGGCTTCTGTTTCGCTATACGATCAGGCGCGGCATGCTGCGGCAAGTGCCGTTGCGCGGGGGTGCGTTCGGCAACGGATCATCCCGTGCTTCTTTGAGGGGAATCAACCGTGAAGAGACCTTTACCGAGTGTGCTGCGCGCACCACGTCTGCGCCTGAGACTTTCCGCCGCCACAGCTCTCCCGCTGGCTGTGACCGTGTTCGGTACGACGGCGGCGCACGCGCTGCCGGCCGAGGCTGCGGACCCCGGCCCGCCGCCGAACGCACGTGCACAGGTG